>NZ_JBIAHG010000054.1:0-37703 GCF_042870385.1 Streptomyces sp. NPDC006602 | reverse complement strand
GACACCCAGCCCCGCCTCTCGCTCCGATGAACAGAACGATCATGCCGACCTCAGCGAGCCGACGAAGCCGGTTTACGCATTTCCCAACGGAGTCGTAAACGCCCGGGGTTCCTCGCAAGAATTCGCTGAACCATGTTGCTGTGGGTCAGCTCCGCGCCCTTGGGCTTACCCGTCGTGCCGCTGGTGTAGAGCACGACCGCGGTATCGGTCTCGCTCGTCTGCACGGTTTCGAACACGGCGGGCCAGTCGCGGGTGAACTCCGTCAGTGTCGGCACCTCGTCGAACGGGGAGCCGTGGGCCGGGTCAGTGGCGATCACGACGAAGTGCTCGCAGCCGGGGACCGAACCGAACGCCGCCAGGCCTGCCTTCGCCATCGGCAGCTGGTCCGTGCCCTCGAAGCAGAAGTACGCCTTCGCGCCGGAGTCCTGGAGGTGATACGTGATCTCCCGCTCGGTGAGCAGGACGTTCAGCGGCACGACCGCCGCCCCGGTCTTGAGGATGCCGTAGTAGACGACCGGGAAGTGGGGCAGATTGGGACAGCTCAGGGCGACCCGGTCACCGGGCCCGATGCCGCGGGCAGCGAGCGCCGCCGCGACCCGGTTCGCCTCGGCGTCGACCTGCGCGTACGACAGTCTCGTGTCGCTCAGCACCACGGCGTCGCGCTCCGGAAGTTCGCGTGCGGTGTCCTCCAGCAGGACAGCCAGGTTGAGCATGGTGGTCTCCCGTGTGGTCTCGGACGGTTCGGTGGTCAGCCGCGCAACGCGGAGGCGAAGATCCTGGGCAGCTTGGACCATCGGGGCGCGGCGGCGAAGCCGGTGAGCAGGCGTCCCGTGGTGGCGGCGGTACGGTTGGTGACGAACCACGGGGGCTTGGGGGAGATCGCCGGCTCCCCGTGCAGGACCGACCGGGGTACGGGACGGAAGGGGCCTCGTACGACGGTGCGTTCGGGCCCGTCCAGGAGTACGGCGTTGTGCACGACGCCGATCCCGCTCTGTACGTCGTCCAGAGTGTGGCCGGGGAAGGCGCCCCAGGAGGCGGTGGCGGTCAGATAGCCGACGCCCGTCCACGCGTTCAGCGCGACCGTTCCGTAGCGCAGTTCGGCGATCGCCTCGTCGAGGGCGGGGCCGAGCGCGGCGATGGTGCGGGGGTGCGCGACGAGGTTCACACCGAGCGTTCCGGCGAACTTCCCGTTCGCGGTGCGGACCGCCTCGTCCAGGAACTCCCCCGCGTTCCCGGGCAATTCGAGGACGCCCAGCACGGGGGCGAAGTACTCGGTGGTCAGCGCCGGGCCCGGCTCCTTCGGGTCGAGGTTGTCGATCAGCACCCGTCCACCGCCGACGCGCTCCGCGCCGGGGTACGACGCGAGGGCCTGCGCCACCCGGCCGTCGCTGCCCGGGTAGTAGGCGGGGCGCGCGGGGGCTTTGGCCAGTGCCGCTCGCAGATGCGCCAGGAACCGGTCCTTCTGTGCCCAGTCGGAGCTGACGACGACCACCTGGCTCGCCACACAGTTGTAGCCGCCGTTGTGCAGCCGCTGGGTGGCGACGTGCTCGGCCTGGAAGCGCAGATCGGCCTCGGACCAGTCGCCCGGAATCACGATCGTCGGCGAGACGCCGCCGAGTTCACTGGTGACCGGCTTCTCAAGCAGCGGCGTGCCCGCCTTCTTGCGCGAGGCACCTTCGGGACCCGTACCGAAGACGATCGCGTCATGGCTCACGGCACTGCCGGTTATGTGGACATGCCCGACGCCCGGGTGGTTCACGACGTAGGCGCCGACATCGGCGCCGCCGGTCACGATGCGGACCGCGCCGACCTCGATCAACGGGGCCAGCACCCGGCTGAAGACCTCGAAGAGCCCGTCCATGACCGGGTTCAGCTTCAGGACCACGACCCGGTTGTGCGCGTACAGCTCGTACAGCACGTCCAGGACCGGGATCGAGGTGATGTTCCCGGCTCCGAGTACCACGCCGACGCCCGCGGACGCGGCCGGCTGTCGCAGGGCAAGGCCCGCCCGGCTGCGTACCGTCTCGGCGGTGACGCCCGGCGGCATCCACACCTCGGCACTGAAACCGCTCAACAGCAGCCTGTCCCAGACGCTGTGCGGCAGGACACGGACAGCGACGCGCCCGCCGGGAGCCGGGACGGTGGAGAAGGCGTCGACGGGACTGCGGCCCTCCTCCAGTGCTCGTACGCTGGCCGCGAGCGCGCCCGTGCCGGTCAGCACCGGGTACGGTCCGGAGACCCACTCCTCGCCGATCAGCGGGCTGCCGTCCGGCAGCCGCTTGTACGCGACAGCCGCGCGCATCCAGGCCTTGCCCTGCTCGGCGGTGGCGGCGTACACCCCCTCCAGCAGCTCCCGTCGCTTCGCCAGGCCGCACGCGGCCCAGGCGGCCTCGCCGCGGGCCAGCTCGGCGATCGCCCGGTCGACCTCTGCCATCTGTTCGGCGGCAGGTTCGGTTGTCGGCGTCGTGGTCATCGGGTGGCTCCCTTGGCTTCGTTGATTCCGCTGATTCCGTTGCTTCCGTTGAATCCCTTGATGCCTCTGATGAGGTCGGCCGCCTTCTCCGCGGCCATGATCACGGGCGCGTTGGTGTTCGCCCTCGGCACCGACGGGAACACCGAGGCGTCGACGACCCGTAGGCCGGACACGTCCAGCACCCGTAGGTCGGGGTCGACCACCGAGCCGATGGCACAGGTCGACGTCGGGTGGTACAGCGTCTGCCCGGACCGCTTCGCCCAGGCGAGGATGTCCGCCTCGGAGTCGGATTCCGGCACGTCGTACGGTCCGGTGACCACGTCGGCCACCGCCTGCTGCGCCGCGATCCGCAGGGCGATCCTGATCCCGCCGACGATGCTGTCGCGGTCCTCTGCCGTCATCAGGTAGTTGTGCGTGATCCGCGGTGCGGCGTCCGGGCGCGGGGCGCGCAGCGTCACCTGACCGCGGCTGGTGGGGGCGAGCACGCAAGGACCGAAGGCGAAGCCGTGCTCGGTGGCAGGGCCGAGCCCGTCCTGGTGGAACAGCACCGGCGCCGCATGGAACTGCACGTCCGGGGCGGCCAGGCCGTCCCGGCTGCGGAAGAAACCGCCGGCCTCGCCGATGTTGGAGGTCAGCGGCCCGCGCCCCTCGCTCTGCAGCAGGGCCGCGTTCTCCGGGCTCGCCGCGGCGATCAGGGACTCGACGTCGGTACGGAAGTTCAGCAGCGTCATGTAGTGGTCCTGCAGGCCCTGGCCCACGGGCAGGTCGCGCACCACGTCGATACCGAAGGCCGGCAGCACGGCGGCGGGTCCGACACCGGACAGCATCAGCAGCTTCGGGGACTCGTACGTGCCCGCGGACAGGATCACTTCATGCTCGGCGCGGACCACCTCGACCGCGCCGCCCCGCTCCACCTCCACTCCCGTCGCCCGGCCGGCCTCGATCACCACGCGGTGGGCCCGCGCGGAGGACAGGACCGTGAGGTTCGGCCGTTCCAGGGCGGGGTGCAGGTAGGCGACGGCCGTGCTGCAGCGCATGCCGCCGCGCTGGGTCAGCTGGTACGGCCCGACGCCGAACTGCGTCTCGCCGTTGAAGTCCTCGTTGCGCTTGTACCCGGCCTGCTCGGCGGCGTGGACGAACGCCGTGGCGAGCGGATGGCGGGACCGGCTGTCGCTGACCGCCAGCGGGCCGCCCGCTCCATGGAGGTCGTCCGCGCCCCGCTCGTTGTCCTCCGAGCGCCGGAAGTACGGCAGCACATCGGCGTACGACCAGCCCGTGGCCCCGCCCGCGGCCCATCCGTCGTAGTCGGCCGGGTTGCCGCGCATGTAGATCATGGCGTTGATCGAGCTGCTGCCACCGAACACCTTGCCCCGGGGCAGGTAGGTCCGCCGTCCGAAGATCCCCGGTTCGGGCTCGGAGTCGAGGTCCCAGTCGAGCTCGCTCTTGAACAGCTGGGGGAAGGCGGCCGGGATGTGGATCTCCTGGGCGGTGTCGGGTCCTCCCGCTTCGATCAGCGCCACCCTGACATCGGGGTCCTCGGACAGCCGCGCCGCCAGCACACAGCCCGCGGACCCGGCGCCGACGATGACGTAGTCGTAGGTGTTCATTCGATCTCCTTTGACCGACGAGTGCGCGGACTGTGCGAACGCCTCATTCGTCGGTCCGCGGGTGGTCCACGCTGACCTGGATGTTCGCCCCACCGACGCCATGCAGGCCATGGGCGGTGGCCGGAGATAACGACGTATGGATTGGGCCTGTGCACAATCGTGCGCGCCGCCTACCATCGGGCACATGACGACGCTGCTGGGCACCGACGAGTGCGTGGCCGAGATGCTCGATCGGTTGCTGGACTCGGTGGACTCGCTGACCGATGAGCTGACCACCGAGATCCTCGTCGGCGAACTCGCGTACAGCGAGAGCACGCCGCTGAGCCATGCGCAACTGCGCACCGCCGTCCACGACAACCTCTGCGCCCTGCTCGCTTCCCTGCACGGTGGCGCGCTGACCAGTGTGGAAGCCCCCCGGGCGGCAGGCCGGCTCAAGGCGGAACAGGGCATCCCCCTCGCCGCACTGCTGCATGCCTTCCGTCTCGCCGGGCGGTTCATCTGGGACCGGCTGCTGGCGATGGCTGTCGATGAGAACAGCGCCGCGAAGCTGCTGCACAGGGCGTCGGACATCTGGGTGGTGATCGACGAGTACTCCAGCGTGGCGGCCGAGGCATACCGCGCCACCGTCGAGGAGCAGACACGCCGCGACGCGGCGGCCCGCAGCGTCAAACTCACCACACTGCTCGACGGCACCGCCGAGAACAGCTCCAGCGCCTGGGAGATCGTGCGAGTCCTCGGCCTGGATCGCCGCAAAGGGCCCTTCCAGGTGGTGTACGCCGAGATCAACGACGGCGCGGAACCGCTGCCCGCGGCTGAGGGCCGCCTGCGGGAGATCGGTGTCGATTCCGAGTGGACCCACCAGGCGGGCGCCCTACTGGGCCTGCTCGCCGTTCCGCACGGACATCCTGCCTCGGCGACACAGGAACGGCTCAGCACCACGGCGCTCTCCCGGGTGGGCATCAGCAGACCCTTCGCCTCCCCCATGGACGCGTCGAACGCCCGGCGAGAGGCACAACTGGCGGCCCAGTGCCTGCCCCCTGGTACCCATGACACGCACGTCTACGGGAGTTCACCGATCGCCCTGCTCGCAGCCGCGTCTCCCGATGCCGCGGCCGAGGTGGCTCACACGGTCTTCGGACCGCTGCTCACCCAGCCGGAAACGGAACGGTCCCTGCTGCTCGACACGTTGGACACCTGGTTCGCCACCGGTGGCTCGACGACCAGAGCCGCCGAGCATTTGCACTGCCACCGCAACACCGTCCTGTACCGGCTCAACAGGATCACCGAGCTGACCGGCCGACGGACGACCGACGCGGCCTCCTCCGCGGAGCTCTACATCGCCCTGTGTGCCGCACGGCTGAGCAGTGTCCCTCGCTGACCATCGGCGACAGCGCCGATCGGCACTCGCCATGGTCGGCGTCCTTGACATCGTCACCGCGTCCGTGAGCGCCATCTTGGCGGAACCTGCCCCTGCACGACACCGCGCAGAACAGGGTCTGGCTGGAGATCGTCCAGATCACACTCGACCTGCTGGCCTGGATGCCGATGCTTGCCCTGAACGGCCAGGCCCGGTTCTGGTAGCCCCGCCGCCTGCGGCTCCGCCTGTTCAGCTCGGCCGGCCAGCTCGTCACCACCGGCCGCCGCCGGATCCTCCGCGTCGCTCACCACTGGGCATGGACCCATGTCGTCACCAGCGCCCTTGGACGGCTCGACCAACTGCCCAACCCGGTCTGACCAGTAGCTTTCTCGTCCCTGCGAGCAGCACCATGTATCCGGAGCAGTGGAACCCCGCGCCCACCCGATACCTCAGCCGGGCTACCGGCCTGCCCGCCAAAAGCCACCGAACGTGAAATGGTCTGCCGACTCCGTCGGCAGACCATCGCGAAAGATCGAGGTTGGCACTTACTCGTGATTTGCGGCGATCACACTAGAGAGCGCCCGCAGCAGGAATCCCGAAAGGCCCGAAACGCTATGCGCTTTACCTCTGAGACGTCGTCCGACGGCGTCTTTGAACAGCTCTTCCTCCTCGGCGACATCCCTGGCGTGCTATGGACTCCACGAGGTGCCGACGGGACCCGCCCCCTGATTGCATTGGGGCACGGCGGCGGTCAGAACAAGAAGGCCCCTGGCATCGTGGACCGTGCGCGCCGTTTCGTAGCCGAGTGCGGTTTCGCCGTGGTGGCGGTCGATGCGCCTAGCCACGGTGACCGACCGGAACATGAGGAGTTCACCCGGATCGCGACCGAGTACGAGGCCCGGCTTGACGCCGGTGAGGGACTGGCCCCGCTGATCGCCGGCTTCCAGGCGCTCGTTGTCCGCCAGATTGTGCCGGAATGGCAGACAGTCCTCAACGCGGTCCAGAAGCTCAGTCATGTTGGCATTGGCCCAGTTGGCTACTGGGGTGTGTCACTGGGCTGCGTGCTCGGCGTCCCGCTTATTGCCGCCGAGTCCCGGGTCCGGGCGGCGGTGCTGGGCCTGGCCGGTGCTGAGGTGTCAGCCGAGACCGCCGCGCGGATTACCGTCCCTGTGGAGTTCCTCGTGCAGTGGGACGATGAGCGAGTGCCACGGACCCAGAGCCTGGCACTGTTCGACGCCTTCGCCTCAACCGAGAAGACGCTGCACGCCAACCCCGGCAAGCACGGTGAGGTCCCGGCATTCGAGATAGACAGCACGCTACGTTTCTTCGCCCGGCATCTTGGCTGATACCGCCGCCTGTACTCCGTGACGCGCCGATCGGGATCCGTTCCCGATGGGCGCGTTCAGCGCGCACTGGCCTGAGTGGCCGACAAAGTTCAGGTTCGGACACGTAACCGTTCCGGTGCCTGCGCAAGGACATCGCCAGGGCCAACGTTGCCTGACGCGGCACTAGCCACACCGCAGGTGGAGAGCAAACGTGCGGGTCAGGGCACTGTGATCCGCCCTGGGGCGCATCCCAACTCCTTGCCCTGCTCCCAGGCGTTCCGTTTCCTCCCCGGCTGAAGCCGGGGGTATCCACGAAAGAACTCCGATGAAGCGTGGCAGCCCTTCTCGGCATTTGCCTGTCTGTTCCTATCCTTGCGTCCCGAACACGTCCCGAACACGTCCCGAACGCTTTCCCGGAGGGACGGGTTTAGCGTGCACGGAGTCGACCGCGCCAGCTGGGGAAAGGGTTCGAACTCGCCTGCAGCGGATTGCCCTTCCGACGCGAAGCAGCCCCCGCCCCTCGGAGCGACGCCTCTATGTTCGCGCCCCGCGGGAGAGTCCGGATGTTCTTCACTCGCCTCAGTAGAGGTAGATGTCCACAAGGAAGGCTGCGAGCCCGGCCAGCAGCGCGTATCCGACCGTGCGTCGGCCGGGTTCGGCCCGTAGGGGGCCCAGCCCATAGAAGAGCGCCGCGACAGCGAGCGCGAAGACGCCCGACCCCGTGTCCTGCCAACTGACGGGGAAGACGGTGAACGGCGCGTCCGTGAAGAACTGGTCGCCGTGGGCCGCTCTCAGAATGGCGTTCCAGGCGACGGGGCCTGCTGCGGCAGCCAGCGCCCCTGTGAGGATCACGGCGGGGCGACGGCCGCGGGTGGCAACAGCCAGCAGCACCGAGGCGGCGACGGCCGACAACGCGGCCCCGTACGCGATCTCACCCCAACCGATCATGGCGTTTCCCTCCGCAGTGTGGGCACACCGCCGCGGTCCGGTCCCCACGGTACGAGGGCCCGACCCGAAAAGCGCGCGCACAGGAGGTCGCGAACGAATGACGGAATCCGGACGAGACGCCTCTTTGCGGATCCGGCCTCCGGCCGAGGTGAGCGATGTCCGATGATGGGCGGGCCATGACCACGCTCAGCACCCTTCGTACGCCGTCGCACCGCGCGCCGCTTCCCGTTCTGCGGGCGGCCGTGTTCGCGATCGTCGGGACGGTATTAGGGGTGAGCGCGCACCATCTGGTCGCCGAGGGGCCCGCGCTGTGGCGGCAGAGTGCGCTGGCCCTGCTGGTGCTCTTCGGTGTCGGTCTCGTCGGCACACGACGCCCACGCTCCCTGGCCACGGTCGTGGTGACGTGCGGCGCAGCGCAGGCGGGACTGCACCTGTGGCTGATGAGCGCCCACGTGGATGGCGCGACGGCACCCATGGCTGTGTCGTGTCCGCCGGGCGTCGGCCACCTGCACCACGCCGCCGACGCCCACCAGGCATGGCACGAGCGCCTGCACGACTCGCTGGCCATGACGGCCGTACACGCCGTAGCGGCCGTACTCGTCGCCGTACTGCTGCACCGCGCGGACATCGTTTGCTGGTCACTGGCGTGCGGTGTGACGACGGCGGTCGACACGGCCCGTGCCCGAGTCGCCACGGTCCGGGCGCTGCTCGCCGACCGCCCGGCCCGCACGGAGCCGGGGCTGTCGGCGCTCGCCCTCGCGTGGCTGGAGCACCCACCGCCGGTGGAGACGGTGCTCGCGAACGTGGTGGTCCGGAGGGGCCCTCCCCAGGCGGGGCTCACTCTCGCCAGTTGACCTGCCCGGGCGGTCGTTCCGATGAGCGCCGCCCCACGCTCCCCCCATGCCTGGAGACATCCATGTTCGATGCCATCACCAAGCACCGCACCGTGCGCCGGCTGACCCTCGCGGCAACCGCGACCACCGCCCTCGTCCTCCTCACCGCCGGGCCGGCCGCCGCGCACGTGGAGGTCGAGTCGGACAAGGCCCAGGCCCTCGCCGAGAACGTCGAGGTCTCCTTCGACGCCGAGTCGGAGTCGGACACCGCCGGGATCACGCAGATCCGTGTGGTCCTGCCCGAGGGCATCGCCCCCGCCGACGTGACATACGGCGAGGGCCCCAAGGACTGGAAGTTCACGGCCGCCGACGACGGTTACACCGTCAAGGGCCCGGCGGTGAAGGCCGGTGTGAACGCCGAGTACTCCGTCGTCGTCAGGCAGCTTCCCGACGCGAAGGAGCTGGCCTTCAAGACGCTCCAGACCTACAGCGACGGACGTACCGACCGCTGGATCGAGCTGGACGAGAGCGGCGAGAATCCGGCGCCCGTGCTCAAGCTGAAGGCCGCCGCACCCGGCGCGAAGCCGGTCAGCCCCTCCCCCAGCGAGTCGGAAAGCCCCTCCGCCTCCCCGACCCCGACCCCGACCGCCGAGGAGACGGCCGTCTCTCCCTCCCCGCAGGCGGCCGACACCGAGAAGGATGGCGACGGCGGGCTGTCGGCGGGTGCGTGGACCGGCATCGTCGCGGCGATCGTCGTCGTCGCCGCGGCCGTGATCCTCGTCGTACGCCGCCGGGGCAGCACCCAGCAGTAATCGGGCGCCCTTCCAGGGCTCTTGCATTCCCGATGGTGCAAGGGCCTTGGTATGTCAGTCGTGCGGAGCCTTCCCGCTCACCCTGTGGTCCGCGTGGTCTCCACGCCGACGAACCCGGCCGCCTACAGCCCCTGCCGGTACTCGGCGAACGACAGAGCTCCGGCGATGCAGCCCAAACAGTCGCCCCGCTCGGCCCACTGCGCTGGAGTTAGCTGGTCCTCGACCACCACATCCGAGATCCAACGGGTCGGCCTTCAACGGAGATCTTGTGAGTGCCTGGCGCAAGGCGCTGGGGCGTCAACTGTTCTCGCAGGCCCTGGCTTTGAACTCCGCTAGCGGGACGGTGATGGTGGATTCCTCGCTGTTGCCCGAGACGTGGTCGTAGCGGACCGTTCCCGGGGTGAGCCGGTCCCGGTCGGTCACAGTGAAGGAGACGCTACTCGATGACCACGAGCTGTCCTTGGTCCAGCCGTAGACGGCATAGGTGGTCTTGGCGGTGAGCGGTTTGAGAGATGTGGTCGCGGTCCAGCCGACGGAAGGAGTATCGAGGGGCCAGGTGGCGAGGCCTGCGGTGAGGGGGCGGTTGGCGGCCCATGAACCGACCGTCACTTCACTGTTGACGTCTTCGCTTTCTACGTAGAGGGTGGCGCCATCGATCTGATGCCCGCAGACCATCAAGACGCCGAGCAGATGGCCGTCGCCGGTCACGGAGATGCCGGCGACGGCATCGATGGCAACCGAGCATCCTGAGTTTGCGGCCAAGGCCACGCCGGCCGCGCAAGCGCCGACGAGGCGCCGGAACACCGGCCGTGAAACGGTCGACTGCACAGAGTCCCCCTTGTCCGGAGGAATTTCGCACCCCCTGCACGCCGGATGGTTGATGGTAGGGACGACCGGCGTCGAGCCGCAGCGCCGCCACCGACCCGTTGCGCTCTCGTGGTGGCCTTGTAGCCGCTTGACTGCCTCAGGCCGAGGGACGGTTACGTTGCCCGGAACCTTCGGTGGCATGCGCTCAAGGCGTGGCGATGTCCGCGAGTACGTCGTCGAGTACCTGCGCGACCAGGCGGCGGTACTGATTGCCACGCGATCCGGCGCCGCTCGGCACATGCGTGAGCCCGGCCACGGGGGTGGCGGAGGGGAGTGAGAGCGATCAGTGGTTGCGGGGCGCGTACATGATCACGGCCATGCCGGCGAGGCAGATCAGCGCGCCGACGGCATCGAAGCGGTCGGGGCGGTAGCCGTCGGCGACCATCCCCCAGGCGATCGACCCGGCGACGAAGATGCCGCCGTACGCGGCGAGGATCCGCCCGAAGTTGTCGTCGCTCTGGAAGGTCGCGACGGCACCGTAGAGCCCCAGGGCGATTACTCCGGCACCGATCCAGATCCAGCCTTTGTGCTCGCGGATGCCCTGCCACATCAGCCAGGCCCCGCCGATCTCGAACAGGGCGGCTGCAACGAACAGGGCAACGGAACGAGCGACGGTCATACCGGCTGACCCTAGCGACGGGCCGTGTCGGTGATCTTCAGCGGGTCCTTGGACGTCTGGCAGCCGCATCCACCCTCCCCTGGGGTCTTCGGCGCGCAGGAGCAGGAGCGGCGGCGCTGGCCCAACCACCAGGTTCCGACGGCGAGCACGGCCAGGACGACGGCGACGGCGGGCAGCCGGCCCACCACCGCTTCGGCACCCACCCCGACAGCACCCGCCGTGGTCAGGATCGGCAGCGCGCAGCACGCCACGCAGGCCAGGGCGGCCAGGCCCCCGAGCGCCTTCGGGGCGCGGTGGGGGCGTGGATCAGCAGCAGGGTCCGGCATGGCGGTTCTCCTCGGCGAGGTCGGTGAAGGGGATGGGGCAGCAGGCACTGGACGCGCAGACGGTCAGGTCGTCGCAGCCCGCGTCGACGGCGGCGGCCAGGGCGGTACGGATGGTGGTCAGGTCTGCGATCTTCGCGTCGACCTCGGCGAGCTTCGCGGCCGCGCGCTGCTGAAGGCCCGCGACCGGGCGGCCGTGGCGGTGGCGGCCCGTTTCCAGCAGCTCGGCGACCTCCTCCAGCGTGAAGCCCAGGCGCTGGGCGGCCTTGATCACCCGCAGCGCGGTGACCGCCTCACCCCCGTACAGACGGTGACCGCCCGGGCTGCGCTCGGGTTCGTCCAGCAGCCCACGCCGCTCGTAGTAGCGCAGGGTCTGAATGTTCACCCCGGCCGCCTCGGCGACCTGCCCACTGCGCAGCAGGTCGCCGCTCACCGCGGCGCTCCCTCACCGGTGGCACTCGCCCGCGCCGCCAAGGCGTCCAGGACCGGCGCGTGCACCTCGTCCACCGAGATGTCCAGCAGCAGGGCCCCGGTGTCAGCAGTGACGGTGAAAGTGAAGAACGAGCAGCAGCCGGTCTCCTTTTCCACCAGCTCACGGACTTGTGCTTCGACGCTGGTGTCACCACCCAGGTCCAGTCGCAGCCGCAGCGGCTCGGGCCGGGAGACCTCCCTCAGCCGCTCGGCCAACAGCCCGTCCCATTCCGCCACCCGCAAGGGCCGCTCCTCGGTGGGCAGGGTGCAGGACTGCGGAACCCAGTCCAGGTCAGTCATCGCGCTCACTCCAGTCGTCACTTCCTCCCGCTGGGGACACCTACAACGGTAAACCTGTACCTGGGTACAGGTTGCAAGCCCTGCCGCAGATGCCGGTCATGACGGGAGTTCCTGGTCGTCCTGCGGGTCGCGGCCGGCACGCAGGGCGTCGATCTCCTTGCGCATGCGGAGCAGTTCCCGAACCGCTCTTCCGGCTCGCGCTCACGCACCCCGCGATCGCCACTGTCTGGGCGGACTCCACCTGTGCCGGAAAGCTGGTGGACCGGGCGAAGAAGTCGTGGATCTGCGGCCCGGCGGCACTGCCGTGACCTGCCTGCGATGAGCGAGTCGCTGATCACGTGGGCCGCCATCAGGCTGATGACCCGACGGCTCACCCGCCGCAAGGCCCGTCCCGCCGAACGCCGCGACGTCGCCCCCGGCGACGTGATGCCAGAATCCGCCTACCGCAATCACTTCAGACGGACTCGACACCGGCCTGGACCAGGCCGCCAGAGCCGGACGTCGATTTGCGATCTTCAGTGGTTCATCCTTCCCTGGAAGGGCGTTGCCTATTGGAGAGGATCGCTTGACCTTGACGTCTGTCATCAACCCAAGGCCGTGGGATGTGAAGGCCGTCGGATGCTCCGGGTGGGAGCCGGTCATCCCATACCAGCCGCGATGACCGTCCCCCGGGTGGACGTCTTCACCAATTTCCCACCCTGTGGGCCCGGTGCCGATCTCAGTAACCGCGCCGGGTATGTGTGGCCTCGTGCTTCGACGTGACGTATCCACGACCCGACACTGCTGATCATCCGCCGTCCGGCGGCGCTGCGCGCGGAAGTCGTCCGACGTAAGTCCCGGCCGCCTCATGGTCGGGCGTCCCACGTGGAGGCGGACCTATGGGGCCCACTGACCCCCCGAGACAGTACGCGGCCGACGACGAGGAGCGGTTCCGGCTGCTGGTGAAGAACTCCCCGGACATGGTCTTCCGGCGGACGGTCGAGGGCGTGTACCAGGAGGTCTCCGCAGCGGGGGCGGCGCTGCTGGGCAGGCCGGTCGAGGAGATCGTCGGGACGTCGGCCGAGTCCTGGGTGCATGCGGGCGATGTGGAGGAATTCGCTTGGGCGGAGCGGGATCTGCTCCGCGACGGCGGGGTGGTGGTGTGTCTGCGTCTGCGGCACTCCGACCGGCACTGGCTGTGGACGGAGGCGACGTCCTGGGTGGTGCGGGACGCCGCCGGCACGCCGCTCGAGGTGCGCGGGTTCGTCCGCGAGGCGGAGGGCCAGCGGCGCCGGGAGGAAGCCCTGCGGCTGCTGCAGGCCCAGGCCCGTTCGGTCATCGAGACCGCCAGGGATGCCTTCGTCTCCATCGACGAGGACGGCCTGGTCATCGACTGGAACAAGAGCGCCGAGAGACTGTTCGGGTTCACGCACCGCGAGGCGATGGGTCGGCCGCTGACGGAGACGATCATTCCCGAGCGGTACCACGCGGCGCACAGGGCCGGCCTGCGGCGGGTTCTGGCCGGTGGAGAGGCCCATGTGCTGGGCCGCCAGATCGAACTCAGCGCCGTGCACCGCGACGGCCACGAGATACCCGTCGAACTGGCGGTGTGGCGGCTGAAGTCGGCGAAGGCACGCTGCTTCAATGCCTTCGTCCGCGACATCAGCGAGCGCAGGCAGGCCGAAGCCGCCCTGGCGGAGGCCCGCGACCAGGCGATCGCCGCTTCCCGGGCGAAGTCGCAGTTCGTCGCCTCCATGAGCCACGAGATCCGCACCCCCATGAACGGGGTCATCGGGCTGAGCGACCTGCTGCTGGGCACCGCGCTGGACGACGAGCAGCGCCCCTATGCCGAGGGCATACAGACCGCCGGCTCGGCATTGCTGTCGCTGATCAACGACATCTTGGACTTCTCCAAGCTGGAGGTCGGCAAGCTCGAACTGGACGAGGTCCCCTTCAGCCCCCAGCTGATGGTGGAGGAGGTCATCTCGCTGGTGGCGCAGACCGCCCAGGCCCAGGGCCTGGAACTGCTCAGTGACTGCGATCCCGACCTGCCCGCGATGGTGCTCGGAGGCGCCGGCCGGCTGCGCCAGATCCTGCTCAACCTGGCGTCCAACGCGGTGAAGTTCACCGAATCCGGCGAGGTGATCCTGCGTGCCCGCCCCGCCCCTGACCAGTCCACCGCGGCGAACGGACCGGGGCTGCGCTTCGAGGTGGCCGACACCGGCATCGGCATCGCCGAGGCCGATCAGCAGCGGATGTTCGACGCCTTCTCCCAGGCCGACGCCTCCACCACCCGCCGCTACGGAGGCACCGGCCTCGGCCTGGCCATCTGCCGCAGACTCACCGACGCCATGGGCGGCTCCATCGGCGTCACCAGCCGACTCGGACAGGGCAGCACCTTCTGGGGTTGTCCGAGGCTGCCCCAGCGGACGTCGCCCGACGTGCTGCGGAATGTCTCGGCCAGCTGCCATTCACTCACGGGTGCTGTTCCTCTCGGCTGTGCTTCCGGACCAAACGGGGTGATCAAACTGGGTTCGGTCCGGACGGCGTGGTCACAGGCCGGTAGCGCCGTGCCCGGACAGTGAATTCACCTTGTGCCTGGTCACGCGGCGGCGGACGTGAGCGGTCTGCCGCCCCACCGGATGCCTTTCTCGCTGCGGATGCGGGCGCGCTCGCGGCGTTGGGCGGCCAGGACGTCGGGGTGGCGGGCGTTGGCGTTGCGCCATCGCAGGTAGCGGTGCAGTTCACGGGTCTGGACGGTGTGGTTGGGGTGATGGGAGTTGGCGAGGGTGAACTGCCGCAGCGGCCCGAAGTGCGCCTCGATCGGGTTCGCCCATGACGCCTGGGTCGGGGTGAAGCACAGTTCGACCTTGTTGTTCTTCGCCCAGCGGCGGATCTTGACCCCCTTGTGGGCGGAGAGGTTGTCCAGGATCACGTAGATGGGGGCGCCGTCCGGGCGGGCGGCCCGGATCGATTTGAGGGCCGTGAGGGTGTTGGCGAGTGGTGGCCGTCTGGATGACGAAGTCCTCGTCGTCAGGACTGAGCAGGCGGGGACGGCCTCCCGCCCACCGAGGGTCCAGGCAGGCCAGGCCGATCTCATTGAAGCGGTGGATCACATCCCGCACCGTGTCCTGGTCGGCCTGGACCAGCTGGGCGATCACCGGCACGGTGTTCCCACCAGCTGAAGCGAGCAGCATCATCGCCCGCCGGTAACGCACCGTGCTGGTGCTACCCCGCCGCACGATCTGCTGCAGCCGCTGCCCCTCCTGATCCGTCAGCCTCCGGACCTTGACCGGCTCTGCCACCGCACCTCCATGCACCCGATCGGATGTGTCCTCATATCCAACCGGCCGCGAGGTAACTCGCGCCAGAGGCGACCCGGTGAACCTTCCCGGTCACAGCACTACTACGGGTCCCAGGCGACGACCGGCACCGCGATTGCGGAGGACTCGTCCGAGGTGGCGTGGATGCTCTCGTCCCTCCTGCTGGGGGCGGCGGCGCTGCACTCGTCCGTGGCCCAGCCGTCGCGGTCGGCGGAGGACCAGGGGCGGATGCCCCGGCGGCGGCTGTCGGTCCTGATCGCGCTGGTTCTGATGGGGCCGCTGATCGTGCTTGCCGATGTCGGTGGCATCCGCTATCAGCCCGCGGACGTCACGGTGCTCGTCGGCTGGTGCTGCGCGTGTCGTTCCTGGCCCAGTATGCCCAGGGCAGGGCCGTTGCCCTCGCCGCCTCACTGCGGGAACAGGAAGAACTCCAAAAGCAGCTGAGCCATCAGGCGACCCACGACCCGTTGACGGGTCTGGCCAACCGCACGCTGCTGCACGAACGCATGGAGTCCGCCCTCAGCCGGTGCTCCGCTGTCTCCGGCACCGGACTGGTGATGGTCGATCTCGACGGCTTCAAGGATGTCAACGACACACTGGGACACCCGGTCGGTGACGACCTGCTGGTCGACGTCGCAGGGCGGCTGACGAGCAGGGTTCGCGAGCAGGACCTGGTGGCCAGGCTCGGCGGAGACGAATTCGCGCTCCTCGTGGAAGGCGTGGACGCGAGGACACTGCACGACTACACCAAGCGGCTTCTTGACGCCTTCAAAGACCCGTTCATCCTCGCCCACGGAAATTCGGTCCGCGTGACCGCCAGCATCGGAGCACGGAGCATCACCAGGCCGACCACGCCCAGCAAGGCGCTGCGGGACGCGGACACGGCCCTGTACCAAGCCAAAACCGCAGGCAAGAACCAGGCCGTGTTCTTCGAATCCCCGCAGTAGTCCTCTTCCCATGCGCAGGGGCATCAGACGGATCCGAGGACCGCAGAACTCGTGACGTTCGCCCGCCAGCCCCCGCCTGACCGTGGCCTGGTTGAAATCGGCGAGCCATGTGAGTACCGCCGTCGCCCGGGCACCTCGCCGCCGTGTTCATGGGAGTTCTTCAGTGAACCACTGGGAGAAATCAACCTCCCAGCTGAGAGCAAAGGCACGCCTTCCCCGCGCGCCGTCCGGGGGCCGAGGGTCATGCGAGGCCCACCCCGGAACGCGTCACGTGGCAGAACTGCCCCGCACCCCCCGCCGGGACACTCCGCCAGCGACGCCCGCCAGGACCCCGTACCGCAACCGCCGGGTACGGGTCCTGGGCTACGGCCACTCCCGCAAAGCGTCCCGTACGGCGGTCAGGATGGCCTCGGTGCCGCCGCCCAGGAAGGCCTCCTTCTGTTCTTCTGCGCAGGCGTGGTCCCTGGAGGGATTGCCGAACCAGTCCGCGAGGTACGGCCGCATCCCTGCCTGGGCCGGCGCCCCGGCGACCGACAGGCCATGCGCGGCGAACACCATTTATCGGCGGTCATGTGGTCCGGAAGTCGTCCACCCGCTCGCCCTCCGCCTGGGATGGCTCGGTCCTGGGGACGTCCGGGTGCTGCTCCACTGCCGCACGTTCGGTCGGTTCATCGCGCTCGCCCTCGGCCTGGGAGGGCGTGTGCGAGTACAACCAGCGGTCGTAGTCCGAGGCTCTGGTCTTCATGGTGGGCCTCCAGTAGTCGCTCATCTCCCATGCTCCTCCCGGGCCTGCCGCAGGGCCAGAGCAGCCAGCGCCGCACTGCCTGGGATGCATGTCGGGACGGTCCGGATGATCCTGGGGTCGCGTATGGGCAGCCGCCCGTGGTTGTGCATCACCCGCCGCCGAGTGGCGCACGGAGGACGACCGCGGACGCCCAGATCAAGGGCCTCGCGCACAGTTTCCACGACGTGGAGGAGTTTTTGAGGCGAGCGGGCCTCGAGGAAGTCGACGCGTCGACGTCGCCGTTGATCGAGTGGCGGGGCGGTGGCCCCGTCGTGTGGGTGCCCAGGAGTGACGGAGCCGCCCGCCGGATGTCCCCCGTGGCGGGCGGCTCGTGCCGTAGGTATTCAGCGATCAAGGTCGGCGCCAGCGCACGTAGGGCGTCGGAGACCGCTGGACGACAGGCCGGGGCCAGCGACAGGGCACTGGAGCGCACCAAAAAAGGCCTGGCTCAGCACCGCCCGCGACATCAACCGGCTCGGCGCGCCTGCCCCGACCGACACCGTGCCGCAGCGGTGTCGAGCCGCGGTGTGGGGCATGACGCAGACAACTCGTCGGAGAACGCCTCCCGGCCATTCCCCCAGTACCTCCGGCCTCAGGATGGCCTCACTACAGGGCCCTGTCGCAGCAGAGCCGACAGAACACGACTCACCGGCTACATGTCCACGTACGTCGATGCAGGTCAGAAGGGCATTAGCCGACGCAGACCAACCCGGCGCCAAGCTCGCGAGCAGCGGATTCAGTCCGCTGAGGGAAAGTTGACGCTCCGACACCCAGAAAAAGCACGCGCTGAACAGTGTTCGCGCCGGCTTGCGAACGGGGGCGGCCCATTGGGGCCAGCCCCGATGCGGAACCGCACCCCCCGTGCGAGCATCGGCCGATGACCCACACCGTGCTGGTTGTCGACGATCACGCGGGATTCCGTGCCGCGATGCGCGCGCTGTTGGAGGCCGATGACTTCGAGGTCGTGGGCGAAGCGGCGAGCGGCGCCCAGGCCGTGGCCTGCGCGGAGCGGCTCAAGCCCGTGCTTGTGCTCCTGGACGTCCGACTGCCCGACGTGGACGGCATCGCCGTGGCCGTACGGCTGGCAGAGCTGGACGAGCCGCCCTTCGTCGTCTTGATGTCGAGTCGGGACGCCGCCGTATACGGGCCCCGGCTGCGACAGGCCCCGGTCCGCGGCTTCCTGCCGAAGAGCGAACTGAGCGGCGCCGCGCTGCGCCGGCTGCTCGGGTAGACGTCATGCGCGCCGGGGTGGTCGGGGTGCTCATCGCCGGGCTCCTGTTCGGACTTGGTTCGGAGTGGGTGGCGTACGGCTGGCAGGATCCGGCCGACTGGGTCCCGGACCTGCTGGTCGGGCTCGTGTGGACCGTGTGCGGTGTGCGGGCGGAGCGGTACGGGAAAAGGCTCGGTGTTCTGTTCGTGGCCGTCGCATTCACCTGGTTCCTGGGCGGCTGTCTGCCCTTCGCCGTGTACTGGCACCGCGGCGTGCTGGTCCATCTGCTGGTCGCCTATCCGGGCCGGAGGCCCGCCTCCCGCCTCGTGGCAGTGGCAGTCGCCGCCGGTTACGCGGCCGTGCTGCTGCCATTCCCCTGGCAGAACGACGTGTCCGGCGCCCTGCTCGCCCTCGTCCTCGTCGGTGTCCTCGTCCGACTGCGCGCGGCGGCGGTCGGCCGAGAGCGGCACGGGCGGACCGTCGCCCTGCGGGCAGGCGCGCTGCTCGGGCTGGTGCTTGCAGGCGGATCGGTGGCCCGCATTGCCGTACCGCGGCAGGAGGCGATCCGTCCGGTGCTGCTGGTGTTCGAGGCCGTACTGTGCGGGATCGCGCTCCTGCTGCTGGCGGGGCTGCGCCGCCCCGCGTCCACGCCCGTCACGGATCTCGTTGTCGAGCTGGGCGAGAGCCGGCGGGGCGCGCTGCCCGCAGGTCTGGCACGGCTGCTCGGGGATCCACACCTCGTGGTGGGGTACTGGGTGCCGGCGACCGGGGTGTACGTGGACGGTGAGGGCCGGAGTGTCGTGCTCCCGCCTCCGGGCGCGGCACGATGTGCGACGTGGATCGAGCGAGAGGGGCGCCCCTTCGCGGTCGTCGTGCACGATATCGCCGTGCGGGAGGAGTCGCAGCTCGTGGCGGCAGTGGCGGCCGCGCACCGGCTCACCGCCTCCAATGCCGCGCTGCAGGCCGAAGTGCGCGCCCGGCTGTACGAGTTGACCGCGTCGCGGCGGAGGCTCGTGGTGGCGGCGAACGGGGAGCGGGCCCGTCTGGAGGAACGGCTGCGGCACGGCGCGGAGCGCCGGCTGCGAGACGTCCAGGAGACGCTGGAGGGTCTCGCACCGGATGACGAGGAGCACCCGGACGGCGAGGAGCACCGGGTGGGAGACGAGGAGCACCGGACCAGAGCCATGGCCCATCTGGTCCAGTCCCTGGAGGAGTTGCTGGCAACGGCGCGCGGGCTGCATCCGCGGGAGCTGGCCGACGGCATCGGTGCGGCGCTCAGCTCGCTGCGCGGGGTCTCCACCGTGCCTGTACAGCTGTCGGTGTCGGCGGAGCGGTTTCCCGCCGAGGTCGAGGCCGCCGTCTACTACGTCTGCGCAGAGGCCGTGACGAACGCGGCCAAGCATTCCCTGGCCCGGACCGTGTCCATCACCGTCCGCCGCGACGCGGACGGGGTCATGCTGGAGATCGAGGACGATGGCACGGGCGGCGCGGATCCGGCCCGCGGCACCGGACTCGTGGGCGTGGCCGACCGAATTGCGGCGCTGGGCGGGGAGCTGACGATGGTCTCCCCGCCCGGTGCCGGGACGCGGCTTCTGGCCCTGATTCCGCTCGCGGCCGGCTGGACCTGCTCCAGCGGTGCTCCTGGATGAGCCGGGGTCCTTGGGCCAACGGCCGCCCGGCTCGACGGCGAGCGTGCGGAGCGTCGGTGCCTTTGTCTTGCCGCCGAAGGTTCAGGACAGGATCGTGGTGCCGCGATAGGACTGCGCCGTTGCCGCATCCCGTGGGAAGCGCGGCGATTGCGGCAGGCGCCGCCGCTGACCAGGCGGCGGCGCAAGATCGCGTGGTGCCTCTCGTGACTCCTCCTCGGCTCCTCAGCCGACCTTCGTCCACGGGCGCGTGCTCCAGACGAAGCGGTCGCCCGCATCCATGGGTTCCACCGGACTCAGGCGCAGACTGCCGTGGGCGTCGGCGGAACAGGTGAACGTGAGCTGCGAGGATGTCGAGGGCCAGTCGAATACGACGCGATCGCCCTTGACCGTGTAGGTGCCGCTGTCCGTCTCCGGTGACGACGACGACTTCATGGACCAATCGCCGCCCCGTAGCGTCATCGTCATGGTGCTCGGGTAGTGACTGAGGTCCTCGTCGCCGGTGCCGTACTTGCGCGCGTCGTCCTTCGTCAGGGTCCAGCGGTACGTTCCGTCCAGGTCCCGTGCCGGTGTCGCACCCTGGTCGTCCGGCGCCGGCGTTGCGCTCTTCTCCGGGCACGAGGAGGGCACGGCCGGGACGGGTTCGGCGGACGTCGACCTCTTGAGGCGGCGAATGTCGGCCAGCAACGCCTTGGTCTGCGGGTCCTTGTCGAGGCGCTGGTAGACCGGCTCGACCGCGTCGCGCAGCGCGCGCACCTCGGTCGCGGAGGCGCGGGCGAACTGCGCGCCGTTGCCGCAACGTTGGGCCACCCACTTGTCGTCCGGTCCGACGAGGTCGGCGGAGTGGGCCGCCGCCTGTTCGGCCGCCGCCCGGATCCAGTCCTCCCCGCGGTCCCCCAGCTTCGCGAGCCGAGCGGGGTTGACCAGCAGCACCACCGTCTCGGGCCACAGGGTGACGTTCAGCGTGATGTGGGAGGCGAGGGGCTCCATGACGTTGTGCGCGTAGGTGCTCAAGTTGATCTCGACGCCGTCGATCTTCCCGGACTTCAGTCCCGCGGTTCGGCCCTCGGGGCCGACCTGGACCGGCTCGGCGCCCAGGGCCTGGATGGCGTCGGCCTGCACCCGCGAGGGGAACGTCTGGATCCTCAGGCCCCGCCAGTCGTCCGGCCCGAGCAGCGGGTGCTTCACGGTGACCGGCTTGCGCAAGCCGCCGGCGAGCACCGCGAGCCCGGTCACGTCCAGCTTGTCGAGCCCCTTGAGCATGCGCCGTGGCACATCACTGGCGATGACCTGCTTCTGCAGGGCGTAACTGTCGATCATCAGCGGTGCGTTGAGAGCTTGGAAGCTGTGGACGCCCAGGGTGTCGAGCGCCCTGGTGCCGACCCAGGCGAGATCGGCCTTGCCGCTCGCGACGGCCTCCACCACCTGCCGTTCGGCGTCGGGCTTGAGATTGCCCCATTTGTGGACGACATCGACGCGGATCCGGCCGTCGGAGTTGTTGCCCACCCGTTTCACGAAGTCCCCGACGGGGGGTTCGTAGGTGAGGTCGGCGTAGGGGTCCGCCATGCGCAGCGTCACCGGCTGCGGATCACCCCCCGCCTTGGTGCCCTGCGTGCCGACGCACGCGGAGGCGAGCAGCGCCACCACGGCCGTCAGCACGACACTCCTGTGTGCGGTTCGTCGTCGCATCGCTTCTCCTCGGCAGGTCGGTTGGCGCGTTCGAGGCTCTTGACGCTACGGATGGACCGCTGCCGGGACATTGCGGCAGGTGCGCATCTGTGGGCGGGCGGTATTGCGGCTACCCGCAGTCTCCCGAAGCCGGACAGGTGCCACAATCCTCAGGTGTTGGACACGGCTGGCTCACCTGGTCGATCGATCGGCTTCGTGCTGCCCTGGGTGGCCCTGGTCCTCGGGGCGGCGTCGACGATCGTGCTGTCGCGCGCCTACGGCTGGGCCACGACGTATGCGGCCGTCTCGTCCCTCACGTCCGTCGTGTTCCTCGCAGCCGGTCTGGGGCTGCTCTTCGCGGGAGTGGCGACCTGGCTGCAGCGGCCCGTCGGTTCGGCGGGTCCGCTCGCCGCGCTGCTGGGCACGGTGTGGCTGGCGCCCGTGTGGGTGGGCTGGCAGACCGGGCCGGCCTGGGTGCGGAGCACGGCGATGCCCGTCGTACCGTTCGCGCCCGCGCTGCTGCTCCATCTCGTGCTGGCGCTGCCGACCGGGCGGCTCGCTTCGCCCGTGCTCCGCGCGCTGGTGGGTGCCGGGTATGCGGTGACAGCCGTCTGCGGTGCGCTGCGGGCCGTCACCCAGCATCCGTACTACGACCCGTACTGTTGGAGCAACTGCACCGACAATGTGTTCGCAGTACGTGTCCTGCCCGAACTCGGGCGCCCGCTCAGCGAGTCGGCATCCTGGGTGTCCGCGGTGCTGGCTGTGGCCGCGTTCGTGACCGCCGGTGCGCGGATACGGCGGTGGGCCGTCGCGGCCCCCTTGGCGCTCGCGGCCGCCGCCGAGGCGGCATACTCCCTGGCCTTGCTCCTCCAGCCGGCGGAACAGCCGGAGGATCCCGGGTACTTGACGCTCTTCTGTGTCCGTGGAACGGCATACGGTCTGCTCACGGCGGGACTCGGCGCGGAGGTTCTGCGCCGCCGCCGGCAGCAGGCGGCGGTCGGGCGACTCGCCGAGCAGCTCGGGGACGCCCCGCCCCTCGGATCCCTGCAGTCCGTACTCACCGCGGCGCTGGGTGACCCCGGACTGCGTGTCGTCTACTGGCTGCCTGGCCGCGGCCAGTACGTGGACATGTCCGGCCGGGCGATCGAGCCGCGCTCCGACCAGGAGCACGCCGTGACGGAGATACGGCGGCGGGGTGAGCGTGTCGCGGCCGTGGTGCACCGTCGTAAACCGCACAGCGACCACGACATCGCTCGGCAGATCGGTTCGGCGGCCCGGCTCGCGATCGACAACGAGCGGCTACGGGCCGAGATGCTGGCCCAGGTCGACGAACTGCGTCTGTCTCGTGTGCGTATCGTCGAGGCGGCCGACGCCGAGCGGCGCAGGATCGAACGCGACCTGCACGACGGCGCGCAACAGAGGCTGCTGGCCCTGCTGTTCGAGCTGCGCATGGCCGCGTCGACCGCGGAAGCACGGGGTGCGCCGCGCCGGGCAAGGGTGTTCCGGGACCTCGCGGAAGAGACTCGGACCGCCCTGGACGAGCTGCGCGAGCTCGCCCACGGGATCTTCCCGGCGGTCCTCGACGAGGCCGGGCTCACTCCGGCGCTGTGGACGCTGGCTGACGCGTCGCCGGTGCCGCTGGACATGGTAGCCGCCCCCGACGTGCGGCTGCCGCGAGCCGTGGAGAGAGTCGCTTACCTCGTCGTCTCCACGGTCGTCGAGACCGCGGCGCGGACGGACCCGGCACCGTCGCTGACCATTGCCCTGGAATGCGGCGGGCAAGTCCTGACCGTCGCCGTCGACGGCGCCGTGCAGGGGCCGTACGTTCATCTCACCGATCGGGTGGGCGCCCTGGGCGGAGCACTCACCTCGCAGGCGGGCCGGCTGCGGGCCCGAATCCCCTACGACCTCTCCGAGGAGAACCCATGCGTGTAGCCGGAGAACCCTTGCGGGTCGTGGTGGCCGACGACTCGATGCTCACCCGGGAGGGCATCGTGCGGCTCCTCGGCGAGGCCGGAGTCGAGGTCGTCGGCCAGAGCGAGGATTCGGCGGGGCTCCTCGAGTGCGTCCGGCTGACCAGCCCCGACAGCGTGATCGTCGACATCCGGATGCCACCGACGCACACCGACGAGGGCCTCGTCGCCGCACAGCGCATCGTCGAGGAACACCCCGAGACCGGCGTCCTGGTGCTGTCCCAGTACGTCGAGCCGAGCTACGCGTTGCGGCTGATCGCGGAACGACCCGAGCGGGTCGGCTATCTGCTCAAGGACCGCGTCTTCGACGTGGTCGTGCTCATCGACGCGCTGCGCCGTATCCAGGACGGCGAGACCGTCGTCGACCCGACCATCGTCGCGCGGCTGATGAACCGGCGCCGAACCGCCGACCCGCTCGCCGGGCTCACTCCCCGGGAGCGCGAAGTGCTCGCGCTGGTCGCCGAAGGGCTGTCCAACCTCGCGATCGCGGCCCGCCTTGTGATCACGGAGCGCACGGTCGAGGCGCACATCACTCACACCTTCGACAAGCTCGGCCTCCAAGACCGGACCGACTCGCACCGCAGGGTTCTCGCGGCCCTCGCCTACCTGCGCTCGTCGCCCCGGTGACAGTGTCCGCTCGAAGGCAGCCACCACCGCGGCGACGGACGATGAACTCCTGTCCTCGTCAGCCGCACCCAGCGAGCAGGTGTTGGTCTCCCACTCCACCCGCCGGTCAGCCGGCTCCAGCACCAGAGGCTCGTCCGCCACCTCAGCAATCCACGTCAACAGCACCACAGCAGTATCCCTGCACAGCTCGACCCGAGAACCGCCAAAGGAAACGACGTCTTAATGAACAAGCTGAGCTGCGGCATTGGCCCGTGGACGACGCAGGAATGGGCATCCCGGGCACCCGTTGAGCCGCGACCGGATGGACGACGGTGGTCCCGTCAGGGCTTGTACAGCGACTTCAGGCTGGTCACCTGACCCACTTCGTCGAAGACCAGGTCGTACCCGACACCGTCGTAGAGGCCGGAGTCCAGCTGGTTCAGCAGGGTGACGAAATGGGCCGGGGGGTACGGCAGCAGCTCGGCGCGGCTGGCCCCGGCAACCTCGTCGCGAACCGGGCAGGTCAGCAGAGCCTGGGCGTCCTTGGCCATGGGCACCGTGGTGAACAGGTCCGTGCCCGGGGTGATCTCCCAGGTGTCGAACTGGGTGTTGATCTTCTTCTGGGCGGGCCGCACCGACAGATAGGTCAGTCCGTCCTCGGCGGTCCAGGCCTTGTTGATTGTCACGAACTGCTGGGTATCAGCGAAGGGGGCCTGGCTGGTCGAGGCCGACGTGTCCTTTGCCGCCTCGTTGCTGTCGGACCGGGTGCCCGTCTGTGTGGAAGGCGACTGTGTCTTTACGGCCGCGGTGGGCTCCGCGGACTTCTGACCGCCGTCCGACCGGGTGCCCGAATTCCCGGTGGGCGCGGAAGGCGACGTCTTTTTCGTGGCCTCGGAAGGGTCCGCGGACTCTTTGCCGCCATTAGGCCGGGCGTCCGTCTTGTCGGCCGACGCGGAAGATGACGCCGACTTTGCGGCCGCGGCGGATTCCATTCGATCCGCGGGCTTATGGCTGCACCCGGTCAGGGCAATGGCGCCGAGTGCGACAACGGTGAGCCAGCGCTTGGTGGTCCGGCGGCGTGAGGTGTTCATCGTCAACTGCTCCTGGAGCCGGTGTGGTTGGGTTACATGGTCTCTACGTCCCACACCGCCCGCCGGGTTGCATCCCGGTCAGATTTCTTTTTTGGGAGTTTCTCGAGCGCACCGAACTGTGTTGTCGCCGCGTCTCCACGCAAAGATCCCGGCCGATCGAGAAGATCGACCGGGATCTCGTCATCCGTTCCCGAAGGAACTCAGGAACTGCCGTTGATTACCTCACCTGACGGTCAGCCAGAAGGCCTCCCTCAGCGATTGAATTCGGCCCTCGCCGTCGTAGTCGACGGCGAACACCCACCGCGGTCCGGTGCCCAACCGGCCCAGCAGTTCCCCCAGTCGCATGTCCCCTGGCTTCCCGTCGGCCACATGCTTCACCTCCACCGGGGTCTGCCTCGGCACGGTCACCTTGTGCACCACTCCGGTACGAAGCTGCTTCACGGTGAACCGGACCGTATCCCCCTCCAGCAGCACCACGTCGTACACGTAGCCGAACTCGCTAGCGTACTCCTCGCCAGGGGCCGGCGTCGGTGGCACGAACCGTGAAGTGCTCGGCGCTGTCGGCCTCAAGGCGGCCGGTGCCGGCTTTGGACCGAGCCCGACCAGAGACAGGACGCCCACGGCCAGAGCCGTGGTCAGCACCACGCCACCCGATGTCAGAACCGCCTGCTTGCGCCGCCGCCGCTGATCGCCGTGTGCCCTGATCCGCTCCGCTGCCAGCGGCACGGCGAACCGCTGACCCGAGGCGGCAAGATCGGCGAGGTGATCCCCCAAGCCGGTCTCGTCAACCATGCTCCACCTCCTCCGCGGTCCCCATGAGGCCCAGGCGCGCGACTCACGGCCTGTATACGGACTGCAGCTTGGCTACCTGATCCTCTCCGTCGAAGCTCAGGTCGTACCCGACGCCGGCAGCAACCCCGGAGTCCAGTTGCGTCACCAGGGTGACGAACTCCGCCTGGGAGGACGGCAGAGGCTCGCCCCGGCTGACACCGGACGCGTCGTCGCCCCGGACCGGGACCGTCAGCAGAACCCGGGCGTCCTTCGCCAAGGCCACCGTGGTGAAGGCCCCCGTGCCGGGGATGATCTCCCAGGTGTCGAACTGGGTGTTGACCTTCTTCTGGGCGGGCCGCACCGACAGATAGGTCAGTCCGCCCTCCGTCCAGGCCTTGTCGATCGTCACGAACTGCTTGGTTCCCGCCCACGGGGTCTTACTGGTTGACGCCTGCGCGTCCTGCGAACCCTCGCCGTCATCCGACGGGGCGGCCGTCTGGTCACTGCCGGCCTGTGCGGTGTCCGCCGCCGCGACCGCGGTGGGATCCGTGGGCTTTTCGTTCTCGCCGCATCCGGTCAGGACAAGGGCGCCGAAGGCGACAACGGTGAGCAGGCGCGTGGTGGCCCGGCGGCGTGAGTCAGACATGGTCAACGTTCTCCTGAAACCGGTGTGGTTGGGTTACGCGGTCTCTACGCCGCACACCCTCCCCCGGGTTGCATCCCCGGTCAGCTTTCTTCGGGGCCTCTGCCGAAGCTCACTCGACGGTCAGCCAGAACGCTCCCGCAGCGATTGGATCCGGCCCTCGCCGTCGTAGTCGACGGCGAACACCCACCGCGGCCCGCCACTCAGCCGGTCCACCAGCTCCCCCAACCGCATGTCCCCCGGCTTCCCACCGGCCACCTGCTCCACCTCGACCGGGGTCTGCGGCGACAGGGTCACCTTGTGCACCACTCCGGTGGGTACGGTCGTTCCCCGCTCGGTACGAAGCTGCTTCACGGTGACCTGGACCCCGTCCGCCAGCACCATCGCGTTGTACACATAGCCGATCTCGCTGGCGTACTCCTCACCCGGGGCCGGCGTCGGGGGCACGAACTGGGGAGCGCTCCGCGACGGCGTCGGCTTCGCGGCGGTCGGCGCCGGTCCAGAACCGGGCAGGACCAGCGACAGACCTCCCACGGCGACGGCAGCGGCCAGCAGCACACCGCCCGACACCTGCGCTGCCCGCTTACGGCGCCGACGCCGGTCACCACGCACCCGGATCTGCTCCGCGGCCATCGGCACGGCGAACCGCCCGCCCTCGGCGGCAAGACCGGCAAGGCGATCATCCAGGCTGGTCTCGTCAACCATGCTCCACCTCCGAAACTCGGCCCGCCCGCGGATCCAGCTCAGTGTCGGCCAGAATTTTTGCCAACGCGGCCCGACCCCGGCTCAGCTGTGCCTTGACCGTACCGACGGGGCAGTTGGTCTCGGCAGCCACCTGCCTCACCTCCAGATCGCACAGGTGGTGGAGCACGATGGCCCGTCGCTGCGCCGCCGGGATCTGCCGCAGCGCCTGCACCAGCAGCACGTGGTGGGTGTCCGGCGGCGGTACGTTCGGGGGCGGGCCCTGGCGCCGCGCGAAGGAGAGCGAGGTTCGCACGCGTCGCCACCGGCTGACCGCCAGCCGCCAGGCCACGGTACGCACCCATGCCTCGGGCGCACCGTCCTTGTCCAGCCGGGCCCGGTGCTCCCAGGCCCGGACGAAGGCTTCTTGGACCACGTCCTGCGCCTCAGTACGGTCGCCGGTCATGGCGTACAGCTGGCCGATGAGCCGCCCCACGCTCCCGGCATAAAAGGCGTCGAACGCTTGCTCGTCCATCCCCCGCCTGCGGTTCCTGGTGGCCGTACATCTGTTCAATCACGCGAACGATGCCACCTGGCAGGCTTGTGGCGCAAGGAGCCCGTCACACCACCGAGACCTGCGACGACGGCAGCGTGAACGTGATCACCGACACGTGCAGGTCCGACGCAAACGACAGCATCGCCCCCCTGGCTCGGCCTGTCAGAGCTGCCCATGATGAACTGGCCCGCTCCACCGACGACGAACCGGCGGACGAACTTCGTGGCTATCGCTGTCCGACCCGATCACGGTCCGGCCCACCGGCTCCACTGGTCCGCCTGGCACCGCCGCCACCACTCCCGCGCACGTCACAGTCACTACCGGCGCCAGGCAACCCTTCCACCAGAATGCATCGGATAGCTTGCGGACATGGCAGAGAGAGCACATGAAGATGCCAGAGCGGCTTTGGAACGACTGGCCCGCCGGGTCCGTAACGAGCTGACAGCAGCCGGCCTACCGGTGGTGGCGCCCGACCTGGCACCCGAATTGATGGTGGGGGCCGAGGTGACCGTCGCATCGGAGGCCGACAACGGTGCCGTGTTCGTGAGCTGGAACGCTAGCCCTCAGCTGCGCCGGAAGGCATTGGACGCGCTACGGCACCGCCATCTGAATGACCCAGCGCTGCAACACCAGGGCACAGTCTTGGCCGCGATGGCCCGGGCAACGATTGCGATCCTGACGGCCGCTGGCTTCACCGCGCAGGACGCGGAGAACGACATGAGCCCGTTCGACGTGCGGATCCTCGACGGTCCCGGCTCGAACACAGAGCCAGCGTGGGCCATGCGAGCAGACGATCTGACTCTCCCGGGCGGGTCATCGACCACCTGATCCCCTCACCAACAGTCGATCCGCTCGCTGATCCGCAAGATCACGATCTACGGCTGGAGTACAAATCTGCGGGAAATTAACGGCACGAAAACTGCACGGAGAAGGAGTACGCCCGTCATGAGCGAACTTGCCCAGAGCGCCGACTCGTCATGTCCGTTCCCGGTCCGAAGTCGCAGCAGCTGCTGACCCGCAAGTCGGCGGCGGTCGCCAACGGCGTCGGCGTGACGCTGCCGACGTTCGTCACGCGCGCCGGTGGCGGCGTCCTGGAGGACGTGGACGGCAACTCGCTGATCGACTACGGGTCCGGCATCGCCACGACCGCGGTCGGCAACAGCGCGGCGGCGGTAGTACGCCGCGCGTCCGCGCAACCGGCGGACTTCATCCACACCCGTTTCACGGTGACGCCGTACGAGGAGTTCCCTGTCAAGTTCTTCTGTTCAGACATGGGAGGCCGGGCCACTGAAGCGACGTGGTCTCGTAGGGCTGCCCATCGACCCAAGTTCTCGTCGTCTGCGCACCCAGCGGTAAGGTCGCGAGCATGTGGGAGGGATTGGACGCAGTTGACTGGGCGGCTCTGAAACACAACTAGGGATCTGCCGAGGACGTGCCTGCCCTATTGCGCCGGTGCGCAGGACCGGACCAGGAGGACGTCGATGACGCGGCCTTCGAGCTCCTCAATCACCTTTTCCACCAGGGCGGCTGGATCTGTTCAGCGGCCCCGGCCGCGCTGCCCTTTCTGGTACGACTGGCAGCGAGCCCGGACGCATTGCTCTCGTGTCGTCGCGTGATGCTCGAATTGGTGTCGAGGCTGGCCGCCGAGGCCGGGCAGGTCACCGAGAGGTTTCTGGATCCCGGCTGGCAGCGGGCATGGGAGCAGATTCTGCCGGACGTGCTCGACCTGCTTACCGATCCCGCCCCGGAGATCCGGCGGGACGCAGCCCACGTACTTGGTGGCTGTGACAGCCCCGGTGAACTCGTACTGCCAGCACTTGTGCAGTGCTGGCAAGCGGAGACCGATCCGGCGACCTGCCTCGACTTGGTCCTCACGCTCGGCCAGGCGGCCCAACGCGAACCCGTCGGCCCACAGGCCGCCAGGGTCCTGGAGCTGCTTCACGGACTCCTTGACGCCCCACAAACGCAGATCCGTCTGGCGGCAGCGCACACGCTCGCCGCAGCCGACCCGAACCTTCCCGCACAACGGATTGACCTGCTGTTGGAAGCAGTCCGTGACCCGGGCGTCGAGTTGTGGCGCCACACCAGTACCGTCGAAGCCGGCGTCAAGGGCGTTCACCATTGGACTGCGGCACTATTCGCTGGGCCGTCCACTGCCTTCGCCCTCGGCCTTCTGAAGGACCATCCCGATGTCGACCAGCGAATCGGCGCCTTGGCCCAGGCGGGCGGGCTGCTGGCGCAATGGCGCTCGGCGAGCCCTGCACTCCTTCCCGCTCTCTCTGCACGGTTGGACGATCCCTCTCCCGAGGTCCGATTCCGAGCGGCTGAGCTACTGGCCTGCCTCGGTCCGGCCGCTGCGGCCCATGCCGACGAGGCTGCCGTCCTGCTCGGCGACACAGCATCTCGTGCAACCCGGAAAGGGGAGACCGTCGCAGAGGCCGCGCTGTGGGCGCTGGCCCGGATGAACGATCCACGCTGCATACCGGCCCTGATCGAGGTAATGGCAGGTACGCGGTCGGGCTTCGCTTCGGGCTCCGCTAGCTACCCTGTGACCGCTGTGGCTGGCACTACGCCGTACTCCCGGGACTCCATGAGGTCCTGGGCCAGCTTCTCGACCATGCTGAGCCGCTCGTGCCTGTCATCAGTGCACAGCTCGAAGCCGCGGCGGACGACCATGTGCTCAACCGGCTCTGTCAGGTTCTCGCCGGCTGGGGCCCGGCTGCACAGTCAGCGGTTCCGCAACTACTTGGCCTCATGGAGGACGACCGGACCTGGGCCGCGGCAGCTCGGGCGCTTGCAGGGATTGGAGTGGCGGCGAACCGGGCGCAAGATCTGCTGCTGGCCCGATCGAGCACCGGCGGAGCGCACGCGGAACTTGCAGCTTGGGCCTACTGGAAGGTCGGCGGCGAGCCCGGACCAGCCGTGGAAGCACTCGGAGGAGTCGCGACCGAGGCGAGCATTCCGCGGCCCGTCCTGCGCATGCTCGCCGACCTCGGCCCGCATGCTGCCTGCTACGCGAAGCAACTCCGGCCGCTGACCACCGACAACGACCCCTGGACCCGTATCGAAGCGGCGCACGCACTCTGGGCTATAACGGGCGATACCGATACCGCCGCCCCGGTATTTGCCGCTGCTCTGCAGGGTCTGGCCAAGGGCTCTTATCTCCCGGTCATGCTCCCCGCCACGCGCTACCTGGCCCAGACCCGCCGTGCAGGCCAGCCCGCTGTCCCGCTCTTGCTCAACGCACTGTCTCGTGATGAGCGTCTCCGTAGCAGCGGCGGTTGGCGGGGTCTTGTCCAGGACGAGTCCATCCGCTCTGCCATTGAAGAGCTACTCGCTGGGTGTGGCGGACCTGCCGCAGCCACCATCTGAAGCCCAGTTCAACCGCACACATGCGTCGTCCCGGCTGTACCTGGGGCAGACCATGTAACGCCACGACCTCTCAAGAGTCCGAAGACCGGAATGGGATCACGTTGTCAGCGAGAGCGGTGGGGTCCGCAAATCCGTGAGCACTGTTTGCTGCGGAAACATCGAAATCCGGGCTCAATGAGCTCCTTTCATCCTGAATAGCTGCAGGTCAGCAGGGTGTGGATCGCTTGGACGGTGCGGCTGATACGTCGCGTCGAGCAGCGCGCTCTGCGCATGATGCGCCATGTCTTGAGTTGGGCGAAGGCGCGTTCGCCCGGAGCTCTCAGCCGGGCGTGATCACGGTTGAACTGCTGGTAGTGCTCGGGCTGTTCGCGGTGGTGGTAGTACGGAGTGCGGACGGTGGCGCCGGCGCCTTGGTAAGCGCGGTCCGCGAGAACGAGGATCTCTCTGGTGAGGCAGGCCTGGATGATGCCGTGGGCCCGGGCCGCGGTCAGGTCGTGGGTGCGGCCGGGTGTCGCGCGGGAGAACCAGAGCGGTGTGCCGTCGGACCGGGCGATGACCTGCACGTTCATCCCATGCTGGCGGTGTTTCATCGAGTAGTACGGCTCGTCCGCGCGGATCCGGTCGATGGGGATCAGGGTGCCGTCAACGATGACGTGGTCGCCCTCACCGAGGCCGGTGAGGGCTTCATGGAGGCCGGGCGCCCAGGAGGCCAGAACGTCCAGGGCCTCGTCGACGTACCGCCAGGCAGTGGCCTGGGATATCCCGAATCCGGCCCCGAGCTGCGAGAACGTCTCATTCTTGCGCAGATGGACAAGAGCGAGCAGCGCCTGCTTGAAGCAACCGAGCTTACGCCAGCGGGTGTTGCGGGCCCGGCGGTGCTCGTACAACAGCCAGGAAACATGCTCAACCAGCTCGTACGGGATGTCGAGCATGGCAGGATACGGAACCAACAGGGCCCCTTCGGTCGCCGGTGTGTTGAGTGGAATCACCACGCCAACGACGAGGGGCCCTGCCTCGTCACCACACCCGCTGACCAGCCCATTTCACCCTCCAGCACAGGATGAAAGAGGCTCAATGAGCACAGGTCGCGTTGGCTGAACCCGAGCAATCGGTGCCATCGCGGCATCGTCAGGGCCACAGTCAGTGAAGCCAGTTCGGGCCGTGTCAGAACTGACCGACTCCGGGCTCGCGGGCGGGGCTTGTCACGGACGGCGGCGCGCTTTACTCCTGCTCCGCCCGGCCCACGGCAGATCGAGCCAGCTCAGTGATGAGGTGCTCAAGCGCGGCGGTGGCGATGGTGCCGGTGGGGGCAACTTCGGGCACGATGTCGCAGGCGCAGCGGCGCAGTTCGAGCCATCCGAGGTAGGCGGCATACGTGGCGACTGCCTGACGCCGGGCCGGGGCGGGGGCCAGGCCCAGGTCGGTGTAGAGGTCTGTGAGGTAGGCGATCCGTCGCTCGGTGACCCGGCGCAGGACCGGGGCGACAGCGGGGTGATCGGCATGGGCGACGATCGCGGGCTCCAGGCCGTTGATGCTTTCCTGTCCCAGAGCGGTGGTGAACAGGGCCGTCAGCCGCTGCCGGGGATCGGCGATGTCGCCCAGCTCCGAGATCAAGGCTGCGGTGTTGTCCTGCTCCCACGTTTCCAGCGCGGCCGTCAGTAGTGCATCGCGATCCTTGAAGTGCCAGTAAAAGCTGCCCCGGGTTGTCCCCAGCTCGCCCGCGAGTGCGTTGACCGATACGGCGGCGACTCCGCCGCGTGCCATCGCGCGCAGGGCCGCGGTCGACCAGTCCGGGGGTGTGAGGTGCCTTCTTGCCATGTCCGTACAGTACTGTATGGTCCCTCCATACAGGGGTGTACGGAGTGGCTGGGGGAGCAGTATGACGTTGACGCAACTCGCTGGTGGGACGGCCGCAGTCGGCCTCGGTGCGGTCGGGGCACTGCATGGGATCTGGACCTTCTCTCCCTGGCCACTGGCCAGCCGCGCCGAGTTCGCCCGTACGGTCGTCGGGGTCGCCGAAGCCGACCTGCCTACACCGGAGTTGACGGCCGCAATAGCGGCGGCGTTCGGGGCGGCGTCCTATGCGATCGCGGCCCAGGCCGACTTGGCCCCGCAGTTGCGGCCACGTCGTTTGGTGCACCAGGGCGTGTGGGGCGTCGCAGGTGTGTTGCTTCTGCGAGGTGCGGCTGGTCTGGTGTCCTCCGGTCTGACCAGCCGGCCGACCGATTTCACCCGCTGGGATCTGGCGCTGTACTCCCCGCTGTGTCTGGCGCTCGGGGGGCTGACGGCATACGTCGCCGCCTCCACTCGCGCCCCTCGCCGCCAAGACCGGCGCCACGCCATCAGGAGACTCAAGGACCGTGAGAATCGAGGAAGCTGACAATGACCCGGCTGATTCCCCGACTGGTGATCGGACTGACCGCAGTGCACTTCGCGGTCGCCCTGATCGCCTCAAGCACCTACGGCGATGTGGCCCGCGACGGATTCTGGAACGCCGTTCCCGGAAAGCCGCAGCGCGAGTACGAGATGTGGTTCTTCCTCGCGGGGTTCGGCCTCCTCGCCCTGGGCACACTCAGCCAACGAATCGCCCGTGACACCGGCAGGCTCCCGGCACAGCTGGGCTGGTATCTGCTCGCCATCGGTGTGCCGCTGCAGATTCTCTATCCCGTCTCCGGTGCACCCGGACTGATCGTGCTCGGGGTGCTGGCCCTGATCGCGGCCCAGCGGGACAGCGCGGGGGGAGAGCCGTCGGACACGCCTGTCGGCAACCACCGACCGTGAGCAGTGCTCATGATCACCCGGAAATGCTCAAACGGTGCTCATGGCCACCTGGAACTACTCACGGAAACGCGGACCCTCCAAGAACAGCGGATTCTGCCTTTCTGTCGAGCTGATCGCCGAGAACTGCTCCGGCAAGAGCGAGCCTGGTCACCTGCTGGCGAAGTTCTTTGATCTCAGCGTTCTGGTTGGCAATAGTTTGCTTGAGCTTGACAACAGTCTCCCGGAGCCTCTTCTCGGTTTCCGAAATCTGATGTGTCTCGTTTCGGACACGTTCGTAGAACTCGTTCTTCAGATCAGCGTGCCGCTTCATGGTTGCCATGCGGTGGACACCTGCCTCGGCGGCAAGGGCGACGACGGTGAGGCTGCCGTTGGAGTTGGTGGCCTGACCGGTGAGGAGCCGGTCTATGGCCTCGCGGATGCGGGTCCGTTCGTCTTGATTCTGCTGGTTCATGTCCGGGCCTCGGCAGAGTGGGCGGCAGCATCGTGGGCGTCGGCCGTGGCTCGGAGTTGGTCGGTGCGTTGGTTCGCAGGCGCTTGCCGATGGGCTCTGGTGCGTGGGCGGCCAGCTTGTCGATCTCGTCGGCTCGCTCGCGCAGGAGGCGAGCGTGGGTGTCGGTGCGGACGGTGTTGCCGCAGCCGGGGCGGCAGTCGTGCTCCGGAGCCTTGCACCGCCAGTGCCGGTAGTCCGCCAGGATTTGCGGCGTCGCTTCCCGCCACGCCAGTCCGCGGGAGGAGAGAAAACTCAGGAGCGGACGGTAATCCGTTCCGTAATTCCGCTTCGTTTCCCGTTCCAGATTTCGGAAGACCGCCGACCGCACGAAATCGAGGAAATCCCGGTCCACCGTGCCGTCCGGTCTGATGTACACCGGATCACCCGGCAGCAGGCCCATGCGCGCCACCGCCTCCGGCAGATCCCGTATCCCAAGGACAGCCTCTGTCGGCGGCGTGCCTCACCGCCCCGGATCCGGTACCCACACCACATGCCACTCGCTCAACCTGATCCCCTCCTGATGTGCTTGCACACGTCAGATCATCAGGGAAGCGCACTACGTGGAGGTCGCCGAGGTCCTGGCCGAGCTGAGCATGACCACGCAAGAAGTCTGCGCTGTTCAACTCCGGCGCCGAGGTGGTCGAGAACGCGGTGAAGATCGCCCGCGCGTACACCAACCGCACGGAGGTCGTCGTCTTCGACCACGGCTTCACGGCCGTACGAATCTGACGATGGCGCTCACCGCCGGAAGATGCCGTACCAGGAGGGCTTCGGACCCTTCGCGCCGGAGGTCTACCGGGTCCCGCCGGCTTACCCCTACCGCTGGCTGACCGGCCCCGAGACCTGCGCTGAAGAGGCCGCGGCGCAGGCAATCGACCAGATCAGCAAGCAGGTCGGCGCGCACAACCTCGCGGCGCTCGTGATCGAGCCGATCCAGGGCGAGGGCGGCTTCATCGAGCCGGCCAAGGTCACGGGCGCGTCTCCTGGGGATTGTCCGGCTGAGGTGGCTGGGTGCGCAGGTGGTCGGCGGCCTCCTGCGTGAGGGTGTCGGCGGGCCATCCGGCGAGGGTGGTCAACGCGGTGCGGCGCGCTTCCGGCGTGCTGCTGGTGAGTGCGGACCGCAGCAGGGGCCAGCCGTGTTCAGGATGGCGTCGCAGCAGATGCGCAAACAGCAGTAGAGCGTGGTCGCGTTCGGATCGGGAGGTAGTGGCAAGGCGTCGTTCGGCCAGGTCGAGGATGTGTGCGGCGTGCTGGCCGTCGCTGTTGCGCAGCGCATGGGCCCAGGTCGGGTCGAGTAGGGACGGTCCGGTCTCCAGACGTGCCAAGAGTTGGGCCGTCGGGCTCAGGTGCAGGACTTCAGCGGGTCTCAGAGCGAGGTGAAAGTCAGGGCGCCGGGGGTCGGCGAGGTGGTCCAAGACAAGCGCACGCCACCGGGGTTCGTGGAGCAGGTCCTCGTAACGTGCTGTCAGGTACTCGATGTCGGCGGGCGCCCAGGGCAGTTCCTGGGGTGGGTGGCGGAAGAACATGGTGATACTGATCAGGTCGAGAAGCATGGCGATGGTGGGCGTCCGGGCCTGGACCAAGTCGGCATAGCGGTGCAGCACGGGTACGGCGTGCGCGTAGTCGGCCAGGCCGGGTGCGGGACCTCCCTGGCCGTCGGCCATTGCGGCCAGGATGCCCCCGCCGCCGTTCAGGAGCGGAGTGTCGACGTGGGGGTGGCTCAGTGCCCTGTGCAGGTCGCCGGTGGTCGCGGCGAGGTGCGCGAGGTACTCGTCCATGATGCTGTTGCGGAAGCCCTCGCGCAGCAGCCACGCCCTGATACTGGGATCGGTGGTGTCGCGCAGCGTTCGGACCGCCTGGATGCGTCCCCAGCCCGCGACCTGCTGAGCGAGGGCATGGACGGCCAGGTCTCCGTCGGGCTGGGAGCGGTGGAGTGCGACGGCTGCGTAGAGGGTGAGCTCATCCAGGGTGCCGAGCAGGAGCAGCAGTTCTCGGTCGCGGATGTCCCCGCCCAGGCCCAGGAGCACCAGGCCGATCTTGACCGGGGCTCGGTGGGTACCGTGTTCTGCCAACTGCCGGCCCAGTCGGCGCAGGCCGTCGGACGGCAGACCGCGGCGGCGGACCTCGGCGCTGAGCTCGTCAGCGACCTCGATCGGTGAGCAGGTAGCGAGGAGGTCATGGAGGCCCCTGAGCTTGTCGCCGCTGAGGGCGGGCGCCAATGCCAGCAGCAGGTGTTCGAGGTGCTCGGCGAGTTCGACGCCGGTGGGAGGAACAACACCGTCGCCGTCTGGAGTACGTCGTACCAGAGCGTCTTCACCGCCGCCGACGAAGACGAGGCGAGTGCTGTCCGGGCGTACATCTGGAAGCGGATCGCCAAACCTGGGCCACGGACCGGGACCGTAGCGACCACGGAGGGTCCGTGCATGGTCGAAAAGGGTGGGACTCTCGCCGGCGACATCGCCGTTGCGCACCCACCACGAGCCGGTCAACAGCCGGAGGGCTGGCTGCCCTTTCGTGTAGTCATGACGTGGATAGTGCCCAATACCGCTCGTCTTGGCAACCGATCGGCTCCGACCAATGAAAAGCGCCAAGCTGGCGGAGCATCAATCCGGCCGACAAGACAGGCCTGCGACTTCCGTCAACTGGCAGGCGAGGACGCGCAGATCGTCGTCGCGCGCGGATGGCCCCGCGGGGCGGCGGGTTCTTCTCCCACGAACGCGCCGCCGACGAACTTCAGTGTCGCCGTCAGCGCACGGGCCACCTGCTTGCGGCGGCGCAGCACAGCCCGAGGCGGACCACGACATCGAGCAGGGCGGCGCGGGTTTCGGCGCCGTCCAGGACGTGCCGGTCGAAGGCACGGCGCACGGTCGCGGTGGCGGTGGCGGGCAGCGTGCGGGGGACGACGGGGCGCGGGTCGATGCCGCGGGCCCGGTCGGCAGCCTGACGGCCGGCGCGGCCACCCAGCAGACGCTGCACCGTCTCGGGCGCAGCGGTGGCGAGCAGGCCGATGCTGTGGATGCCGTAGTCGCGCAGTACTGCTGCCTGGCGGGGGCCGATGCCGTGCAGGGCTCGCCCAACAGGCCAGGTCCGCGCCGGGCGCCCAACCCCTGCCAATCCTCGCTAATTTGACCTCCCGCGAGGTCGAAGTCCTCAGAGTGCGGAACGTGAGCTCTTGTCCGTTTCGTGGTTGAGGTTGGGGAAGGATCGCTGGTCGCGGGTGGGGGGTGTCTCTCAGGCGTCGGGGCGG
>NZ_JBIAHG010000053.1:24105-38365 GCF_042870385.1 Streptomyces sp. NPDC006602 | reverse complement strand
CGCGCGCGGGGGGGGCGCGGGGGGGCGGGGGGGGGGGGGGGGCGGGGCGCGGCCCCCCCCCCCCCCCCCCCCCCCCCCCCCCCCCCCCCCCGTCCTCGTGTCGCGGGTTGGCCCTGTCAGTCGGCCGTCGGAATCTGCGGTGCGAGGAGGGCGGGCAGTCGGGTCGTGCGCGGCTTCGCCGGGATCTCGGCCACGGCACGGGCGAGCGCCTGGTCCACACCGTGGACCACGGACAGATGGCGCTGCGCCCGGCCGAACGCCGTGTAGACCCAGGGCCGGCTGAGCGCCTGCACGGCATCGCCGGGCAGCACCACGACCACCGCGGGCCACCGCGAGCCCACCGCCTGGTGCGCGGTCAGCGCCCACCCGTGCCGCACGGACTGCTCCACCCGCTCCTGCGGTACGACGACGGCCTCGCCGGCACACGACAGGTGCAGCCCGCCGACGTCGGCCTTGACCACGCGGCCCGGCAGCGTACGGCCCGGCGCGGGGGAGTAGGCGATCCGGTCGCCGGGATCGAAACCGCCGAACCGCCCGGGACCCGGGTTGAGCCGCTCCTTCAGGGCCACGTTCAACGCACGCGTGCCGACCGCACCACCATGCCCCGGCGTGATCACCTGCGTCTCCTCGACGGGAACCCCGATCGCCCGGGGCACCGAGTCCGCGACGAGCTGTACGGTCCGGTGCACGGCCTCGCCCGCGTCCCGCACCGGGACGATGACGACCTCCTTGCCGGGGGCCTCGACCTGGTTGAGCTCGCCGATGCCGATGCCGGAGACCAGCTCGCCGAGCGGACCCGGGTCCGGGCGCCGGGAGGCGACCTGCGGACAGATCCGCGCGGCCAGCAGATCCGCGAACACCCGCCCGGGACCCACGGACCACAGCACCGCCGGATCGCCGGCCAGCACCAGCCGGGCGCCGTCCGCCAACGACTCGGTGAGCAGCGCCGCCGTCTCGACGTCCAGCTGCGGCGCGTCGAGCACCACGAGCAGGTCGAGATCCAGCGCCCCGTCGGCGTCCCGGCCGGGCCCTTCGGCACCGGACAGCAGCCCGGCGACGGTGGCGACAGCGGCCGCATCGCTTTCCGGTACGTCGTCACGGGCGACGTGCGCCGCGAAGCGGGCACGGCCGATCGGACCGTGCGCGGCAGCCCAGGCACGCAACCCCAGCCCGCGCGCCGCGCGCACCAGCAGGGCCGGTTCGGCCCGGGCTGCCTCCCCACCCGTATGCAGGACCAGGCCGTGGCCCGCGACCGCCCGGATCAGCTCGGCCGTGGAGCCCCCGGCAGAGGCGGCGGCCTGCTCCCAGTCGGCGGCCGAACCGTCCTCCTTCGGCACCGAGTTGATCAGCCGGGCCAGGCCGTCGGCGAGGCTCTCCTCGGCGAGGGCGTACCGCTCCAGACCGACGAGGACACGCACCGGGCGCTCCTCGTCCTCCTCGTCCGCCTCCGCCCCGTCACCCCGCTCCCGCCGGGCCGGCACCCCGGGCTCGTCCAGGGCGTCCTGGAAGACCAGGGCGTCGCCCTCGGCGAGAGCGCTCTGGACGGCCGCGTCGGCATCCGGCACACCCCGCTGGGCCAGCGCGGCGGTGAGCGCCGGCATCTCCAGGGCGGTGTGCCCGGCGAGGGCGGCCTGCTCCAGCAGCCAGACGGTGACCGCACGGCCGCGCCGCTCGTCGTCCGGAGCGGACTCCGCGCCGAGCAGCGCCCGCGCGAACCCGTCGGCCTGCTCGGGCCGCACCCCCGGGACCCGCAACAACTGCCAGGGATCCGCCCGCAATTGCTCGTCGGCACCCTCACCGAGGGCGGCGGCGACCTGCGGTGCGAGCGCGTCCGGCGCTCCGCCCTCGGCCAGTACCCGCCCCACGGACTCGACGTTCTCCGCCGCGGGGGCCGCAGCCGCGGCCACCGGGCGGGCCGACACCGGCTGCGGCCTCGGCTCAGGCGCGGGGCGGCGTGCGGGTTGGGGCTCGCTGAAGACGGCGGCCACGGGCTTCTCGCCGCTCTCCACCGCCCGTACGGCCGCGAGAAGGTCGGCGGCCTTCCCGCTGAGCTTGGTCCCGGCGGGGATGGGCCCTTGCTTCTCGGCCTTCCGCCTCTCGATCCGCTCCCGCTCCAGCCGCTGCGCGGCCAGCTCGGCCTCGGCCTCGGACAACTTCTTCGCTTCTTCGGCATCGCCGGTCGCGGTATCCCCGACGGTCGTGCCCTCGGGGGCGGCGCCCTCCGCCGCGGCGCCCGGTGTCCCCGGCTCGGCGTCCTCTGCGTCCTCAGCGGGCTCCGGCTCCGTGCTCACAGCGTGCTCCAGTCGTGATCGGGATAGCGGTGCACGGGCGCCGACACGTCGTCGAGCGCCCGGCAGATCTCGTCAGGAAGACTAAGGGCCTCCACTGACAATGCCGCCGCGAGCTGCTGCGCGTTGCGCGCGCCGACGATCGGCGCGGCCACCCCCGGCCGGTCGCGGACCCAGGCGAGGGCCACCTGCAGCGGCGTCACCGCGAGCCCGTCCGCCGCCGTCGTCACGGCGTCCACGATCCGGCCCGCCGTGTCGTCGAGATACGGCGCGACGAACGGCGCCAGATGCTCCGAGGCGCCCCGCGAGTCGGCGGGCGTCGAATGCCGGTACTTGCCGGTGAGCACCCCGCGTCCGAGCGGCGACGAGGGCAGCATCCCGATCCCCAGGTCCAGCGCGGCCGGCAGCACCTCACGCTCGACACCCCGCTGGAGCAACGAGTACTCCAGCTGCGTACTGGCCAGCCGGGTCCGCGTCCCCGGCGCCGCGATCTGCCAGGTCGCGGCCTTGGCGAGCTGCCAGCCGCAGAAGTTGGAGACCCCGGCGTACCGGGCTCGCCCGCTGCTGACCGCCAGGTCCAGTGCCTGAAGGGTCTCCTCCAGCGGGGTGTCCGGATCGAAGGCGTGGATGTGCCACACGTCGACGTAGTCCGTGCCGAGCCGGGCCAGCGAGGCGTCCAGCGCGGAGAGCAGATGCCCGCGCGAGCCGTCGAACCGGCGGTCGGGATCCGGCACGCTGCCGGCCTTCGTCGAGATGACCAGGTCCCGGCGCGGCACGAGACCTTCTATGAGACGGCCGAGCAGATACTCCGCCTCCCCGTCGCCGTACACGTCCGCCGTGTCGACGAGACTCCCACCCGCTTCCCAGAACGTCTTCAAGAGGTCCGCGGCGTCGTGCTCGTCGGTGTCCCGGCCCCAAGTGAGAGTGCCGAGCCCGATCCGGGACACACGCAGGCCGGTGCGGCCGAGATGCCTCTGCTCCATGAACGCCGAGATTACTGGCCAGAACCTGCCGCGTGGGGCCCTGTGGACAACCAGTTCCCCCCAGCGCCACACCCACCGACTGGGGGCAGAGGTGGGTTGGGGGTAGGGATGGCCGCTACCCACGTTGCGGGATCCGCCGTCGCCGTCCGGGCGAGGGATGGTTGTTTTGTCGCAAGCGTGGATGCTCCGGCACGCACCCGCGTAGGGCGGCAAGGGGACGTGTCGGGGGGTGTCCGCCCGCAGGGTTGGCGCGTCAACACCAACACCTCGACAAGCGACCGATTCCGCGCCGTTCCGAGGACGGACACCCCCCGACACGTCCCCGACCCCCAACGAAACCGAAGGCGCCCCGCGCACCGCCACGCACCCGCACGCTAAGGTCTCCGAACAAGGGACGTTACTGATCGGTAAGGGGATTCGGCATGCAGCTCGGGATCAACCTCGGCTACTGGGGTGCCGGCATGGACGCGGACAATCTGGCCGTCGCCCAGGAGGCCGACCGGCTCGGATACGCCGTCTGCTGGGCCGCAGAGGCCTACGGCTCGGACGCGGCCACCGTACTCACCTGGGTCGCCGCACAGACCGAGCGCATCGACGTGGGCTCGGCCATCTTCCAGATCCCGGCCCGCCAGCCGGCGATGACCGCGATGACCGCCGCCACCCTCGACTCGCTCTCGGGCGGCCGCTTCCGCCTCGGCCTCGGCGTCTCCGGCCCCCAGGTCTCCGAGGGCTGGTACGGCGTCAAGTTCGACAAGCCGCTCTCCCGCACCCGCGAGTACGTCGAGATCATCCGCAAGGCGATGACCCGCGAGCGCCTCTCCTTCGAGGGCGAGCACTGGACCCTGCCCCTCCCCGGCGGCCCCGGCAAGCCCATCAAGCTCACCGTGCACCCGGAACGCGAGCACATCCCGCTGTACATCGCCGCCATCGGCCCGAAGAACCTCGAACAGACCGGCGAGATCGCGGACGGCGCGCTGCTGATCTTCCCCTCGGCCGACCACCTCGAGGACACGGCGATCAAGTACCTGCGCGCGGGGCGTGAGAAGGCCGGCAAGACCCTCGACGGTTTCGACGTCTGCCCGACCCTGCCCCTCGCCGTCGGCGACGACAAGGACGTGACCACGCTCGCCGACACCTTCCGCCCGTACACCGCGCTGTACGTCGGCGGCATGGGCAGCCGCAAGCAGAACTTCTACAACCAGCTCGCCCGACGCATGGGCTACGAGCAGGAGGCCGCCGAGATCCAGGACAAGTACCTGTCCGGCGACAAGCAGGGCGCGGCCGCCGCCATCCCGCACGACCTGATCGACCAGACGACACTGCTGGGCTCGGTCGACCGCATCGCGGACCGGATGAAGGCGTACGCCGCGGTCGGAGTCACCACGCTCACCCTCGCCCCCGCGGGCTTCACGCTCGACGAGCGGATCGCCTCGCTGCGCGCCGGCACGGAGGCCCTGGAGCGCGCCGGGCTCGCATAGAGCCCGGGCCACACAAGCCCGGCCCCGCATCACAACTCGCGTTCGCCCAAGACAAGCAAAGACCGAAGTTTCCACGGCCGTGGTGGGGGCTCGGGGGTCTTCCCCGCCACGGCCGTCACGCAGAACAACGCGCCCCGGCCCGTGCGGTTACGCCCCGGAGCGACCCCGCGGGTCCTCCTTCTGGCGGAGTTGTCCGGCACAGCTGTTGCAGGACCCCTCTCGCCGCATTTGACTCGTTCTTTGCGGAACCCTGCGGAGAGTCCTGCGGAGAGGTGCTGACGATGCTTTCGGCCAAGAGTCTGTTCCAGGAGATCCTCGACGACGACGAGTCCTTCCGTCTGTTCTGCTCCATCGCGGCCAGCGGGGAATCCCAGGGCGGCTGGGAGAACGCCCGCATCGCCGCGCTCGTCCCCGAGAGCGAGCGCCGGATGGCCCCCAAGATCACCCGGCACGGAGCCGACGAGGACAAGCACGGGCGGATCTTCAACGCCCTGATGAAGAAGCGCGGCCTCGAACCCGTGCCCGTTCCGCCCGGGACCGACTACACGATGCTCCTGGAGAAGCACGGCATCGGACTCGCCCACGAGAAGCTCAGGGGCGACCGGCCGCTCACGGTGGAGGACATCGTCACCTACCTCTCGCACAGCAGGGTCACCGAGCAGCGGGCCGCCGACCAGATGGTGATGCTGCGCAAGCACTTCGCGGACGACCCGATGGTCGGCAAGGCCGTCCGGATGATCTCCAACGACGAGGACAACCACCTCGCGTACACCCACGAGGAGCTGCTGCGCCTCGCGGCGGCCGGGCACGGACGGCTGATCCAGCGGACGCTGCGCGAGTGCGCGCTCGTCGAGATCGGCATCTACCGGGACGTCAGCCTCGCCGTCATGGCGCACATGGGCCGCATCCTGGGCTGGCCGAGGGCGAAGTCGGCGGTGCTCGCGGCGGGCATCCACGCGGTGTACGGATACGAACGCCTGATGGGCTGGCGCCGGATGGTGTCCTTGAGGATGCCGGAACGCCGAGACGCCCTGGGCCGCCCGGCGGCCTCGGCCCCCGAGTTCGCCTGAACCCAAGCCCACGTGTGCGTGCACCCAAGATCGTCTCCGACCCCCACTATCCCCACTACATCCACCCCCGACTCTTGAACAGCCGGTACAGCAGCACCTCCAGACCGGCCATCAGCACAATCACCGCCGGATACGCCCACACCCAGTGCAACTCCGGCATGTGCTCGAAGTTCATGCCGTAGATCCCCGCGATCATCGTGGGGATCGCGGCCATGGCCGCCCACGCGGAGATCTTCCGCATGTCGTCGTTCTGCCGGACGCTCATCTGCGCCAGGTGCGCGGAGAGGACGTCCGAGACGAGCCGGTCCAGGCCCTCCACGGACTCGTTCACGCGCGTGAGGTGGTCGTTGACGTCACGGAAGAAGGGCTGCGCCTTGTCGTTCACGAAGGGCACCGTCCCGCCGAACTGCCCCACGCCCGCGAGGCGGGTCAGCGGCAGTGCGAGCGGGCCGGTCGCCCGGCGGAACTCAAGGATCTGGCGTTTGAAGGTGTAGATCCGGGAAGCGGTGTGACGCGAGCCGCCGCCGTCGGGTGAGAACACCTCCGCCTCCAGCTCCTCCAGGTCGGTCTGCAGCTCGGTCGCCACGTCCAGGTAGTGGTCGACGACGGCGTCGCCGACCGCGTACAGCACGGCGGTGGGGCCCTTGGCGAGCAGCTCGGGCTCCTGCTCCATCCGGTGCCGTACGGCGCCCAGCGGGGAGCCCTCACCGTGACGGACGGTCACCACGAACGAGTCGCCGAGGAAGAGCATGACCTCGCCGGTGGAGACGGCGTCGCTCTTCGGCTCGTACACGACCGGTTTGAGGACCAGGAACAGGGAGTCGTCGTAGACCTCCAGCTTGGGCCGCTGGTGGGCCTTCAGGGCGTCCTCGACGGCCAGCGGGTGCAGGCCGAACTCCCGGGTGACGTGGTCGAACTCCTTCTCGGACGGCTCGTGCAGCCCGATCCAGACGAATCCGTGCGCCGCCCGGGCCTCGGCGAGGGCGTCGGAGAGATCCTCGGGGCCCTCCGTCCGGTGTCCGTCACGGTAGATGGCGCAGTCGACGATCACGGAGTGTGCTCCCCTTCCGCCCGCGAGCCCCGGCACGCCGGCTTCTTCGTCTCCGGGAGGCACCGGCGCGTCCCGGCCGCGGGCAGCGTACGCATACGCTGGGCCGCATGCCCACGTTGATCCTCGTCCGGCACGGACGTTCCACCGCCAACACCGAGGGACTGCTCGCCGGCTGGACGCCCGGCGTCGCTCTCGACGAGCGTGGGGCCGCGCAGGCCGCCGCGCTGCCCGGGCGGCTCGCCGAGCTGCCGATCTCCGAGGTCGTCAGCAGCCCGCTGCAGCGCTGCCAGGAGACGATCCGGCCGCTGCTCGACACCCGGCCCGGCCTCACCGCGCACACCGACGAGCGGATCGGGGAGTGCCACTACGGCGACTGGTCCGGCCGCAAGCTCGCCGAGCTCGTGGGCGAGCCGCTGATGGAGGTGGTGCAGGCGCACCCGTCGGCGGCCGCGTTCCCCGGCGGGGAGTCGATGCGGTCGATGCAGACCCGCGCGGCCGAGGCGGTGCGCGAGTGGAACGCGCGCGTGGAGCGCGACCACGGCGCCGACGCCGTGTACCTGATGTGCTCCCACGGCGACATCATCAAGTCGCTCGTGGCGGACGCACTCGGACTTCATCTCGACCTCTTCCAGCGGATTTCCGTTGAACCGTGTTCCATCACCGCGATCCGTTACACCCGCCTGAGGCCGTTTCTGGTCCGGCTCGGGGACACCGGCGACTTCACCTCCCTGGCGCCGAGCGAGGAGCCTCCGGCCGGCGAGGCCACCGTCGGGGGTGGTGCAGGCGCACCGTGATCGTCGGGCGCAGTAGGGTGAAGCGGTTCACACCCACGATTTCAATGGAGACAGGACGTGTCCCGTCAGGTGTTCCTCTACGACCCCCCGGACCGCTTCGTGGCCGGTACGGTCGGACTGCCCGGACGCCGTACGTTCTTCCTCCAGGCCACTGCCGGCCCCCGGGTGACCAGCGTGGCGCTGGAGAAGACCCAGGTCGCCGCGCTCGCCGAGCGGATGGACGAGCTGCTGGACGAGGTCGTACGCCGTAGTGGCGGCAGCGCCGCCGTCCCGGCGGTGGCGCCCACCGAAGTCGCCGACACCCGCCCTCTGGAGACCCCCGTCGAGGAGGAGTTCCGGGTCGGCACCATGGCCCTCGCCTGGGACGGCGAGGAACAGCGCATGATCGTCGAGGCGCAGGCCCTCGTGGAACTCGACGCCGACTCCGAGGAGGACCTCGCCGAGGCCGAGGAACGCCTCCTCCAGGACGAGGAGAACGGCCCCCCGATGCTGCGGGTCCGGCTCACCGGCGCGCAGGCGAGAGCCTTCGCCAAGCGTGCCCTGGACGTCGTCAACGCCGGGCGGCCGCCGTGCCCGCTGTGCAGCCTCCCGCTCGACCCGGAAGGACACGTATGTCCGCGCCAGAACGGATACCGCCGCGGAGCGTGACGACCGGGGCGACATCTGCCGAACTCCTCGCCGAGGGCGAACTCACCGTGCGCGGCCGCATCCGCGAGGCGTCCAACGCGGCGCTGTACTGCACGATCACGCACGACGGGCGGGAGGCCGCCTGCATCTACAAGCCGGTCGCCGGCGAGCAGCCCCTGTGGGACTTCCCCGACGGGACCCTCGCGCAGCGTGAGGTCGCCGCGTACGAGGTCTCCGAGGCGACCGGCTGGGGGCTGGTACCGCCCACCGTGCTGCGGGACGGGCCCTACGGCGAGGGCATGTGCCAGCTGTGGATCGAGGTGACGCCCGGGGCCGAGCTGCTCGCGCTCGTGGACGGCCAGGAGCCGGAGCCGGGTTGGAAGGCGATCAGCTTCGCCGAGGTGGGGGAGGGGCGGACCGCGCTGCTCGTGCACGCCGACGACGAGCGGCTGCGCCGGCTCGCCGTGCTCGACGCCGTGATCAACAACGCGGACCGCAAGGGCGGCCACCTCCTGCCCGCCGCCGGGAACCGGCTGTATGGCATTGATCACGGTGTCACCTTCAATGCCGAGAACAAGTTGCGGACCCTGCTGTGGGGATGGGCCGGGGAGCCGCTGACGGGTGAGGCGGTCGACGTACTGAAGGGCCTCAAGGAGGCGCTCGGCCCGGAAGGGGCGCTGGCCGCCCGGCTGACCGCGCTGGTCACCGCGGCCGAACTCGACGCCACGCGCGCGCGTGTCGACGCGCTGCTGGCCACCAGGAAGCACCCGGAGCCCAGCGGGGAGTGGCCGGCCATCCCGTGGCCGCCCGTCTAGCCGTAGAGCACACTGACCGGCCGTAGAACACACCGACCAGCCGTAGAACACACCGAGCGATATCGCGCAAGGACGCCGTACCGGCCATCCGGCCCGGTCCGGTTCGTATACGGAACATCCGTCCGGTTAGGCTCATGACATGCATGCCTGGCCCGCTTCCGAGGTCCCCGCCCTGCCTGGTCAGGGCCGCGACCTGAGGATCCACGACACCGCGACCGGCGGCTTGGTATCCCTCGACCCCGGTCCCGTCGCCCGTATCTACGTCTGCGGCATCACGCCGTACGACGCGACCCACCTGGGTCACGCGGCGACCTACAACGCGTTCGACCTTGTGCAGCGCGTGTGGCTCGACACCAAGCGGCAGGTTCACTACGTCCAGAACGTCACCGACATCGACGATCCGCTGCTGGAGCGGGCCGAGCGCGACGGCATCGACTGGGCCGCCCTCGCCGAGAAGGAGACGGCCCTCTTCCGCGAGGACATGACCGCCCTGCGGATGCTGCCGCCGCAGCAGTACATCGGCGCGGTCGAGGCGATACCCGGCATCGTGCCGCTCGTCGAACGGCTGCGGGACGCGGGTGCCGCGTACGAACTCGAGGGGGACATCTACTTCTCCGTCGAGGCCGATCCGAATTTCGGCAAGGTGTCCAACCTCGACGCCGCCGCCATGCGGCTGCTGTCCGCCGAGCGCGGGGGCGACCCCGACCGGCCGGGCAAGAAGAACCCGCTCGACCCGATGCTGTGGATGGCCGCGCGTGCGGGCGAGCCCAGCTGGGACGGCGGCTCGCTCGGGCGGGGCCGGCCCGGCTGGCACATCGAGTGCGTCGCCATCGCCCTCGACCACCTCGGGATGGGCTTCGACGTCCAGGGCGGCGGCTCCGACCTCGCCTTCCCGCACCACGAGATGGGCGCCTCGCACGCCCAGGTGCTGACCGGCGAGTTCCCCATGGCCAAGGCGTACGTCCACGCCGGCATGGTCGCCCTGCACGGCGAGAAGATGTCCAAGTCCAAGGGGAACCTGGTCTTCGTCTCGCAGCTCAGGCGCGACGGAGTCGACCCCGCGGCCATCCGGCTCGCGCTCCTCGCCCACCACTACAGGGCCGACTGGGAGTGGACCGACCAGGTCCTCCAGGACGCCCTCGACCGGCTCGGCCGCTGGCGTGCCGCCGTCTCCCGGCCCGACGGCCGGCCCGCCGACGCGCTCGTCGAGGAGATCCGCGAGGCCCTTGCCGCCGACCTCGACGCGCCGGCCGCACTGGCCGCCGTAGACCGGTGGGTGGCGCTCCAGAACGAGCGGGGCGGTACGGACGAAGGCGCGCCCGGTGTGGTGTCGCGTGCCGTGGACGCGCTGCTGGGCGTGGCGTTGTAGCGCCGGAAGACCGGGAAGACACAGTGGCGTTCCGTCGCTGAAAGACAGCAGAGAGGGGCGCTTCCTCCCCGCGGGGGAAGCGCCCCTCCCGTCTTTCCGGGGTGGGTTGTTCAGGAGCGGGTCAGATCCGCTGGATCCGCACGCTCCGCAGGACGTTCGGCGACTGGGTGTCCCATACGCCGATCACCTGGTGGCCGAAGGCGAAGGCCTCCTGGATCTGCTGGTGGATCTGCGGGGCCGGGTTGTTGAGGACCCGGAACTGGCCGTTGACGCGCAGGAAGATCTGCTGCGGCTGGCCCTGCAGCGGGTGGACGATGTCGATGAAGCCATTGGCCGCGCCGGAGGCGAGGGACTGCGCCTGGACCTGCTGGATCACCTGCTGGACCACGGTCTGCGCGAGTTGCTGCAACTGCTGTTGCACCTGCTGCTCGGCCTGCTGTGCCTGCTGTTCCTGCTGCTGACCCTGGCCGAACTGCGTTTGGGCGAGCTGCTGCAGCAACTGCTGGAACGGCTGCTGCTGGCCGAGCTGCTGCAACTGCTCGAGCGTGCCGCCGCCCATGCCGCCGCCCATGCCGAACGGCTGGTTCTGCTGCTGGTACGGCGACGTGCTCGGGAACTGCCCTTGCTGCTGGCCCTGCTGGCCCTGCTGGCCCTGCTGGCCCTGCTGTCCTTGCTGACTCATCTGCGGGTTGATGCTCATGCGAGTGCCACCTTCCATGGGTGGAATGAGGAACCGTCAGCCTGCGATGACCAGGCCGACGATCTCGTCGTCCGAGAACCAGACACGGACGTCCGGCCGTCCCCCCGCGAAGGCGGCGTGCACCGCCTGGCGGATCTCGGGGGACGGGTGGTTGAGGTTGCGCCAGCCACCGGCCACGAACAGCCGGAGGCGGGGCGGGAGTTCGCGCGGATACGGCAGCAGTTCGTCCCAGTACCGTTCGGCCTGGCCCGAGCCGACCGCCTCGGGCAGCAGCCGGGTGACCGCCGCCTTGATGTCGGGCCGGTTGCCGATCCGCTGGGAGGCGGGCCGTTCCGGCGCGTCCTGCTGCGCAGAGCCGGTGGCCCGCAGCACCGAACGGGCGCGTTCGGGGGACATCGGCGGCTGGCCGGCCGCTTTCAGCATGCCCTGCAGCGCCGCCAGCGCGCCGACCACCACCGGGGAGGCTGAGGAGGTCCCGGAGAACGTGTCCGTGTACCAGGCGATCTCCTCGGGGCCGCCCTGCAGGTCGCCGGGCCGGTCCCAGAAGCCGCCGGTGGTCGTGACCTCGCGTCCCCAGCCCTGGGCGTCCACGCGAGCGCCGTAGTTGGAGAAGGCGAGCCGCGAGCGGTCCGGGCCGTGGTCGCGGCCGTGCGTGCCGGGCGGCGGGGCGCCCGCCCCGACCAGGACGGCTCCGGAGGACGGGTTGGACGGGTTGAACGGGTCCCGCCACCACTCGGGGAACTCGTCCGGGCGGCGCTCGTACACGCCGTCGTCGAGGGACTCGCCGCCGTTGCCGGCGGCCGCCACTACGAGGACGCCCTTGGCGGTCGCGTACCGGACGGCCGCGAAGTCGTCCGGCCACCACTCCAGCGCGATGTACCCGCGCTGGTCGTCGCGCTCCGCGAAGTCGAACCGCGGCCCGGGGCGGTGCAGTTCGATCAGCACGATGTCACCGGGCGCCAGCCGGTCGGCCGCCGCGTGGATCGCGGCCGCGGTGCCGATGTCCTGGAAGGACGCGGCCGCGGTCACCGCGTCCGGCGCGATGCCGGTGACCCCGTGCTCGCCCCGGTCGCCGCCGATCACCCCGATCACGGCGGTGCCGTGGTTGCGCCAGGCGAGGTCGGCCAGCGGGGTGCCGACGACGACGCCGGCGAGCTTGGCGGCCAGGTCCTCGTGGCCCAGCTGCCAGGCGCCCTCGACGTCGATCACCGTCACGCCCTGGCCGGTGCCGCCCGGCCGCTGCCAGGCCCAGTAGGCGTCGATGCCCTCGGGCGCCGGCCGCAGATAGCCTTGCCGGCCGGTGAAGTCGGGGGTGGCGGGCGCCCCTTCCTTCAGTCGCCGGGTGTCCTCCCCGATCTGCCCGAGGGAGGCCGGTACGGCGCGCGGCTTCACGTACGCCGTGTCGACGCCCGGCAGTGCGGCGATCCGCGCCCGCAGCTCCTGGGCGCGGCTCTCCCCGCCCCGCAACCGGTAGAAGAGCGCCAGGTCGGGCGCGTCCTCCGGGCCCGCGGACGCGGACTGCCGGAGCCGCTCCTCGCTGCCGAACACTGGTTCCAGGGTGAGCTGTTCGTCGTTGAGGAACATGTTGAGGGCCGACACGTCGGCGCCCGCCGCCGAGCGGACGCCCTCTGCCCCGGCGCGCAGCCGGGCCTCCGGACGTGCGACGACGACGAGTTCCTGCTCGGCTCCTCGGTAACTGAATCCCGATCCGTCGGGCCCCGGGCCGGACGCTCCCGGACCCTGCGGCGGCTGTACCTGCTCGGTCATGGGGTACCGCTCCCTTCGTCCGTGCGGGTGCGCCTTCGGGCCCCAACCAAGCACTCCTACGGCGGTTCGTCCACCCCGTCTTCGCCAACTTGGTTTGGAACAAGTTGAATTGGGTACCGTGTGCAATCCGTCCTGAAACAGATGTCACGTCACAATCCGGCCATAGCCTGCGGAGGCGACGGTCATGTGATGGGGTGGGAGCGCCTGTTGACCGCACGGCCGGCCCGCGGGCCGGCCCTTTGCAGAAGGACGCACAGTGGCACCCACAGACCGTTCCTTCGCACGTCGAAGACTCCTCACGACGGCCGTCGCCCTCTCCGGCGCGGCCCTGCTACCGAGCACCGCGCACGCGGCCGAGACCGGGGAACACCCGTGGCCGGCACAGTTCCCGCTGCCCGACGGCTTCCAGCCCGAGGGCATCACGATCGGCGCGAAGCCCTTCGCGTACTTCGGCTCGCTCGCGGGCGGCGACATCTACCGGGCGAGCCTCGCCACCGGCCAGGGCTCCGTCGTCAGCAAGGGCCTCGGCACCGGACACCCCACCGTGGGCCTGAAGATCGACCGGCACGGTACGCTCTACCTGGCCGGCGGCGTCAGTGGCGAGATCCGCGTGGCCGACGCCCGCACGGGCGAGATCGAGCAGGTGCACGCCACCGGCGGCACCTTCGTGAACGACGTGATCCTCACCCCGGGCGCCGCCTGGTTCACGGACTCCTTCAAGGCGCAGTTGTACCGGCTGGCCCGAGGCGCCGTGGACACCGTGCCGCTGACCGGCGACTGGCAGCAGGGCCCGGACTTCACCGCCAACGGCATCGAGCGCACCCCCGACGGCAGCGCCCTGCTCGTGGTCAACGCCTTCGCGAACGGCGGCGGCCTCATGCGCGTCGACCCGCGCACCGGCGCCGCCCGCGCCGTCGACCTCGGCACGGCGAGGCTGCCCAACGGGGACGGCCTGCTGCTGCTCGGCCGGATCCTCTACGCCGTCCAGCAGCAGCAGAACGCGATCGACGTGTTCCGGCTGAACGACGCCGGCACCAAGGGCACCGCGATCGCCCGCATCACCGACCCGCGCTTCCGCATCCCGACGACGGTGGCGGCGTGGGGCCGGCGGCTGTACCTGCCGAACGCGCGCTTCGACGTGGAGCCGACACCGGAGACCGAATACGACGCGGTGGCAGTGAAGCAGGTCTGACCACGGAAAAGGGGGGGGGGGGGGGGGGGCCCCCCCCCCCCCCCGGGGGGGGGGCCCCCCCCCGCGCGGGGGGGGGGGGGGGGGGGGGGGGGGGGGGGGGGCGGGGCCCCCGGGGGCGGGGGGGGG
>NZ_JBIAHG010000053.1:0-24095 GCF_042870385.1 Streptomyces sp. NPDC006602 | reverse complement strand
CGGCCCTCGCGCCGCCCCCCCCCCCCCCCCTCCCTGCCTCGGTCGGTCTGCCCCCCCCCCCCCCCCCCCCGGGCGCCGGGGGCCGCCCCCCCCCCCCCCCCCCCCCCCCCTCACTGGTTCAGTCCTCCGATGACGAGTCTTCGTCGTCGGCTTCGGCTTCGGCCTCGGCTTCCGCCTCCGGCTTCGGCGGCTTCGTCGGCTTCGTGCGCCCGCCGGGGGTGTCCCTCAGGTACGACGTGCTGTCGCTGCCGTCCGCCGTGGCGTGCCCGCCGGAGCCGCCCGGTCCGGTCCCGTCCCGGCGCCGCAGATACCGCTCGAACTCCCGGGCGATCGCCTCGCCCGACGCCTCAGGCAGCTCCGCGGTGTCCCGGGCCTCCTCCAGCGTCTGGACGTACTCGGCGACCTCGCTGTCCTCGGCGGCCAGCTGGTCGACGCCCACCTGCCAGGCGCGCGCGTCCTCGGGCAGCTCGCCCAGCGGGATGCGTACGTCGATCAGGTCCTCCAGACGGTTGAGGAGGGCCAGCGTCGCCTTCGGGTTCGGCGGCTGCGACACGTAGTGCGGGACGGCCGCCCACAGCGAGACGGCCGGTACGCCCGCGTGCGTGCACGCCTCCTGGAGGATGCCGACGATGCCCGTGGGGCCCTCGTACTTGGTCTCCTCCAGATCCATCCGCTGGGCCAGGTCCGGGTCGGACGTGACGCCGCTGACCGGGACCGGACGGGTGTGCGGGGTGTCACCGAGCAGCGCGCCCAGGACCACCACCAGTTCCACGCCCAGCTCGTGGGCGAAGCCGAGGATCTCGTTGCAGAACGAGCGCCATCGCATCGACGGTTCGATACCGCGGACGAGCACGAGATCGCGCGGCTTGTCGCCGCCGACCCGGACGACCGAGAGACGGGTCGTGGGCCAGGTGATCTTGCGTACGCCGCCGTCCAGCCACACCGTGGGGCGGTTCACCTGGAAGTCGTAGTAGTCCTCGGCGTCCAGCGCCGCGAACACCTCGCCCTTCCACTCCCGGTCCAGATGCGCGACCGCGGTGGAGGCGGCGTCGCCGGCATCGTTCCAGCCCTCGAACGCGGCCACCATGACTGGGTCGATCAGCTCGGGAACTCCCTCCAGCTCGATCACCCAGCGCCTCCTTCCGACGTGCCCTCGCTTGACCACCCAACCTTACGGCGTGCGGCGGGGGCGCTCGCAGCCCCCTTGCACGGGGGAGTGAACGCATCACTGCCCCGATCGCCACCGCCGGACACCCCACGCCCGGAGGTCGTCACAGGGTCGACCGCAGCCACTGCTCCACGCTCGCGATGTGCACGGTCGCCCAGGAACGTGCCGCCTCCGCGTCCCGGTCGCGCAGTGCCGCCAGGATCGCCCGGTGCTCGCGCAGGGTGCCGGTGACGGCGTCCTCCTGGGTCAGCCCGCGCCAGATGCGGGCTCGGGTGGTCGGGCCGGACAGGCCGTCCAGCAGGGAACACAGCACCGAGTTCCCCGAGCTCTGCACGATGCCCCGGTGGAAGTCCAGGTCGCAGGCGACCAGCTCCTCCACCGACGGGCTGTCACCGAGCTTGTCCAACTGGGCGGAGAGCGCGTCCAGTTGCTGCTCGCTGATCCGCAGGGCCGCCATCGCGGTCGCGGCCGGTTCCAGGATGCGGCGTACCGCCAGGAACTCCAGCACCGTGTCATCGCGGTGGAAGTCGACGACGAAGCTCAGCGCCTCCAGGAGGAGCTGCGGGTCGAGGCTGGTCACGTACGTGCCGTCGCCCTGTCGTACGTCCAGGATCCGGATCAGCGACAGGGCGCGCACGGCCTCCCGCAGGGAGTTGCGGGACAGTCCCAGCTCGGAGGCGAGTTCACTCTCTTTGGGGAGCCGGTCCCCGGGGCCCAGCGCGCCGGAGACGATCATGCCCTTGATCTTCTCGATCGCCTCGTCGGTGACTGCCATGACCGGCCTCCTTCGTGCCCATTGCCCTGAGACATCGGATGTCTCAGCCACATTATGCGGTCTGTTCACAGGAGTGCCTCCAGATCGGCGATCACCGCCGTCTCGTCGAGCGTCGTCAGCGCCCGGTCGCGCATCAGCGCCCGACCGTCGACGACCGTGTCCCGTACGTCAGAGGAGTGCGCGGCGTAGGCGAGCGTGGACCACGGGTCGTGCGGCGGCCGCAGATGCGGCGCGTTCAGGTCGAGTACGACCAGGTCGGCCCGCTTGCCCGGCTCCAGCGAGCCCAGGTGCTCCCCGAGCCCCAGCGCCCGCGCGCCCTCGATCGTCGCCATGCGTACGGCCTGCTCGGCGCCGACCGCGGTGGGGTCGCCGCCGGCCTTGTGCACGAGGGCCGCCTGCCGTACCGCCCCCAGGACGTCCAGCGTGTTGGAGCTGACGGCCCCGTCCGTGCCGAGCCCCACGGTCACCCCGGCGCTCAGCAGCCGCGGTACCGGCGCGATGCCGCAGCCCAGCTTCAGGTTGGACACCGGACAGTGCGCGACCGACGTGCCGGTGCGGGCCAGCGCCGCGATCTCGGGTCCGGTCAGCTCCACGGCGTGCGCGAGCAGCAGGTCGGGTCCGAGGATCCCGAGCGAGTCGAGCAGCTCGACCGGACGCTTGCCGTACCGCATCTCGACGGTGGCGACCTCGGTGGCGTTCTCCGACGCGTGGATGTGCAACAGCGCCCCGAACTCGCGTGCCAGGGCGGCGATGTCGGTGAGCTGGTCGGGGGAGAGGGTGTAGGTGGCGTGTGCGAAGAGGACGGGGCGGGTGCCGGGCCGGGCTGCGCCGCGGGCCTGGAGGTCCCGGCGGGCCCAGGCCATCCGGTCCTCGTAGGCGATGCCGTCGGGCGGTTCGGGGACGTCCATGAAGGTGGGGCCGGTGTGCAGCCGCCAGCCCGCCTCGCGCGCCGCCTGCTCGGCCGCCTCGTGGAACCAGTACATGTCGAGCGCCGAGGTCACTCCGGCCCGTACGCTCTCGGCAACCGCCAGCCGTACCGCCGCCGCGACGTTCTTCGGCGCCAGCAGCTCGGCCTCCCACCGCAGCACCCGCTCCAGGAAGCCCTGGAGGGTCACATCGTCGGCGCGGCCCCGCAGCAGGGTCATCGCCAGGTGGGTGTGGGTGTTGACGAGCCCCGGGAGGACGAGGCAGCCCGCAGCGTCAAGGGACTGAGCGGCTGTGAACCGCGCTTTCAGGTCCGCGGCCGGTCCGACGGCCACGATCTCGCCCTCGTGGACGGCAACGGCCCCGTCCCGTACGACGGTCCCGGCGTCGTCGACCGTCAGGACGTCCCCGCCGTGCACCAACAGGTCGATGGTCACGCCGTGCCCTCCTCGGCGTCCTCCGCCAGCAGCCGCAGCGCCTCCAGCGAGACGACCGCGCCCTTCTCGACGCCCGCCACCACGACCTCCCGGTGCGGGTCGTACCCGCCGGTGGTCTCCTCGTCGACCAGTTCGTCGGCGTTCGCCCCGTCGACGACGAGGACACCGCCCGCGACGAGCCCGCGCAGCGAGGCGGTCACGAACAGCGCCGACAGCTCCATCTCGATGGCCACGAGCCCGGCACCGGCGTAGGCGAACAGCGGGATGAGCCCTGGCTGGAAGGCCGCCCGCGTCCACACGATGCCCCGGTGGTGCGCGGCGCCCGACGCGCGGGCCGCGCGCTGGAGCGCGAAGACCGCCTCCGGCGCGGAGACGGCCGGGTACTCCGGGGGCAGCAACTGCTGCGTGACCCCGTCGTCCCGTACGGCCGCCTCCGCGATGACGAGGTCGCCGTCCCCGATGCCGGGCTTCATCGCGCCCGCCGTACCGAACCGGATGAGCGTGCGCACCCCCGCGTCCGCCAGCTCCTGGAACAGCAGGATCGCGCCCGGCCCACCCACCCCGTGCGAGGCGACCACGACCGGAACGCCTTTCCAACTGCCGCTGAACACACGGTATTCGCGGTGGTACGAGACCTCCTCGGCGGCGTCGAGGAGCGCGGCGACGGCCGCCGCGCGCGCCGGGTCGCCCACGACGACCGCCTGCGCCGGGAGGCCGGTGCGGGGTATGCGGGTGATGGGCAACAGGTCCAGCGTCATGAGGCGGCTCCGGAAGGAGTGGTACGGCGACGGCGCCGGGCCGTCGTGAGGAAGAGGGCGCCGAGGGTGACGACGTAGGGCGCGGCGTCGGTCGCCTGCTGCGGCAGGCCGACGCCCTGCAGTCGGAAGCCGGCCGCCTCGGCGAGGCCGAACAGCAGCGCGGCGAGCAGCACGCCGACGGGTGCGGCACGGCCGAGCATGACCGCGACGACCGCGATCCAGCCGCGGCCCGCCGTCATGTTCTCACTGAACAAGGTGACGTTGCCGAGGGCGAGTTGGGCCCCGGCGAGCCCGCACAGGACTCCGGAGACGAGGACTGCCGCGTACTTGTACCCGGCCGGGCTCACCCCGAGCGTCGCCGCCGCGTCCGGCGCCTCGCCCACCCCCCGCAGCCTGAGCCCCCACACGTGGCGCGACAGCATCAGCGCGGTCACCCCGACGGCCGCCCACGACAGGTACGCGAGCGGGGTGAAGCCGCCGACCAGCGGCAGCCCGGCCAGCGACGGGTCGTCGAAGGTGCCCTGCACGCCGAAGACCGTACGCAGCAGGAAGCTGGTCAGGCCGACGGCCAGCAGGTTCATGGCGACGCCCAGCACGACCGCGTCGCCGCGCAGGGTCACGGTCCCGACGGCCAGGATCAGCGAGTAGGCCGCCGCGGCGAGGGCCCCCGCCAGGACGCCCAGCCACGGGCTGCCGGTGAACCAGCTCGTCGCCACGGCCGTGAAGCAGCCCATCAGCATCATGCCTTCCAGGCCGATGTTGAACACGCCCGCGCGTTCGCACAGGGCGCCGCCGAGCGCGGCGAGCAGGATCGGGGTCAGCGCGCGCAGCGCCGACATGAGCAGATCGGAGTCGAAGAACATCACACGGCCTCCTTGCGACGGTTGGACCACCGGCTCGGAAAGCGGAGTCGGGCCGCCAGGAACACGATGACGACGGCCTGCAACACCTGCGTCAGCTCGCGCGGTACCTCGGTCGTGCGCTCCATCGCGAGGCCGCCGACCTGGAGGACCGCGAAGAAGAACGAGGCGACGACCGTGCCGAGCGGCGCCGCGGTCGCCAGCAGCGCGGCCGTGAGGCCGGTCCAGGTGTAGCCGGGGGCGGTGAGCGAGCCGTCGACGAAGCGGTACGGGAAGCTCAACACCCCGATCGCGCCGACCAGGCCGGCGAGCGCGCCCGAGACGGACATCAACCGCAGGGTGAGACCCCGGCGTTCGACACCCGCGTACGCGGCGAAGCGGGAGTTGAGGCCGGTCATGCGGATCTCGTAGCCGATGACCGTGCGCCGGTCGGTGAACCAGTACACGGCCGCCGCGAGGGCCACCAGCACCAGGCCGACCGTCACGGTCGAGTCGCCGAACGCGGGCAGGGCCACCCCGTCGGGCATGGCCCGGGTCTGCGGGAGGCTGGAGCCGGGTTCCTTGAGCGGGTAGCGGGCCAGGTAGGAGGCGAGCGAGACCGCCGGGTAGCTCAGCAGCAGGCTGCTGACGAGGAGCGGGACGCCGAGCTGGTTCTCGCAGAGGGCGGCCAGGGCGGCGTACGCGGCACCGGCCGCCATGCCCGCGAGGAGGGCCAGGACGACGGTGAGCGGGGCGGGCAGCGGCGAGTACAGGCCGGTGACGGCCGCGGTGATGCCGCCGAGGACCATCTGTCCGTCGCCGCCGAGGTTGATGAGCCCGGCCCGCAGCGGGATCGCCAGCGCCAGCGCCAGGCCGAGCACGCTGGTGCCGGTGCTCAGGGTGGAGCCGATGCCGTCGGCGCCGAGGGAGCCGGTGAGGACCGCCTCGTACGCCTCGACCGGGTTCGCTCCGGTGCCGACGAGGAAGAGCGCACCGATGACGACGCCCGCGAGCACGGAGAACGTGATGGGGGAGCGCAGGGCTCCCGATATGCGGTGTTTCATGTCAGTCGACGGCCTCCCCACGGACGCTTTGGCCCGCCATCGCGAGCCCCAGCGTCCGCTCGTCCGCCTCGTCCTTCGCGTAGGTCGCCGTGATCCGGCCCTCGTACATCACCAGCACCCGGTCGGCCAGGCCGCGGATCTCGCTCAGCTCGGCCGAGACCAGCAGCACGGCGTGACCGGCGTCGCGGTAGGCGATCAGCTGGTCGTGGATGTTCTGGATCGCGCCGATGTCGACACCGCGCGTCGGCTGTTCCACCAACAACAGCGGTGCGTCGTGGGCGAGTTCGCGTCCGATCAGCAGCTTCTGCAGGTTGCCGCCGGAGAGCGCGGACGCGGCCACCTCGGGGGTGGACGCCTTGATGCCGAACCGCTCGACCAGTCGCCGCGCGTGAGCGCGTACGGCGGCGGGCGGCAGCAGGCCGCGCAAGGACAGGGTCGTACGGTGGTGGCCCATCGCGAGGTTGTCGGCGACGGACGCGGCAGGTGCCGTACCGACCGCGTGACGGTCCTCGGGGACGTACGCCAGGCCCCTGACGCGGCGCTCGGTGGCCGAGGCGTGGGTGATGTCCTCGCCCTTGAGCGCGACCCGGCCGGCGGTGGTGTGCCGCAGCCCGGCCAGCGCCTCGACCAGCTCGCTCTGGCCGTTGCCCGCGACGCCCGCGATGCCGACGATCTCCCCGGCGCGGACGGTGAGTCCGACGTCGTGCACACCGTCGGTGGCCAGGCCCGCCACGTCCAGCACCACGTCGCCCGGCGTTCCGGGCGCGTGGATGCGGTCCAGTTCGACCGCGCGGCCGGTCATCGCGGCGGCGATCTCGTCGGCGGACGTCTGCGCGGTGATCAGCCGGGCCACCACCCGGCCGTCACGCAGGACCGTCACGCGGTCGCTGCCCTCCAGCACCTCGCGCAGCTTGTGGGTGACGAGGATGACCGTACGGCCCTCGGCGGTCAGCGACTTGAGCACCACGAACAGGGCGTCCGCCTCGGCGGGCGTGAGCACCGCGGTCGGTTCGTCGAGGATGAGCGTACGGGCGCCGCGGTGCAGCAGCTTGAGGATCTCCACGCGCTGGCGCAGGCCGACCGGAAGGCCGCCGACCCGGGCGTCCGGGTCGACGGCGAGGCCGTGCTCCTCGGCGAGCTCGCGCACCCGGCGGCGGGCCGCGGCGCGGTCCACCAGGCCGAAGCGGCGCGGCTCGGCGGCGTAGACGACGTTCTCGGCGACCGTCAGCGAGTCGAACAGCTTGAAGCTCTGGTGGACCATGCCGAGCCCGGCGGCCATGGCGTCGGACGGGCTGGCGAAGTCCGCGTCCCGCCCGTCGATCCGGATCGTCCCGGCGTCGGCGCGCTCCATGCCGTACAGGATCGACATGAGTGTCGACTTGCCCGCGCCGTTCTCGCCCATCAGGGCGTGGATCTCGCCGTGGCGGACGGTCAGGTCGACGGCGTCGTTGGCGAGCGTGCCGGGGAACCGCTTGGTGATTCCCCGGAGCTCGACAGCGACATCCTCGGCGTCAGCTCGCTGCGGGGTCATCGACCTTCAGCTCTCCGGACACGATCTGGTCGCGCAGCGCCTCGACCTTCGTCAGGACGTCCTTGTGGTCGGCGATCACGCACTTCGACGAGTCGACGCCGTCCTCGAGGCCGGTGAGGCTGATGCCGCCCTCCTTGAGGCCGTACGACACGGTGGTGCCCGCCTTGCCGTCGAGGACCTGCTCGATGCCCTTCTCCACGGCGACGTCGGTGCGCTTGACGACGTTGTCCACGACCGTGCCGGGCGCAGAGACGCACTGGTTGACGTCGACGCCGTACGCGTAGGCGCCCTTGGCCTTCGCCGCCTCGAAGACGCCGTAGTTGCCGGCCGCGGCGGCCGCCATGATCTGGTCGTAGCCCTTGGAGAGCAGGGTGTTCGCCTGCTCCTTGGCGCGGGCGGAGTCGTCGAAGGGGGACTGGCCGCCGACGAAGCGGGTCGCGGTCTGCGTCTTGGCGGCGACCTGCTTGGCGCCGGCCGCGAACGGGTCGCTGTAGCGGCGGAACTGGGGCGTGTCGAGCACGTCCACCGCGCCGACCTTGCCGCTCTTGCTCAGGAGGCCGGCCTCGGCGCCCGCGAGGAAGACGCCCTCGTGCTCGCGGAAGACCGCGCAGCTGACGTTCTCGAAGGTCTTGGAGGTGCAGGCGTCGATGATCAGGAACTGCTGCTTCGGGTTCTTCTGGGCCTGCTGGGCGACGAGGTCGGCGAACTCGAAGCCGACCAGCACGATGACGTCCGGCTTCGCGTCCACCGCGGCCTGCACGTTCTGCTGCTGGGACGCCGTGTCCGTGGACTCGTACACCTTCTGCGAACCGTCGTGCTGCTTCGCCGCGTCCTTGATCCCGCTGACGGCCAGCTTCAGGAACTCGTTCTGCCCGACGGCGTCCGGCGTGACGAGCGTGAACGACTTCCCGCTGCCGCCGCTCGCGCTGTCGGAGGCGTCGTCCTTCGCGGCGGCGTTGCACGCGGTGGCCGCGACGGCCAAGAGCGAGGAGGCGACGGCGAGTTGCAGGGTACGACGGTGTCTGGAGTGCATCGGGGGACCTTCCGGGGGTACGGCGAGGCACGCTCGACGATGAGCGTGTGAGGGTGAGGGTGAGCGACGGGGCGGTGGGAAAAGCCTCAGCGTCGACAGCCGTCGCCGCAGCACCGGCCGAAGTCCAGGAAGCGGCGCTTGGTCAGCAGCATGCGTCTTCCTTTCGTCTCGGCCAATGGACTGGGTGCTGGACTCTAACACCGGTTTCCGGACACCCGTCCGACTGTCTCGAACTATGGTTCTTCGAGGTCATGTACGGTGTCGGACACCCCCGGAACAGCAGGAGTCCCCCGATATGTCCCAGGAATTGCGCGCCGTCGACTGGACCGGCACCGGCCTCGCGCTGATCGACCAGACCCTGCTTCCGCACCGCACCGAGACCATGCATGTCCAGGATGTGGACACTCTGGTCGACGCGATCCAGCGCCTCGTGGTGCGCGGCGCGCCCGCGATCGGGGCGGCGGGGGCATACGGCGTGGCGCTCGCGCTGCTGCAGGGCGAGCGGGAGGGCTGGACGGACGACGAGATCCGCAGGGCCGTCGCCCGCATCCGCGAGGCCCGGCCCACCGCCGTCAACCTCATGGTCTGCGTCGACCGGGTCACCGGCCGCCTGCCCGAGGGCCTCGACGCGGTCCTGGAAGAAGCCGCCGCCGTACAGCGCGAGGACGTCCAGGCCAACCGCGCGATGGGCGCGCACGGCGCCGACTGGCTGCTCGAACGGGTCGGCGCGGACCGCCCGTTGCGCATCCTGACCCACTGCAACACCGGCGCGCTGGCCACCGCGGGCTGGGGCACCGCCCTCGGCGTCATCCGCGAACTCCACGCGCGAGGACTGCTGGAGGTCGTCTACGCCGACGAGACGCGCCCCCTGCTCCAGGGCTCCCGCCTGACCGCCTGGGAACTGGTCCAGGAGGGCATACCGCACTACGTCCAGGCCGACGGGGCCGCCGCCGGCACCATCCTGCGCGGCGAGGTCGACGCGGCGGTCGTCGGCGCCGACCGCATCGCGGCCAACGGCGACACGGCGAACAAGGTCGGCACCGTGGGCATCGCCCTGGCCTGCGCGGACGCCGGCATCCCGTTCCTGGTCGCGGCCCCGACCACCACGGTCGACCTGGCCACCAAGACCGGCGACGACATCCACATCGAACTCCGCGACCAGGCCGAGGTGCTGGAGTGGGCGGGCCTGCGCACCGCTCCCGCCCAGTCCCGCGGCCACAACCCGGCGTTCGACGTCACGCCGGGGCGGCTGGTGACGGGGCTGGTGACGGAACGCGGCGTGTTGGAGGTGTCCGCGGGGCAGGTGCCGGGGGAGTATCTGCGGGACGCCGGGACCTCGACGGGGCGGGACGCCGGTATGTCAACAGGGACAGGGGAGTGAGCATGATCGTGCTCGTGCTGGTCGGCGTGCTCGTGCTGGTCGTCGCAGGGTGCGTCTGCGTCGTGTGGGCCTCGCGCGGCGGCCCGAGGTGGGTGCGCGCGGTGGCGACCGTGACGCTGGCGGCCGGTGAGCTGGCGCGCGCGGCGGGGCGGGGCGGCAGGAGTTCGGGTAGCAGTACCGGCGACGACTAGTCAGGACCTGTCCGGGCGGTTGCCCGCCCGGACGGCGTACGGCGACGCTCTTCCCGGCGGCGAGTTACCGCTGGCTCAGCTCCAACTCCAGGAGCCATTCCACGACTTCGGTGTGGTGCCGGGCCTGCCGCGGATCCGCGCCCCACACGTACAGCCCGTGCCCGGCCACGACCACCGCCGGCATCCGCGGATCGCGTACCGCCTCCAGGCGGTCCCCGAGGACCGACATGTCCTGGCTGTTGGCGATGACCGGCAGCGTCACCTCGACGTCGTGGGCGGGCTGGCCGACGCCCTTGAGCATCTCCACGTCCCTGAAGACGATCCCGCCCGGCTCACGGCGCCCCATCGCCACCGACGCCACCGTGTGCACGTGCACCACGGCACCGGCGCCCGTCAGCGCGGCCACGCGCGCGTGCAGCTCGGCCTCGGCGGACGGCTTGCCACCCTGGACGGCGGCGCCCCGGCCGTCGACCAACACCACGTCCGCGGGCGTCAGTTCGCCCTTGTCGTGCCCGCTCGCGGTGACCGCGAGCCGCAGCGGGTCGCGGGAGAGGACCACGGACAGGTTGCCGGAGGTGCCCCGCATCCAGCCGAAGAACGCGAAACGGGCGGACTCGGCGGCGAGCACCGCCCCCGCCTCCTCGAGGTCGAGTGCGCTGATGTCGGCGGTCACGTGCTGCTCCCAGGAGTGCTGATGCTGATCTCGTCGAACGTCCCCGCCTGCGCGTGGTCCCCGACGCCCTGCTCGTAGTACGGCTCCCCGGGCCGCCGGATCCCGACGGCGAACCAGCCGGCCGCGCGGGCCGCGTCCAGCTCTCCCGGCCGGTCGGAGAGGAAGAGAAGACGGTCCCCGGCGATCCCGGCCGACTCCGCGATACGGCGATACGACTCCGGTTCCTGTTTGGGCCCCGCGTTCTCGGTGTCGTACAGACCCGAGACCATGGAGGTCAGGTCGCCCTCCGGGCTGTTGGCGAACCACGCCCGCTGCGCGGCCACTGACCCGGACGAGTAGACGTACAGCCGTACGTCCGCGGCGTGCCACGCGCGCAGCGCCGGTACGACGTCGTCGTAGAAGTGCGAGACCAGGTCGCCGCGCGCGAAGCCCTCGGACCAGACGATGCCCTGGAGGGTCTTCAGGGGCGTGGCCTTGCGGTCCTCGTCGAGCCACGCGTTGAGCGTCTTCTCGACGTGTACGGCGTCGGCGTCCGGGACCCCGATCAGCTCCCGCACCTGCCCGACCGCCCGCGCCACCTCGGGCTCGTCGCCCCGCTCGGTGAGCAGGGCGGCGAAGCGCGAGCGCGAGTACGGGTACAGGACGTCGACGACGAACCCCGTGGCGCTCGTGGTGCCCTCGATGTCGAGCACCACGGCGTCCACGTCGAACCGGACGCCCCGCACGCTCACGCGGCGGCCCGGTCCGCGGCGTAGCCGGCCGCGATCGTGTCGTAGTCCGGGAAGCGGGAGGCGATCGTGGAGCCGGTGAAGCTGCCGATCCAGCCGTCCTCCTCGTGGAAGAAGCGGATCGCGGTGAAGGACGGCTTCGTGCCCATGTCGAACCAGTGCGTGGTGCCGCGCGGCACGCCCAGCAGGTCGCCCTTCTCGCAGAACACCGCGTGCACCTCGCCGTTCACGTGCAGATAGAAGATGCCGGAGCCGGAGACGAAGAAGCGGACCTCGTCATCGTCGTCGTGCGTGTGCTCCTGGAGGAACTTCGCCCGGGCGGCCTTCGCCTTCGCCGGGAACTCCGGGTCGTCGCTGGGGTGCAGGCCGAGCACGTCGACGGTGGTGAAGCCCTCCTCGGCGTTCAGCTTGTCGATCTCCGGGCCGTACGCCGCGAACACAGTGTCGCTGTCGGCGTCGAAGGGGACGTCCTCACGGATCGGCCACTGCTCGTAGCGCACACCGAGCGGCTTGAGCGCCTCGGCGATCTCGGCGGGGTCCGAGGTGCGGCGGATCAGGGTCTCGGGGCCGGACTCGGACCAGGTGGTCAGCAGGGTCATGGCAGCAACTCCAGGAGACGGGAAGGAAAGACCGGATACCGAGACGGGCAGCGGACGTCCGGAAAGGGAAGGGGAGTGGGGAGGGGGAGACGAGGGGCAACGGGCGGCGGCGGACAGCTGGTCAGCCGCGACACGCCGCGCCGGTACAGCACCGCATGCAGGGCATGCGCGTCGCTGTCGCGGGTGGTGTCGTCATCAGGGCCTCACTGTGCCGGGGCGGGTGCCGGTTCCGTGATGGTAACTCCCGGCGGTGCGGCCGCCAGGTGTGACCTAGTCGGCGTCTCACTCACTGAGAAATCGCTTCCATTACTTTGACGCGTGGCTGAAATCGTTCCCATGATCTGCATATGAAGACGCTGCTGCTCGTGCGGCGGCTGTACGTGGACTTGCTCCGGTCGACCACAGCTCGCTGTCACTGACCACATCCGGAGCCCCGACGCGCCCTGACTTCCCGGGTGTTCGCCGCCTGCCCGCGTGATGGCGCATTTCCGTCGTCCCCCTGGTGCGTAGCCGTCGTCCCTGGCGCATCGCCGTCGTCCCCTGCTCCGGGTCAAGCACTCCTTCCTTCACTCACCTTCGCAGCACCCTGCACCTGGAGCTCCGCATGTCCCGTACCCGCGTCCCCCTCGCCGCGCTCTCGCTGGCCTCCGTCTCCGCCCTCCTCCTCGCGGGCTGCTCGCAGTCCTCGGACGCCTCCGAGGGGAGCGGCAACTCCGCGGCCCCGGCCGCCGCCGCCACCGGAAAGAAGCCCGCGCCCTTCAGCGCGGGTGCCGTCAAGGTGGCCCTGGTCCGGCAGAGCGGCGCCGGTGACTACTTCGAGCAGTGGGGCAACGGCGCCAAGGCGCAGGCCAAGGCCCTCGGCATCGACCTGACCGTGTACGACGCCCAGGCCGACAACGCCAAGCAGGCCACCGACCTGTCCTCGGCCATCAACTCCGGCGCAAAAGCGATCATCATCGACCACGGCTTCCCGGCGACCATCCAGCCGGAGATCGACAAGGCCGTGAAGAAGGGCATCAAGGTCGTCGTCTACGACGTCGAGACCCCGACCAAGGGCGTCGTCAGCACCGAACAGGACGACGCCAGCATGGCCCAGGCCGTTCTCGACGTGATGGCCGAGAAGGTCGGCAAGGACGCCAAGGTCGGCTACGTCAACGTGGCCGGTTACGCCGCCCTCGACAAGCGCGACAGCGTCTGGAAGAAGACGGCCGACGCGCAGGGCTGGAAGCAGGAGTTCAAGGTCGGCAAGGTCACCGACTCCACCGCCACCGACAACGTTCCCCTGGTCTCCGCCGCGCTCACCCAGCACGCGGACGTGGCCGGCGTCTTCGCCCCCTACGACGAGCTCGCCAAGGGCACCGTCCTCGCCGTGCAGAACAAGAAGCTCCAGGACAAGGTGAAGGTCTTCGGCGCGGACGTCTCCAACGCCGACATCCAGAACATGACCGCCGCGGGCAGCCCGTGGGTCGCCACGGCGGGCACCGACCCGTCCGCGGTCGGCGCAGCCGTCGTCCGTACGACCGCCCTGGAACTGGCCGGAGAGCTGAACAAGACCACGGTCTCGTTCCCGGCCGTCGCCATCACCCAGGACTTCCTGCGCGAGAAGAAGATCGCGAACATGGACCAGCTGCGGGAGGCGCTGCCCGCGCTGAACCTCTCCAAGGTCAGCACCGCGGACTGGATCTCCAATGTCGCCCACTGACCCTGTTTCAGCGGAGCCGACGGCGCCTGCGGCCGTCGGGCTCACCGACGTCAGCATGGCCTTCGGCGGCAAGACGGTCCTCGCCGCCGTCTCGCTCGACATCGCCCCGGGCAGCGTGGTCGCGCTGCTCGGCGCGAACGGGGCCGGCAAGTCGACGCTGATCAAGATCCTGTCCGGCGTCCACACCGACCATGGGGGAGAGGTGCGGGTGGGCGGCAAGCCGGTCGCCCTCAACTCGCCGCTGGCCGCCCGGCAGTTGGGCATCCAGACCGTGCACCAGCGCATCTCCGAGGGCATCGTGCCCGGCCTGACGGTCGCCGAGAACCTGGTCTTCGAGGAGCTGGCGCAGCGGCGCGGGAACCCCTTCGTGAACGGCGGGCGGGTCCTCGCCCGCGCCCGTGAGATCCAGTCGTCCCTCGGCCTCGGCTGGAGCGACTCGCTGCTCAGGAAGGACGTCACCGAACTCGGCATCTCCGACCGGCAGTTGCTGATCCTCGCCCGCGCCCTCGCCACCCGGCCCCGCCTGCTGATCCTCGACGAGCCGACCTCGGCGCTGTCGGCGGCCGAGGCGGAGCGGCTCTTCGCCCTCGTCGAGAAGATGCGCGACGACGGCATCGCGGTCCTCTACGTCTCCCACCGCCTCGGCGAGATCGACGCGCTCGCCGACCGTCTGGTCGTCCTGCGAGACGGCCGTCTCACCGAGGACCAGACCAAGCCCTTCGACTGGGACGCCGCCCTGCGCGCGATGCTCGCCCAGGCGCAGGAGACGACGACGGCCCGCCCGGTCCGGCAGGGCGACCGAGGGGACGTCGTCCTCTCCCTGCGCGGCGTCCGTCTCCTCGAAGGCCGAGCCCCGCTCGACCTCGACCTGCGCACCGGCGAGGTCACCGGCGTGGTGGGCCTGTTGGGTGCCGGGAAGACCGAGCTGGCGCGCGGCCTGTTCGGGGCGGAACCGTTCCCGGCGGGCACGGTCGAGCTCGACGGCAAGCCCTACGAACCCCGGCGCCCCGCCGACGCCATCCGCGGCGGGATCCACCTGGTCCCCGAGGACCGGCACGCCGACGCCCTCGTCCCCGGCTGGTCGGTGGCGCAGAACATCTCGCTGCCGTTCCTCACGTCCCTGTCGCGGGCCGGACTCGTGAGCCGCTCCCGCGAGGATGCCCAGGGCCGCGAGGCCATCGACGCCCTCGGTGTCGTCGCCCGCGACGAGCACAGCACCGTGGAGGAGCTGTCCGGCGGCAACCAGCAGAAGGTCGTCGTCGGCCGCTGGCTCGCGAAGACCCCCCGCGTCCTCATCCTGGATGAACCGTTCCGAGGTGTGGACATCGGCGCCCGCCGGGACATCGGCCGCCGCGCCCGCGCCCTCGCCGCGGAGGGCGCCGCCGTGCTCGTGCTGTCCGCCGACGTCGACGAGATCCTCGAGATCGCCGACCGGGTCGTCGTACTCGCCGCCGGTGAGATCCACCTCGACGCGTACGGCGAGGACGCGGAACGCGACCGCGTGATCCAGACCATCGCCGTCTCCGTCTGAGTTCCTCCGACACCGGCCGCCGAGGAAGAGCACTCCATGACCACCAGAGGCACCTCATGACCACCGGAAGCACCTCATGACCACCACGCAGAGCACCGAGGTCCCCACCAAGGCGGCGCTCCCGCCCGCGACCTCCACCGCCGTACGCGTCCAGAACGCCGTGATCAAGTACGGCTTCATCTTCGTCACGGTCGCGCTCTTCGCGTACTTCGCGCTGAGCGAGGGCTCCTTCCGCGAGTCGGCGACCCTCCTCGACACCCTCCGCTACGTTTCCGTCGCCGCCATCCTCGGCCTCGGCGTCACCCTCACCATGGCCGTCGGCGGAATGGACATGTCGGTGGGCGCGGTCGCCGGCCTCGGCGTCTCGGTCGCCGCGCAGACGATGGTCGTCTTCAACCAGGTCGGCACGGTCGCGATCATCGCGGTGCTGGCCGCGGGCGCGCTGGCGGGCCTGCTCAACGCCCTCCTCATCGTCGTGCTGAAGATCCCCGACATGCTGGCCACGCTCGGCACCATGTTCGTCATCCAGGGCAGCAAACTCATCCTGGTCGACGGCCAGTCCATCACCCCCGGCATGACGATGTCCGACGGCTCCACCGCGCCCGGCAGGTTCACCGAGGGCTTCCTGCGCATCGACCGCGGCGCGGTCTTCGGCATCCCCGTCTCCGTGCTGATCTTCGGTGCGCTCACGGTCGTCGCCTGGGTCTTCCTGGCCCGCACCCGCTGGGGCCGCGTCCTGTACGCCATCGGCGCCAACCCCGAGGCCTCCCGCCTGGCCGGCATCCGCGTCGGCGCCTACCGGGCCCTGGCGTACGTCCTGTCCGGCGTGCTGGCCTCCGTCGGCGGCCTGATCCTGGCGTCCCGCATCGGCCAGGGCGACGTCTCGGCCGGCACGTCCCAGCTCCTGGAGGCTGTCGCCGTGGCACTGGTCGGTACGTCGGTGCTGGGCCGCGGGCGTCCGAACGTCTGGGGCACCGCCCTGGGCGCGGTGCTCATCGGCATCATCACCACCGGCCTGACCATCAAGGGCCTGCCGTACTACACGCAGGACGTCGTCGAGGGCGCGGTCCTCATCCTCGCCCTGGTCTTCAGCTTCACCCTGTCCAAGCGCCGTACCGCATAAGGGAATTCAGACATGGGCTACCGCATCCTGGAGACCGACGACCTCCCCGGCTACCTGCACGAGCGGGGCCACTGGGCGAACCCGGACGACATCCACGTCCGCGAGGTCTCCGACGGCAACATGAACCGGGTGTTCCTGGCCTCGTCCGCGGACGGCACCCGCAGCCTCGCCGTCAAGCAGGCCCTGCCCTGGGTCCGGGTCGCGGGCCCGTCCTGGCCGATGAACCCCGACCGCGCCGACGCCGAGGCCCGCGCCTACGAGCAGCTCGCCAAGGTCGCCCCCGACAAGATCCCGGCCATCCACGGCTACGACCCCGAGAACTACGCCCTCGTCATGGAGGACATGTCCGACCTGGAGGTCCTGCGCACCCTCCTCAACGAGGGCGCGGCGTACGGCCCGCACACGTCGGCGAGGATCGGCGAGCTGGTCGCGCAACTCTCCTTCACCACGAGCGACTTCGGCATGTCGTCCGCTGAACGCAAGGCGCTCGTCGCGGCCTCCGTCAGCCCTGAGCTCTGCAAGATCACCGAGGACGTCGTCCTGTCCGAGCCGTACGTCGAGCACGAACACAACCACTGGCATCCCGGACTGGACGACCTGGCGACGGAGTTCCGCGCGGACGTCCGCCTGCGCACCGAGGTCGCCGACCTCCGCCACACCTTCATGACGAGCGCCCAGGCCCTGCTCCACGGCGACCTGCACACCGGCAGCGTCATGGTCGGCGCACGCGAAGGCGCCCCGGTCGTCCGGGTCTTCGACCCCGAGTTCTCCTTCGTGGGCCCGATCGGCTTCGACCTCGGCCTGTACTGGGCCAACGCGCTGGTCTCGGAGGAACGGGCCCGCGCTCTCGGCACGCTGAGCGACCACGGCGACCAGCTCCGGCTGTCCTGGGAGGCGTTCGACGCGGAGTTCCGCCGCCTGTGGCTCACCCGCGCCGACACCTTCTTCGACGACGCCTACCTCGACCGCTTCCTGCGCCGCGTCTGGACACAGTCCGTCGGCTACGCCGGCACGGAGATCGTCCGCCGCATCATCGGCTTCGCCCACCTGACGGACCTGACGACCCTGCCCGACCCGGTCCCGGCGTCCCGCCGCGCCCTGCTGCTGGGACGTGAACTGATCGTCCGCCGGGAGGAGCTGACGACACCCGACCACATCCGGGCGCTCGTCTGACGGCCGTCGGGCCGCATCGAACGGCCCCCGGCACACGGGTAGTCGGGTAGTCGGGCACGCGAAAGGGGCGGCTCCGTCGGCGTGGAGCCGCCCCTTTCGCGTCGTACCGCCTACTTCTTGTCGAGCAGGTCCTGCACCTTCGCGCGGACGTCGTCCGTCGCCAGACCCCGGATCGTCAGCGTCGTACGGCGGCGCAGCACGTCGTCCGTCGTCTCGGCCCACTCGTTGTCACGGGCGTAGACGACCTGCGCCCAGATCTCCGGGGCGTCCGGGTGGACGCGCTCGGCGAGTTCCGGGTTGTCGTTGGCGATGCGGGCGATGTCGAAGGCCAGTGAACCGTAGTGCGTGGCCAGGTGCCTGGCCGTGTCGGCGGCCATGCGCGGACCCGGCGCGGGGTGGTCGACAAGCAGACGGTGGGCCACCGCGCGCGGATTGGCCACACCCGGCAGCGGCAGCTTCTTCGGCAGCGAGGAGATCGGCTCGAAGTCGTCGCCCAGGGGGTGGCCCGGCAGCGCCTCCAGCTTCTGCATGACCGTACGGCCGATGTGCCGGAAGGTCGTCCACTTGCCGCCCGCGACCGACAGCATCCCGCCCCTGCCCTCGGTCACCACCGTCTCGCGCTTGGCCTTCGCCGTGCTGCCGGGGCCACCCGGCAGCACCCGCAGACCCGCGAAGGCGTACGTGATGAGGTCGCGGTCGAGCTGCTGGTCGCGGATGGAGAACGCGGCCTCGTCGAGTATCTGGGCGGTGTCCTTCTCGGTGACCGAGACATCCGCCGGGTCGCCCTCGAACTCCTCGTCGGTCGTGCCGAGCAGCAGCATGTCCTCCCAGGGCAGGGCGAAGGTGATGCGGTACTTGTCGATCGGGGTGGCGAGCGCGGCCCGCCAGGGGGAGGTGCGCTTCAGGACGAGGTGCGCGCCCTTCGACAGGCGGATGGACGGCGCCGCGTTCGGGTCCTCCAGCTTGCGCAGGTGGTCGACCCACGGTCCGGTCGCGTTCAGGACGAGCCGGGCGTTCACGCCGAACTCGTCACCGGACTGGCGGTCGCGCAGGTCGGCGCCCGTGACCCGGCCCTTGGTGAAGCGCAGGCCCGTCACCTCGGCGTGGTTCAACACCGCCGCGCCCGCCTCGACGGCCGCGCGGACCGTCATCAGTGCCATGCGCGCGTCGTTCATCTGGTCGTCGCCGTACACGGCCACGGCCTTGAGGTTGTCGGTACGCAGCTCGGGCACGTCCCGCGCGGCCTTCGACGGGCTGAGCAGGTGGCCCACGCCGTCGCCGAAGGCGGACAGCGCGGAGTAGGCGAACACGCCCGCCCCGAGCTTCGCCGCGCCGTGCGGCCCGCCCTTGTACACGGGGAGGTAGAACGTGAGCGGGTTCGCCAGGTGAGGGGCCACCTGGCGGGAGACCGCACGGCGCTCGAAGTGGTTCTCCGCCACCAGCCGCACCGCGCCGGTCTGCAGGTATCGCAGACCGCCGTGGAGCAGCTTGGAGGAGGCGGACGACGTGGCGCCGGCGAAGTCGCCGGCGTCGACCAGAGCCACCCTGAGGCCGGACTGCGCGGCATGCCAGGCGGTGGAGATGCCGAGGATGCCGCCGCCGATCACGAGAAGGTCGTACGACGCCTTGGCGAGCTGCTCCCGGGTCTCGGCTCGGCTCGGGTTCGAGCCGAAGGCCGGGCGCGTACCGAGGGCAGGCACGGACTGCAGGGTGGACTGACTGGTCATTCGGGTTCTTACTCCTCGTCCTCGAGCCAGCCCATGGTCCGCTCGACGGCCTTGAGCCAGCTCTTGTACTCACGGTCGCGGATGTCCGCGTCCATGCGGGGGGTCCACTCGGCGGCCCTGCGCCAGTTGGCGCGCAGGTCGTCGGTGTTGGTCCAGAAGCCGACGGCGATGCCGGCGGCGTAGGCGGCGCCGAGGCAGGTGGTCTCGGCGACCATCGGGCGCACCACGGGGGCGTCCAGGAAGTCGGAGAGCGTCTGCATCAGCAGGTTGTTGGAGGTCATGCCGCCGTCGACCTTGAGGGCCGTGAGCTCGACGCCGGAGTCCTTCGTCATGGCGTCGCTGATCTCACGGGTCTGCCAGGCGGTGGCCTCCAGGACGGCGCGCGCGAGGTGCGCCTTGGTGACGTACCGGGTGAGGCCGGCGATCACACCGCGGGCGTCCGGACGCCAGTACGGGGCGAACAGACCGGAGAAGGCCGGCACGAAGTACGCGCCGCCGTTGTCCTCGACCGACAGCGCGAGCGTCTCGATCTCGGCGGCGGTGCTGATCAGGCCCATCTGGTCGCGCATCCACTGCACCAGCGAACCGGTGACGGCGATCGAGCCCTCCAGGGCGTAGACCGGCTTGTCGTCGCCGATCCGGTAGCCCACGGTGGTCAGCAGCCCGCTGTACGAGTTGATGATCTTCTCGCCGGTGTTCATCAGCATGAACGTGCCGGTGCCGTACGTGGACTTGGCCTCTCCCTCGGAGAAACAGGTCTGGCCGAACAGGGCCGCCTGCTGGTCGCCGAGCGCGGAGGCGACCGGGATGCCGCCGAGCAGGTCGCCCAGCTTGCCGCCGGTGATCTCGCCGTAGACCTCGGCGGAGGACCGGATCTCGGGGAGCATCGCCAGCGGGACGCCGATGGACTCGGCGATCTTCGGGTCCCACTCCAGCGTGTGCAGGTTCATCAGCATGGTGCGGGAGGCGTTGGTGACGTCGGTGACGTGCCTGCCGCCGTCGACACCACCGGTCAGGTTCCAGATGACCCAGCTGTCCATGGTGCCGAAGAGGATGTCGCCGGCCTCGGCGCGCTCACGCAGGCCCTCGACGTTGTCGAGGAGCCAGCGGGCCTTGGGCCCCGCGAAGTACGAGGCCAGCGGCAGGCCGGTCTCGCGGCGGAAGCGGTCCTGTCCGACATTGCGGCCGAGATCTCTGCACAGCGCGTCGGTGCGGGTGTCCTGCCAGACGATGGCGTTGTGGACGGGCTCACCGGTGTTCTTGTCCCACAGGAGAGTGGTCTCGCGCTGGTTGGTGATGCCGATGGCCTTGATGTCGTCGCGGGTGATGCCCGCCTTCTCGATGGCGGAGGCGACGACCTCCTGGACGTTCGTCCAGATCTCGGTGGCGTTGTGCTCGACCCAGCCCGGCTTCGGGAAGATCTGCTCGTGCTCCTTCTGGTCGACGGAGACGATACCGCCGTCCCGGTCGAAGACGATGCAGCGGCTGGAGGTGGTGCCCTGGTCGATGGCGGCAATGAACGGGCCATGCCCGTGGGATGCGATGCCGGCGGTGTGGGCGTCGGTCACTGTGTGCTCCTGGAAGTCCGTGGTTGAGGGGCTGTACGTACGGCGCGTGCTGCGCGGCTTGGCGCTTCGTGCTCCGTGCTGAGACAGACGAGGCTCGGCGCCCTCAAGCAAATGCGACGTTGTAGATGCCTGCAGCGATGGCGCCGCCGATCAGCGGACCGACCACCGGGATCCAGGCGTAGCCCCAGTCGGAGCCGCCCTTGTTGGGCAGGGGCAGGAGGGCGTGCACGATGCGCGGACCGAGGTCACGGGCCGGGTTGATCGCATAGCCGGTCGGACCGCCGAGGGACAGACCGATGGAGACCACCACGAGGGAGGTGATCAGGGCGCCCAGGGTGCCGAGGCCGTCACCGTCGGCGTTCAGGCCCTGGGTGAGGATGGCGAGCACCAGCACCACGGTGCCGATGATCTCCGTGGCGAGGTTCTGCCACACGACGCGGATCTCGGGACCGGTGGAGAAGATGCCCAGGACCGGGCCCGCGCCCTTCTCCTGCGCCTCGACGGCCTTGGCCGCGGTGGCCTGCGCGCCCGGACCGCCGACGATCTCCCTGTCGGTGAGGTGCGCGTGGAACTGGCCGTAGTAGGCGACCCAGACCAGAGCCGCGCCGATCGCGGCGCCGAGTATCTGGCCGGCCCAGTAGACCGGGACGTCGCTCCAGTCGCCGTCCTTGATGGCGAGCGCGAGTGTCACGGCCGGGTTGAGGTGGGCGCCGGAGAGCGGCGCGGAGGTGTACACGGCCGTCAGTACGGCGAAACCCCACCCGAAGGTGATGGCGAGCCAGCCGGCGTTGCGGGCCTTGGAGGCCTTCAGTGTGACGCCGGCGCAGACGCCACCGCCGAGCAGGATGAGTATGGCGGTACCGATGGTCTCGCCGATGAAGATGTCGGAGCTGGACACCCGCGACTCCTTTGTCCTTCGTCCAGGGGAAGAGCTGCCGGCCCTTGGCGTCGTCTCACTGTAACGCCTATTGCCGGTCGGTGTTCGACAATGTCGACCGATGGACGGGAGTCTTGCTCTGGCGTTACAGGCACGTCAAGAGGTCTGTTATCGAAAACACGATCGTTATTGAGCGTCGTGTGCTATCGATCTTGCGCCGCGCTCGGGGCGTCGGGCATCTCGGCGCATGGCGAGGACCGGAACGCCCGTGGCGTCCCGGCTGTTTTCCGATCGGCGTCGCTCAGAACCGTCCGGCGCCCAGGTCCCGCGACACCGCGCGGGCGCAGTCCCGCACCGCGGCGACCAGCTCGGGGCGCAACTCGCCGTCCCTGCACAGCCGCTCCACCGCGCCGGTGATGCCGACCGCTCCCACCGGCATGCGCCGGCGGTCGTGGATGGGCGCGGCGACTGAGGCGACGCCCTCCCAGGTCTCCTCGACGTCGGCCGCGTATCCGCGCGCGCGCGTGATGTCGAGGATCTGCTCGAACGCGTCCAGATCACAGACGGTCCGGTCCGTGAACGCCTTGCGGTCGCTCTCCAGCGCCTCGCTGTGGGCGACCGGGTCGTAGGCCGAGAGAACCTTGCCCAGCGCCGTGCAGTGCAGGGGCTGCATGGCGCCGATCTCCAGTACCTGCCGGCTGTCGTCCGGTCGGAAGACGTGGTGCACGATCAGCACGCCGTGCTGGTGCAGCACCCCGAGGTGGACGCTCTCCCCGCTGGAGCGGGCCAGGTCGTCCGTCCACACCAGGGCGCGCGCCCGCAGCTCGTGCACGTCGAGATACGTGGTGCCCAGGCGCAGCAGCTCGGCGCCCAGCTGGTAGCGGCCCGAGGCGTCGTCCTGCTCCACGAAACCCTCGTGCTGGAGGGTGCGCAGGATGCCGTGCGCGGTGCCTTTGGCGAGGCCCAGCGACGAGGCGATGTCCGAGAGGCCGAGCCGACGCTCACCGCCCGCGAGCAGCCGCAGCATCGCGGCCGCCCGTTCGAGCGACTGGATGTTCCGTGCCATCGCCGTTGTGCCTCCGTCCCCTTCGGCCGCCGATCCGCGGTCCGCTGCCTCGTTCGGCAATGTCGAACACTACCGGTCCATGCCGACCTCCCGCCAATGGTCGGTCACAACTGTTGCGTCACTCGTATCCCGTGAGTGACCTCGCCGCCATCCTCGTCCGCCCCGTGGACGACCTGACCAGCGGGCCGCCGCCCCGGTTACCCTGGCGGCGTGCGCCCCCGGGGAGAGTGCCACGGGTGGCGCTAAGCCGACAGCCGTCGCACCCGAGGGAGCCCTTTTCATGGCCTCTGTGCCGCCGACCCCTTCCGCCGACAGCCGGACTCGTGTGTCCGCCCTCCGTGACGCGCTCGCCTCCCGTGTGGTGGTGGCCGACGGGGCGATGGGCACCATGCTCCAGGCGCAGGACCCCACGTTGGAGGACTTCGAGCAGCTCGAGGGCTGCAACGAGATCCTGAACGTGACCCGCCCGGACATCGTGCGCTCCGTCCACGAGGCGTACTTCGCCGTGGGTGTCGACTGCGTCGAGACCAACACCTTCGGCGCCAACCACTCGGCCGCGACCGAGTACGAGATCGCCGACCGCGTGTACGAACTGTCCGAGGCGGGTGCCCGCATCGCCCGCGAGACCGCCGACGAGTACGCCGCCCGCGACGGCCGCACGCGCTGGGTGCTGGGCTCGGTGGGCCCGGGCACCAAGCTCCCCACCCTGGGCCACATCTCGTACGGGACGATCCGTGACGGCTACCAGTCCAACGCGGAGGGCCTGCTGGCCGGCGGATCCGACGCCCTGATCGTCGAGACCACGCAGGACCTCCTCCAGACCAAGGCCTCGGTGCTGGGCGCCCGGCGCGCGATGGAGGCGACCGGCGTGGAGGTGCCGCTGGTGGTCTCCATGGCGTTCGAGACGACCGGCACCATGCTGCTCGGATCCGAGATCGGCGCCGCGCTGACGGCGCTGGAGCCCCTCGGCATCGACATGATCGGCCTCAACTGCTCCACCGGCCCGGCCGAGATGAGCGAGCACCTGCGTTACCTCACCCGCCACTCCCGCATCCCGCTGCTGTGCATGCCGAACGCGGGCCTCCCGGTCCTCACCAAGGACGGCGCGCACTTCCCGCTCGACCCCAAGGGCCTGGCCGACGCCCAGGAGACCTTCGTCCGGGAGTACGGCCTGTCCCTGATCGGTGGCTGCTGCGGCACCACCCCCGAGCATCTGCGCCAGGTCGT
>NZ_JBIAHG010000052.1:19423-38845 GCF_042870385.1 Streptomyces sp. NPDC006602 | reverse complement strand
GCACAAGTGATATCGCGGCGCTCCGCGCCGCGACCACGAGGATGCGATTCCTCCCAGGGCTGAAGCCCTGGGGTTCCTCGCAAGAATCCGCTGAAGCCCTGCTCGACCGGGTTGGAGCAGTCGAGCAGCACTTTGCCGTCCAGGGCCGTGTGCAGTCCCCGTACCACGCTTACTCCCGCCCCGAAGGGCAGAGCGGCCAGCACCACTTGGCCGGACTCGGCCGCCGCACGCAGACTGGCAGGCTTCGCGCTGCCTCCGATGCGCGTCGCGAGCCGCTCCGCCTTGTGTGTGTCCCGTCCCCCGATGGTCACCTGGTGCCCGGCCCGCACCCAGTGGGTGGCGAGCGCGTCGGCCATGTTGAGAGTGGCCATGTTCCCCCTGGCCAACGGCACGGCTGATTGGCGTTGGTGATCGCCCCAGGGCGGGTGGCCCCGGCGGGCGCCGGGTCTCTGTTGCGCTTCCAGGATGCGGAACAGGAGCAGGCCGGGCCAGCCCAGGTCGGCACCCTCGAGGTCGGCCCCTCGATGAGGAATCCGCACCGTCCGGCAGGCACGGGCCGCCGCCGGCCTCGACACCACAGGCCTGATCATCCCTACCTGCCAGTACGTCGAAATCGAGACACAGGGAAGCCATAGATTTTTAGCCAAGCCTCAGCTAACTTAGCCGAGGCTTATTTAGGTGTGCCTTACCTTCCCTCGTCTTCCTCTGCAGCTTGGAGTCACCATGCGAGCCGTCCGTGTCCCCGCCGCCTTGGCTGCCGCGGCAGCCCTTGCCGCCGTCTCGGGTTGTACCGAGAAGAGCGGTGGCGACGCCAAAGGGTCCGACGCCATCGTGGTGACCGCCTCGGACACCGCGTGCGAGGTGTCGAAGAAGGAGTTCCCGGCCGGTCATGTCCAGCTCGCCGTCGAGAACAAGGGCTCCAAGGTCACCGAGGTCTACCTCCTCTTCCCCGACGACCGGATCGTGACCGAGCGCGAGAACATCGGCCCCGGCACCAAGGCGGACATCGCGGCCGAAGTGAAGGCAGGTGACTACGAGATCGCCTGCAAGCCCGGCATGAAGGGCGACGGCATCCGCCAGAAGGTCAAGGCGACCGGCGGTGGCGCGGTGGCCAAGCGCTCCCCGGAGATGGACAAGGCGGTCGCCGAGTACCGCAAGTACGTGCAGCAGCAGGCCGACGAGACCCTGCCGAAGGTCACGGTGTTCACGGACGCGGTGCGCGACGGCGACATCGAGGCCGCGAAGAAGGCGTACGCCAACTCGCGTATCGGCTGGGAACGCACCGAGCCGGTCGCCGAATCGTTCGGCGACATCGACCCGAAGGTCGACCTGCGCGAGGACGGCGTGGCCGATCTGGCCAAGGGTCAGCAGTGGACCGGCTGGCACCGCCTGGAGAAGGCGCTGTGGCAGGACAGGAAGCTCGGTGACGCGGAGAAGAAGCTCGCCGACACCCTCGATGAGGACCTGGCGGACTGGGTGAAGCGGGTCGGCAAGGCCGAGATCACCCCGACCTCGATGGCCAACGGCGCCAAGGAGCTCCTGGACGAGGTGGCCACCGGCAAGGTCACCGGGGAGGAGGAACGTTACTCCCACACCGACCTCGTCGACTTCAAGGCCAACGTGGAGGGCGCGCAGAAGTCCTTCGAGCTGCTCAAGCCCGTCGCCTCGAAGAACGACCCCCCGCTGGTCACCGAGCTCGACAGGCAGTTCGCCGCGCTGAACACACTGCTCGACAAGTACCGCACGGACAGGAACAGCTACGTCTTCACCTCGTACGAGAAGGTCGGCAAGGAACAGCGCAAGGAACTGTCGGACGGCGTCAACGCGCTCGCCGAGCCGCTGTCCAAGCTCGCCGCCGCAGTGGTGAAGTAGAAGGCCGGGGAGACACGACGATGTCCGAGATATCCGAAGACACCGCCGACAACACTGTCGAAACCGCTGCCGACACGACGGCCGCACCGCCCCGGCGCAAGCTCCTGGGCTGGGGAAGTGCCGGGCTCGCGCTCGGCGCCGCCGCGGCCGGCGGTGCGATGGCTGCGGCCCGCCTCGCACCCGGCCGCGTAGCGCCGGCTCCCGCGGTGACGCCCCACACCCCGGAGCCCGAGTCCACCGCCACGCCCACGGCCTGACTGCCCGACCCCGGTTCCGAACGCGATCTCACGCGGCGAATCTCTCTCCCCCCACGCCACGGAGCGTGCTCCGCCCTGACCTTCACCGCGCCGTACAGCGCACATCACCAAAGGAAACACTGCTGTGTTGACCTCCGGTCAATTCTTCTTCATGCTCCACCTCACCCTCGGCGTGCTGTTCCTCCACGCCTACGCGGGAGGGATGGCGACCCTTCTGCGGACGTCGCCGACCCCTCTGCAGCGGACGGTACGCACCTGGAGCACGGCCGGTCTCGCGGTCGTGGCCTGGGCGACGGTCATCAGCGGCACCTGGCTGGTCTACCCCGACTACCGGGCCGAGCCGGAGCCGGGAGCAGGTCTCGTCGACTACCCCAAGGCGTCGCTGATGGCCGATCCCGCAACCGAGGTCTGGCACCACTTCGGCATGGAATGGAAGGAACACGTCGGCTGGATCGTGCCGTTCATCGCCACCGCCGTCGCCTACCTGGCCATTCGGCACCGTGACCTCCTGGAGAAGGACAAGCGGGTGCGGCGGGTCACGACCGTGCTGTTCACGCTCGCGTTCCTGATCTCCGTTGTCGCCGCGGGACTCGGCTCCGTCATCAACGCCGTCGCTCCCAACCAGTTCCTCGGCCACTGAGCCACCGAAAGGCATCGCCATGTCAACTCTTGAGAACGAAGAGACCCTCGCCCCCCAGCCGGTCGAGGAGGCACAGCAGGCCGCGTCCGACGCCGACGGCGCGGTCCCCGGTTCTGCAGCGGCGGCGCTCCTTGCCTGCGGTGTCGCCAGCACCGTGCTGGGCGCCGCCGTGGTGGCCTCGGACGCCAACCTGGCCGCCAAGGAGTGGTTCACCCTGCACGAAGGCGTCGGGCCGCTCGCGGGAAAGACCACGCTCGCGACCGTGGCCTACCTCCTCAGCTGGCTCGTCCTGCACGTGGCACTGCGCCGCCGCACGGTGCGCGGGCGTACAACGGTGATTGCCACGGCGGCACTGGTCACCGTCGGCCTGCTGTTCACGTTCCCGCCGATCTACCAGATCTGGGCGATTGAGTAACGAGAGAGCACGCGACCAGGGCCTTGCCGGAATGCCCCGCGGACGTTGAGGATCTGCCCGAGCGTCACCTCGGTGCGTGGCTCATGTCTGCTCCGCGAGGGGACGCGCGATCCCGCCCTCACCCCCGTGCCCTGGCCGAGCTTCCGCTTCCGTGGCGCGGGGAACCAACCCGATCAGGACGGCTCCGACGATGCCGGGCACGGCGAGTGCGTAGAAGTTCCACTGGAAGGCCAGCCCGGCCCCGATGATGAGTCCGAGCAGCGGCGGGGCGAGCATCGAGCCGAGGCGGCCGAAGCCCAGCATCCAGCCCAACGCAGTGGCACTTATGCGGACCGGATAGTGCTTGGAGACATAGGCGAGGACGAACGTCTGCGTTCCCATCGCCCCGACCCCGCCCAGTGCGACGGCCGCGTACAGGACCGCCGTGGGCAACCGCAGGCTGAGCAGTATCACGGCGACACTGGACACGAGGAACGTCGTGGTGATGATCGGCTTGGAGCCGAGCCGGTCGGCCGCCAGGGAGATGCCGAGCGTGCCGACAACAGCTCCGAGGTTGAACACGAGAAGGAAGCCGAGCGAGGAGCCTGCGGAGTGACCGGCGCGCCGCATGATCTCCGGGAGCCAGGTGTTGAAGCCGTAGATCATGAACAGGCACAGGCACGTCATCAGCAGGAAGCACAGAGTCGCTACGAGGTAGCTGCGCGAGAACAGGGCCCGCACCGGCGACATGCTGTCCGACTCGGTTCCGGACCGGCCTGGCTCGGACGCCGGGACGGCCTTGTGCTCATCATCCAAGGTGATGTTCCAGCGATCGGCGGTTTTCTCCGCCTCGGCGTGCCGCCCTCGCGCCTGGAGGAAGGCGATCGACTCGGGCAGGAACTTGTAGGCCAGCGGCACGACCAGGAGAAGCGGCAAGAGGCCGAGCAGGAACATCGCCTGCCAACCGAACCGTGGGATCATGAAGATCCCAGTGAGGGCGGCGATGATGCCACCGACGGGGAAGCCGCTGAAGAGGATCGCGAAGACCAGGTTGCGTGATTTGGGGTGCGAGTACTCACCGCTGAGTGCGCTGGCGGTCGGAAGCACTCCGCCGAGACCGAGGCCGGCGAGGAACCGGAAGAGGCCGAAGACCTCCGGAGAGGTGGCCGTCGCGCACAGGCCCGTCATCACCGAGAACCAGGCCAGGCAGCAGAGCAGCATCTTGCGTCGGCCCAGTCGGTCGGTGAGCGTGCCGACCGTCGTAGCTCCGATGAGCATCCCGACCAGGGCGAATGAACCGATCAGGCCGGCACCGGCGGGCGTCAGGCCCCACCCGGGTTCGTGGAGAAGGGACGGAATCACCGCGCCGTAGATGACTACGTCATAGCCATCGGAAACAACGGTGATGCCACAGATCGCGAGGACGAGCAGTGTCACCGGAGACCAGGTGGCGTCGCCACGACTTCCTCTGTGACTTTTTTCGTGCATGGCAGTTCCTCTCACATGGCTTTGCTTTTCGGTGAGGGTTTTTCGCTTCGGGTGCGGCTTGCGGACGCCCTTACGTGGCGGCATCCGCCGGTGTCACCCGCACGTGCGGAGGGGTTCATGCCCGCCCAGATCAGCGGGTTCGACTCCTGCGAGTGGGCCGCCGGGGTGACCGGGCGCCTTGGCTCACGCGAGGACGGCGGCTCTCCTCGCTCATCCTGTGTCCCTTCCGAGGGCTCAGAACCGCGGCTGCTGACTCCTGACTGCGTCGTCCGCGACCCGTCTCGCACCGCTAAGTGTGCACACTATAACGAGGCTGTAAAGGGTTGAGTACAGGAAACGTGCGTGACGAGGATCCAGAAAATCGATCACCACTGCCTCCGCGCCTTGCGTGGGCGGCCTCGGCGGAGCCTCGCGTTCGACAGGAGCATGTGAGCGGCTGACCAGCCAGTCCCCGACTCCTGGGTGGTAGGTGGGCACCGCGCAATCGCCGCACGTCGCAAGGGTCAGCCGCAGATCGGCAACCAACTCGCGCAGGGCATGAGGCGTGGGCAATGGCGCCGCCCACGCCTGCGGCCGCGCCTTGGCTGCGGTACTCATGGCGATCTTGTGGTCGGGAGTCCTAAGACAACGCGATCCCAGCTGGGCGGAGTTGCGGCGTCGCCTCTGACAGGTGAGCAGCACCTTCACAGTCACCGTGAGTGTATGCATATTGAGGCTGAGGCAAGGACCCCGGGAATTTCGGCGTGGCCGGGTGCACCGGCGAGCACCTCACGTCCCGTCGCCGGATCCCAGGCCTCGGGAGATACCGCGGCCGGCCAGCACGACCGCGGGCACGAGCAGATGGGTTCGGGCGTCGGCGCCCACCACGGACAGAGCCGCGACCAGGCGGCCTTTCGAGTCGGTGACCGGCGCCGCCACCGAGTAGGCGTCCGGGCTCATCTCCTCGCGCACGACGGCGGCACCGGTCCGTCGGCATTCCGCCAACACCACACGCAGTGCGGCTGGGTCGGTGACGGTCATGGGCGTGAAGCGGGCGAGGCCGTCCCGTACGACCTCGGTGAACAGTTCCTCACCGGCGTGGGCCAGCAGTACCTGGCCCACGGCGGACGCGTGCAGGGGCAGCCGTCCGCCGACCCCGGAGACCACCGGAACCGCTCCGGTCGCGGAAATCCTTTCGACGACGAGGGCGTCGGTGCCGTCGAGGACCGCCAGTTGCACGTGTTGCCGGGTGGCGGCATGCAGGTCTTCCATCACGGGCATCGCCCGGACGCGCAGCGGCAGTGCACGGGGATTGAGGGTGCCCAGCTCCCACAGGCGCAGGCCGATGACATAGGCGCCGCTCGCGACGCGTTCCAAGGCTCCCCACGCCGTCAGTTCTCCGACCAGCCGATGGGCGGTGGCGTGGCGGAGACCCGTGAGCCGGCACAGCTGGGCGAGTGTCAGCTCCGGGTGTTCCGGCGCGAACGCGCCCAGGATCGCCAGGGCACGCGAGGTGACCGTGCGGCCAGGGTCGCTGCTGTTGGCCGTTTCCGCCTCCTCTCACCGCGGTGACGGGATGCTCGCCCGCCCCTCCCCCTGGCCCGCCGACGTACGTGCGTGCAGAAAGATGTCCATTCACCGGACATCGTACTGACCGTCGTGGGAAGGGTGCCCCAATCTCTCTCCCAGGCCTTGAGGCCCTCATGGGATGGGCGAGACGTAGGCGGCGGACGAGAGCGGAGCTTCGGACAGAGTCGCCGGGTTCTGCCGACCGACGGGCCCGAGATGCGTACGCGCAGTCCTACACGATGACGAACCGGGCGCGGCCTCTGGCCGGACCGAGGGAGTCGCCGCTGCCGCTCGCCGGCGATCGGTCCCGTCCCGCTCAAGGATGAGAGGAGTCAGGGCATGCCCGGCAGCGCCCCTACGACGAGGGGCGAAGTGGCCGGCCGGATCGAGCGCTCCGGGCGATCCTCACTGACCCGCTTCGCCGGCACACCCCAGTGCACTTCAGCAGGTAGTCGCTGCGGCGTCGTGCCCGCACACGAACCGACCCGCGACACGGGCGACGCGAGCCGACTGCCCCTCGCTGCGACAGCGGCGGGCACCAACGAGCACTGGTCCCCCTGTATGTCCCCTGCGACGAGGGAACCGCGCTTCTCACTCCGGTTTCCTCTCTCACTTACCTACGCGAAGGAACGGTCCCCATGCCAAATGCGCGAACTTCTGTCGATCGTCGAAGTGTCGACAGGGAGGCGTCCGGTCCAGCCATGTTCCCCGCGCTGAACGCGCTCCGGGAGCCCGGCGAGACCATCCGACGGCTGACCGTGGGCGTCTTCCCCGGTGCCGGGGGCGTCCATCTGTACCACGCGCTCGACTGCGGGTACTTCCAGCAAGCCGGACTGGAGGTGAACCTTGTCGAGGTCGTCTCCTCCGACCAGCAGATGACCGGCTGGAACGACGGCGACTACGACATCATGCACACCTCTCCCGACCACCTGCTGAGAGGAATCCTGCAACGGGACCCGGTGGCCGTTCGGGCCGAGGGCATCGGGGAACTCGCCGTTCACCGGCGTCCCGGCGCGCCGTCGCCAACGGACCGGTGGGCCGTCGACAACGCGCAGAGCGCCTTCGCGTTCGTTCTTCGTGCCGTACTCGCCGACGTCGCCGACTGCCCCGTCACCGACAGCCAACTCGTCCCTGTCGGCGGGACCTTGCAAAGGTTTCAAGCCCTGCCGCCAGGCGCCGTCGACGGAACCACACTCCATCCGCCCTTCGACGTCCTGGCCACTGAGAAGGGATTCCCGCGTCTCGGCGGCCACCTTGAGGTCGCACCCGATCTCATCACCAACGTGGTGGTCACTCCGCGCGCCACGGGCACCACTTGGCATACCCGTGCCTACCTCGAGGTCTGCCGCGTGAGCAGTGCGGAACTACTGACCTCCGGGGCGGGGGCCATCGAGGCGGCTCTCGTACGGCACGGTCTGCCGACGGCCGCCGCCCGGGCCGCGGTCACCGGCCTCCTCGGGCCCGCCGGCCTGTCCACCTCCCCCGACGTGTCCCTGCGCGGCATGGAAGCGGTAGCCGACCTCCGCCGCCGCTTCAGTCCTGGTTGGCAGCCCTCCTGCCCGATCCGGTCCCTGATCGGTTCCGGCCAGGAGGGCTGAAACGCAGGGACCGGAGTCGATCAGTACGGCCGATCCACGCTCCATGGGTGCAGGTGAGTGGATACAGTGACAAGCCTGTCGGACCAGATCGCTTGTGGGTCGCTGCACCACGGCCACCCTTTGCGTCCCTTCGCTCCCTGAACCTGCATACACCTGGGTAGACTCCTGGCATGGACAGGCGAAGCGACATGCCCAAGGAACGGTCGCCGGAGAACGGAGGCGACACACAGGTCACCTCCGAGCCGCCGAGCGGAACACCCGGGCAGGCCGCGGGCGGACGTCGACTGGCACTCGACGTTCACGGACGGCTGCGGGACATGATCCTCAGCGGCGATCTGCCTCCGGGGTCGGCGCTGCTCCAGGCCGAGATGGCGCGGAAGCTGGGCGTCAGCCGCACGCCGATGCGTGAGGCGTTCCGGCTGCTCCAGGAAGAAGGGCTCATCGACGCACAGCCCGACCAGCGAGCCAGGGTGCGGGCAGCGGATCCCGAGGACCTCGACGGCGTCTACGGGGCTCGCATCATGCTCGAAACGCTCGCCGTGAGCATGACGGCCAAGTCGCTCACGGCTGAGGACCTCGAGGGCATGGCCGAAGCGTTGAAGCGCATGCAGGAGCTGGCGGGCAACGACCAGTTGGACGAGTGGCACGCCGCGCACAAGGAGTTCCACCGCGTCGCGACTCAGGCTGTGGGGCCGCAGTTGCAGCGCATGATCGCGTCGCTCAGCGAGCATGCCGAGCGCTACATCCGACTGGCCCAGCTGGGCGTACCCAGCTCATGGGCCCGGGCCCACACAGATCACGAAGCGCTGTTGGAGGCGCTGCGGCTGAATGATCCGGAAGAAGCGGCACGCGTGATCGCCCGGCACCTCGCGCGTACCGCGTTGAATGTCCTGGCTGACCTGGCACCGGAGTATGAACCGGCGGCCACGCGGACGGCGCTGGGGATCGCGGGCAACGGTCACTCCTGACGATGCCGGCCGACTGACGATGGCACCGCCACGCCGTCGGGCCGGTGGCCGCCGCGGTCTGCATCTCCCGCGGCTGAGAGGCGCGCTGAGCACTGAGAGGCGCTTCGCTGTTCCGGTATGAGGCCCGTGGAGATCAGGGATTCGCCCCGTCGCAAAGGGTGATCGCGACCGGGCCGGCATGTCGATGAGGGGCGCGTGCCACGACTCATGTGGGGTCCCGCTGGGCTGCCACCAGCCCATGCAGTCAACTTGGCCCGGCCCTGAAGGGCCGGGCTTGGAGGTAGTGCCCAGCTGGCTGCTGGGGTGGACTCCTCCGTCCAGACACCCCGTTATGGGGTGGCAGGGACGCGTGACTCACGCCCCGCATTCCACACGCTCTCGCCGCGGGTGGCGATGTTGTGGGAAGCATTCCGGTCGGCGTGGGCAACGACCCCGCACCCCCGGCAGATGAAAAGCCCCTGGTCGACACGGTTGCGTTTGTCGACGTGGCCGCACTCGGCACACGTCTGCGACGTGTACGCGGGATCAACGAAGACCAGGGGTACACCGGCCCGCTTGGCCTTGTAGACGATGAAGTCTCCGAGCTGGGCGAACGCCCAGGAATGGAGTGCGACCCTCCCCCACTGCCTTAAGGGCGTGGGAGGTACCCCCAGGCTTGCGGAGCCGTACCCGGTTGCGGATGCCCCCCAGTTCTTCGAGGGACAGGCCGCGCCCGGTGCGTTCAGCCTCGGTCACGATCGTCTTGGAGATGATGTGGTTGGTGTTCGCGGCGTGCCGCGCTTCCTTGCGGGCACGTGCCTTGAGCCGCCGCTTGGCGCTCTTGGTGCGCTTCTTCTGGAGCTTGGCACGCAGGGCAAGCTGTCGCTTGCGGTACCGGTTGAGCCCCCGCCCGGCGGCGAGGTAGCCGGTGGAGGCGGTGGCGATGTTCTCGATGCCGAGTCCACGCCGATGAAGCCGTCCGGCTCGTACTGCCCGGCCTCGGGCACGTCACAGGTGGCGACGAGGTAGAACACGCCGTCGCGCTCGATCAGGTCGGATTCGCCCTGCCGGTGCGCCTGGAGCATCTTGAGCGCGTCGGCGGAGCACACGAACGGCACGTTCTTGACCCGGCCGTCCACGGTCCAGATGGACACGGTCCGCTGGTCGTACTGCCAGCTCAGGCACCGGTCGTCATACGGCTGGGCGGCCTCGGGGCGAAAGGTGATCGGCTTGGACTCGGCCTTGCGGCGACGCTTAGATCCTTCCGTGCCGAGGTTCCCGGCTCGGATGTTGGCCTTGAGCGTGGTGTACGAGTCGCGCACCTTCTTGATGACGTGTTGCGCGGCCTGCGCTCCCAGCCCCCGCGCTTTGAGTTCGGCGTAGGTGTGCTTGCGCAGCTCGTACTCACGCGGCACGCCGTGCTCGAAGGCCACCTCCGATACCCAGTTCGCGGCGTCATTGACCGTGCGCAGGGTGCGCTCAAGCACGGATGCCCGCACGGCATCCGGTGTGAGTTTGACCTGCGTCACGATCTTCACGGGCGTGATCGTAAGCCGCCACCGCCATCAACATCATCAGACTCGACGCCTGGCTCAACGAGACACCCCTCGGCGGAACCCGCACCTCACGCCTCGCCCGACTCCAATTCACCGCCTGACAGCAGGATCACACCAGCGGTTTACGCATTTCCCAACGGAGTCATGAACGCCTGGGGTTCCGCGCTAGATCACGCTGAACGCCGGTGCTCGGGAAACCGCTCGCAGGCATCCGCGCATCCCCGACCCGTCACTCCCACTCCGTTCCCATCCAAGGAGCGGCGGGTGTCCGTGGCGCACGCGGTGGCGTCGGCGAGGGCGGGAAACGGAAGGGGCGCAAGGCGACCTCTCGGAGCCCTCTCCCTACCGGCCTCACCGGTCGACGCCCCGGTCCCGCCGCTTCGACCTGTTGGGGTCGAGGCCGGTGGTGGGCTCCGGGGCGTTGGTGTGGCTGCGTCGAGGACGGTCAGGCGGGCTCTTCCTCCTGGTTGGTGATGAAGTCGGCCGGCACCTCGGGGGACCACACGGCGGCCGGGCAGTCCCAGTCAGTGGGCTTCCAGTCCTCGGTGATGCGGTCCATGTCACCGGAGTACTCGATCCAGCTGCCCCAGGGGTCCTGAATGTAGTGGAAGAGGTTCGAGCCGAGGGTGTGGCGGCCCAGTCCCCAGCCCTTCGTGTAGCCCGCCGCCGCCATGTTCTGCGCTCCCATGGCGATCTGGTCGATGTCGGCCACCATCCAGCTGGAGTGGTGCAGCCCGGGGTGCGCCGCCGGGACGAATCCGAAGACGTGGTGGTCGCCGGGCCCCGAGTTCATGAAGGTGGCGATGCCGGTGATGCGGTCCGACAGGCGCAGGCCAAGGGCACGGGTGTAGAAGGCCTCGGAGGCGTCCAGATCGGAGCTGAAGATCAGCATGTGCCCGAGCCGCTGAGGGCGGGGCTTCTCGGTCGCGGTAAGCCAGCGGGCCTGGTCGATCCGGCGCACCCGGTCGCCGATGTTGGCATCCTGTGCGTCCGTCGTGCCGAATGCGCGCCAGGGAGCAATGCCCTCGTCGCGAAGGTTGACCAGGTTGCCCTCGTGATCGCGGAACCACAGCCCGCCGGGGACGTCGGCCGGCGCGTCGAGCAGCTTCACGCCCAGGCCCTCCAGATGCCGCTGCCACTCGTGCAGGGAGTCCGGCTCCACCGCGAAGGCGACGTGGTGCAGCCGCTTGGTCGGCCCGTCCATCAGCACCGTCTGGTCCTGCTCCCGGCCGTCGCAACGGATCACCAGCGCGTTGCCTCGCTCAGCCGTCTCCAGTCCGAATGCGTTGTAGAAGCTCGCGCCCGTATCCAGCGAGGGCACCTGGAGTCCGTAGTGCAGAAGGCCTTTGACACGCAACATGCGCTCTCCTCAGTTTCCTGACCCATGTCTCCACGAGTCCCCTAAGTGTGTACACCTATAACGATGTACGTCCAGGCATCCCGGGAACCTTTTCCGACGCGAAGCCGCCGATCATGTCCTTCGCTTCCTGGCATCGCATTTCCGGCCCAGGTGCCAAGTCCTCGATCACAGGAAGCACCGCAGAGGCGAGATGACCGCCATGAGTCGTACGACATGATGCGGCTTTCCCAGCCGCGACTGCGGCGAAGGGGTCGCAGTGCTCCTGCACTCCGCCGCGCGGAGTCTCCTCGGCGCAGGCCCCGCCGTGACGCCCGGAGGTAGCGCTCGCCGCACTGCGCGTACGAGGCGATGGTACGTCGACAGCGGGCGCGCACGGGTGAGCAAAGTCCGGCGGAAGGCGCGGTGAGTCCTGCACCAGGCCGCGTAGCCCCCGCCTGCGTCGCAGGTGCGAGACGACGCGCCGAGGCAGGCACCCAACCCGCCGCCCCCGTCGACCGGACCGCCCATGACCCCCGACTGATCGATGGAATCCAACCCCTCTCGCCACCCGAACGCCTTCCACAGCCCACCCTTCCCATCGCCATGTGTATGCACTATGGTCCTGCTGCTAGTAACAGAGCCGCCTGTCGGAGGAACTCATGACACCGCCTGAATGGGCCTTGGTTCAGTACCGGGTCGACGACTCGGAGAAAGTCGCCGTCGGTGTGAGCACCAACGGGACCGTGGTCCAAGGGCCACCGGGAACCGAAGGCCTCACGCTGATGGAAGTGCTGGGCCGATGGGACGCGTTGGCACCACAGTTGCGCGACTGGACCCCTGCCGGGTCGGACACCGTTGCCGGTGCCCGACTCGCTCCGCCGCTGACGTATCCGGGCAAGGTGCTCTGCGCGGGCGCCAACTACTGGGACCACATCGCCGAGATGGGCTGCGAACGCCCCGCTGAGCCGGCTGACCCGTTCTTCTTCCTCAAGCCGTCGACGACGAGCGTGACGGGGCCAGGGGACCAGGTGCCGCTGCCTGCCCACCCGGGCTCCCGCGTCGACTGGGAAGCCGAACTGGCCGTCGTCGTCGGCCGAGGCGGCCGCAATCTGACGCCCGAGCAGGCCATGGACCACGTGGCCGGCTACCTCGCGGCGAACGACATCTCGGCCCGGGACCGGATCAAGGCCGCCAACCCGGTCGCCGATCCGTTCGCCTTCGACTGGCTCGCGCACAAGGGCCAGGACGGCTTCTGCCCGCTCGGTCCCGGCATGGTGCCCGCCTGGCAGATCCCCGACCCGCAGAACCTGCGGATACGGTTGAGTGTCAACGGCGTGCTGAAGCAGGATTCGTCCACCGCGCAGATGATGGTGAAGATCCCCGAGGTGATCGCGGCGGCCAGCCGCCTGACCCGACTGGAGCCCGGTGATGTCATCCTCACCGGCACACCCGCCGGCGTCGGTCTCCCCCGCGGAGAGTTCCTCGCCGCCGGGGACCGAGTAGTCGTCGAAATCGAGGGCATCGGCCTCCTGGAGAACACGGTGGTGGCGACATGAGCAGCACTTCGGCCGCTTCTGAACTGGGCTGGCCGGAACCGCTGGCGGTTCCGGCGACCATGCGAGCCATGCTGTTCCGCCGGTTCGGACCCCCCGACGTCCTGGAACAGGCCGCGATCGACACGCCCCGCCCCGGCCCCGGCGAGGTCCTCGTGCAGGTCGCCGCGGTCGGTATCGGCCGGCTGCTCGATCTCACGGCACGGGCGGGCAACCACCCCTACGCCACCATCACGCCGCCCCACGTCCTGGGCGCGGACCATTCCGGCGTCGTCGCGGCGCTGGGAGAGGGGGTGGAGTCCGTCCGAGTCGGGGACCGCGTGGCCGTGTTGCCCGGCGTCTCGTGCGGTCACTGCGAACTTTGCGAGGAAGGCCGCGAGGAAGTCTGCGAGGAACTGGTCGTCATAGGCACGCACCGCCCAGGCGCTTACGCGGAGTACTGTGCGGTGCCCGCTCGCAACGTCCACAAGGTGCCGGAGGGCATTCCGGCCGCGATGGCGGCCTCGCTGGCGCTCCTCGGCGCGGTGGCCGCCAACCAGCTGACCCAGGCGGGGCTTCGCCGGGGGCACTGGGTCCTCATCCAGGGCGCCGCCTCCGCGCTCGGCGCCACCACGGGCGCCTTCGCCCAGCACCTCGGCGCAAGGATCATCGCCACTTCCCGCTCGCCGGAGAAACGCCAGGCTCTGGCCGCAACGGGTGCCGACGTCGTGCTCGACGGCACCGCCCCGGACTTTGTGGAGCGGGTGCGCGAGGTCACCGGCGGCCACGGCGTCGACATCGCCGTCGACAACCTCGGTGACCCGGCCATCTGGGACGCCACGATCGGCACCCTGGCCCGCGGCGGCACCGTGGTCACCTCCGGCGCCTTCCTCGGTGGCCAGGTCAAGATAGACCTGCGGAGGGTGTATTCCGACTGCTACCGCATCATCGGCGTACGAACCGGGAACTCGGCCTCGGTCAAGGAACTGTGGACGCAGGTGGAGCACGGATTCCGTGCCGTCCTCGACCGCACGTTCCCCATCGCTCGTGCTGCTGACGCCCACCGCTACATGGAGGACGACAACAACATCGGGCGGGTGGCACTGACTCTGGAACCGGCAGACTGGGGCGCCTGAAAAAAACCGCTCCCGGCGGATTACGGATAACAGGATCCTGCCTCGGATACAGGAGGATCCCAGTGCAGTGCGCAGTGACATGGGAAGGGCGCCGGTTCGGGCGTCGCCGCCGGTGCAGTGGCGGTGACTCCCTTCGGTCGCTCCCCGCCGACGATGAGCGGACTCCGAGAACAAGGCCATCGGCCGTCACACTGCACGGAGTGAGAGCCACAGGGCTCCGCATGACGGCAGACCTGTCTCCCCGACGGCGGAAAACGGACCCCGGGGACCGCGAACCGACTGCCGCGTCAGCCGTCGCGTTCCGCGCCGACGAGGACGAAGGCCATCGTGACCGGTCGGTCGCTGCGGTTGCGCCAGCCGTGGCGGGTGCCGTTCTGGATCACGATGTCCCCTGCCGAGAGATGGGTGCACCGGCCGTCGTCGAGTTCGAGGACGATCTCGCCCTGCAGCACGATGCCGTAGTCCACGGTCGGCGTGGTGTGCATGCCGTCGGGCTCCATGAGGTCCGCGATGCCGGGCGAGTCGGCCCGCTGCTCCCGGTCGAAGGCGACGGGGTCGAACGCCGGGTCGGCCATCGCGGTGTCCGGCGGGAAGGTCAGCACGATGAACCGCGTTCCGCCCGGCACCGGCAGCAGGCTGGTGACCTTCGGCGTGGGGTCTTCCCCGGTCCGGCCGACCGGTTCGCCGGGTTTGGTGGCCCAGGGCAGGCGGGACACCCAACCCGGCAGGCTGGTGAACTCCCGGCTGCGCGGGACGGGACCGTCGCTGACGACGACCGACCTGCCGTTCTGGTCATGGCCGGTGACGACTCTGCGCATGTGTCTCTCCTCAATCCCGTCGGTCTGGTGTGATCCGCAAGGGCCGCCGGACCCAGTCGAAACGGTTGGGTCAGTCGGGTCAGTCGGTCAGTCGGGGCGGCCGTTGCCGCGCCCGGTCGAGGGCCCGAGCTCGGTCGCCCAGGCGTCCAGGACGTCCGCCGTCGTGGGGGCGGGCGCCCGCAGCAGGGCCGATGCCACCGTGCGTACGAACAACCGGTGCCGGTCGTCCGTGAGGTACTCCACCGGGGACTTGCCGTCCACCCGGGCGAGCAGCAGTGCCGGCAGCAGTGAAGCGGCTCGTGCCTCAAGGGCCGGCAGAGGCTCCCAGTCGACGCACCGGACGTACTCCTCGGCGAGCACCCGGGCGGACCGCAGGAGATCGGCGCGGCGCTCGGGTACGACCAGGCTCTTGAGGAGCAGATGGTTGACGCAGAAGGCGAGGTCGAACGCCGGGTCTCCGTACCAGGCGCACTCGGCGTCCAGCAGCACGGGCCCGGACGGTCCGACGAGGATGTTCTTGGGACTGACGTCACCGTGCACCAGGGCCAGGCGGGTGGTGGCCGTGCGGTCGGCGAGGCCTTGAAGGATGTCGCTCAGACCGGGGTGGGCGGCAGCGGTGGCCAGCAGGTAGGGCTCGATGCGCAGCGCGTGGAAGTTGTCGTCGGTGGCGAAGTCCGCGGCGAGGGCGGCGTCGCCGGCGCTCGCCGCGTGCAGGGTGCCGAGCAGTTCTCCGACGGCCGCCGCGGTCGCCGGCCGTACCTCGCCACGCAGCAACTGCGCCTTCCAGATGGGGTAGTGCTCGGGCGGCAGGAACGCCATCGCAAAGAGGCCCGCTTCGGGGTCGTGGGCCAGCAGTTCGGGCACGCTGTCCGGGCGGTGCCGGGACGCGAACCGCATCCACGCCCATTCGTAGGCGTTGCGCGACACTGGTGCCTGCCAGTCGGCGGCGACCTTCAACTTGGCCAGGGCGCGTTTGACGCAGAGGGAACGTCCCGGCAGGTCCACTTGCCACAGGTCGGACGAGACACCGCCGGCCAGCGGCGTCCAGCGTGCGGCTTCGTCGGCTCCGGCGAGCTCGTGGGCGGTCAGGAAGTCGGCCAGCGCGGTGTCGTGCACGGGGCCCTGGCCCACCTGCGCGGAGGTGGGGCTCATCACCGGTCACCCGACCCGGTGGTCGGACCGAGAGGGCTGTTGCACGGGTGGGCCGGTGTCTCGCCCGCCAGGATCCGTACGACCTCCTCGGCGGCGCGGCGGCGCAGTTCCGTGACCGAGGTGTCGGAGGAGAAGGCGATGTGCGGGGTGAGGAGCGCTCCCGGCTGATCCAGCAGTCCGGCGGGGACGTGCGGTTCGGTCTCAAGGACGTCGAAGGCGGCTCCGTCCAGGTGTCCGCTGTCCAGCGCCTTGACGACCGCGTCGGTGTCCACCAGGCCGCCCCGGCTGACATTGACCAGCAGGCCGCCCGGTGACATCAGCTCCAGCTGCTCGGCGCCGATGATGTGGTGCGTCGCCGGCGTGAGCGGCACGTGGAGGATCACCACGTCGCTGCGGCGCAGCAGCTCCTCCAGGCCCACCATCTCCACTCCGGCGGAGTCCTTCGGCGGATACGGGTCGTGGGCCAGGATCCGGCAGCCGAACGCGCCGAGCTTGCGCACGGTGGCGCGTCCGATCCGCCCGTATCCGACGACGCCGCAGGTCAGCGTCGACAGCCGACGCAGCCGGGCGCCGGCGGGATCCCAGCGGCCCGCGCGGACCTGTCGGTCGGACACGGCCAGGCCCCGCGTCCAGGCCAGCACCATGCCCACAGCGTGGTCGGAGACTTCCTCGACGCAGTAGTCCGGCACGTTGGTGACCCACACGCCGCGCTCGGTGGCGGTGTCCACGGCGATGTTGTCGAGCCCGACTCCGAGCCTGGCCACGATCCGCAGATCCGGCGACGTGTCGATCGCGGTGGCGGAGACGGGGGCCCAGCAGGTCAGGATCCCGGCGGGCCGGTGCCGGGTCACCAGTTCCTCGATCGCCTCGATGGAGGCGGGATCGGCGGGGCCGGTCACCAGGGTGTGGCCCGCCTCCTCGATGACCGATCGCTCGACGGAGTCGTCGGGCCAGGCGTAGTCGGTGAGCAGCACGGTGCCTGGGCGGCTCGGTGGTTTCATGGCAGGTCGTCCTCGCATAATCGTGCGGCCGCAGCGGACGGCCGGGTGTCACGCCCGGTCGCATCCGATGAGCGGGTCTGATCGCCACCCGGAAGGACGGCCGTCGGCATGTCCGGTTGGGCCGTCGGCCGCCACGGGTGGAGGGGAGGGGGTCGCTGGGCTCGGGTCGGTGTCGCCGGCGCGCGCCGACTTGTGGTCGGTGCGGGCGCCGCAGGATGCCCCTGGAACGGGTCACGAGGTGTCGGGGCACGTCGAATCACTTTGTCACAGCCACGTGATGCTAACGATAGCATTCAGGGTCTTCGACACGTCAAGGGTGCGATGCGTACCCGATCGCCGGCCTCTCTGCAGCATGGCCCGTTCGGCGCCGAGGACCCCGGCCATCAGGGGAAATCGAGAAACGCCGAAGAAATCCGGCGTTCACATCTTGACGCGCAAGAGACTTCCCCTTCATGGTTCTGCCAGCGCCGACCGTGTGACCGACAAAGTGTCCGCACGGGGTCCGGCTGTCGAAGACGCCATAGCCACGGACGTCCCCGACGGGCGATATACGGCTGAATTCCGCATGCGGTGTCCGACCGCGCGGCAGCCCGTCGCCCTCATTCCGCCAGTCCACGACAGCATTGCCGTCGTCGACTCGAGTCCGTGTTCAGCTCACCGCTTCTCGTCATCGCCCGTACGACCCCGTACCGGCGATGGATCCGCCGCGGCCTGCCGTGGCCCATTCCTCCTCAGGAGCCGCTATGACTCACGCAGCGCAAGTCGACACCAGCGCGGTGCCCGCGAGCGACACGCAGGAAAAGAGCCGGGCCCCCCTTTCCCGCCCCATGATCGGGGTGGGCTTCCTGCTCGTGGTCCTCTCCTACATGGTCAACGCGATGGACCGCCAGGTCTTTCCTCCCCTGCTGCCCAACATCCGTGCGGAGTACGGGTTCTCCCTGGAGCAGGGCGGGTTGCTGGCGACGAACTTCACCCTCGGTATGGCCCTGGCCGGCCTGCCCGCGGGCTATCTCCTGGACCGCTTCCGCCGCAAGACCGTGCTGCTGGTCAGCATCGTGATCTACTCCCTGGGCACCATGGCCACGCCGCTGGCCACCGGTTTCGCCGACATGACCCTGTACCGGGTCGTCTCCGGCTTCGGCGAGGGCATGCAGTCCGCCGCCATCTTCGCGGCCATCGGCGCCTTCTTCGCCCACCGGCGCGGCCTCGCCTTCGGCATCATCGGCATGGGCTACTCCATCGGCGTGTTCATCGCCCCGCTCATCGGCGTCGAGCTCATGAGCGCGCACGGCACCTGGCACTCGCCCTTCTACCTGTTCGGCACGGCCGGGCTGCTGATCGCCGCCGCCGCCCTGTTCCTCGTGAAATCCGGTCTGACCGAGCACTCCACCGAGAAGGTCGTCTCGACCAGGACCTTCGAGTACATGCCGGCCTCCGCCTACAACCGCAACACCATCGCTCTGGCCGTTCACTCGGTCATCAGCGGTGTGGCGATCTACGGGTTCCTCGGTCTCTACCCGACGTTCCTCATCACCTCGCTGCACTACACCTCCGGGCAGGCCGCACTGGCCATGAGCTTCCTCGGTTTCGGCGGCATGACGGCCGTGTTCGGCGGCTGGCTCGGCGACCGCTTCAACCAGCGCAACCTGCTGATCCTGAGCCTGCTGGCCGTCTCCGCCATCAGCGTGTGCATCTACGAGACGCACGCCGGGGTCGGCACGCAGTGCGTGTTCGCCTTCCTCATGGGCGCCTTCGGCCTGGGCTTCATCTATCCCAACACCAACAGCGCCATACAGCGGGCCGTCCGTCCCGCGCACATCGGACGCGCCTCCGGACTCTTCGTCACCAGCTACTACGGACCGGCGGCCTTCTCGGGCCTGCTCTTCGCCGCCCTGGTGGACTCGTTCGGCTGGGACGCGGCCGGGCTGCTGCAGGTCACGGCACTGCCCCTGGCGGGCGCCCTGGCCCTGACCTTCGTCCGCCCCTCGAAGTTCAACAACGCGGTCCGCTAGCGAGCCGGCCCGCCCGCCATCTGCCGCCGTGGGGGGGGGGGGGGGCGGCGGCGCGGGGGCCAACGGGGGCCGGGCGCGCCCGGCAACGGGGGGCACCCCCCGCCGCCCCCGGGGGGGCCGGGCCGCGCGGCG
>NZ_JBIAHG010000052.1:0-19415 GCF_042870385.1 Streptomyces sp. NPDC006602 | reverse complement strand
CGGCCCCCCGCCCCCCCCCCCCCCCCCCGCCGCCGGCGCCCCCCCCCCCCCCCCCCCCCCCCCCCCCCCCCCCCCCCCCCCCCCCCACTGCTCCGCCAGGACACGGGAGCCACCCCGACACGCCACGGGGCCTGCCCACCGCTCGGCGGTGGGCAGGCCCCGTGGCGAGATCGCCCGGCCGAGGTCCGAAGTCAGAGGCTCTCGGCCACGACCGGATTGCGCAGGACACCGATGCCCTCGATCTCCACCTCGATCTCGTCTCCGGGCCGGATCGGCCCGACGCCGGACGGCGTGCCCGTCATGATCGCGTCTCCGGGCAGCAGCGTCAGATAACGGCTGAGATAGCTGACGATGTCGGGAACGGCGAGCAGCAGGTCGGCGGTGCTCGCCGACTGCGCGACGGCCCCGTTCACACGGGTCGTCAGCGACAGTGCCGACGGGTCGAGTTCGGTCGCGATGACCGGCCCGAGAGGAGCGAACGTGTCCTGCCCCTTGCCGATCAGCAGCGTTCCGAACGCACTTTCCTTGCGCTGGACGATGCGGTCGCTGACGTCATTGCCGCACGTGTAGCCGAGGATGTATTCATGGGCCTCGGAGGGCTTCACATGGCGGGCTTCTCTTCCGATGACGACGACCAACTCGCCTTCGAAATGGATCAGTTCGCCATCCGCCGGATAGACGATGGCGTCATCCGGCCCAATCACAGCGGTGCTCGGCTTCATGAAGCACACGGGAACTTCCGGAACCTCGCGGTCGGTCTCGTCGACGTGCGAGGCGTAGTTGTAGGCGAACCCGAAGATCCGGGGTCGTTCCAGCGGCGGGAGAATGACCACGTCGCCCACTTCGTCGACGTCCCCCGTAGGGAACAGTCCGGTGAAGGGATCGCCCTCGAATCGCGCGATTGACTCGTCACCGGATTCCAGCTCTCCGTAGTGACGCACGCCGCTGACGGCATACCTGACGATCCGCACGGACACCTCCGCAACTAGGCAGCCGCGGGCGGCTGCACGGCCCATTCAGTAATGCTAACGTTAGCACAATGACGATGACCAACCTGGCGCCCCCACGTCCCCGACCACTGGGTGCGACGCAAATGCTATCGTTGGCATACGGAAAGTGACGGCAAAGGGATCAGTCAGCTCGAGGGGGCCCTTACGTGATCACCACCAAGGACATCGCCGAACGCCTCGGAATCTCCGTCTCGACGGTCGGCCGGGCACTTTCCGACGATGCCCGCATCAGCGAGGAGACCAAGTTCCGGGTCCGCCAGGCCGCTTCCGAGATGGGATACGTCGGCAACCGGGCGGCACGGATGATGCGCGGCGCCTCCAGCAACGTGGTCGCGCTGGTCATCCCGGACATCCGCAACAGCTTCTACTCGACGATCGCGCACGAGCTGTCCAAGAACATGGAGTCCGAGGACTTCCAGCTGATGCTCTCCGAGACCGACGACGACCGGATGGTGGAGCTGCGCCACCTGCGCGAGCTGTCCGCCAACCGCGTGGCCGGCGTCATCATCGTTCCCACCGCACGCCCGCACGGCGACTCCGTCAAGCTCCTGCGCGGCCTGCCGCACCTTCAGTTGCTGCGCCGCCATCCCTCGCTCGGTTCCCAGTGGTTCGGTGTGGACGACCACGAGTCACTGCGCGAGGCCACGGCCCACCTGGTGGCCCAGGGGCACACCCGCGTCGCGTACGTGGGCGGCCCCGAGGAACTGCCCACGGGTGCGGAGCGTCTGCGCGGCTTCCGCAGCGCCCTGAGCGAAGGCGGCCTGCCCGACGATGCCGGGCGTACGGAACTGGGACCGCCGTCGTCCGTGGACTTCGGCCGCCAGGCGGTGCGCCGGCTCCTGAAGGGCCCGTACACGCCCACCGCGCTCGTACTGGGATCGGTTCAGCTCACCATCGGGGTCCTGGAGGAGCTGTCCGAACAGGGCGTGAAGGTGCCCGGGGAACTGTCCGTGGTCGGGTTCGGGGACGAGCCGGGGTTTTCCTGGTGGGGTCCCGGACTGACCACGATCGGGCTGCCCATCCAGGAGATGGCCACCGGCTGCGCGCTGTGGCTGATGCGCCGGCTCAAGACCAAACCCGACAACGACGGCCCCTACACGTCGGTGTCCCCCGGATCCCTGGTCCTGCGCGGCAGCACGGCACCCCCGGCCGAAAAGGCTCCGTCCAGGTCCGTCTGAGCCAGGGGCGGTCGGCCGAGCGGTCGGCATCACCTGCAAACGCCGAAGGCGCCCGGAGCGATGTGCTCCGGGCGCCTTCGCACGTGCGCGGCGCGGGTCAGTACGTTCCGCTGCGCAGCCGCCGCATGACGCGGGCGGTGCGCGCGAGTTCGTCGAGCACCTGCTCGGCAGCGGCCTCGTGTATCTTGCCGGGCTTGAAGTCGCCGCCCTCGACGAGTTCGCTGACGAAGGGGATGCTCACGGTCGGCCCGATCGGCAGCATCCTGAGGTTCGCCACGACCTGCTTGCCCATCTGCACCGCCCTGGTGCCCGCCGAGACGCCCCCGTAGCTGACGAACGCGGCCGGCTTGTGCTGCCACTCCACGACGAGGTAGTCCCACGCGTTCTTCAACGGGGCGGGGAAGCCGCCGTTGTACTCCGGGGTGACGAAGACGAACGCGTCCGACGCGTCGACGATCCGGCTCCATTCGCGGGTGTGGCTCTTGGTGTACTCCCGCAGCGCGGGCGGATGCGGCTCGTCGAAGAAGGGGAGAGCGAGTTCGTACAGGTCGACGGTGTGCGAGTCGAACTGGTCGTACTCGGCGGCCCGGAGAGCGAACCAGTCCGCGACCGATCTGCCCACGCGTCCGGGGCGCGTGCTGGCCACGACGGTGGTGAGGGTCATGGGCGCCGCAGAGGGCTGGAGTGTCACGTCGGGCTCTCTTTTCTGTCGGCCGGGATGCGGCCCGGCGGACCCGCACCGCCTGTGCTGTCCGTCGATTCAGGAGAGCGGGTCCGCCGGAGTTCTCGCCGGAGCAGATCTGTGCGAACGATAGCATTAGCTTCCTGGGCGAACCAAGAGGGCGTGAAACAACCGACCCCTGGATCGAAGGCCGCCCGCCCCTTGACAGGGCGGCTGCAACTTTGCACGATTGCGCTATCGTTAGCACGCAGAGTCGCAGTGAACGAACACCCCTCGCCCTTACCCTCGCGCTCGCGCCCAGCGCCGCCGCACCGATTCAGGTGCCGCCCCGCGGGGGCCGACCGCGCCCGTTTCGTCGGCGAGGGCTTTCTTCCGTACGCCTCCGGCGCCTCCGGCTGCGGGGATGGCCCCGCTGACCGGCACGGGCACCTCTCACCGACCCGATCGTCCGAACTCCGAAAGGTCGCACCGCAATGACAGACGCGCGGATCGCCAAGCTCTACGGCCGCAGGGTGTGGGACTCCCGCGGTCGGCCGACCGTCGAGGCCGAGGTCCACCTCACGGACGGTGCGGTGGGCAGGGCGATCGCCCCGGCGGGCGCATCGACGGGCCAGGGAGAGGCCCTCGACCTGCGCGACGGCGGCAGCCGCTTCGGCGGGCTCGACGTCCAGCGCGCCGTGGGCTCGGTGAACCACGAGATCGCCCCCGCGCTCACCGGCCGCGACGCGGGTGACCAGGAGGCCGTCGACCGGCTCCTGGTGAACCTCGACGGCACCCCCGACCGCAGCCGGCTGGGCGGCAACGCGATCGTGGCCACGTCCATGGCGGTCCTGCACGCCACCGCCGCTTCGGCGGGCGTACCCCTGTGGCAGCACCTGGCGGCCGGGCGGCCGGTCCGCATCCCGCTTCCGGAGATCCAGATCTTCGGTGGCGGAGCCCACGCGGACCGCCGCGTCGACGTCCAGGACTTCATGGTGGTCTGCCCGGCGGCACGGAGCTTCTCCGAGGCCCTGGACTGGACGGCGGAGATCTACCGGGCTGCCGGAACCCTGATGCGGAAGGCCGGCAAGGCGCAGGGCGTGGCCGACGAGGGCGGGTTCTGGCCCGCGTTCGACTCCAACGAGGAGGCGCTGGAGATGCTGACCCTGGCCATCGAGAGCGCGGGCTTCGCGCCCTCCTCCCAGGTGGGCATCTCGCTGGACGTCGCAGCCTCGCAGTTCGGCAGCGGCGGGCGGTACAGGCTGGCCCTGGACGACCGCACGCTGGACACCGAAGCGCTGATCGACATGCTGGGCGGCTGGCTCGAGCAGTACCCGATTCTCTCCGTCGAGGACCCGGTGGGCGAGGACGACCACGAGGGCATGATGGAGTTCACCCGGCGCTACGGCCACCGCTGCCAGGTGATCGGCGACGACTACCTGGTCACGAACGCCAAGCGCGTGGAGGCGGCGGCCACCAGCGGGGCGGCGAACGCCGTCCTCGTCAAACCCAACCAGGCCGGTACCGTCACGGAGTCCTTCCAGGCCCTGCGCGCCGGAAAGGATGCCGGTTTCGGCACGATCGTCTCGGCCCGGTCCGGGGAAACCGAGGACGTCACCATCGCCCATCTGAGCGTCGGCTGGGACGCGGGTCAGCTGAAGGTGGGCTCGTTCACCCGCTCCGAGCGCATGGCCAAGTGGAACGAGGTCCTGCGGATCGAGGAGTCCCTCGGCGGATCCGCAAAATTCAGCGGGTGGTCCGCATTCACATTCGCCGGGGCCGGCCCTTCGACGACCAAACCGTAAAACGGCCCCGAGTCATTACGTATTACAGTCACCGAAATCCAGAGCCGATCCGAGCACGGAGACCAGCATGCTGCCACCCGTCAATCTGCGCCCGAGTTTCAACATCACCCGCTCCAGTCACGTTCGCCTCACAGTCGAGGATCTGGCCGAGAGCCGGAACTTCTACGTGAACGTGCTGGGACTGGTCGTCAGCGACGAGGACGAGCGCACCTGCTACCTCCGCGGCCTCGCCGAGGCCTGCCACCACAGTCTCGTCCTGGAGCTCGACGAGGAGGGTGGTGGCACATGCAGGAGGGTCGGCTACCGGGTGTTCTTCGACGAGGACCTCGACCTGGCATACACCTGGTTCCGTGAGCGGGGACTGCCCGCCGAGTGGGTCGACCTCCCCTACCAGGGCCGCACCCTGCACGTCAGCGACCCCATCGGCACGCCGCTCGAACTCTGCGCTCACATGGAGACGCGACCGCGCCTGCACATCAACTTCGAGCTCTACAAGGGTGCGCACGCGCAGCGGCTGGACCACTACCAGATCTTCGCGCCCGACACCTACGAGCTGTGCGCGTTCTACAGCGAGCTCGGCTTCCGCAACTCGGAGTATCTGGAGCACGGGGACAAGCTGCTGGGCGCCTTCATGTACCGCAAGGGCACCTGTCTGGACCTGGCGATCATCGAGAACACCGGGCCCGCCCTGCACCACTTCGCGTACACCGTCTCCGAGAGCCACGACATCTTCACCGCCTGCGACTGGGCGGGCATCCAAGGCTACGGCGACGGCGTGGAGCGGGGCCCGGGACGGCACGGTCCGGGCGGGATGCTCTTCGCCTACCTCCGTGACCCCGACGGGCACCGGGTGGAGGTCTTCAACAGCCACTACCAGACGATCGACACCGAGATCGACCCGGTGCGCTGGGACGCGGCAGCACTGAGCACCAACGCCCGCTGGGGCCTGCCGGCCCTGGAGAAGTGGTACTTCGAGGCGTCGCCCTTCGTCGGCGTGAAGCAGATCCCGCCGGCCGAGCTGCCGAAGCCGATGTCGATGGAGCGGTTCCTGCTCGAACAGTCCGCCCACTGACCTTTTCGTACGATCACGTCCCCCCGAGGAGACACCATGGCACGAGTCCCCTACCTGCGCCGCGAGGACGCCGACGAGGCGCAGAAGAGCCTGTACGACCGGCTGGAGACCGAACGCAAGGTACCCACGGCGAACATCTTCCTCGCCCTCACCCATGCGCCGACCCAGCTGGACGCCTTCCTGACCTACGCCAACTCGCTGCGCGCCGCCGACCTCAGCCCCAAGCTGCGTGAACTGGCGATTCTGACCGTGGGGCACGCGACCCGGTCCGCGTACGAGGTCGCGCACCACCAGTCGCACGGGCTGGGGGCCGGGCTCACCGAAGAACAACTCGCGGCGGTGGCCGACTTCGAGTCGTCCGACCTGTTCGACGGGGTGGAGAAGGCGGTGATGCGCCTCGCCAAGGAGTCCACGCTCCAGGTCGAGGTGTCGAACGAGACGTGGAGTGCCGCAGCCGAGCACCTGACGGACAAGCAGATGGTCGAACTGTCGTTGTCCATCGCCTGGTACAACTCCGGGGTCCGCATCATGGGGCTGCTGGGCATCGACCTCGAAGACAATTATCCGAACCCTTTCCCGAATTCATAGGCAATTCTTTATGTCTCCGCCTCCGGCCGCCTGGGACGGAGCAGTTTCAAGGAGTATTTCAATGGCGAAAATGCTCGCTGCACGACTGCACGCGCTCGGTGAGCCGATGTCGGTGGACACCATCGACGTGCCCACCCCGCGGCCGACCGACGTGCTGGTGCGGGTCAAGGCGTGCGGGATCGTGCCGAACATGGCCAATGTGATCAACAACTGGCCCACCTGGTTCCCGCACCAGCCGTTGCCCAAGTTCCCCGCCATCTTCGGCCTGGACGCCTCCGGCGTGGTCGAAGCCGTCGGCGAGGCGGTGCTGAACACCAAGCCCGGCGACCGGGTTTACGTCAACCCCCTGCGTGGGTGCGGAAGTTGCCAGGTGTGCCGGGGCGGTGAACTGAGCCGGTGCCGCTATTTCACGCTGAACGGCTACTTCAGCACCTCCCGTGACGGCCAGCGGATCTTCGACCTCTACCCGTACGGCGGCTTCGCGGAGTACATGACCGCCCCGCAGTCCTCGATCGTCAACATCCCGGACACCATGACGTTCGAGCAGGCCGGCAAGCTCGGCTACATCGGCACGTCCTACGGCGCCCTCAAGAACGCCGCGGCGGGGCCCGGCCAGGTGGCGCTGATCGACGGGGTCACCGGCACCCTGGGGGTCGCGGCGACCGTGCTCGCGCTGGCCTCCGGTGCCTCCCGGATCCTGGGGACCGGCCGCAACGAGGAGCTCCTGAAGCGCGTCAAGGAACTGGACCCAAAGCGGGTCGAGGTCTTCCGGCTGGGTGACGGCTCCACGGGCGAGTGGGCGAAGTCCCGTACCGGCGGCGAGGGCGCGGACTACGTGATCAGCGCGCTGGGCGCCAAGGCACCGGTGGAGACGATGCTCGACTCCATGCAGGGCGTCCGCAGGGGCGGCAAGGTCGTCAACGTCGGCGGCGTGGCCGACCGGCTGCCTGTGGACGTGAAGTGGCTCATGGACGAGCAGGTCCAGCTGATCGGCTCCAACTGGTTCTCCACCGCGCAGGGGCAGGAACTCGCCGACATGGTGGGCACGGGCGCCCTGAATCTGTCCTACCTGCAGGCCAAGCCCTTCCCGCTGGCCAAGGTCAACGAGGCGATCTCGGGTCTGGAGGACCGCGACGGCGGGTTCAGCAACTACGTCGTCATCCCCTGAACCGCAGGCCCCGGCCAGCGTCCGGGCGCCCCTGCGCCGGCCATGCTCCTGGCGCCCCGTACGCTCCCCGCGGCGGACCTGTTCTGCCCTGAAGCCGCCGCGGGGTGCTTCACACAAGCCGTGCACACGGCCGGTGCTCTGATCAGCACAGGCCCGGCAGGATGGAGGAGCCGGTGGAACTGCGCTGGCTGGAATCGTTCGTCACCGTCGCGGAGGAACTGCACTTCGCGCGGGCCGCGGACCGTCTGCATCTTGCTCCGTCGGCGCTCAGCGCCCAGATCAGGGCGCTGGAGTCGCACTTGGGCGTGCGGCTCATCGACCGTGGACGACGCAGCCGCCCGGCGCTGACCAGTGCCGGGCGGCTGTTTCTCGAGGAGGCGCGGCTGACCCTCGCCCAGGTCTCCCGGGCCGAGACGGTGGGCCGGCGTGCCGGTCGCGGGGAGTTGGGGCACGCCCAGATCGCGTACGTCGCCTCGGCCGCGTTCTCCGGGGTGCTGACCGACGTGCTCACCCGCTGCGCGGCCCCCGGCACCGAGCTGACCGTGCAGGTGCGCGAGCTGGAGACACCGGCCCAACTGGAAGCGCTGGCCTGCGGGGACATCGACGTCGGCTTCCTGCGCTGGCGGCCGGAGTACCCGCCCGACGTCACGGCCACCTGCCTGCTCACCGAGGACGTCGTCCTGGCGCTGCCGGCCGGAGCGCCGCTGGCGGCGTACGACGCGATACCGGCGGCGCAGTTGCGCGACGAGTGGTTCGTGGCGCCGCACTTCGACGAGGAGTACGGCTGCCGCGACCAGATCCTCGAGGTGGCGGAGCAAGGCGGGTTCAGCCCGCGGTGCGCTCCCCCGGTGCGGGACTTCATCGCGGCTCTGACGCTGGTGGGCGGTGGTCTCGCGGTGGCTCTGGTCCCTGATTCCCTGCGCCGCGTGCACATCCCCGGGGTGGCCTACCGTCCGCTGGCGGACGTCTCGCCGACCACCCGCCTGGTGGGTGCCTACCGCAGGGGCGAGACCTCGCCCGCGGTGCGCGGCGTGATCCGCCGCCTGCGAGAGGCCGCCGCCGCCACGGTCACCGCCGGCTGACCGGTGCTCCGGCGAGCGGGGGCACCGGCGCGGGCCGCACTCCCTCGATCACAGTCTGCTCAGGGGGTCTCGGCCCCCTCACCGGCAGCGCCGTCAGGTCCGCCCCCGGGGTGCCGTCCTCGACGCCTGCGACCGCCTCGTCGTGCTCGCCTCTCCGGTCGTCCGGCTCGCCTGATCGCGGTCGGCATGGCTCTGCGCGGCACGGCCGGACAGTGACGAACCGGCGCATGTTTGTGCGCGGAATACGCACTGTCGGAGCAGGTCAGAGGGGGTGTTACCGGCCTACGCTCAACACGGCACCACAGACCGTGGCGGCGTCGTTCGACCGCCGCCGGGCGGAAGGACAGGCGGAGGAACACATGACATCGATCAAGCACGTGGGGGTCGTCGGCGCCGGGCAGATGGGCCGGGGCATCACCGAGGTCTGCGCCCGGGCCGGGCTGCACGTCACCTTGTGCGACGTGACGGAGGACAGGGCTCGTGCCGGACTCGCAGGCTTGGCGGACTCCCTGCTCAAGGCGGAGAAGCGCGGCACCATCGCCCCCGGAGACCGCGCCCACGCCCTGGCCCGGATCTCGGTCTGCGCCGATCTCTCCCGCCTGGCCGGAGCCGACCTGGTCATCGAGGCCGCCGTCGAGGACGAGCAGGCCAAGACGGCGCTGTTCCGGCAGCTGGACGAGATCGTCACCGACCCGGCCGCCGTCCTGGCCAGCAACACCTCCTCAATCCCCATCGCCCGGCTCGCGGCGGCGACCGGACGACCGGAGGCGGTCGTCGGCCTGCACTTCTTCAACCCGGTCCCCCTCATGCCACTGGTGGAGGTCATCCCCTCGTTGCAGACCTCAAAGGCCACGCAACTGCGCATGCGCGCCTTCGCGGGCGAGACCCTGGGCAAGAGGACGATCGTCACGCAGGACCGCGCGGGATTCGTGGTGAACTCCCTGCTGGTTCCCTACCTGTTGGCAGCAGTGCGGATGGTCAGCTCCGGCACCGCCACGGCCGAGGACATCGACACGGGGATGACCGCCGGCTGCGCTCACCCCATGGGCCCGCTGCGCCTCGCCGACCTCATCGGCCTGGACACCGTCGCGGCCATAGGCGAGGCGCTGTACGAGGAGTACCGGGAACCGCTGTACGCCCCTCCCCCGCTGCTGCGCCGCATGGTCGAGTCGGGGCTGCTGGGCCGTAAGTCAGGGCAGGGATTCTTCAGCTACCAGGCGGCCTGAGGGCCTGCGGTGACGCGGTGTTCCACGTGCCCCGGGCACCGTACGTCCACCGCCGTCACCGCGGTCCGGGGCGGGATCGGCGAGGTCAGGCCCGCACCGCGCGAGACACTGTTCCCGGACCCGGCCCGAGACGGTACAGCCCTCCCCGGGGCCTCAGCCCGGGTCGGTGAGCCGCTGATCAAGTGGACGGGGACGCGCCGGGTCAGCAAGACCGGGCCTGCGTCCTCGGCTGCCCGCTCCCCGAGCGGGCAGCCGATCAGGTCGACCGCGTTGTCGGCGAGCCCTGACGTGCCAGAGGGCCTCAGGCACTCCACCCGCCGCCCATCCGTAGCGGGAAACGCCGTACCACCTGGCCGAACCCGTCCGCGAGGCTGTGCGGTTCGGCTGTGACGACCGACATCTGCGCCGGGCCGAATCGAGCGGCGCGCAGTGAGGCACGGAAGCCGGCGCACGCACGTCGGCGCACCAACGCGGCAGGTCCAGCGGCACGAGGTCCGGCTGAGGCAATCCCGTCCGCGGGCCATTCTTTCGGCGTCCGTGCCATCGCTCGGCGTCGTGATCCGCTCACCGGCACCGGCCAGGCACCGACGGTCTCCTGCGACCTGACCAACCGGACAGCCCCTGGTCGGCTTCTTCGGAGAGCGACTTGATGCCGTACGAGGTGGCTTCCATCTTGCTCTCGGGCGGAGTGCCCGGTCCTTCAGGACCGGCTTGAATGCCCGCTCCCGCGTAGCGGGGCAGGGGAAGCCGGATCGCCGCCAGGGCGATCCGGCGTCTCGCCCGAGTCGACAGCCTGTCGCACGAGCGAGACCAGCCACGAGTTCAGGGAGCGGTCGTCGGCGTCAGCGGCCGTCTTGGCCCTGGCGTAGAGGTCTTCCGGCATTCGCAGGTTGAACCTGGTCACCCTCTGGTTGTGGCCCTGAACTGGGGCCGAAACGCGCCTTCCCGCCGCAGGCGCTGCGCGCCGTCGAGCCGTTCCGCACGCTGCAGTTCGGGGCTCAGGCGGGCCGGCAGAGTCAGCTGACTGCGCGGCGGGCGGCCATTTCCTGCGTGAGCTGGGGAGCCACCGAGAAGAGGTCGCCCACCACGCCGTAGTCGGCGAGGCCGAGGATCGGTGCCTCCGGGTCCTTGTTGACCGCGAGGATCGTCTTGGAGGTCTGCATCCCGGCGAGGTGCTGGATGGCCCCGGAGATGCCCAGGGCGATGTACAGCTGCGGGGAGACGGTCTTGCCGGTCTGACCGACCTGGTACTGGTGCGGGTAGTAGCCGGCGTCTACCGCGGCGCGCGAGGCGCCCACGGCACCCCCCAGGGCGTCGGCCAGCTCCTCTACGACCTTGAAACCGTCCGCTCCCGCGACACCGCGGCCTCCGGAGACCACGACGGTCGCTTCGGTGAGCCCGGGTCGGTCGCCCGCGGGGGCGGCGCGCCGGGCGGTGATGCGGGCGGACGCTGCGGGGTCGACCGGCGGCAGGGCCAGCTCCTGCTCCCCCGCCTCCACGGGATGCTCCTCCGGTTCGAAGGCGCCCGGGCGCACGGCGATCACCGGTATGCCGTGGGTGACCTGTGAGCGCACGGTGTAGGACCCGCCGAAGACGATCTGGGTGACCACCCCGGACGAGTCAAGGTCGACCGCGTCGATCAGCAGCCCTGCGTCCAGCCGGGCGGCGAGGCGTCCGGCCACCTCCCTGCCGTCCGTGGTGGCGGAGACGAGAACGGCGGCGGCAGCGGTTTCCCGGACCGCGAGCTCCAGGGCGTCGACGGCGGGCGTGACGAGAAACTGGGCCGCGTCGGTGGATTCCGCCGCGTGGACGCTCGTGGCGCCGTGGCGGGCGAGGGACTCCCTGAGGCGTGTGGCTGTGCCGGGGGTTCCCACGACGACGGCGGCCGGGTCCCCCAGCCGCCGTGCGGCGGCCAGGAGCTCGTAGGTTGATGTGTTGACACGTTCCCCGTCGTGGTCGACGAGTACGAGGACTTCGGGCATGGGGGCCTGTCTCCTGGTCGGGCGGTTCAGACGAGCTTCTGGGTGATCAGGTACGCGGCGAGCTGCCGACCGGCCGAACCGTCGTCCGTGATGCGGGTTCCGGCGGTTCGCGGGGGACGCGGGACGGCCTCTACCACACGCGTGCGGGTCACGAGGAATCCGGCCGCGTCGGGGAACAGGTCACCGAGGTCGACCGTGTCCACCGGCTTCTTCTTGGCGGCCATGATCCCCTTGAAGGATGGGTAGCGCGGCTCGTTGATCTTCTCGGTCACGCTGACCAGCGCGGGCAGCGGAGCGTCCAGCGTCGCCTCGCCGTCCTCGGTCTCCCGCTCGGCGCGCACGCGTCCCGCGTCCACCTCCAGCTTCCGCACATGGGTCACCTGCGGCAGGCCGAGCAGGTCCGCGACGACGGCGGGGACCGCGCTCGCCTGGCCGTCGGTGGTCGCGTCGCCGGCGAGCACCAGGTCGAGGTCCTCCACAGTCCGCACGGCGGCCGCCAGAACCTTTGCGGTCGTGAGCACGTCGGCGCCGCGCAGTCTGTCGTCGCAGATGTGTATGCCCCGGTCACCGCCCATCGCCAGGACCTTGCGGATGGCGTCGAGCGCGGAGTCAGGTCCCATGGAGACGACGGTGACATGGGCGTCCGCCGTCTCCTTCAGCGTCAGGGCCTCTTCGGCGGCGCGTTCGTTGATCTCGTCCAGGACGAGTTCGGCGTCCGCGCGGTCGAGGGTGTGGTCGGCCTGGGACAGGGTGCGTTCGGCACCGGAGTCCGGGACCTGCTTGACCAGTACGACGATGTTCACGGGTGTCTTCTCTCAGCCGTCGTGGTCGGCGTCGTGGTCAGCGGAACGCCGCCTGGCCGGTGATCGCCTGGCCGACGACCAGCGTGTGCATCTCACTCGTACCTTCGTAGGTGAGGACCGACTCCAGATTGTTGGCGTGCCGCAGCGGCGAGTACTCGAGTGAGATGCCGTTGGCGCCCAGGATGGTGCGGCACTCCCGTGCGATGGCGATCGCTTCCCGGACGTTGTTGAGCTTGCCGACGCTGATCTGCTCGGGCCTGATGCGGTGCTGGTCCTTGAGTCGGCCCAGGTGCACGGCGAGAAGCGCGGCGTTGCCCACGGACACGCTCATGTCGGCGAGCTTCTTCTGGGTGAGCTGGAAGGCACTGATCGGCTTGTCGAACTGGACTCGGGAGTCGGCGTATTGGATGGCTGCCTGGATCGAGTCGCGGGCGGCGCCGACCGCGCCGAACAGGATGCCGAAGCGGGCCTCGTTCAGGCAGGACAGCGGTCCGCGCAGGCCCTCCGCGAGGGGCAGCCGCGCCGAGTCGGGCAGCCGTACGTTGTCGAAGTAGAGCTCCGAGGTGATGGAGGCGCGCAGTGACATCTTCTGCTTGATGTCCTGCGTGGTGAAGCCGGGCGTCCCGCGGGGCACGAGGAAGCCGCGGATGCCGTCCTCGGTCTGTGCCCATACGGTGGCCACGTCGGCGATGCCGCCGTTGGTGATCCACATCTTGGAGCCGTTGAGGAGCCAGTCGTCGCCGTCCCGGACGGCCCGGGTGCGCATCCCGGAGGGGTTGCTGCCGAAGTCGGGCTCGGTCAGGCCGAAGCAGCCGATCGCCTCACCGGCGGCGAGGCGGGGCAGCCACTCCTGCTTCTGGTCCTCCGAGCCCCACTTCCAGATGGAGAACATCGACAGCGAGCCCTGCACGGAGACGAAGCTGCGGAAGCCGGAGTCCGCGGCCTCCAGCTCCAGGCAGGCCAGGCCGTAGCTGACGGCGTTGGTGCCGGCGCAGCCGTAGCCTTCCAGGTGCATGCCGAGCACACCCAACTTGCCGAGTTCCGGGGCGAGTTCGCGGGCGAAGTGGGCGTTCTCGAACCACTCGCCGATGTACGGGCGCACCCGGTCGGCGAGGAACTTGGCGACGGTGGCCTGGATCTCGCGCTCCTCGTCGCTGAGGGTGGAGGCGAGGTCGATCAGGTCGAGGGGGTCCTTCATCGGCTTGGTGCCGCTCATCGTGAGCTCCTGGAGGTTGTGTGATCGGTTGGGTCGTGGTGTCCGCGCCGGGAAAGGTCAGGTGACCGCTTCGTTCGGCGCGCAGGCGGGGTCGGAAAGGCGGTGGAGAATTTCGGCGGTGTGCTGGCCCAGGTGCGGCGGCGGCAGGCGGTACTGGGCGGGTGTGCCGCTCAGCGCGATGGGGCTCGCGACCTGGCGGGAGGGCGTGCCCTGTGCGCCGTCCGCTCCGTCGTCGGATGCCGCGGGGATGTCGACGATGCCGGGAAGGCCGAGCTTCTGGGCGAAGGCGAAGGCCTCGTCGAGGGTGTTGACCGGCCCGGCGGGCACCCCCGCGGCCAGCAGGACGGCCGACCAGTGGTCCGCGCCGGCGCCCGCCAGCCGTTCGTTCAGGATGTCCCGCAGGGGGGTGCGGTGGGCTACGCGATCGGCGTTGGTGCGGAAGCGGTCGTCGGCGGCGAGACCGGGATCCCCGACAACCCCCGCGAGCGCCGCGAACTGCCGGTCGTTGCCCACCGCGATCGCGATCGGTCGATCGGCTGCCGGGAAGGTCTCGTACGGGGCGATGCTCGGGTGCGCGTTGCCCATGCGAGCCGGAACCACACCGGCGACGGCGAACGCCGACGCCTGGTTGACCATGGCCGACAGCAGTGAGCCGAGCAGGTTCACCTCCACACACTGGCCCTCCCCGGTGGCGTCCCGGTGCCGGAGGGCGGCGAGGATGCCGAGCGAGGCGTGCAGGCCGGTGATCACGTCGACCAGGGCCACGCCCGCCTTCACCGGCTCCCCGGCCGCGTGGCCGGTCACGCTCATCAGCCCGCCGACGGCCTGCACGAGCAGGTCGTATCCAGGGATGCCCGCGCCCTCACCGCTGCCGAAACCGCTGATCGAGCAGTAGATGAGCTCCGGGTGGCGGGCACGGAGTTCGCGAGGGCCGAGCCCCAGCCGTTCCATCGTGCCGGGACGGAAATTCTCCACCAGCACGTCGGACTCGGCGACCAGGGCGCGGGCCTGCTCGACGCCGGCGTCGGTCGTGAGGTCCAGGACGACGGACCTCTTGTTCCGGTTGACGCCGAGGAAATAGGTCGACGTGCCGTCGTGGTCCGCAGGAGGGTGCCAGGCCCGGGTGTCGTCCCCGATGCCCGGCCGTTCCACCTTCACCACGTCGGCGCCGAGGTCGGCGAGGAGCATCGTGGCGTAGGGCCCTGCGAGGACCCGGGAGAAGTCGGCGATGCGCAGACCGTCCAGCGCGCCGCGTCCCGCTCCGTCGAGAACTCCGGCCCCTCCGTCTGGTGCGTTGTGCTGGGTGCCCACGCACCCTCCTGTCTGATCGTCCTGTGCGTGCGAGGCGACTGTGTCCCGGCCGTTTCCCGTCATCACCAGCGCTCCGGAGGGGGTGTCGGGTGGGTGAGTTCGACGAGGGGCAGGCCCTGGCCGAGGGGGGCGGCGGGCCGTACGACGCTCACCCGTACCCCCACCGCGACCGCGACCGGTGCCGTCCCGGTGACCCGGCAGAGGAGGTTGAAGCCCTCGTCCATCGCGACGAACCACGTGTTGTGCGGGACATGGCCGTACCGGCGCACGACGACTCCGGAGCCCTCGCTGCACTCCCGTTTGAAGGCCGTGGCCCCACAGGCACGGCAGAACGAACGGCGGTACGCCGGGGTGCCGCACCACAGGCAGCGCTGGAAGAGGAGTTCGCGGGAGACCGCCGGTGCGTTCGGCGTGGCGGCCTCGGCAGTGGCTGCAGCAGCGGCCTCAGGGGCGTCTGCGAACTCGGTGTGTTCACGGGTGTCCGTCTGGAACATCACGGCCTCCTGCACGCAGTTCGGTGACCCGAAAACGGGTGGTCGGGATCCGATATGGCTCCCTCACCCTGGCCCTGTCGCGGATCGCCGGTCAACGACGTACTGACGCATCTTTGTGCGCGGAATGCGCTCAGTTCGCTGAGGTCAGAGCGGGTTTCCCCGCGCTAGCCTGACCAGCGCGGAACTCCTTGCCGTCCTTCGGCGGTTGTCCGCCCGGTGGCGGTGAGATCCAGGGAACGGGACGGGCTTGCGCATCTCGCGGTCCGTGCGCATCCGCCCGAGGACCTCCACTGGCAGTCCTTCCAGCAAGATGGGCCATGCGCGGAGCGTCGTAGCCAGCATCGAAGACGATCGGGATGTCGCGGTCACCCGCGTGCCAACGGCCCATGTCGATGAGGTCCTCGACCGCCCGGCGGACCTGGGCAGCTGTCGATGACCTGATGTGCTTCCCCGTCCGCCAACACCGTGCTGTAGCTGTGAGAGCGTCGCATCGCGAAGTCGTCGACGCCCAGGACCCGAGCAGTCGCCCGGACAGGATCAGGCAGGGCCATCACGCGCCGCAGCAGTCTGGAACGGCGAGAGCGCAGGGTGACGTTCGGCACATCGGAGGTCTTCCGCCGGGCCGGTGGTTTCATCCTGCACTTGTTCCCTGCCTGTTGCTCATGGCGCACTGTTCCCGCAGGACGGGCACGTGTCACCCGATCTCTGACACGACGTCAAATCAGCGTTCCAGGGCGTGAGTAGGGCGGAACGTCTTCGTCCGGGCGAGCGGCGGCGGTTGCCGACAAGCACTCTCATGGGCCGCTTCAGCCTCTAGTCTGCTGCCAGACCCCCCACAGGGCCTTCCCCCGCGGCGTGGGCGGGACTCCCGCCCGTACCACCGAGAACAGGCGGCCGAGGGCATGCAACCACTGCACCCAGAAGATCCCGAGCAGCTTGGGCCCTACCGTCCGGTGGCCCGTCTTGGAGCAGGCGGGATGGGCCGGGTCTATCTGGCCACCTCGCCCGCCGGCCGCACCGTCGCAGTCAAGGTCATCCGTCCCGAGATGGCCGAGGACAAGAACTTCCGGATCCGCTTCCGGCGCGAGGTGGCGGCCGCGGCGGCGGTCGGCGGCGTGTACACGGCGTCCGTGGTGGACGCCGCGCCGGATGACGAGACGCCATGGCTCGCCACCGCCTACGTACCCGGCCCCACTCTGGCCGAGGCGGTCGCCGCTCACGGGCCGCTGCCGGTGGAGACGGTCCTCGCGCTGGGCGCGGGCATCGCCGAGGCGCTGATCGCGGTGCACGCCGAGGGGCTGGTGCACCGTGACCTCAAGCCGTCCAACGTGCTGCTCGCCGCGGACGGTCCGCGCGTCATCGACTTCGGCATCGTCCGCGCCCGGGACGGCTACCAGCTCACCGGCTCCGGCGGCCTGCTCGGCTCGCTCGACTACGTCTGTCCCGAACAGGCCACCGGCGATCCGGTGGGACCGGAGGGAGACGTCTTCTGTCTCGGCTCGGTGCTCGCGTTCGCGGCGTCGGGACACGCGCCGTTCAGTGGGGCCGCCGCGGCCGCCCTGCTCTACCAGGTGGTCCACGGTTCGGCCGATCTGACGCTGGTGCCCGAGCCATTGGACAAAATCATCAGCCTCTGTCACGCCAAGGACCCGGCCCTTCGTATCAGCCCCGACCGGCTCTCTGCGGCCTGCGCGCCCGGCGGGGCCGAACAGGTGCTGACGGAGGGCTGGCTGCCCGCGCGGGTGTCCGCCATGGTCGACGACCGCCGGGCGGCCGCGACGGATCTCGACCGCCTCGCGCGGACCCTGGCGCCCGCAAGGCCCGCGGCCGACGCAGCCGCCGCCGGGGCCCCCACCGCGTCCGGCCGATACGGGTCGGGCCGGACACCGGTGGGGCCGTCGTCGCACGGGACTGACGGCGGAGACGGCGCGGCGTACCCGGACCGCGTCCTGCGGGCCGGGGACGCCGACAACCGCGCCACCGGTGGAGCCGGAGCCACCGGTGGAGCCGCGCCCACCGCCGAGCCGCCGGAGCGGAGACCCCCGGCGGCCGCGGTCGAACCGGCTGAACCGGCTGAACCGGCTGAACCGGCTGAACCGGCTGAACCGGCGACGGAACGTGCCACCGCACCCGCACACCGCCGTGCCCCCGAACGCTCCCTTGTCAGCCGGCGTACCCTCCTCGCCGTGACCGCGGGCGCGGCCCTCGTCGGGGGGACCGCCCTCGTCGTCGGAGGAAGGACCGGCGGGCAGCGGGCGCGTCGGCCCGGCCCCGCCCCCGAGCCGACCTGGGTCTACCGCGGCGGCCCGCTGCTCCAGACTCCGGCGGTCTTCAACGACGGCACGGCCCTGATGAAGAGCCGCCCGGGCAACATGATCTGCCTCGACCTGAGGAACGGATCCCAGCCCGAATGGGTCTACCAGGGCATCAGCCTCTCGCCCAGTCCCGTCCTGCTGGCCAACGACGCCGCGGTCGCCCTCGGCACCGGTGCGACGCTGATCGGCGTCGACCTGGCCGACGGCGCCGAGAAGTTCACCCTCGACTTCGGCCGGGACTTCCAGTTCGATCAACTCCTCGGTGGATACGACGGCTATGTCGTCTCGGTCCTCGGCGCCAGGCTGGAACGCCGGTCAGAGGAGCAGGGCGTCGCGACCTCCACCAGCGCGGTCTTCGGCGTCGACCTCAGGGCCCGCCAGGCCGTCGTCATACCGGTCGACCCGGAGGACGTCGGCGTTCCCCTCAAGCCCGTCATCACTTCCGACTACTTTGTCTACGCCGACGGGCTGCGCAATGTCACGGTCCGCAGCACCCGCGAGGGCGGTGGCCTGCGCTGGCGGCACCCGGTGGGCTACGACCTGCGGCCGGGTCTCGCGGTGCTCGGCAAAACCGTCTTCGCCATCGGCTCCGAGTTCATCGCGCTGGACCTCGCCACCGGAAAGCTCCGCTGGAAGGCGAAGGCCGAACGCGGCATGTTCGCCTCCCTCGGGGCGGGCGGCAACACGGTCTACGCCACGGGCACCGATCCCTACGGCGTCCACGCCTTCAACGCGGCGACCGGCGCTCGGCACTGGTTCTGCGAGACCCCCCGCCTCAACGTCGACCACCCGATCGCGGTGGGGGCGCACGCCGTCCACGTGCCGGCCTTCGAGAACAGGAACGGTTTCTACGCGATCGACGCCGCCTCCGGCCGTCTGCTGTGGAACTTCACCGACGGCCGCGAGACCGGCGTCAACGACTGGCAGCTCTCCTGCGACGGGGCCGGACACCTTGTGGCCCAGCACTTCGACCGGGCCTACGGACTGCCCGTCACCTGAGGACCGGGACCCGGACAGACTCTGTCCCCTGTTCCGCTGCAGCCGCTCCCTGAACAGGGACCGAGGGCCGTGTGCAGAGCGATACGACGGCACGTCCCCGTCCTTCTGTGCGTGGGGGTGCAACAGCAGGTAGATCTTGTTGCCATCCATCACGGTGTGCCAGGGGTCGGCCTGCCGCAGTTGCTCACGGGTCTGCACCGCCTTGTCCCAGGCCCGCTCCCACGGCCGGATGTCCTGGACACCGCAGGCCCTGACGAACGCGATCAGCAGCTCCTTGCGCGGCAGAGCCGTCCCCCTCAGGACGGCGCCGAGCGTGCTGCGCGGCAGCAGCCCGGTGGGAGCTCGCTGAGACAGCGTCATGAAAGACAAACCGTTCCTAATCAGTGAGCAGGAGTGAGTCTTGTACCCAGACCTGGTCACTGCGGGCATCCCGAACGGTTTTGGATGTCCTGGTCGCCCGCGTTCTCGCCGCGTCCGGCGACACGCATATGGTGCGTGGTCCGGG
>NZ_JBIAHG010000051.1:0-38853 GCF_042870385.1 Streptomyces sp. NPDC006602 | reverse complement strand
ATGGTGAGCGCGGTGAGAGGCAGGGCGAGCAGCAGCCAGATGATTTTCACGGTTCCCCCAGGGGTGCGAAGCGGACGCGCGGTGTGGGGGATGCGCATTCTGCCATGCGGACGGTGCTGCCACCTTCGTGTCACGGCCATCGTCCGAGCGCCCATCCCAGGGAGGTGTGGGGGTGGGCGCTCGCGCTTGTCAGCCGGTCGGGCGTTCCTGCTGCTGCTTTTCCACCCAGAGGTCGCGGACGCTGGTGGTGAGGGTGCCTTCAGTCTGTTCGTAGTGGGAGAGGGCGACGCCGAGGCCGAAGAAGGTGGGTGCCCATTCGCCGACGTAGATGCCCCAGCGGTCGGCGCGGGCGACGTCTGCGTGGGAGCCCGGTTCGAGTTTGAGACTGGTGGCCCAGGTGAAGACGGACAGCCCGATGGAGATCATGGCGGCGGTGTAGGCGTGTTCGCTGCGGATGCCCATGTCGTGCATTCTCTTGATGATCATGGCGGCTCCGTTCGTGTGAGGGTTCACGGGTCGGAGTGCCCAGCCACATCTGCCCCATTCAGGATGTTTGCCCGATATGCCGTTTTCTGTGTCGGCTCATAGGCTGAATCCTGCTCGGGGCTCACGCGGAGGTCAGCCATGCCCCGAACCATCTGGAGCGGCGCCATCAGCTTCGGCCTGGTCACCGTGCCGATCCACGTCCAGTCCGCCACCGAAAACCACAACATCCAGTTCCACCAGTACCACCTGGAAGACATGGGCCGGGTGCGGGTGAAGAAAGTGTGCGAGGTGGAGGACCCGGAGGTCGCCCAGTCGGAGATCGGCAAGGGCTACGAGTACGCCGAGGATCAGGTCGTGCCGATCTCGGATGCGGAGTTGCGGGAGCTGCCGTTGCCGACGGCGAAGGCCATCGAGATTGAAGCGTTCGTGCCCCTCGACTCCATCGACCCGATCCAGATCGGCGACGGCTACTACCTCGCCCCAGACGGGCAGGTCGCCGCGAAGCCGTACAAGCTGAACGTCGGGGAATTGCAGTAGATGCAAGTTGAGATTCTGGTGTCAGCCGATCACCTGGTGCGCTTCGGCGCGTGCAGGTTAGCGGCGAACTGCCTCCTTGAGCAGCACCTTTGCCAACTGTCATGCATGTGATGCATGATTCGCGCGATGGATGAACGGCACTGTCCGGGGAGGGGCCGGTGACGGATGCGGAACAGCGGGACGGGCGTGCGCGCGTGGTCCTACTCGATGGTGTCGCCCTGCTGCATCCCGAGGACGCCGTGTTCGAGGCCATGTTGGAGGGGTGGGCGCGGCAACAGCGTGGCGGGCGCCGGTTGAGGAAGGACACGATCCAGGGGCGGCAGCGCGTCGTGCGCAGGTTCATGGAAGCCGTGAACGAGTACCCCTGGACGTGGACCGCGGGGCATGTTGACGAGTGGATGACCTACCTGGTTGCGGAGAAGGATCGGGCGAAGCAGACCATCCGCGACTACCAGGGGGCGTTGCGAATGTTCTGCGACTACATCACCTCGCCGTACTACGAGTGGCCCAGGGAGTGCGAGGCCCGTTTCGGTAGCCACCCCGTGCAGGTGTGTCATGAGTGGAACACCGTTGCCCATCTGGCTGAATACGAAGGGCGCCCGGAACGTCGGCCGATGACGCGCGATGAGATCCAGTGCCTCCTGGACCATGCCGATGAGCAGGTCGACCGGGCGGTGCGGCTGGGCCGCAAGGGTGCGCTGGCGGCATACCGGGACGCGACCGTGTTCAAGGTCATATACGGGTGGGGGCTGCGTTGCAACGAGGCGTCGCGGCTTGACACTTGCGACTTCTACCGGAGCCCGAAGGCACCGGAACTGGGCCGGTTCGGCAAGCTCCAGGTCCGCTACGGCAAGGCGAGCCGGGGATCTTCTCCTCGCCGTCGGACGGTGCTGAGCGTCATGCCCTGGGCGGTGGAGGCGGTGGAGGACTACGTGGTCAACATCCGTCCGCGGTATCAGGTCAGCACCGGTCCGGCGTTGTGGCTGACCGAGCGGGGCGGCCGGCTCATGCCGCGAGAGATCGAGGACCGTTTCGCCCAGTACCGGGACGAGCTGGGGCTGGAGAAGGCCCTGACCCCGCACTGCCTGCGGCATTCGCATGTTACGCACCAGATCGAGGACGGTGCGGATCCGCTGTTCGTGCAGCAGCAGGTCGGGCACCGGTTTGCGTCAACCACGGCCATCTACACGGGAGTCAGCGGAGACTTCATGGACACGATGATGCGCAAGGCTCTTGACCGTGCGTATGCCGCAGACCAGGAGATGTGATGACTGGCAAGCTCGACTACCAGTGGCACCTGCGCACGATCATGGCAAGCCGGGGCATGTTCTCCACCACTGACCTGCGGCCCTTGTTGGCCGAGCGGGGCATTGACCTGTCGCCGAGCCAGGTCTACCGCCTGGTGGTCGAGAAGCCGGAGCGGCTCAGCCTGAAGACGCTGGTGGCGCTGATGGACATTCTCGACTGTCGGATGGAGGAGCTCATCGAGCCTGTGGCCGCCGCCTCCCCGACGCGTCGGCGCGCTGCCGGCGACGGCGGTGGATTGGGCGTCGGGTCGTTCAGGCCCCGGCGGGCCCGCATCGTAAAGGATTCCGACGGGTGAGCACGGCCGAGGAGTTGCCGGGTTATGCCGCCGATCCGGACGGTGTGATCCGCCGGGCGGTGCTGAGCGCGGAGCCGGAGCTGGGGGCGGATGTTGTGGCGATGGCGGTGGCGCAGGTGGCACCGGACCGGATGCGGCGACGCCGTCTTGCCCGCGGCCTGCAGGAGGACCCCGGCCTGCTGACTTCTGGCCGACCGCAGGGCCCGCGCATCGTCGGGGAGCTGATCGCCGCGCTGCGGCGGGCCGGGGCCACGCGCGTGGTTCCGGCCGTTTGCGGAAGCTGTGGCCGACAGAGGCCGCTGCCCTACCTTGAAGGGGCGGTACGGATCTGCGGGACCTGCGGACACCGGCGATTCGCGCGCCAGGAGGTGTGCAGCGTCTGCGGGGTGGTCCGGTCGGTGGCCCGCCGGGACCGACACGGGCGCAGCCAGTGCGCCCAGTGCGCCCGGCGGGATGATCCCGACCAGTACCCGGCTGCGGTCCTCGCTCACCTGGTCCGGCTGGACACGGGCCTGGACGAAGCGAGGGCTGAAGGAGATCCTGCGGCAGGCAGCGCCCAAACCGTTCGCCGTCCGCAAGCTCGCCTGCGAGCTTGCGGCCATCTCCTCGCTCCTCACCGGCGGCGGCGCCCAGGGCTCGGCTCACCTCGTCACTCTCCTCGAACTCCTCAACGAGCGCGGGGCCCGCAACGCCGTGGTGCCGCCGTGTCCTTGGTGCGGACGCATGGTGCGGCTGACGACGACCCACGGCGGACTGCGCTCCTGCTCCTGGTGCCCGCAGCGCATGCGCGTCGAACGATGCTCCGCGTGCGGCGAGGAACGCCGCGCATACGGGCGCAGCCATAACGGGCAGCGCCTGTGCCGGTCGTGCTACGGCCGAGACCGGTCCAACCACGAACCGTGCGCCCGATGCGGTCATCCGGGCGAGGTCCGCCAGACCGGCGACCATGCGGGCGTGTGCTTCGCGTGCGTACGGGCCCCCGTCGCCCTGTGCTCCGTCTGCCGACGGATGACCCCGTGCTACCGCGCGGACACCGCCTCGCCCCGGTGCCCGGAGTGTTCCCACCGGCCTGAGGAGTGCAGCGGCTGCGGCCGGCGCCGACGCGTCGTCACCCGGACCGCCGAGGGCGATCCCTTGTGCCGCTCGTGCCACGTCATCGTCAAGACCTGCGCCCGGTGCGGGCACGAGACACGCGTCAGCACACGTCGAACCAGCGGCGATCCAGTGTGCGAGCCCTGCTACCGCAACGACCCACCCGCAGGCAGCCGTGCCCGGAGTGCGGCACGATCGCGATCCCCGCTCGCAACGGCCTGTGCGAAGCCTGCGCCGCACCCGACCGCCTGCGTGAAGTCCTCGGTGACGACCACGGCATCGTGGCCCCCGGTCTGGAACCCGTCTTCCGGCGCTGGCCAGCGGCAAGCCGTCCTCGGTACTGGAGTGGCTGAACAGACCCGGGCGGGCGGCGCTGCTCAATCAGATCCGCGACGCCGGTGTGCCGGTCACCCACGACATGCTCGACCAGCTCGCCCCGGCCGACCGCACCCGCCAGCTCCGCATGATCCTCGTCGCGACCCACGTGCTGCCCGAACGCGACGAGCAACTCGCCGCGCTGGAACGCTGGGTCTCCCAGTTCCTCAAGAACACCACCGATCCTGGCGAGCGCCGGCTCCTGCACGCCTTCGTCACCTGGCACTACCTACGCCGACTACGACACAAGCACCACCCCGGCCGCCCTCTGTCGGCCTACACCGCGGCCGACGTCCGCTACTGCCTCGCCCAGTCCGCCCAGTTCCTCCACTGGCTGCGCGAGCAAGGCACCGCGCTCACCACCTGCAGCCAGCACGACATCGACACCTGGCTCGCAGAGGGCACCGTGATGCGTTTCAAGGCCCGCAACTTCGTCCGGTGGGCCGCCCGCCACAACCACATTCGGCGCCCGATCACTTTCCCGCCGATGCCCAGCGGCAGGCCATACCGGACGCTGCCCGACGACGCCGACCGCTGGCGCCTGGTCCACCGCTTCCTGCACGACGACTCCATCACCGCTGTCGACCGCGTCGCCGGCCTCTTGGTCCTCCTCTACGGCCAGCCCCTCACCAAGATTGCCAGTCTCACCACCGGCCAGGTCCTCACCACCGACGAAGGCGTCCGTCTCGCCCTCGGCCCCCATCCCATAACCGTCCCCCCACCGCTGGACCAGCTCTTGATCCACCTCGCTGAAGACCGCGACGGTGCCCTCGCGCTCGGCCGGAGCACCGACCACTCCTGGCTCCTGCCCGGCGCCCACCCGGGCCGCCACCGCAGCCCCCGCCAACTGCGCACGCGCCTCGCGTCCTACGGCCTGCCCTCCCGGCGCGGACGCAACAGCGCGCTGATCGACCTCGCAGCACAGATGCCCCCCGCCGTCCTCAGCGAGGTCCTTGGCATCTCCATCGGAGCGGCCACTGGCTGGGCCGCCGCCGCGGGCGCCCCCAGCGCCCAGTACGCCGCCGAACTCAGCCGCCGCTCGAAGAGCGGAGACCAGCATCGGATGCTTGCGGCGACACTCTCGAAGAACGGAGGCCACGGCGTGAGTGAATAGGGGGCGTCCCTGTCGGTATGCAGGCAGCGAGCAGCGAGCCTGCTCATAGACCTGGATGCCGGGTTGGCCGTGTCGAACATAGGCGGGCTGAGCTTGGCCCGGTGGTCGGGGCCGCGACCTCGACCGCACGGCTGACAATGGAGTACGGCGGCTGCTCGGCCAGGAAGCGGGCGTGGCCGCGCCGCTCGCGATCCCCCCAGTTCTCGGCTTTGCTCGAACCGGCGACATCCCCGCCGCCTCCATGATCTCCTCGGCCGGGAACGAGGAGTGTCCCCAACGCGCGGATGACACGCCTCCCGCGACCGTGATGCCTGCCCGATTCGCTATACGAGACTGCAATCCCGTTTCTGTGGTGATCCCGGAAGGCCGGTCCACTACAATCGGGACAGTCGTCCCGCTTGGTCGGAAGTCTGAGGGTCTTTGATGCGTGCTGATGCCGAGCGCAACCGCAAGCGTGTCCTGGAGGTGGCGTTGAAGACGTTCGCCGCCGAGGGGCTGTCGGTGCCGGTGGCCGAGATCGCCCGGCGGGCCGGTGTGGGCACAGGGACGGTCAGTCGCCATTTCCCGACGAAGGACTCGCTGTACGAGGCGATCGTGCTGCATCTGGTGGCCGAAATCGTCGACCGGGCCCGGCAACTGGCCGCGACCCGTGATCCGGGCGCAGCGTTCTTCGAGTTCTTCGCCCTGATGGTCGAGCACAGCGCGGTCAATCTCGGTCTGTCGCAGGCGATGAGCGGGACAGGCTTCGACGTCCACTCGGTGGCCTTGGCCCCGGAGCACAATCTGCTGGCCGTGGAAGAGGAGCTGCTCGTCGGCGCGCAGAAGGCCGGCGCCGTGCGGCCGGACGTCGTGCCTGCCGACGTCAAGGCGCTCATGGTCGGCTGTCTGGCCCGGGAGCAGCAGGGCCCCGACCCGGAGGCGCGCAAGCGCATGATCGACCTGGCGTGCGCGGGGTTGCGCGCCCAGCGGTAGCGGCGTCTGCCGACCGCGCCGACGATCGGGCCCCGATGCTGTCAGTGAGCTCCGTCAGACGCGGGGCGATGGCGTCCAGGGCACGACCCAGCCGGTCGTCGTTGAGCAGCTCCGGCTCGATACCGAAGACCTCCTCCACCGCCCACTCATGCGCCCAGTCGTCCACCCGCCACAGCGGGGACGGCGCGGTCAACCGGATGGCCACCAGCGTCTCGATGACCTGGCCGTGCGTCAGGTAGGCGACGTCCCGGCCCGGGCACAGCCGGTCGACGGTCCCGGCCACATCCAGCCGGCGCAGAAACTCGGCAGCGACAGGCAGAGCGCCCAGACTCTTCTCCACCACGGCGCTGACCACGCATTCCATTTGCGGACGCACCGTCCGTGGCCGCGGGGACCGGGAAGACTTCGTCACACCCCACCAACGCGGCCACGACTCCAACAGACACTCTCACAGGCCCCGAACCAGCCGATTCAGCCACCCGCGAAGTACGGAGCTAGCTGTCCGTACACGCGTCACGAACGAATTCCGGGCACCGGCCCGACCGGGCGCGCGAGAAGGGCGCCCAAGGACAGCGGGGCGCCCTTCTCGTATCGGGGGAGGGATCAGAGCCGTACGAGCTCCCGGTCCTCGTCGACGTCGCCGTCCTTCGGGCGGTCGTGCGCGCGCAGGCCCTCGCCCTCGACGTCGACGTTCGGCAGGGCGCGGTCGAGCCACTTCGGGAGCCACCAGGCCTTCTTGCCGAGCAGCGCGAGCACTGCCGGGACGATCGCCAGGCGGACGACGAACGCGTCGAAGAAGACGGCGACCGAGAGCCCGACGCCGAACATCTTGATCACGGTTTCGCCGGAGGAGATGAAGCCTCCGAAGACGGCCATCATGATGACCGCGGCGGCGGACACGACCCGGGCGCTGTGCTTGAACCCGGTGACGATGGCCTGGTTCGGGGACTCGCCGTGGATGTACGCCTCCCTGATGCGGGTCACGAGGAAGACCTCGTAGTCCATCGCGAGACCGAAGACGATACCCACCATGAAGATCGGCATCATCGACATGATCGGGCCGCTCTCCTCGACGCCGAGCAGGCCGCCGAGCCAGCCCCACTGGAAGACCGCGACGACGGCGCCGATCGCGGCGAGCACCGAGAGCAGGAAGCCGAGGGCCGCCTTCAGCGGGACCAGGATCGAACGGAAGACCGCGATCAGCAGCAGGAAGGCCAGGCCGACCACCAGCGCAAGATACGGGACCAGGGCGTCGGTGAGCTTCTGCGAGAAGTCGATGTTCATCGCGGTGGTGCCGGTGACCAGGACCTTCGCGTCCGCCTCGGAGGCGACGTCGTCCCGGATGGCGTGCACCAGGTCCTCGGTCTGTGTGGAGGACGGCTTGGAGTCCGGGATCACGGTGACGGTGAAGGTGTCCCCGGCCTTGTTGAACGTCGCGGGCGTCACCGTCACGACATCGTCCAGGCCCTTGATCTTGTCAGTCAGCTCGGCGGCCGCGGCCTTCGGGTCGGCGCTGCCCTGGGCGTCGCCGACGATCATCAGCGGACCGTTGAAGCCGGGGCCGAAGCCCTCCGAGAGGAGGTCGTAGGCGCGCCGCTGGGTGGTGGACGTCGGCTGCGAGCCGTCGTCGGGCAGGCCCAGCTCCATGGAGCTCACCGGAAGGGCGGCGACGCCCAGGCCGACGACGCCGAAGAGGAGGACGGCGACGGGACGGCGGATGACGAAGCTCGCCCAGCGGGTGCCGAGGCTCGGCTTGTCCGCCTTCTTCTCCACGGACTTCTTGCGCTTCTCCCCCTCCGGCCGGACCTTCCGCCCCGCGTATCCGAGCAGTGCCGGGATCATGGTCAGCGCGATGAGGACGGCGATGACGACCGTGCCGGCGGCCGCGAGGCCCATCTTGGTCAGCATCGGCACGCCGATCACCGACAGTCCGGCCAGCGCGATGACGACCGTGAGGCCCGCGAAGACCACGGCCGAGCCGGCGGTGCCGGTGGCCCGGCCGGCCGCTTCCTCGCGGTCGCGGCCTTCGGCGAGCTCGCCCCGGTAGCGGGAGACGATGAACAGGGCGTAGTCGATGCCGACCGCGAGCCCGATCATCGAGGCGAGGGTGGACGTCGTGTCGCCGAGGTCGAGCGTCTTGGCGAGGGCGGTGATGGTGGAGACGCCGATGCCGACGCCGATGATCGCGGTCAGCAGCGGGAGCCCGGCCGCGATCAGGGAGCCCAGGGTCATGACCAGGACGACGGCGGCGATGGCGAGGCCGACGACCTCACCGGCCGCCGGCGGTTCGGACTCGGCCTGCAGCGCGTCACCGCCGACCTCGACGGTCAGCCCCGCGTCCCGTGCCTCGTCCCCGGCCGCCTCCAGCACGTCCCGGGTGGAGTCCTTGAGCTCCCTGGAGGGGGCGTCGTAGGTCACGGAGGTGTAGGCGACCGTGCCGTCCTTGCTGACGGCGTTGGTCTTGTAGGGGTCGGTGACGGAGACGACCTCGGAGCCGTCGCCGAGCGCGGCCACGGTCTTCGCGACCGTCGCCTTGTTGGCGGCATCCGTCATCTTCTGGCCCTCGGGCGCCTTGAAGACGATGCGGCCGGTCGCTCCGTCGGCGCTGGCGCCGGGGAAACGCTGATCCAGCAGGTCGAAAGCTTTCTGCGCCTCGGTGCCGGGGATCGAGAACGAAGAGGATCCGGCAACGGGCGCGCTGGCCGCGGCGACGCCCGCGAGCGTCAGCAGGGCCACCCATATCAGGGCGACGAAATGCCGTCGCCGGAAGGCGAGTCGGCCGAGTTTGTACAGGAAAGTGGCCACGTGGGCGTACTCCCGGTCAGGTCGTGGGGTGGAGGGTCTGTGCTCCGGCGCAGGCCCTGGGCAGGGGTGATCAGCCCGGTGGGTGGCAGGAGTGATCGGCCCGACGGCGTGAGCGGTGACGTCAGGTGCGTGGAGGACTACGGGGATGGGCGGGTACGGGGATTTACTGGACGCCGAGGGCTGGGAGGACCAGGGCGTCGATGTACGAGAGGAGGAAGGCCTGCGTCGGCGGCTTCTCGTCGATCATCGTGCGGGCGGCGAACCAGCCGATCATCATGTGGATCATGAACTCGATCGCCGGGTTGTCCGCGGCGACCTCGCCCCGGTCGATCGCCCGCTGCACCAGGCGGCGGAACTCCGCCATCTCCGGCTCGATGAGATGTTCACGGAACGCCTTCAGGAGATCCGGGTTGCTGTGGATCGCCATGGCCAAATCCCGCATCAGCGCGGAGTTCTGCTCCATCTTGGCGTCGTCCGAACACAGGGTGAGGGCGTGCAGATCTCCCCTGAGCGACCCGGTGTCGATCTCGGCGAGGCCGGCCCCGGGCTTGTCGTGCCGTACGGCCTTGGCGACCAGCTCGGCCTTGCCGCCCCACTGGCGGTAGAGCGTGGCCTTGCTGGACCGGGTGCGGGCGGCGACGGCGTCCACGGTCAGGGCGCCGTAGCCGACCTCGCGGAGCAGGTCGAGCACGGCCATGTACAGCTCGGCCTCACGCTCGGGCGTGATCCAACTACGCCGCGCCGTTGCGGTCTCAGTCATCCCACTCACTTTCCTCACCTGTCCCGTCTGCTCGACCGTGTCGTCCACTGTGCGGTCGGCAGAGTGGACGGTCGTGGTTACGCGCTTGCCTGCTTGCTGCTGCTGCTGCTGGTCGGGCGGGCAGCGGGGCTGTGGGTGAGGATGCTGCGGAGTTCGGCGGTCTGCTTGTCGATGGCCTGGGGGCCGTTGCCGGTGAGCAGCCGCACGGACGGCTCGTAGGCCGTTTGCGGGGCGGACATGTTGAGGGAGGAGGCGACGGTGAAGCCGGCTTCCTTGATGGCCACGTCGACGAAGTAGGGCAGTCGGGTCTTCTTGCCGGGGACGTGCGGGTAGAGAAAACTCAGCGCGAACAGCTCGCCCATCTTGGGGACGGTCGCGATGGGGGCGGCGAGGAACGGGTTGTCCTTCACCGGGTAGGCGGCGCCCTGCGCGTCGATGCGCTGCCGGGTGGAGGTCACCCCGATGGGCGCGTGGCAGATCAACGAGATGGTGACGCCGTTCTCCCGGGCTGTGTGGAGGGTTTCGCCGAGCCACGGGTTGTCGCGGAAGTCGACCATGGGGGCGTGACCGCCGGGGGTGTGGATGAAGTCGAAGTCGGCGAGGGTGAACGCATCGGCCGGGTCGCGGTGGCGCTGGACGAGTTCCTGCAGCGAGTGGAAGGTGCCCTCGGGCAGCTTGTCGAGGCGGCGGATCAGTTCGGGGCGGTACTCGGCGAGCTCCGGTTCGCTGTTGGGCAGTAGTTCGGAGACCGGGATCCGGCCGAGGTGCCGCTCCAGCAAGCGGACTTCCTGCTCGCGGCGGGCGACCAGCTCGGGGTGGCGCTGCCGGAAGCTGTTGACGGTGAACGAGCGGCGGCGCTGCTGCCTGCGCAGGGGGATGGTCTTGGCGCCGATCTTCTCGATGTAGTGCATGGACAGGGCCATGCCGTTGATGTCGAGTTGCGGGGCGTTGCCGTCGGGGGTGGCGAAGGTGAACTCGTAGTCGTTCTCGAACTCCTTGAGCATCTGAGCCATCTCGACCAGGAAGAATCCGGTCGAGATCGACTTGACCTCGGCCGGCTTGGCCAGCGGCAGTTGGCGGCCGGACGAGATGATGATCAGTGCGCGACGCTTGGTGGTGGGCATGACGGGGCTCCCTTCAGTGGGCCTCGATGGCGTGGGAGGGGTGGGCCCGGCCGGCCCACTCCTGATTGTGCTGCTGTTGGTTGTGCGGGGCGAGTTGCCCGGGCTGCCGGCCGAGAGGCATCCGCAACGGGGGCGGCATGGCGCTTGCGGAAGCGGGTGACGTCGAATTTCGCTGGAGAAGGACCTGCTGCCTGCGGGGGTGAGGGAGCCTGGGCGGGTGTGCCACCCGGGCTCTCTCAGGTGCCGGCGGTGCGGGTGCACGCCGTGGTGTGGGCGTGTCATGGCCCGCGGGCCGGGCGTTTTCTACTTGCCTTCCGCGGCCTTGGACACGTGCGCCCACTCGGCCCAGGTCTCCAGGCGCTGCTGGTAGACCTGCGGTGCCATCTGAGTCGGCCCCTCCCCGAAGAACACGCGCAGCGGCGGCTCCTCGGCGTCGACGATCGTGAGGATCGCGGACTTGAAGCCGACCGGCTCCGGGAGGACGACCTGCGCCCGCCGCGCGGCCATGTTCTCGTGCAGAGCCGCGTACGCGGGATGCGCGTCGGCGACGATGGCGGATGCACCGGACCAGTCGGTGGCGAAGCCGCCGGGTTCGACCAGGGTGACCTTGATGCCGAAGCCGGCGACTTCCTGAGCGAGTGCGTCCGTCATCCCTTCCAGCGCCCACTTCGACGCATGGTAGGCACCGAGAGTCGGGAACGCGACGATGCCGCCCATGGTCGAGATCTGGATGATGTGGCCCGCGCGCTGCTCGCGGAGGATAGGGAGGACCGCCTGCGTGACATGGAAAACACCGAACAGGTTCGTCTCGATCTGGTCGCGCAGCTGCTGCTCGGTGATCTCCTCGACCGTTCCGAAGAGCCCGTAGCCCGCGTTGTTGATGACGACGTCGATCCGCCCGAACGTCTCGTGCGCGGACTTCACCGCAGCGAACACCTGGTCGCGGTTGGTGACGTCGAGCTCGACCGGGAGGACAGCGTCGCCGTACTGCTCGACCAGGTCACTCAGAGTGTCCGTGTTGCGGGCGGTCGCTGCGACCTTATCGCCACGCTCGAGGGCGCCGAGGGCGAACTCGCGGCCAAAGCCTTTCGACGCGCCGGTGATGAACCAAACTTTGCTCATGATGTAAACCTCCTGCTGGTATGGGCGGCGGTAGCGACCCGCAGCTCCACGGTCACTGGCGGGCCGCATCGGTCCGACGTGTCATGGCCCGCGGGCCGGGCGTTTTCTACTTGCCTTCCGCTGCCTTGGACACGTGCGCCCACTCGGCCCACTCGGCCAGGCGCTGCTGGTACACCGCGGGCACCCACTGGGAGGGCTCCTCGCCGAAGAACACGCGCAGCGGCGGCTCCTCGGCGTCGACAAGCTGGAGGATCGCACCGCCAACACCCTCGGGGCCGGGCATCTGGGCGGCGGCGCCCATCTCGTTCAGCGACGCGTGCAGGGGGCCGTAGGCGTCCTGGCGGTGCGCGGAGAAGACCGACGAGCTCGCGAAGTCGGTGGCGAAGCCGCCGGGTTCGATCACCGTGACCTTGATGCCGAAGGCCGCGACTTCCTGGGAGAGTGCCTCGCTCAGGCCTTCCAGCGCCCACTTGGAGGCGCTGTAGCCGCCCGCGCCGCCGAAGGTGGCCACCCCCATGGCCGAGGAGATCTGGACGATGTGGCCGCTGCCCTGCGCACGCAGGACGGGCAGTACCGCCTGCGTGACGTGGAAGACGCCGAACACGTTGGTCTCCAGCTGGTCGCGCAGTTCCTGCTCGCCGAGTTCCTCCACGGCGCCGATCAGGGAGTAACCGGCGTTGTTGACCACCACGTCCAGCCGGCCGAACCGCTCCTTGGCCGCCGTGACGGCCTCGAACACCTGCGCACGGTCGGTGACGTCCAGACGCAGCGGCAGCACTGCGTCACCGAACCGCTCGACCAGGTCGGCCACCGCCTTGGTGTCCCGGGCGGTGGCCGCGACCTTGTCGCCGCGCTCCAGGGCGGCGAGGGCGAACTCGCGGCCGAAACCGCGCGACGAACCGGTGATGAACCAGACCTTGCTCATGACGTAAACCTCCTGTGGGGATGGACGGCCACCCATAAGCGGGATGACTATCCCGATTAACTATACGGGATGAACGTCCCGCTTTCGAGTTGGCTGTGGAGGCGGGCGGCGGCACCGGCCCGCAGCCCCACGCTCAGCGGCCTTGCGCTGATGTGATCTCCTCCGGCGTCACCCTTCGGCTCGCCGCGACCGTCGGGGCCGACGTGGCTCGCGCCCGGAAGGTCCTGTGTCGCCGTGTACAAGGTCGGCAGTGCGCCGTCCTTGTCGTCCTGGGCGAGGAACTTGCTCGCGATCGGCCCAATGGCGCGGACGCCCTCGTCTGCTCCGCCCCTGCCTGCAGGGTTCGCGCGACTTGACTTGGTGCAGAGGATGATCAAGATCCACTCCCGCACCGCGCCGCTATGTAAGGCCGACCGTCGTGACCTCGACCGATAGCTGCTCCTGCCTGGCCCCGACCGGCGGCCCATTCCGCAGCTATGGATAACCAGGATCACCAGTACTCGTGCAAGCACTGGCCCGCTCGTCGAAGGTGGCCGTCGCCAAGTACGCATGGTCCGGCCGGGAACGGTTGGGCTTGCCAAGGGTGCGGGACGACGTGATCGTCCTCCACTCGATGCACTGGCCCGACGAATCCGCGACCCCGCCTCACTGCTCCCGCCGCCGACCGAAGTGTCCGAAGAGGAGATCGACAGGGCAGTGGCCCTCATGGAGACGATGACCCGCGACGACCTCGAAGGACCCGAATTCGAAGACGCCTACACCGACGCCATGGCAAAGATCATCGAAGCGAAGCGGGAAGACCGCGCCCTCCCGGAGATGCCAGAGCCGGAGAAGCCAGCCCAGGTCCTCGACCTGATGGCCGCCCTCAACGAGTCAGTCGAGAAGGCCAAGGCATCCCGCGGTGAGGACGCCGACGTACACGAAATGCCGAAGAAGACCGCGGCCAAGAAGGCGGCGAAGAAGCAGCCCGCCAAGAAGACGGCCCGGAAGTCCCGCAGCGCCTAACCGTCCAGGAACCCGAGCTCGCTGTCGGGCCGGCAGTGGCTGCAGGCGGGGATCCCGTCGGCGAGGGTCCGCAGCGCTTCGTCCCGGCTGATGCCGCGGCTGCGTTTGCCTGCGTTCCAGCAGCCGCCGGCGTGCTCGCCAGAAGGAGTCGCGGACATAGGGCATCGGCCGCTCGACCCGGGGTTTGTCCTTCGGCTTCGCAGCCCGCGCCGGATCGACCAACGCGCCGTAGTGGGTGGCGAGCTCGGCATAGGCTTTGTTGATCTTCGGATCGTAGAGGTCGGGCTTGTCGACTCCGGTCTTCAGATTGTCCGGGACGAGCCGGCGCGGGACGCCGCCGAAGTAGCGGAAGGCCGCGACGTGCGCTGAGAGGCGCGAGACCGGCGATCTTCCCCAGCTGCTCGTCGATCCGGCCTCGTGAGATCAGCACTGCGGGCGTATGCGTCGGGCGCAGCCCGGCACGGCGGATGCTCTCCGGTGCGTCCGCGGCGACGGCACGCGCCTGGACGCAGTGATGGCGCAGAAACAGCAGCACCTCGGACTGCTCTTCCTGGCCGAGGCCGTCGAACCATTCGATGCCCTCTGACATCGGGCGCAGCCCCTGCGTGAACTCGTTGAGCAGGACGTCGCGTTCGTTCATGACTGCCTCCCGTGGGACAAACGCCGCTCCGCAGCGGTGATCAGGATTCCGAGCAGCACCGCCAGATCGGCCGCCGCCTTCGGCATCGTCGGCCCAGCGCGTGGTCTGCACTGGCTGAACCTGGTCGAGGAGGATGCCTTCGCGTGCCAGGACGAAGGCCAACGCCAGCATGGCCGCACGGGCGTTGCCGTCCTCGAACGGGTGGAAGAAGAGGATGTCGAGGTAGGTCCGGGCAGCGCGTGACGCGAGGGGCGGATCCGGTTGAGAGCGATCGGACAGACAGCGCTCGAACCGCGCCCGCGTATCGGGCGCAAGGCCGTAGCGCTCCCGTCCGGCCTTCGCGAAGGCCGGCATCGTGCGGAAGCCGACGAGGTCGTGGCCCAGCACAGTCCGCTGCCACTTCGCCATGAGGGCGAAGGTCAGCGTCCTGCCCTGCTCAGCGTCGGCGAAGGCCGCGTCGAGGGCGGTCAGGACCCGCGCGGTTCCCTCGCTGTCACGTCCGCTTCGCGTTGCCATGAAGAACTTCCGGAAGCCGTCGCGGGCCGGTGTTCCGGGGGCGAGCCATGCGCCGCACCGGGATGGCCAGGAGATCTCCGGCCGGATGGAGCCACTCGGCGAGACCATCCTTCGGCCGGCCGGGCCCGGAAGTCATCGGATCCCGCCCACGCCGCTGGCGAACTGCGAGCTCACCGCGTCGACCACCACAACGTCAGGTGGGATCCAGCTGCCAAACCGGCCGCCGACCGCGTCCTGGACGATCGCCTGTGCCTGGCCCTCGGATGCTGTTGCAGGCGAGGAACCATCGGAGGACTTGCATGCAGTGCCCGTACCAGCCGCTCTCGGCCTGAGTGCGGTCGGCCACCACGGTGACCAGGCGGGTGCATGCTCGCTCCCAGTACCAGTGGTCCGTCGAAGTCACCGGGGTGTTCCCCGGCGGAGCCAGGTCCGCGAACCGTTCCGCCAGGTCCTCCAGCCAGCCACGCCATTCCCGAAGGGCCTCAGCAACCAGCGGGGCAGTCGCATCCGGGGTCGTTACGGAGTCGGATGAACAGCACCACGCTTCTACCGTCTGAGCGACCGGGTAGACGACTCCGGCGGATGTCGCCGAACGGCCGCCAGGTCCGCCCTTGGGAGCCACAGCGATACGCGGCGGTCTATCCCGAGATCGTCGAAGCCATGTCGCTCCATGCGTCTGAGTACTGGCGCAGCCTCGCGATGGCTGGCCAGGAGCAGATGAAGTCGAAGCTGATGGTGCGGTTCGAGCCGACCAGCCTCTCCTCGCCCAGCGCGAGCGGCTCGATGGGCAGGACATGCGGGGTGGTGCGTTCGATGTCCAGGCGGTTCGCGGGTATACGCCCAGTCGCCCGGTGACGGTGCGAGTTCACCGCATCGCAGCAAGTCAGGCAGGCGTCCACGAGCTCGGCGAACGAATCGTAGGCGGGCAGCAAGTTCGCGTTGGTGGGCACCAGGTCGGCTTTCGCGATACGGACCGTCGCCTCCGCGCCGCCCTTCGATTCAGGTCGTAGGGCACGCAACTGACCACCTGGCAGCCGTAATGCCGGCCCGCGGCGACCATCTGCGGATGGCGCACCGGGATCCCGGCGATGTGCTCGACGGTCACCGTCTTCGCGTTGTCCGTCAACACGTAGGTCGGCGCCCCGCCGATCCGCCTGAACGTGGTGTCCAGGCAGGCCACCAGCGTGCCCAACGTGCAGTCCCAGACCGGGATCACGACCCGAAACCGCGACCACGACAGCCACGCGCAGAACAGCCAGGTCCGACGCCGCGATGCGCGGACCCTCGCCCCAGTCGAACTGCAGCCACCGGCCGGCTCGGGAATCCACGGCCGGTACGTTCGGCGCTTGGGTCATGTCCCTTCTCGTGCAACACCGTTGCATTTAGTGGGTATTGGTGTTGTCAAGGGTCACATCCGTGAGGGTCTCGAAGTTGAGGGTGTATGCCTGGGGCTTGCGGGGGTGCTTGGCTGCGGTGAACGTGTACTTGCTGCTGCGCTTGCGGACACGCGCCTTCAGCCTCCAACGCTGTCCCTTCGGCAGGAGGCCGGTCAAGGCGGCACGCCCTATGGCTCCGACGAGGATCACGGGATCGTCCAGGGCGATGCCTCGGGCGGCCACGATCTGGTCGGCGGCGGCGTTGAACAGCGCGATCATGCTGATCCGCTCCGGCGACAGGCTCGGCTGGACGGTGGTGACATCGCCCGCGACGCGGACCAGCGCCTGGTAGACGGTCAGCAGTGCGTAGACCTCTTGCTCGACTCCGGGGACCGTGCGTGAGCGCAGGACTCGACCGTCGAGAATGGTCGACTTCAACGAGAAGTAGCAGGTCTCCGCCTGCCACCTGCGGTGATACAGCGCGATCAGTTCATGGGCGGGGTAGCGCTCAGCGTCCAGGAGACTGGTCATCACGCGCCACAGTTCGCTGCGGCGCGTGCCGTCAGCCAGGCTGACGGTCATCCGGGCTTCGATGATCCGCACCTCCAGGCGCCCGTAGCCGCGTCCGGCCCGGTACTTCCCCGCACAGACCGTGGTCAGGTAGGAGCCGTCCGGCAGCGGGCGACGCACCGAGGGACGCCGTTTGCGAGTCGAGCGCAGCAGGAAGGACGCCCCGCTGTCCGTCACCGCCTGCAGGAAGTCGAAGGCGTCGTAGTAGGCGTCGGCCAGCAGCACCGTCGAGGCGTCCAGATGGTGCAGCAGCCGGCGGGCATAGCCGAGCTCGCCGGTGGTGTCGGGACCGAAGACCGCGCCGAGGAGGGCGCGGGTGCCGCACTCAACCAGCGCCACCAGGCGCAGCAGGGGATAGCCGAACTCCTTCACCTCGCCGACATGCTTGGGAAAGTGCCAGGTCAGTGCCTCCTCGTCTGGAACGGTCAAGGTGGTGCCGTCCACGGCGACGACCCGCAAGCCGCGGTAGAAGGACCCGGTCTGTGCCGGGATGGCCACCGGACCAGCGAGGATCTCGAACAGACGGCGCAGCGGGGTGGCGCCCAGTCGGCGGCGGGCCCGCGACAACGAGGAGGCACACGGGCGTACCACCTTGATCCCGCCGAGTCCTGCACCGAGCTTGTCCCACACTGCCCGGTAGGAGCACCGCTCGAAGAAAGTCAGGGCGAGCACGAAGTACACCACCACCCGCGCCGGCAACAGTCGCACGCGCCGCTCCCGCGAACCGGTCTCCTCGAGTACCGCGTCGACCAGCTGTGGGTCGATGACCTGCGTCAACTCCCCCAGATGACCAGGGGAATACACATCATGCGCTGACGCCTCGGGCGGACGGGTGGCAGAATGCTGTGGCAACGGGACCTCCGGTACGACGATCTCTGGGCTCGACACCACAGGGATCTACCAGGGGTCCCGTCTTCTCGTTCACCGGCTTGACAAAGCCAACAACAGCTAAACGCAACGGTGTTGCACACAGCGGGACGCCATCCCACAAGGTCGAGGACGGCCATGGCCGGTCACCTGCTGGAGTGGGACAAGCCAACGAGGCCTCGATGGGCTGGTTGCGTAACGCGCACCACCAGGCCGCCGACCAGGCCTCTGCCGGCACGGCTGCACCGAGGACGGCGTGATCCTCGGAGGCACGGACGAGCCGGACGACTACGACCGCGCGTGCTCCGTCGAGGATTTCGCCGGGGTGATCGGCCTGCGCGGCACTTCGGGGGCCGCTCGCTGCCACCGATCCGCGGCCTGAGCCCGGAGGCCAGCCGCCGCGCCAACCTGCTCCTCGCCCGCGGCAGCGGTATGCGGTTCCAGCCCGGCAGGGACGAAGAGTTCGACCAGCTGCACACCGACTACTTCGCCGTATGGGACCGACCCCGCGCGGTTCGGTGGCGTGGGACGGAAGGGCTGATCTCCTTCGGTTGATCTCCTGCGCGGACAAGGGGAAGCGTCGTGCGGACCGGACGTCACAGAGCCGCACTCGTCGAGTGCGGCTCTGTGGGTGGGCCAGGATGACCACCGGAGTCGGGCAGGGTAGGTCAGAGCGTGGGGCAGCCGACCGAGACCGGCAGGCGGGCCGACCAGCGGTTGGAGATCACGTCGTAGGCCTGGGCGTGGCCGTTCACCGGTCGGCCGTAGGCGGAGCAGTCGGTCAGGTTGGTCCGCTTGCCGAAGCTGCCGCCGGCGAAGCCCGCGTGCCTGGTGGCGTTGACGGTACCGGACCACAGGACGCGGTTGTCGCTCTTGCGGCGGATGACGAGGCGGACCTGGCCGAGGTTGTAGTGGTCGCCGTTGAGCTGGATGCGCGGGATGTCCTGGTCGCTCCTGCTGGTGCCGGTGTCGCCGTTGCTTTGGCTCCCCGGGTACCACCGGGACTTCCACAGTCGGGTGGACACCCGCCTGTCGTCGGCCTGGGCGTTGTCGTTGCGGGCCTGCTCCCGGACCCGCGGGTCGACGCAGACCAGGTCGCCCGGGTATGCGTCGCGCCAGACATAGCCGGTGGCGCAGGCGTTGGGTCCATTGCCGCCGTTGCCGGGGGAGCGGCGAGCGTCGGCCTGGGCGTTGTCGGTGCGGGCCTGGTCGCGCACCCGCGGGTCGACACAGACGTGGTCGGTCGGGCGGGCCTCGCGCCAGACGTAGCCCTGCCGGCATGTGTCGGACCCGTAGTTCCCGGCCAGGGCGACGATGTCCGAGTCGCCACCGGGCGCGGCCGCAGGCGTCCCGGCCGCAGCGGTGTCGTCACCGCCGTTGTCTTTGGTGCCGCCCTTGGTGTCGCCCTGTTTGGCGGGCGCGCCGGGTGAGCCGCTCTGCTCGGTCGGCGCGGCACAGGCCGCCCCGCCGGCCGCGAGAAGGCCGACGAGAGCGATCGCGGCCGCGCGGGTCCTGACCCGGCGCACGGTGGGGCGAGGAGTGGTGTTGTCGGTTGTGGTGCTGCCGTACTGGATCTCGTTGCGGTACATGAATCCCCCGTTGCGTCTTGTGAGGCGGTGAGGACTGCTCAGCACTGGCCAAGTCCCCCTGCGGCCGGGTCTTCTTGGAGCGCGGTGGCCGTAACCCAGCCGAAGCCCCCGGACTTGAGACTGAGCTGCACCCATACGTCGCTCGTGGAGCCGTGGGCGTTGGTGGTCTCGCCGGAGCCGTAGCAGGTGGCCGGGTACTGGCCTCCCGCTGTGACATGGCTGAGCTGGCTGCTGGTGGACGACGGGGACTCACGAACCGGCGCATCCGCCAGGGCGATCACCATCGTCGTACCTGTGTCAGTGGCCGTACCCGCGTCATCAGTCGGTGAGGAGGACGGCGAGGACGGCGAGGGCGATTCCGTCACGGACGGTTCCGCGCGGGGTGCCACGGTGAGTGTCACGGTGGTGCCCTTGGCGACCTGCTCGTCCGCCGCCGGGCTCTGGCCGAGGACGGTACCGGGCGCGGCGCTGCCGGAGGCCCCGTCGCTGCCGGAAAGCCCGCTATCCGTCTGCACCTTGAGCCCCTGCGCCGTGAGGATCTGCGTGGCCTCCTCAACCGGCATGTCCGTCACCGCGGGAACGGCGACTTCGGCGTCCTGGGCGCCGGGGTCGTCCGGCAGCGGTTCGTCCCGCGTGCCGTCCGTGCCCGTAAGCCGTACGATTCCTGCGTCCTGCCTGTCGACGTCGACCAGTTGGTAGCTCTTCACCCCCTCCTTCACCTCCGTGGGCTCGATCTTGACGACCTTCTCGCGGTCATACGACGTCCACTTCTTGCTCTCGCCCTTGAACGTCACGTCGGCCTTGTCGGCGTCGTGCTCGAAGGCGCCGAGCGGATTGCCGCAGCTGCACTGCACGACCGGCTTTCCGTACAGGTCGACCAGGACGGCGATGCCCGCTTCCAGCAGGGCGTCGAAGGCGACTGCCTTGCCCTTCTTGTAGTCGTGGTTCTTCACGAGGGTGTCGTTGCGCAGTACCACGGGCGTGAGCCTCTTCACGAAGCCCTCGATGTCGTCGACGTCGATGCCCTGCACCCTGGCCCACTCCACGGCTTTACGGTGGTGTGCCGGGTCCTTGAGGAAGCGGGCGAGTTTGGACTTGGCGCAGCCCGCCTTGTTGCGGGAGCCGCCGTACAGGCCGGGCTGGTCGCCCTTCTTCGTCCCGCCCTCAAGCGCGAGCGCCTCGCCGACCAGAGTGTCTGTCCCCAGGCGCAGCGCCCCGGAGAAGAAGGGCGCGGCGGCCGGCGCTCCGCGGGCGATCGCCTTGACGGCGACCTTGGCGAACACGCCTGTGCAGGCGGTGGTCGTCAGGCCGAGAGCGAGGGTGACGAGGATCGCCACCAAGGTCCCCCGAATGCTTCGCATGCTCATCCCTCTTGGTGTGGTGTGGTGACGCCGACTCAGCGGGTGCTGGCCGAGAGCGTCCAGCCCTGGCGGCACGTCGATCCGAAGGTGCCGTCGTCGCAGCCCTCGACGATGAAGCGGTAGCTGCCCGTCGTGCGCTTCTGCACCCACGCGCGGCCGGAGGTGCCGCCGCGCAGCTCGCGCTGTTCTCCCCGGGGCTCGTATGAGCTGTAGTAGCGCAGCAGGAAACGGTCGTAGCTGTACGGGGCGGTCGTCCCCCAGTCGGCGAAGGCGTAGCCGCGCCACTCCCAGGCGGCGATGACCATCTGGGCGCCCTGACTGGGCGACCAGGTGATCTGGCCGTTCTCGAAGGTCTGGCGCTTGCCCTTCCACACCCCGCCGACGGTGACGTTCTTCGTGGTGTCGATCGGGCATCCGAGCGAGCCGTTGGCGCCGCCGAGCTCCTGCCAGCGGTCGGCGATGTACTCGTTGCGGCTGATGGGCCTGCACTCGTCCGCCGCCGACGCGTCCGCGATGGCGGGAACGGCGCCGGCGAACGAGGCGGCGAGGGCGAGGGCGACGGCTGCGAGCGAGCGGCGGGCGGTGACAGTGCGCATGGTGGTCTCCCCGTTGGGATCGTGAAGGTCCGGGTCAAGGTGGTGCGTCCGGCGGTCCGCCCCGTCCGGGTGAATGCCGGTCCCTGGACTGTCCCGGAGCGGCCGCCGTCACCGCATCGGAGCTGGCACGGGAGCAACTCTGCGTGTCAGCACGGATACTGAGGGCCCCGTTCCGCCCCTACCGTTGGGCCATGCCCTGGCCCCGTCGCCTCTCGCTCGCCGCCACCGTGCTGACCACGGTGGTGATCGTGGCGTGCTGCGCTCTGACGGCCGCCGCCCCGGGCGTCTCGGCCGGGGTGCTGTTCGGGCTGGTCTCGGCCGTGGTCACGGGCGCGCTCTCCACCGGCCTGGGGGTGTTCGTCTCGCGCCGTCGCCCCGCCAACCTGGTGGGATTCCTGCTCACGTTCATCGGCCTGGTACCGCCGCTGGAAACCCTCCTCGACACCTACGCCCAGGTGAGCCTCACCCGCCCGCTGCCGGGCGCCGAGACGGTCAACCAGCTGGCCGCGGGGATGTGGACCCTGTGGTACGTGCCCGTCCTGCTGCTGATGCTGTTCTTCCCCGGCGGCCGACTGCCCCCGGGCCGTTTCCCCCGTCTGGTGCTGTACGGCGTGCTGATCGTCACGCCCGTCTTCATCCTCGTGGCCGCTCTCGACCCGACCGCGTACGACCCGCCGTTCGAGGAGTACGGGCATCCCCTGCCCACCCTGCCCGAGTCCGTGGTCTGGGCTCTTCTGCTGCCGCTGCTCGGGCTGTTCATGGTGTTGCTGGTCTCGTCGGCGCTGGTGATGCGCCACCGCTACCGCGCGGCAGACTCGGTCGAGCGGGCGCAGTTGAAGTGGTTCGGGCTGGGTGTCGTCGCGCTGCCCGGCACGCTGCTGCTGTGCTGGGCCAACTACCTGCTGTTCGGCGAGCTCACCGCACTGATGTGGGTGGGCCTGGCAGCCCTCTGTCTGGGTGTGCCCTCGCTCACCGCGCTCGCGATCCTGCGCCACGACCTGTACGACGTGGACCGCGCCACCAGCGCCTTCGTGACCTGGGGCCTGGTGACCGCCGGACTACTCGCGGTCTACAGCGCCGCTTCCTTCGCGGGCGGCTTGGCCCTGGGGCGGGGGAGTGCAGTGGCGGCGGCCGGCGTGACGGCGCTGGTCGCCGTCGTTCTCGTACCGGTGAAGAACCGGGTACGCCGCTGGGTGGACCGGCGTTTCTACCCCGTACGGGAGCGGGCGCTGGCGGCCGTGGCGGCACTGGAGCGCGAGGTGCACGCGGGACGGGCACGGCCCGAGCAACTGGAGGAGGTGCTGCGCGACGCGCTGCGCGAAACCCGGCTGCGGGTCGGGTTTCTGCTGCCGGGCAGCACCCAGTTCCACGACACGGCCGGCACACCGGTGGGGCAGGGCACCAAGGTGCGGCTCGCCGGCCGCCCCATCGGGATCATCGACGGACCCTGCCCGCGCGAGGTGGCCACCGCCAGCGCGCTGCTCGTCGAGACCGTACGGCTGCGGCTCGAACTGCGACAGGCGCTCGGCGAGGTGGAGGCCAGCCGCGGCCGGCTGCTGCGCACCGGATACCGCGAACGGCGCCGACTGGAACGGGACTTGCACGACGGCGCCCAGTCGCGGCTGGTCAGCCTCGGCATGGCACTGCGGCTCGCGCAGCGCCATCTCGACGACGGCAGCGTCGACGTTGACGGACTGCTCGACCAGGCCGTGGCCGAACTGGGCACCGCGGTCGCGGAGTTGCGTGAGCTGGCGCACGGCCTGCGGCCCAGCTCCCTCGACGACGGGCTGGGCTCCGCCCTGGAGTCCCTGGCCATACGAGCCCCGGTGCGGCTCGACTGGCGGCTCGACGGACGGATGCTGCCCGACGACGTCGCCACCACTGCGTACTACGTCGCCAGCGAGGCCGTCGCCAACGCCATCAAGCACGCCGAGGCCACGAGCATCGGAGTCGTCGTCGGTGAGAACGGCGACGGGGCACTGCGCGTGACCATCCAGGACGACGGGCGCGGCGGCGCCGACCCGCGCGGAGGATCGGGGCTCTCGGGCCTCAAGGACCGGGTCGCCGCGCTCGGCGGACTGCTGCACATCACCAGCAGCCCCGGCGGCGGTACGACCGTGGAGGCGGTGCTGCCATGCGTATCGTGATCGGTGAGGACTCCGCCCTATTCCGGGAGGGACTGGCACGGCTGCTCGCGGACGCCGGCCACGACATCGTCGCCCGCGCCGCCGACGCGCCCGCGCTCGTCGCCGCCGTCACCGACAACCGCCCCGACCTGGCCGTCATCGACATCCGCATGCCGCCGGACCTCCTCGACGACGGCGCCCGCGCCGCCCGGCAGATCCGGCAGACCTTTCCCGAACTCGGCATCGTGCTGCTCTCCCAGCACATCGAGACCCGCAACGCCGTGGAACTGGTTGCCCAGGGCCGTTTCGGCTATCTCCTCAAGGACCGTGTCTTCGACGTGGACGACTTCCTGGACGCCCTGCTCCGGGTCGCCGCGGGCGGCTCCGCCCTCGACCCCGAAGTCGTCTCCCGCATGATCGGCACTCACCGCGACCCACTCGCCGCACTCACCCCCCGCGAGCGGGAAGTCCTGGCCCTCATGGCCGAAGGCCACACCAACCTGGGCATCGCGCGACGGCTGTGGCTGACCGAGCGAACCGTGGAGACCCACGTCGCCTCGATCATGGCGAAGCTGGGCCTCGGCACCAGCGCGGAACACAACCGCCGCGTTCTGGCGGTCCTTGCCTACCTCACGGCTCGGGGTGGTCGGTAGGGAGGGGCCGCTCGCCGTACGCCTTCAACGCCGACACCTCCGCGACGCCCAACTGCTCGGCGAGGTAGTCGACTACCTCCTCCGGCACGTCCGTCGGATCGTCCAGGAACACCCCGAGGAACCGCACCGTGGTCATTGCACCGCGAACCCGAGCCGGTTGTGGGCCCGCCGCTTCGGCTCGATCAACGCCCGGTCCACGTCGTCCAGGAAGAAGAACCGCTCCAACTCCGTACGGGACGGCGCCCCGTCGCACGCCGCGTACTTCGCGGCTTGCTCATCCGTCAGAAACTCGACCGGCACCCCGGACCTCCAGACAGTCAATGATCACACGACTGCGGAAGGCTCCGCCCCCGCCGAACCCCAGGTCAAAGCGCTCTCAAGCCGGCCGGGGGCTTAGGGCCTGTGTGGAGTTGTGATCTCGCGGGGCCCCGGCTCGGAAGGGTCGGGGCCTTTGGAGTAGAACGGTGGGGTGTCTCGACCTCAACTTTCGGATGCCGAGTGGGAGTTCATCTCCCCGTTCCTGCCGGTCGGTGAGTACGGGCCGTATCCGGAGAACCTGCGGGCGCACTTCGAGGGCGTCGTGTGGCGGTTCAGGAACGGGGCGAAATGGCGGGAGTTGCCGGAACGATTCGGTCACTGGTCCACCGTTTACGGCCGGTTTCGGCAGTGGCGGGATGCCGGGGTGTTCACCGCGGTGTTCCAGGGTGCGATCGCCGAGGCGGCGAAGCGGGGCCTGGTGGACTTGTCGCTGGTCAGCGTGGACTCCACCACAGTCCGGGCCCATCATGATGCTGCCGGGATGATCACGGAGCCCGAGATCCTGGACGCGTTGGAGAAGGCCGCCGCGGAAAAAGGGGCGCCGGCCAGGAACAAGACGGGCAACTGGACCCGGAGCGGGAAGAACGGCGACGCGTGAGGCGTCGCCGCAAGGCCCGACTCGCCGCCGCCGACCTGGGGCGTTCCCGCGGCGGACTGACCACGAAGACGCACCTGTCCTGCGTGCCGCAATGCCTGCCCCTCTCGCTGAAGATCACTGCGGGGCAAGCCGGGGACAGCCCGCAGTTCATCCCCGTCCTGAACAAGATCCGCGTCCCCGGCCCGGTCGGCCGGCCCCGCACCCGGCCAGACGCAGTCGCGGGCGATAAGGCGTACTCGTCTCGCCAGAACCGTTCCCACCTGCGTAAACGTGGGATCAAAGCGGTCATCCCCGAGAAGACGGACCAGGCCGCGCACCGCAAGAACCGCGGCTCACGCGGCGGACGGCCCGTCACCTGGGACAAGCAGCTGTACAAGCTCCGCAACAGCGTCGAACGCACCATCAACAAGATCAAGGACTGGCGTGGCCTCGCCGTCCGCTACGACAAAAAACCTGAAAGCCCCCACTTCAAGAACGAGCCCATCCGCGAAGTCTTCGCCGACCACAGCGAGCGATGGAACCTTGTCCGACGACTCCTCAACGACGACACGATCACGACCTCTGACCGCGTCGCCGGACTCCTCGTCCTGCTCTACGCACAACGCGCCGCACGCATCACACAACTGACCGCCAAGCACGTGATCACCGCCGGGGACGACGTGGAACTGTCTCTCGCCAACACGCCGATCTCTCTGCCTCCAATGGTCGGAGCCCTTGTCCTGCAACTACTTGCCGAGCAGCGACGTGCAACCGCATCAGACCACGAGGCCTGGCTCTATCCCGCGGCACGACTCGGCCAGCCGCTTGCTCCACGCGAGCTGCTCGGCCGACTCCGCGCGCTCGGCATCTCGCCCACCTTGGGGCGGAACACCGCGCTCATGGAGATGGCAGCCGAGATGCCCGCCGCCGTACTCGCTCGGCTGCTCGGGATCAGCATCGACCGCGCAACCCGCTGGACATACGACGCCGGCAACACCCGTCCCGGCTACGCCGCAGAAGTCGCCCGACGCAACCGTCTTCATGGCACCTAATTCCATCACCACCGCAATTCCCGGACGTGCCAAGGCAATCCGCAAAGCAGCCAGGATCAACACACGCCCGCCCGTCACTGACGCCGACACCGCTGCAACCGGATCCGGTCAGCCCACGGTGGACCTACGCCGCGCGGCCGAGGCGTCGTGGGCAGCCGGTGTCAGATGATTTCGAGGTTGGCCATCATTCCCATGTCCTCGTGTTCGGCGTTGTGGCAGTGGAAGAGGTAGCGGCCGCGGTAGCCGTCGAACCGGGTGATGATCTCCGCCGCTTCGCCGGGCCGTAGTGAGATGGTGTCCTTGAGGCCCGCGTCGTGGGGAAGGGGTGCCTTGCCGCCGCGTGAGAGCACTCGGAAGCCGACCAGATGCAGGTGGACCGGATGGTGGACGTCGGCGACCAGCCGCCACACCTCGACATCGCCGAGGCGAACGGTGACGTCGGTGCGGGCGGGGGCGAACGGCAGCCCGTCGATCAGCCAGCCGTGACGGCCGTGCATCCGGCCAGCCCGGAAGGAGAAGTCCCGCACCCGCACGGCGTCCGACCGGCGCCACTCGGGCAGGTTCTTCGAGAGGACGTGCGGGACGCGGCTGTCGTCGCGGGCCTTGCGTGCGACGTGGAAGGCCATCACGTCGCGGGTCCGGCCGGAGCCCAGCCGGTTGACGATCCTGACGCGGCCGCCGACCGGAACCCTCGCGAAGTCGATGACCACGTCGTAGCGTTCGGCCGGCGCGATCGGCAGGGACTGGTGGGTGACCGGCGCCGCGAGCAGCCCTTGGTCGGCTCCGACCTGGACGAGATCGAGCCGGCGGCCGTCGTCGAGGACCGCCTCGAGGTCGTAGTGCCGGGCGTTGGAGGCGTTGAGGACACGCAGCCGGTACCGGGCCGCGTCGACGTCGTGCACGGGCCACGGCGCGCCGTTGACCAGGATCACGTCACCGAGGACCCCGCCGAGATAGGACTCGAGGACGCCGGGCTGTGTGCGCAGCGTGGGGTCGAGGGCGGGATAGGTGAGCTCGCCGTCGTCGTCGAACGCACGGTCCGCGATCATGAGCGGCAGTTCGCGTGGCCCCGCGGGCAGGCCGAGCGACTCCTCGGCGTCGTCGCGCACGATGTGCAGCCCGGCGAGACCCCGCCAGATCGCCGGAGCGGTGAAGTCCATCCGGTGGTCGTGGTACCACAGCAGCGTCGGCCGCTGGTCGAGCGGGAACGTGTAGTCCCGCGTCAGCTCGGACGTCACCGCCCGCGGATCGCTCATGCCGTCCATCCCGCCCATGGTGTGCATGGTGTGGGCGGCCTCGTGCCAGTTCTCGGGCAGGACGAGGTCGGTGGGGTATCCGTCGGAGGCCGCCGGGGTCCGACCGCCGTGCAGGTGCACGACGGTCGGCACGGGAAGCTCGTTGTGATGTGTCACGGTGACCGGCCGGCCGCGGCGGGACTCGATCGTCGGCCCGGGGAAGGTGCCCTCGTAGGTCCACGCCGACGTGCTGACGCCGGGGAGGATCTCCAGGGTCGCTTCGCGCTGGGTGATCTGGTAGCGATCCACACCTCCCGAGGTGCTGACTGGCTTCAGCACCGGAGGGATCGGCAGCGGCACCTGGAACGCGGGCGGCAGCGGCACGACGCTGCGCAACTCGGCACCGGTGGCTGCCGGACTCCGGGACAGCATGGCCGAGGTCGCCAACCCAGTGGCCGCCACTATCCCGAGCGCCCCGCCGATGCCCAGTACCTGGCGCCTGGTCATGTCCCGGTCACGCATCGCCGGCCTCCTCCACTTTCCGCACCACCGATCGCCGCCTGACCGGACGGCGCCATACCGCGATGAACTGCACGACGAGCCCGGCAACGGTCAGCACCCCCAGCGGGAGGTGCAGCCACAACGCGCCTTCCAACCCGGCGAAGTACTGCACCGTCTCGGCCACCACCACAGCGAGAGTGGCGAGGAACGGCCAGACCCGACGCAGTCGGACCCAGACCACGGCCGTCACGATCAGCTGCAGACAGCCGATGGAGGTGACGGCGTTGGCGCCGACCTCGTGCAAACGCAAGCCGTCGTAGTCACCACTCAGATACACACCGGCGAACACCGGCTGACCGACGATCGCGACCACGTGCGCGCTGACGACCGCCCGCAATACCCACCCAGAGGGCCACGTCCGATGCGCGGCATCGGATCGGGATGGGGGCTTGGCCGCCAGTCCGGGGCGGGTCACTTCTGGAGAACGGCCTGGATCTCCAGGCTGATCGACACCTTGTCGGCGACCACGACGCCACCGGCCTCCAGCGGGACGCTGATGTCGATGCCGAAGTCACGCCGGCTGATCGCCGCGGTCGCGGAGAAGCCGGCCCGCTGTCCACCCCACTGGTCCGAGCCGAACCCGTTCACCTCGACGGCCAGCGGGACCTGTCGGGTGACGCCGTGCAGCGTCAGCTCACCGTCGATGACCCATCCGTCGTCGGTCCGGCGGATGCCGGTCGAGCTGTAGCTCATCGTCGGGTACTTCTCGACCTCGAGGTAGTCGGCGGTGCGCAGGTGGTTGTCGCGCATCTCGTGGCCGGTGTCGATGGACGCGAGGTCGATCGTCGCGGTGACCGAGGAGCCCAGCAGGTCCTCGGTCGTAACGATCGTGACGTCGTAGCCGGTGAACCGGCCACGCGTCTTGCTGATCATGAGGTGACGGACGGAGAAGGCGACCTCGGAGTGCACCGGGTCTGCCTTCCAGGTGCCGACCAGGTAGCCCGGCATCACGACGGTCGCGGGAACGGTTTTCATGGCTTCCTCCATGGATGTGGTGCCGCGGCGGCGCGGCGAAGGGGGATGGTGGGGCGAACCGATGCCTGGTGTCGCTCGAACTCGCGCGACCGGTCAGGGCTGGAGGTCGACCACTCCTTTGCCGCTGGAGATGTCGAGCGGAACCGAGACCTGGTCGTGTGCGATCAACCAGGTGCCGTCGATCTTCCGGAAGCAGTAGGTGACCCTGACCCACATACCGCCAATCGAGGTGCCGTCCTTGCGCGTGCCGCTGAGGCGGGCGAAGGCGTGCCCGAAGGCCACGTCATCGCCGACGGTGATCGTCAGGTCGCGAACCTCGTAGGTCACACTCGCGAAGAACGTGAACACGGGCGCCCAGTTCTCCAGCTTCGCCTCCACCCCCACGTGCTGGAGCGGCGGCTCGATGTCGAAGGACACCACGTCGGTCGCGTAAAGCTGCCTCAAGCCCCCGAGATCCTTGGTCTGGAGCCCTTCGGCGATCTTGTCGACCAGCTCGCGGATCTTGGCTTCGTCTACCTGGCGTTGCGTAGGCATCGCTACCCCGGCCCTTCCTTTGCGGTGGGATCTTGTCTTCCTGCACCTCCGACGCTATGCCCCATGGGTTATCTTGTCTAAGATAAATATTGCTAACATGCTATGACCCGGGGGTCATAATGGAGCTGAACTCGCTCAGGCAGTTCCTAGTGGTGGCGCGGCTGGAGCACCTCAGCCGCGCCGCCGACGAGCTGCACATCGCCCAGCCGTCGCTGAGTCGCACCATCGCCCGGTTGGAGAGCGACGTGGGCGTACCGCTGTTCGATCGCAGCGGCCGGCTCCGGCTCAACGACACGGGCAGACTCTTCCGCGACCACGTCGAACGCGCCCTCGGTGAGCTCGACGCGGGACGACGCGCCGTCACCGAGGCCACCAGCCAGGGCCTGGGCACCGTGCGACTGGCGTCGGAAACCTTCCTCACCCTCACCCGTCCACTGGCGGCCTACAAACGAGCCCATCCCGCCATCGAGATCGCGCTCCACTGGTCGCCGCCCGAGGACATGACCCGCCGCCTGCGCGCCCAAGAGGTCGATCTGTGTGTCGCCTCGCAGCCGCTCCACGCCGAGGGCCTGGAGTCGGTGCGACTGTTCGAGGAGGCGGTGGGAGTCGGGGTGCCACTCGACCATCCGCTGGCGTCCCGTACATCCGTGACCATCGACGAACTCGCCGACCAGCCCTTCGTCACCGCCCGCGAGGGACACTGGCTACGCCGGCTGCTCGACCGACTCTTCGCCGCACGAGACCTCACCCCGAAAATCGTCTGCGAAAGCGACGAACATAGCGCCATCGCCGACCTGATCAGCGCGGGACTGGGCATCGGTCTCGCCCCCGCCTTCGCCCGCCGTAGCATCACGCAGGCCCCCGTCGCCTGGATCCCCGTCGCCAACCCCGACTGCCGCCGCACGGTCACCCTCTACTGGGGCACCGACAACCACCTCTCAGCCGCCGCCCGACTGATGCGCACCACGATCACCAACTGGGACTGGAACACCAGCGAACCTCAAGACAAACGCTGACGATCTGCTCGACCCGCTCAACTACGAGACCCGCCAGATGCGGAAACAGTACGCCCAGGATTCCGGCGGTGCCGGACGGGCAGGTGTGGGCGACGCTGCCGAAGGTGAACCGGCAGGCGGTGGTGGGGCAGTTGGTGCGGCTGGCGAGCCGCGCGCTGTCAGCCGCCGCGACGGCGGGTGAGCGGGATCAGCGATGACTTCGGTGATGGCGTGGGAGCGGCCCGGCAGCAAGATCGATGACCGTCACCTGCAGCGGCTCGCGGTGATTTATATCCGCCAGTCCACCCGCCAGCAGCTCGTCGAGCATCAGGAGTCGACCCGGTTGCAGTACGCGCTGGTGGACCGGGCGGTCGCGCTGGGCTGGCAGGCGGACCGGATCCTGGTGATCGACGAAGACCTGGGCAAATCGGGGTCGAGTGCGGTGGCCCGCACCGGCTTCCAGCGTCTGGTCAGCGAGATCGGGCTGGACCATGTCGGTCTTGTGCTGGGGATCGAGATGTCCCGTCTGGCCCGCTCCGGCAGGGACTGGTACCAGTTGATCGAGCTGTGTGCCCTGTCGGGCGCGGTACTGGCGGACACCGACGGGGTCTATGACCCGACCGAGTACAACGACAGGCTGCTGCTGGGGCTCAAGGGCACGATGAGCGAGGCCGAACTTCACCTGATCAAGCAGCGGATGTGGAGCGGACGGCTGAACAAGGCCCGCCGAGGCGAGCTGGCCTTCCCGCTGCCCAGCGGTTACGTCCGCCGTCCGTCCGGGAAGGTGGCCTTCGACCCGGACGAGCAGGTGCAGACCGTGATCCGCCTGATCTTTGCGCAGTTCGAGCGGCTCGGCACGTTGCACGGTGTGCTGCGCTACCTCGTCGAGAACGACATCCAGTTAGGCATCCGGCTGCGGGAGGGTCCGGACAAGGGCACCCTGGAATGGCGAAGGCCGAACCGGATGACGCTGCAGACCTTGCTGCACAATCCCGCCTATGCCGGCATCTACGCCTACGGGCGGCGCCGGGTCGACCCGCGCCGCCAGGACCCGGCCCGGCCGAGCACCGGGCGGGTCGTCCGCTCCCGGGACGGATGGCATGTGATGATCCCGAATGTCCTGCCCGCCTACATCACCGTCGCCCAGTTCGAGGCGAACGAAGCGAAACTGGCGGCCAACCGCGCCCGCGCCGAAGCCATGGGCGCCATCCGCAACGGTCCCGCCCTCGCGGCCGGGCTCGTGCACTGCGGACGCTGCAACCGGCGCATGAGCGTGCGCTACCACACCCAGCACAGCAAGGCCCAACCCGAATACGTGTGCGCCCGGGACATGACCAACTACGGCGCGGACAAGAGCTGCCAGCTGCTCAACTCCGCCTGCGTGGACGCCTTCGTCGAACAGCAGGTCCTCGTGGCACTGACGCCCGCCGCTGTCCAGGTGTCCCTGCGCGCGGCCGACCAGATCCTGGCCGAGCGGGCCGAGCTGGAACGGCTATGGTCGCAACGGCTGGAACGCGCCGCGTAGGACGCCGACCGGGCCCGCCGCAGCCACCACCTCGCCGAACCGGAGAACCGCCTGGTCGTGCGCCAGTTGGAGAAGGAATGGGAGGACGCACTCGCCGCCCAGCAGCGGCTTGGCGAGGACTACGACCGCTTCACCCGCAGCAGTTCGCACATCCTCACTCCGGCCGAGCGGCAGACCATCACGGCTCTGGCCGGCGACATCGAGGGTCTGTGGCATGCGCACAGCACCACGACAGCGGACCGCAAGGAGATCATCCGCGCGGTCGTCGACAAGGTCGTCGTCACCGTGCTCGGCACCAGCGAGCAGGTGAAGGTCACCATCGTCTGGGCCGGCGGGACGAATACGGCGGGAGAGGTCATCCGCCCGGTCCAGCCGCAATTGGCCGATCGGATCCGAGAACTCGCAGGCCAGGGCATAGGCGCCGCCGGGATCGCCGACCGCTTGGAAACCGAGGGCTTCCGGCCCGCGAAGGGCGGAAAGCGGATCTCCGCAGCCACCGTCCGCGACCTCATGCGCCGTCTCGCCTGCCCCGCAGGCCGTGTCCACCGGCGACGCCCCGCACCACCCGGTGAGGAGCCCGGCCCGGACGAGTGGTGGCTCAAGCACCTGGCCGCCGAGCTGGACATGACCACCTCCACCCGCTATGCATGGATCAACCGCGGCTGGATCACCACCCGTCGGGAGAGCCGCTGGCCTCACCGGCTCATCGCCCACGCCGACCAGCGAGAACTCGCCGAACTCCGCGAACGGCGGACCCGTCCGCCCGGCTGGTACAGCCGCCGCATCTGGACCGAGACCGCCGAAACAGCAGGCCAACAGACTCCATGAGCGCACTGTGCTTGACAGATCTCTGCCACCCACCGTCTCGGCAGCACCACGAACCCTGTCATGTCGTCGGTGCGCTTGACGATCTCCAAGGTCAGAGCGAGTTTGTCCCGGCACCAGCCGACGAGGCCGCCGGTGTAGCCGCCGTCGGCCCAGACGAGGGTGATGTCGCGGTGCAGGCGGCGCAGCCGGGTCAGCAGGCCCGCCGCAGCGTCGCGGTCGCCGATGTTCGCGGCGGTGACCGCGACGACCAGGAGCAGACCGAGGGTGTCGGTCACGATGTGCCGTTTGCGGCCCGGCACCTTCTTCCCGCCGTCGTAGCCGCGTGAGGAGGCCGGCACCGTCGCGGCGGCCCGCACCGACTGCGCGTCGATGATCCCCGCCGTGGGCTCGGCCTCGCGGCCCTCGCGTTCACGGACCTTCCCGCGCAGCCGGTCGTGGAACTCGGCGATCAGTCCGTGCTCGCGCCAGCGGCGGAAGAAGGCGTAAACCCGGCCCCAATCGGGGAAGTCCGCGGGCAGCGCCCGCCACGAGATTCCGCCCGCGACCAGATAGCGGACCGCGTCCAGCAGCTGCCGGTGGCAGTAGCTCTCGGGCCGTCCGCCCCGCCCCTGAAGCCAGGCCGGCACCGGCAACAACGGCCGCACGGCCGCCCACTCCGCGTCCGTCATGTCTGACGGATACCGGCGCACCCGATCGGGATGATCGGCCGCGTTGCCGTACACGTGCGCGAGGCAATCGCACGACACAGCGGGCGAGTTGAAGTCAACGGGCTCGGGCACGTACAACAAAGACAACAGGGCCTCCAGGAACCGCTCGGAATGGGGTCGCACCCCCGAGCTACCAGGAGGCCCTGCCTTCATGCGCGTACCGCCGGAAGATCACCCGACCAGGAACTCTGTTCGATCCACACGTTCCAAGATCGGTTGAGATACGGCTTCTAAGCGCAGGCCAGAGCGTGGTGCTCTCCGCGCGAGCGGAGGTGAACCGTCCCGCCCGAACCGGGTCGTCTCCATCACCAGGTGCTCTCCGCGCGAGCGGAGGTGAACCGCTGTAGGTGGTGCTCGCAGTCAGCGCCAGCGCGTGCTCTCCGCGCGAGCGGAGGTGAACCATGGCGCAGGTCGTGACTGGTCTGTGGGAGGCCGTGCTCTCCGCGCGAGCGGAGGTGAACCGCCGTATCTCCTCACGGATGAGATGTGGACGTTGTGCTCTCCGCGCGAGCGGAGGTGGCCCGTTCTACACCCGCAGCGCGGGCACTACCGCGCAGTGCTCTCCGCGCGAGCGGAGGTGATCCGACGATGATGCGGTCCACATCGACCCCGGGAGTGTGTTCTTCGCGCGAGCGGAGGTCGCGGCCATGCTGGAGACCGTCGCGCCGCACGAGCCGCTGGAGTCGAAGAACGAGTTCTTCGCCTGGCTGGTCGCCGAGACGTTCCTCAACACCAGCGGCCAGTATCTGCCTTGCGAGCCGGAGGAAGCCCTCGCGCTGGTCATGCGTGCCAAACACAGGGGCGCCCGCGTTCAGGAGATCGCCGCGCAGCTGCGCGCCTGGTCCATCGGCTGACTCCTCGGTTCGAAGCCGGGTTTGCTTGTCCCCGTCGTCGGGCACCTCGAATTTGATGGTCTGCTCGTTCAATTGCAGCGTCTGGCCGTGGGGGAAGGGCATCGGCGCCCGCGAGACCGCACGCTCGCCGGTCAGGCCGTCGGCTCGACGGTGGTCTGACTGGTGGGTTGGCTCCGCCGAAGAGGTGATCAGCGAGGGCGTGGCGGATACGCTCACGGGCGGGGTGCCGGAGCCACTGGCATTGGCTCCGGCACCCTTTTGGCGGTTGGGTCAGTTGTCGATGTCCTCGCGTGGTGCGAGGAGCGCGAAGTAGGTGTCGCGGGCTTCCTTGCTCAGCTCGCCGTCGAGGGAGAGTGCCTGACGCAGGGTGCGGAGGGTCTCCGTGGGCCGAGATCCTCACCTTGCGCACCCGCATCGGCGAACTCCTCGGCCAAATCCGCGACTTGGAAGCCGAGTGGACCGAAGAAACCATCCAACGGATCACCGCAGAGAACACCATTCTCAAGCAGCGTGCCCGCCAGCTCACCGCTGACAACCGAACCCTCGACGAGCGCGTCAAGGCAGCCCACTCCAACCTCCGCTTCCAAGACTGCCGCGTCGCCGGCCTCGAAGCCCAGATCGCCGCCCCGGGATCAGCGCCGCCCGCAGGAGACCCCGCAACCGCCTGACCCGCCCCCGCATGGCAGGACGCGCGCGCACCACCCGCCGGTGAGCGCGGGCGTCCTAGTGTGTGAGGGCACCGTCCTCCATCCGACGAGCAAGGAGCCCCAGGCTGTGAAGGTCGAAATCCAGCCGGACGTACGCGACATCGCCGCTCAGTTAGGGGCAGGCGTTCCCTACGCGCTGAAGGTCCTGGCCAGCCAGCTGGCCGACGACCCTGACATGGGCCGGCCCTCGGGGCTGCCCGGCATTCTGACCGTGGCGGTTGACGGCGAGGTGTTCGAGGACTGCCCCGACCTGTCCGTCGGCTACATCCGTGAGCCGGACCGGATCGAGATCCGGTTTCTGAGAGCGGCTCCCTCCACCGAGCCCTCCACGGACGCCCAGGACCAGGATCAGGGGCGAGAGCAGGACCAGCCTGCCGACCCTGCTGCCGCCGCGGTCACCGTACGGGAGGTCGCTGATGCCTGGCGGCGCATCACCGACTGGCTCCAGCACAACGCCCCTGACTCCTACGCTGCGCTCCGCGCCGGTGCCGGCCCCACTGCCATCGCTGCCGTGGAAGGCGATCTCGGCATCCGGATACCCGTCGAGCTGCATGTCCTGTGGCTGCTGACGGCGGGCGACGGCGGGGTCAACGGCTGGGGCTGGGGGTGCCTTCCGGGTGGTGAGGCTCTGATGCCCCTGGACGCCGTGGCTGCCGCCTACCGGCGGCGGATGGACGCTCAGGACCACGAGGACACCTTCAACGTCGACCGTACCGAAGACGAGCGGATCACCGTGTGGAAGACGACCTGGATTCCGGTGGTCTCGCACGGCGCGGCGGACGGCACCTCGGGTCTGTACCTGGATGCCGCCACCGGCTACCTGGGCCGCTGGTCCCGCTACAACGAAGGCCCCGGCGACGAGCTCGACACTCTGGTCAGCTACCTGGAAGAGGCTGCCGACATGCTCGAAGCCCCGGCCCTGGCCACCCGGGACAAGCCCGGCTTGATCGGCGGGGCGCTGGTCTGGGGCAGCAGGATCGACCCGGCACAGGAAGACCGGTGGCAGCCCCTGACCGGCTGACCACGTATAAGATGGGGGGCCAGCCCCGAGGGCTGGCCCCCTTTTTTCGGCTTTCAGGTGCTGGCGCTCAGGCTGTGTCAGCCGATCTTTTTCCACGTGCAGGTAGTCGCGGTTGACGTGCAGTGCTCGAACCCCGGAAGGGTCACGAAGAACCCGTCACCGTCCAGCAGCCGCCACGCTGGGGCCGGGAATCCGCTGAACGCCTGCTCATTCTGCACGCTCGGGATCGCCGCACGCCCGCACCGCTCCGTACCGCTTGGCCCGTTCGTCGCCGCACGGGTGTCCGCGAGGAGGCCGAAGTTCGCCGTACCGTCGCCCATCTTGTCGGTGAACAGCTGGGCGCACTTGCTGCCCGACGTCACCAGGTTGACGCTCTTCGGGTAGCCGCCGGACTCGTGCGTCGAGGCCATCGCGTACTCGTCACAGTCGACCGACCCCACCGACGTATCGGAGGGGTGCAGGCTCCAGGTGCTGTCACACACACGGTCACGGCTGTTGTTCGAGTTCCACGGATTGCCGGCGCCGTTCTTCACCGGGGTGTCCGGGCCCAGGTAGTGCATCAGTGAGTCCCACCGCTTGGAGCCGGCGTGATCGGGCATCACCTGCTGCATGTGCCAGTAGTACCCCCCAGCGGCCGGGTACTTGTTGGTGTCCAGCGTCCAGGTCGGCTTGAAGTACGGCAGGACACAGCCCGGCGCCGAGCCCGCCACCCAGTTGTCGCAGCGCGGCGCAAGCTCCTTTACCTCGTCGATCCCGGAGGTTCCGAAGTTCGCCGTCGCGATTGCGGTGCTGCTGGCGTCCACGGTCGCGGTCACTGACCAGCCCAGGCCGATGGTCTCCTTGCCCGAGCCGTTCCACTGCGTCGTTACCCGTCCCCACCGGTCGCCGTACGGCGGACCGTCGTCTACGTTCCAGTACGCGGTCGATCCGGCGTTGTTGTTCTGCCCGTCCGTCCACTTCACGTTCGACGTCACACACGACGAGCACGTCGACCCGATGTTCCACTTCATCGTGACGCCTTCCAGCGCCTGGTCGATCGAGACCGGCATGATGGCGATCTGCTGATCGAACTCCGCGAAGTTCGATCCGGACGCGCCCTTGTTCGGGTACGCCTTGATCCGTTGCTCGACGTCGAACGTGGCGAAGCCGATCTCCGCATCCTTGTCCGCGTCGACGAACACCAGCGTCGCCGACCCGATGTTCTTCAGGCACGCCTCGCCGCGGGTCATATAGTCCTTGCCCACCGGCTTGTCCCAGCACCAGTCGACCAGTTCCACAGCAGGCGCAGCAGCCGCCACCGCAGCCGCCTCGGCAGGCGACTTACCGGCCTTGCGGGCCTTCGCCTCCTCAGCCTTGCGCAGCGCCTCGACGCGCTCCTTCGAACGCGCCTGCGACTCGGCGGTGGGAGGGGACAGCTCGATGCAGACCTTGCGCCCCTGGGCGTCCTGCTTGCCGCAGGTGCGCTCCTGCGTGGCCTCCCGCTTCACCGCACCATTCGCGTCGAACGTCGGCAGAGCCGGCCCCGGATCTGTCCGGGTGAACTCGTCTATCTCCTGCGCAGTCTTGTCAATCGTCGACGACGTCTGCGGCGCAGGGAACTTCACGTACGGCTCGATACGGAAGTCCGCCCACGGCGACCACGTCGTCTCGTACAGACTGCCGTCAAAGGCGGAGGTGCGGAACTTGTAGAGCACGCCGGGCTTCAGGATGCCGTACGGCACCGTGACCTTCGCCGTGCCGCCCGAGGCCACGTACGGCGACACCAGCACCCCGTACGAGCCTGATCCGTCGAGGTCGACCTGAGCCTTCGGGGTACCGTCCGCGTTCGCGGTGTACACCTGGAACGTCAGGTTCGCGGTATCGCCGTCCGCGTCGGTCACGGTGTTCCGCAGCACCGCCTCCGGAGCGATGACCCGCCAGACAGTGCCCGACTTCGAGAACTTGGGGCCAGCCGACGGGGCCGTGCCCGACACCGGCCGCGAGGCCGCGGCGATGGCCGCCAGGTCCTGGGGCCCAGCCGCCGCCACCTCGGCCGGAGAAGCCTCCAGGCCGGGCGCAGGAGGCGTAGGGGCCGCTGCTGCAGTGCCCACCCCCGCGAATAACGCCAGCGCGGCACCAGCAACAACATGCCGCCACGCCGAGGCGCGTAAGTGTCTCACTTCGTCAATCCCCCTGATGGGTTTGTGAGTTGTACACGACAGTCCGCAACCCCATCACGCCCACGCGCAACGCAACATGATCAAAATCATGGTTTGCCGGGCGGGAACTCATTCAGGCCAGGGGGCATGAGAGCTCCGGAGACGCGCGGCCTGGCCTCGGCTATGTGCCGGCTGTGCGGAAATCGCGGCAGGTCAAGTGCCTGGCCGGGATCTGGCGCATCGACCAGCTGATCGCCGAGGCACCGGACGACGCGTGGCAGCGCCTCTCCAGCGGCGACGGCACCAAGGGCCCGCGTGTCTTCGGCCCAGCCCAGCCCAGTTGCCGGTCATCGATTTCTTCGACGACGAGCCCACCCACCGCCGTTGGGTGCTGGCCCGCCGCAGCATCAAAAGGCCGGACGAGATCGCTTAGTACCTGGCCTACGGCCCGACCGGCATCACCGTCGCCGAACTGGTCCGCCTCGCCGGGTCCCACTGGGCGATCGAGGAGCGCTTCCTACTGACTTCGGCTCGTCAGGGTGAATTTTCTAGAAGTCCCTGAGGGGCCCGGTGTGGTGGCTGTATCTCGTGGTGTGTGAGGTATGCGGATGG
>NZ_JBIAHG010000050.1:0-39279 GCF_042870385.1 Streptomyces sp. NPDC006602 | reverse complement strand
ACCGGCACCTGCACCACCTGCCACCGCCCCCTGCCCAGAACGGCCGCCACCAGCCCAAACCCAAGAGCCAGGCAAACCTAACGGAGTCCTACTAGCTAGCCATTGAGTGCCTCAGTTGGCTGTGACCGCGCTTCGGTGACAATCACGGCCAGTGCATCGGTGGTCCGTGCTTCGTCGAGGCGATCCTTCACGCAACCATGGTCGGGACCAATCGAGTCGTCGGTTGATTTCTTGAGAGGCAGAGGGCGCGTATGGACATTCGGCAGCTGGAGTACTTCCTTGCGATTGTCGATCGTGGGGGGTTCAACCGTGCGGCCTCGGCTCTGTACGTGTCGCAGCCGTCGCTGTCGCAGGCCGTGCGGGCACTGGAGCGTGATCTCGGCTCAGAGCTGTTCCATCGCATCGGGCGTAGGGCAGTCCTGACGGAGGCCGGAAGGGCCCTGATCGAGCCTGCCCGGGAGGCCGTGCGGAGTCTGGAGACGGCGCGGGCGAGTGTCGCGGCGGTGCATGAGCTGCGCGAAGGGCGCCTGGATGTGGCGTCGATGCCGTCGCAGGCCGTGGAGCCGCTGACGACCTTGGTGAGTGCCTTCAGCCACCGATATCCCGGCGTCTCTGTGGCCATCAAAGCGGCGTTCACCTCGCGTGAAGTGATCGACATGGTGCGCACGGGTGCCGTGGAGTTGGGGCTCTTGGCGTCCGCCGGTCCGGTCTCCGACAAGGAGGTCGTCTCACACGCGCTGGGGCGGCAGCGTTTTGTGCTGGTGGTGCCGGCCGACGGCCCGTTCGCTGATCGGACGGCGGTGGAGTACCGGGAGCTTGCGGGACAGCGGCTGATCGTCGGACAGCCGGGTACCGGGATGCGAGCGTACGTCGACGCGCTGCGGGAACAGGGCATCGAGTTCACTGTCGCCGCCGAGACCGAGCACCGCGTGTCGCTCATGCCCCTGGTACTGGCCGGGGTCGGGCTCGCGGTGGTCACGGATTCCTGGCGGGAGGTCGCCCGGCGGCTGGGCGCCCGCGTCCTGGACATCGAGCCGGAGACCACCTTGGACATCGCCCTCGTCAGCCGCCGCGGCAGCCTGTCGCCCGCAGCCGCCGCGTTCGTCACTGCCGCCACCTCGGCTGCCGACAGCTGATAGGCACCGCTTATAAGGCAGATCCGCTCTGCGTCTTGGACGCCCCACGGACAGCCTTGCTGCAATCGACGGCATGACGACGAACCACCGCATTGCCCTGATCCCCGGCGACGGCATCGGCGCCGAGGTACTGCCCCCAGCACGGCAGGTGCTCGATGTTCTCGGCCGCCGCCACGGCTTCACCCTGTCCTACACCTCGTACGACGACTGGTCGTGCGAGCGGTACCTGCGGGAGGGCGCCATGATGCCCGCCGACGGGATCGACCAGCTGCGCGACAAGGACGCGATTCTGCTGGGCGCGGTGGGATACCCGGGGGTGCCCGACCATGTCTCGCTGTGGGGGCTGCTGATCCCGATCCGGCGCAGCTTCCGTCAGTACGTCAACCTCCGGCCCATCCGTGTCTTCGAAGGCACCGACAGTCCGGTGCGCGGCGCACGGCCGGGCGAGGTCGATCTCGTCGTCGTGCGCGAGAACATGGAAGGCGAGTACAGCGAGGTCGGCGGCCGGCTCAACCGCGGCTTCCCGGACGAGATCGCCGTGCAGGAGGCCGTGTTCACCCGGGTCGGCGTCACACGCGTGCTGGACTACGCCTTCACGCTCGCCTCCCGGCGCGGCGGCCGCCTGACCTCCGCGACCAAGTCGAACGGCATCGTGCACACCATGCCGTTCTGGGACCAGCTCGTCACCGAGCGGGCCGCCTCGTTCCCGCAGGTCTCCTGGGACCAGGAGCACATCGACGCGCTCGCGGCCAAGTTTGTCCTCGAACCGGCCCGCTTCGACGTCGTCGTCGCCTCCAACCTCTTCGGCGACATCCTCAGCGACCTCGCGGCCGCGGTCGCCGGATCCATCGGCATCGCCCCGGCGGCCAACCTCAACCCCGAGCGGGACTTCCCCTCGATGTTCGAGCCGGTGCACGGCTCCGCGCCCGACATCGCGGGCCAGGGCATCGCCAACCCGCTGGGCGCGATCTGGTCCGCGGCCATGATGCTCGACCACCTCGGCCATCCCGCCGCGGCCAGGGACATCACGGACGCGATCGCCTCGGTCCTGGCCAAGAGCGATATCCGCACCCGTGACCTGGGCGGAACCGCGACCACCGCCGAGTTCACCGACAAGCTGATCGAGCTCCTCTGAGCCATCGCCCCAGCGGTGGGCGGCAGGAACGACGCCGCCCACCGCTCACCGGGCACTCCCGCGCGCCCGCTCCCCTTTCCCGAGCCGTGCCCCCACCGGCCCTCCCTCGTGGCGAGGCCGGTTCCGCGTCACCGTTGCGTCCCGTTCCTCAACGAGGAGTTCCTTGTCGATGCCGGTGAGCGCGGTGAAGCAGGCGGAAAGCCTGGGTTTGGTCACAGGCCGCACCAGCGCCTCACTGACGCCGCACCAACGCTTCGGACTCCTCGGCGACGGAGAAGCCCTCGTGCAGCTGAAGCCCTCGTGCAGCTGAAGCCGTCGTACAGCTGCAGCGCACTGATCTGCACGATCTCGCGAAGCTGTCCCGGTGCCGCCCAGTCCTGCTCGAGTGCCCCCTGCCATGACGTGGACTCAAGGCCGAACACGACGAACGTACGCAGGGCGTCTCCCGCTGGCACCGGTCGCCGCAAGGGTGCTCGGCGTGACGGCCGGTGTGCCCGTCAGGCGCCGGGAACGGCTGCTTCTTGCGTGTCCAGGACCAGCACCGCGACGTGCAGGGACGTGCGCTGCAGACCTGATTCCAGGTCGCAGCCGAGGAGCCGTTCGATGGTGTGGAGGCGCTGGTAGTACGCCTGCCGGGACATGCCGGCGCGTTTCGCCGCGACCGACTTGTTCCCGGCCGCCGCCAGATAGGCGCGCAGTGCCGGGAGCAGGTCGCCGCTGTTGCGGTTGTCGTGCTCGATGAGGCGGGTCAGTTGCCGTTCGGCGTACCTCTGAAGACGGGTGTCCTTGCGCAGGACGCCCAGCAACTCCGGCAGCCGGACGTCGGCGGGGACGTAGAACCACCGCTGTGGGGAGGCCGGTGTGATGGCCTCGGCGGTCTGCTCCGCCTCCTGCCACGACCGGGCGATCCCGGCAAGGTCGGTCACCCCGGGGCCGACGGCGACGACGGCCTCCGGTCCGAGCTCCTCCCGGGTCAGACGGCCGATCCGCTCGGCGACCGGCTGCCAGGCGCTCGCCTGTGCCAGGGCCAGAAGTACGCCGATCCGGCCCGGGGCCGTCTCGCCGACCAGGGCGCGGACGCCGGTCTGCGTCAGCGCCTTCGCGATCCGTTCGTCGAGGTGCTCACCCTCGGTGCCGGTGTACGTGTGGCGGATGACCAAGGCGAAGAGGCGGTGCCCGACGGCCGGCAGTCCCAGTGCCTCGGCGCGGGCGCGCGCGTCCGCGGGGGAGCGGAAACGGCGTTCGTGCAGGTCCCGCAGTACGGAGCGGTGGGCCCGGCGCTCCCACCAGGCCGGCCCGGCCAGGCGCGCCATGGTCAGCGCGACCGCCGCGCGCTCCAGCACCAGGACGTGTTCCGGGTCGGGCTCCGCGTTCAGCCGGCCCTCCAGCAGGACCAGCCGCCCCCACTGCCCGTGGTGGTCCTGCACCGGCGCGATCAGCCACCCCTCCGGGCCGCTCGGCGCGATCCTCTCCGGCGTCGGGGCGGCCCGCGAACGCCGCGACCAGGCCGACACCACCGGCTCGTACGGCCGCCCGAGCAGCTCGCACATCAGGACCCGGTGGGTGAGATCCTCCAGCACCACGGGGGCTCCGGTGAGCTCCGCGGTGGTGTGCACCAGTTCCTCGGGGTCCGCGCCCCGCAGCGTCAGGGCGGTGAAGATGTCCTGGATGTCCCTCCCGCGTCGCAGCAGGGCCCCCTGGGCGTCAAGGATGAGCGCGTGCACCGTCTGTGTGACGTCGATGAACCGGACGCCACGGGCCAGCTCGACCAGCGGCACTTCACGGGCACGGCACGCCGCCACCAGCTCGTCGGGCACCTTCCGGTACCGGTAACCGAGCTCCACGATCAGGCCGGCCGCGCCGACGTCGGCGAGCTGGTCGACGTAGCCTCGCAGCTCGGAGGCGTCCTCGGGATACGGCATGCCGGTCGTCAGCACCAGCTCGCCGCCCTCCAGGAAATCGGCGGGATTGAGCAGCTCGGTGACATGCACCCAGCGCACCGCGCTGTCCAGCTGTGACTCACCGGCCAGCACGCGCGGCATCCCTTCGGCGAGCACGGGCAGACGCAGTACCTCCGTGATGGTGGGGAAGTGCCCGGTTGCAGGACGTCTGGGCGGCATAGGGGGTGCTTTCATCCGAGGGGATCGGGCTCACCCTCGCACCGGCCACTGACCGTGACAAGAGGGTGCCGGCATTTTGTGCCGCCCGGCCGTCCGCAGTGACAGACCGTCTCGAGAAGGCCCCAAGGTGGAACACAGTGTGGGTTGACCTGCAGGTTCCCTCGGGTCGAAAGTGAACGCCATCCCCACCGGAACTCGAACCGGAAGGGTCCGCACGGTCTTCGCACCGTACTGGGGCCCGACTGCCACCCAGGCCACACCATCGAAAGGAGCGACCTCATGCGCATCCCGAAGCGTGTCGCCGTGATCGGTGCCGGCAGCATGGGCAGCCAGGCCATGTGGCGACTGGCGGCCCGCGGAGCCGAGGTCATCGGCTACGACCGGTACGCGCCGGGTCACGACCGCGGCGCGGCCGGGGGCGAGAGCCGCATCTTCCGAGCTGCCCACCTCGGCGAACCCGGGTACATTCCGCTGCTGCGGCTCGCGGACGGGCTGTGGGAGCAGCTCCAGGCGGAGACGGGCCGGTCGCTGCGACGCCGCAGCGGTTGCCTCGTGATGGGAGAGACCGCCTCACCGTCCATGAGCCTGCTCCTCTCCACCAGCGCCGCCCATGGGCTGGATCACGAGGTACTGGACCGGGAGGAACTTGCCCGCCGCTACCCGCAGCATCGTCTCCCGGACGAACACACCGCTGTCCTCGACCGGTTGGGCGCCATCATCAGGCCGGAGGCGTCGATCCAGGCGGCCGCCGGCCGTGCCGAGCAGCTGGGTGCCCGGCTGCACCGCTACACCACGGTGCGCGAGGTCGTCCCCGCGGCGGGCGGCGGGGTGCAGATCGTCACCGACCAGGGCACGGACCACGTGGACGCCGCCGTGGTGACCGTGGGCCCCTGGATCAACACCCTGCTCCCGGACCTTCCCCGGACCGTCGACGTCCGCCGGGTGGTCTGCTCCTGGCACCTGCCCACCCGCCACGACTGGTTCGCGGGCGGGGCCCCTTCCTTCGTGCGCGCCACACCCCACGACTGCTTCGGGATCCCGTCGCCCGACGGCGTCTCCGTCAAGCTTGGTCTCTCCTTCAAATACCATGCGCCGGTGCCCGAGCCCGAACGGCTCGACCGTACGGTCCGCCCCGAAGAACTCGGCACCTTCCGCGAGCTCATCGGTGAACTCATGCCCGACCTGAACCCCGACCCCATCAGGATGTCGGCCTACATGGAGGGCTACACCGGCTCCGGAAACCCGCTCGTCGGTCATCTCCCCGGCGAGGACGACATCATCGTCATGGCCGGATTCTCCGGCAGCGGCTTCAAGTTCTCGCCCGCGATGGGAGAGATCGCCGCCGACCTGGCGCTCGACGGCACCACTGATCACCCCGTCGACTTCCTTGCCCCGGCAGGAGTCGGCGCCGCCTGATCCCCGGCGATGTCGACGGCATCGCCCCACCACCTCGACACCTCTGTCATGGGCATGCCCGAAAAGGCCCGCACCCACCCGTAACCAGTCCCCAGAAGCAAAGACAGGAGCATCCTCATGCCCATTCCCTCGTTCCAGTTCCGCCCGAAGTACGTCTCGTTCGACTGCTACGGCACGTTGATCGAGTGGCCGATGACCCCCATCACGCGTGAACTCGTCGGCGACCAGATCCCGGCCGAGCACTGGGACCAGTTCGTCAAGGAGTTCCGCGGCTACCGCTACGACTCGGTCCTTGGCAAGTACTACCCCTACGAGCAGACTCTGCAGGACGCCTTCGAGGGGGTCTGCCGCAAGTGGGGCGTGAAGGCCGCCCCGGACGCCGGCAAGCGGTTCGCCGACGGCGTGCGCAGCTGGGGCCCGCACGCGGATGTGCCGGAACCGCTGAAGAAGATGGGCGAGAACTACAAGCTGGTGATCCTCTCCAACGCCGAGGACGCCTTCCTCGAGGAGAGCGTGCCCCGGCTCGGGGCGGACTTCCACGCGGTCTTCACCGCGGAGCAGGCCGGCTACTACAAGCCCCGGTACGCAGCGTTCGAGTACATGCTCGACCAGCTCGACGCGTCCCCCGAGGACTTCGTGCACGTCTCCTCGCACACCCGCTACGACCTGATGCCGATGCACGACATGGGCTTCCGCAACCTCGTCCTCCTGGACCGTGGCAGCGACCCGGTCACCCACGGTTACGACTACGTGACGGTGAAGTCCCTGGACGAGCTCAACACCATGCTCGGCATCTGACTCGCGACGCATCGTCCCGAACGGACAGCCCCGAAGGACCCCGCCGAGCTTGTCGGCGACGCCCGCGTAGAACTTGAAGTGCCGGGCCGAGAGCGACGTCTTCAGCCCGGTCCATCGACCCGGCCGACGGCGGGGAGCACACGGTCCAGGCCCCGGCCGACGGGCGGATCTTCTACGGCATGCACGGCCGCACCGATTCGTCCCCGGGGAACTGGCCGCCCTGGCCATCTCGTGGGACCCCGACACGGCCACGCAGCCCGACACCTTCCCGGCCCCCCGGGACTGGGATCCGACGAGTCGGATCCCCGCCCTTGGACCCGCATCCCAGCCGCCCCTCTTTCCCCTCAGCACAGCCCCCAGGAGGCACACGATGAATGATGCCCGGATCGACCGCAGACTGTTCCTGCGCGGAATAGGCGGGGTCACGGCGGGTGTCGCCGCCGCGACCGCTCTCAGCGGCTGCGGTACCGGCACGAGCCGGTCCGTCGCCGGCGGCGGAGGCAAGGGCGGCGGGAAGACGGTGGTCGTCCGCGACAGCGGCGGTTCCTACGGCGCTGCCCTGCAGAAGGCGATCTACACGCCGTTCACGCAGGAGACCGGCATCCAGGTGAAGGTGCTGAACCTGGACGACGCCCCGCTGCTCGCCCAGATCAAGCAGGGCCGCCCACAGTGCGACCTCATCAACAACGCGATGATGTCTCACTACAAGTACGTGGCGCAGGACGCCCTGGAGACGCTGGACCCCGACCGGATCAAGAGCCTGAAGAGCGCGAAGATCCCCCAGAACCAGATCACCGAGCACGCCATCGGCAACAGTTTCTACGGTCAGTGCATCGCGTACCGCACCGACGCCTTCGGCGGCAAGAAGCCGGAGTCGTGGGCGGACTTCTGGGACACCAAGGCGTTCAAGGGCGCCCGCGCGATGGTCCACCCGGACGGCGACCTGCCCGAGCTGGAGTTCGCGCTGCTGGCCGACGGCGTCCCGATGGACAAGCTGTACCCGCTCGATGTGGATCGCGCCTTCAAGGTGCTGACCCGGCTGCGGCCCCACATCAAGAAGTTCTGGGACAGCGGCCCGCTGCCCGGTGTGCTGCTGAGCCGTCAGGAGGTGACGATGTCGACCGTCTGGGACGGCCGGGTCGCTGATCTGAAGAAGCAGGGCATCCCGGTCGAGCGGCAGCTCAACGGCATGCGCCGCCAGTTCCAGGGATATGCCATCGCCAAGGGCGCGGCCAACGTGGACGGCGCCTACAAGCTGATGGACTTCTCGCTGCGTGCGGAGGTTCAGGCGGCGCTGGCCAAGGCATTCCCCTCGAACCCGTCCTCCCCGCTGGCCTACGCCAAGCTCACCGAGGACGAGCGCAACGCTCTGGCGGGTGCGCCGAAATACTACGACAAGGGTTTCGACGCGGACGTCGACTGGTGGCTGAAGAACGAAGCGGCCGTCACCAAGCGCTGGTTGGAGTGGGCTCGTGGCTGATTTCGGTGTGGTCGAACCGTCGGTGAAGGTGGCGGGCGGCAAGTCGGCCACCCCGACCGGCAAATCGCTGTCGGTGGTGGCTCTGCGCAAGACGTACGGGGATGTCGTCGCGGTCGACGAGGCGTCCATGGAGATCGCGGCCGGGGAGTTCGTCACCTTCCTCGGCGCCTCGGGGTCGGGCAAGACCACGACCCTGATGATGGTCGCCGGGTTCTGCGAGCCGGACTCCGGCACCATCACCGTCGGAGGCCGTGACGTCACCCGGCTCGCGCCGCAGAAGCGGGGCCTGGGTTTCGTCTTCCAGCAGTACCTGCTCTTCCCGCACATGACGGTCCGTGAGAATGTCGCCTTCCCGCTCACGCTGCGCGGGGTGGCGAAGGACGAGATCCGCAGGCGGGTCGGGGAGACGCTGGAGATCGCGGGCCTGTCCGGCTTCGGCGGCCGCAAGCCGCGCGAGCTGTCCGGCGGTCAGCAGCAGCGGGTCGCCCTGTGCCGGGCACTGGTCTACCGCCCGCCGGTCATCCTCATGGACGAACCGCTCGGCGCCTTGGACAAGAAGCTCCGCGACCAGCTCCAGGTCGAGATCAAGACCATCCAGCAGGAACTGGGCCTGACCGTCATCTACGTGACGCACGACCAGGAGGAAGCGCTGGTCATGTCCGACCGCATCGCGGTGATGCGCAACGGCCTGATCGAGCAGTTCGACACCCCCCGGGAACTGTTCGAGCGGCCGAAGACCCCCTTCGTCGCGGACTTCCTCGGCGCGGCCAACTTCCTGCCCGGCCGCATCGAGCAGCACACCGACACGCACACCCTGGTCCGCCTCGACGGCAGTGGCGGCCTGCTGAAGGCGCGCCGCCACCAGATGCCCTCCGGCACCGAGGTCAAGGTCGCCGTGCAGCCGGGCCGGCTGCGGGCCTGCGCCACCGACGACGGCTTCTGTACTGGCACGGTGGAGACCGCCACCTACGTCGGCACCCTGGTCCGCGCGGGCGTGCGGATCGACGGCGGGGAGGCGTCGCTGCTGCGCCTGGAAGTACCGGCCGGCCGGGGTCCCGTCGCCGGCGAGCGGGTCGGGATCACCGCCGACCCCGACGACGTCAACCTCTTCCTCACCGAACAGGGCGGGTGAGTCATGGCCGCCCTCACCGCCACCGCCCCCGCCCGTCCGCGCAAGCTCCTGGCTTCGCGCAAGACCCGGGTCGGGATCCTCTACGCGCTGCCGGTCGTCGTCTATCTGCTGGTGCTGTTCGTCTACCCGATCTTCAGCACGCTGCTGCTCAGTCTGAAGAACGCCGACGGATCGCTCACCCTGCACTGGTACGTCGACGCGTTGACCGGGGTCAATCTTTCGGTACTGTTCACGACGCTGCGGATCTCGGCGGAGACGGCGCTGTTCAGCCTCGTCTTCGGGTTCATTCTGGCGAACGCGATCTCGCGGCTGAAGCCCATGTGGGCCGGAGTGGCGATGCTGGTCGTGGTCGTCCCGCACTTCATCAGCGCTCTGGTGCGCACCTACGGCTGGATCATCCTGCTGGGTGACAAGGGCCTGGTGAACGAGACCCTGGGCGGCCTGTCGGTGCCGGGGGCGCCGTTCCAGCTGCTCTACAACGAGATCGGCGTGGTCATCGGCACCACCTCCATGATGCTGCCCTACACCGTGCTGCTGCTGTACGGCGTGATGCGCGGTGTGGACCGGCGGCTGCTGGCGGCCGCGGCCAGCATGGGCGCCGGACGCGTGACGATCTTTTGCCGGGTCTACCTGCCGCTGGTCGCCCCCGGTCTTGCCAGTGCCGGACTGCTCAGCTTCATCCTGTCGCTGGGCTACTACATCACCCCGGCCCTGATGGGCGGACCCAAGCAGACGATGATCGCCACCCTCATCAACCAGCAGGTGACCAAGGACAACCAGTGGAACGGGGCGGCCGCTCAGGGGGTCATCCTGCTGCTGCTGACCATCGCCGGACTCCTGCTGGTCAAGCTCGTCAGCTCCTTCGGCGCCAGCCGTAAGAAGAGGAGCGCGTCATGATGGAGCTGCGCAAGACCCTCGCCGGGCGGATCGCCCTGACCGCCATCGCCACCGTGATCCTGCTGTTCCTGGCGCTGCCGATCGTCGTCATCGTCGTCACCTCCTTCAGCAACAACGCCTTCGCGGCCTTTCCGCCGCAAGCGTGGACGCTGAACTGGTACAAGGCGCTGTTCGCCGACGGCAGCAAGTGGCCGGCCGCGCTGTCACTGAGCGCCCTGGTCGCCGCCCTGAGCACCGTCTTCTCCCTCATCATCGGCGTGACCGCGGCAACCGCCCTCACCCGCAGCCAACTCCCGCTGCGCTCCGCCGTCTACGCCCTGGTCCTCGGACCGCTGCTCATCCCTCAGGTCGTCACCGCGCTGGGCCTGTTCCTGCTCTTCGAGCCCGCCGCGATGCTCGGCAGCCCGCTCGCCATCGCCCTCGGACACACCGTGCTGGCCTCGCCGATCGCGGTACTCATCCTGATCGCGACCCTGCGCGGCATCGACGAACGCCTCGAGGACGCAGCCGCCAGCATGGGCGCCGGCCGCCTCACGATCGCCCGGCGGATCACCTTCCCCCTCGCCGCACCCGGAATGATCGCCGCGACGATCTTCTCCTTCATCACCAGCTTCGACGAGTTCTACATCTCCCAGTTCCTCTCCTCGGTCGACACCGTCACCCTGCCCGTGCAGGTCTACAACTCCCTCACCTTCGAGATCGACCCCAGCGTGACCGCGGTCAGCGCCATCCTCATCGCCTTCGCCATCCTCGCCCTCGGACTGGTGGCCCTCGTGCGCTGGCTCGGCACCGGCCGACAGGAATCCCTGCTCTCGGTCGAGAACACCGTAGGAGTCGCCAACCCCGGAGGTGAGACCGTGTGACCACCGCCACCGCTCAGCTGACCGCCAACACCGTGAACGTCCTCCCCGTCGAACCGTTCCTGGGGACTGAGCGGGAGCGAGTCCGTTCAGCCGCGCGCCCCGAACGGTCTTGGGCGAGCTGGTCCCCGGCGTACTCGACCCCGGGGCGGCGACACGCATCCTGTGCGTGGTCCGGGCCCGGGAGGCCAGTTCCCTCACGACCTGGCCAATTGGGTACGGCCAGGGGCGACGGGGAGGCCCTGAACCATCCTCTGGTGGAGCAGGGGCCCCGCACGCTGACGCCGTACCCGGTGTCCCAGGTCGCACGATCACGTTAGCCCGATCAGCCCAGGGCACCGCAAGCCCGCAAGCGGACGATCACACGATCGAGCTAATTCGGCCCTTGTGTGCACTCCTTGGTGAGCAGCTCCAACCCCTCAGCTGAGCCTTGCGCCGGCACAGGCCGCGCTACCGCTGACAGTGCCGTCGGCCGGGCGCCTGGTGGTGCCCGGCAGCGACCCACTTCGAAACTCCCCGCAGAGGACCCGAAATGAAGACGATTCCCTACTGGATAGAAACCGCTGGGGCGTTTCCCGACCGGTCCGGCAAGCCGCTGACCGAGGACACCGACCTGGTGGTCGTCGGCGCCGGCCTGACGGGCCTGTCCACCGCCCTCCACTCCGCCCGCAAGGGCGCCCGCGTCACCCTTCTCGAGAAGGGCCAGATCGGCTCCGGTGCCTCCGCGCGCAACGGCGGCATGGCCAACCTGGGCTTCACCATCGGCGTACGCCAGGCCATCCGCCGCTACGGACTCGAACGCGCCCGCGAGATCTACAACTCCTACGGCAAGGCCGTGGACACCGTCGAGCGGCTCGTGAACGAGGAGTCCATCGACTGCCAGTTCAGTCGCGTCGGACGCCTGGTCGTCGCATCCCGCCCCGCCCACTTCGAAGGCAAGAAGGCCCAACAGCGCGACTTGGCCAAGTACTTCGGACACGAGACCACCCTGGTCGGCAAGTCCGAGCTGCGTTCCGAGATCGGCTCCGACGCCTACCACGGCGGCCTGCTCGACCCGTTCAGCGCCGCACTGCACGTCGGCCGCTTCGTGCGCGGCATGGCCGAGGCGTGCGAGCGCACCGGTGTCGAGATCCACGAGCGCAACGCGGCCATCGGCGTGCGGCGTACCGCCGCCGGCCGGTTCGAGGTCAGCACCGAGCGCGGTGTCATCCGTGCCGGGCAGGTCATGATGGCCACCGACGCCTACACCGACAAGAACTTCCCGTGGCTGCGCCGCCAACAGGTCTGCGTGGGCAGCTTCATCATCGTCACCGAGCCGCTCGGCGAGGAACTCGCCCGGGACATCATCCCCAAGGCCCGCCTCATCGTCGACTCCAACCAGGTCTGCCACTACTTCCGGCTCACCCCGGACAACCGGCTGCTGTTCGGCGGCCGCGCCCGCTTCGCACCGTCCGACCCCACCTCGGACAAGAAGAGCGCAGCCGTCCTGTTCCGTGACATGTGCGAGATCTTCCCCCAGCTCGCCCGGACCAAGATCGAGTACGTGTGGGGCGGCTCCGTCGGTTTCGCGAGGGACCGCATCGTGCACGCCGGGCAGAGCGAGGACGGCGTCCACTACTCCATGGGGTACGCCGGCCACGGCGTGCAGATGGCCACGCACATGGGACAGGTCATGGCCGAGGTGATGGACGGCCACCCCGAGGTCAGCCCCGTCCGCGACATCGCCCCGCCCCGCATCCCCCTCTACAACGGCACCGCCTGGTTCCTTCCCTTCGCGGGCGCCTACTACAAGACGCTGGACCGCATCCGCTGACCGGTCGGCAGCCCCTCTACACACACAAGGAGATACCCACGATGACTGTCGTCCGTGATGTTCCCAAGCAGCTGTTCATCGGCGGTGGCTGGCAGGACGCGGAGTCCGGCCGGACCCTTTCCGTCGACAACCCGGCCACCGGCGAGGAACTGTGCCAGGTCGCCGACGCCTCACCCGCGGACGGCCGGCGCGCCGTCGAGGCGGCGGTCGCCGCACAGGCCGCCTGGGCCGCCACCGCGCCCCGGGCGCGCAGCGAGATCCTGCGCCGCGCCTACGACACCATCATCGCGCGCACCGAGGACCTCGCGCTGCTGATGACCCTGGAGATGGGCAAGCCCCTGGCCGAGGCCCGTGCCGAAGTCGCCTACGGCGCCGAGTTCTTCCGCTGGTTCTCCGAGGAAGCCGTCCGTATCGACGGCGGCATGATGACCGCCCCCGACGGCAGGAACCGTCTGCTGGTCACCCGCCAGCCGGTCGGCCCCTGCCTGCTCATCACCCCCTGGAACTTCCCCCTGGCCATGGGCACCCGCAAGATCGGCCCCGCCATCGCCGCCGGCTGCACCATCGTCCTCAAACCCGCCCCCCAGACCCCCCTGACCAGCCTCGCCCTCGCCGCGATCCTCAAGGAAGCCGGTCTGCCCGACGGCGTCCTCAACATCATCGTCACCACCGACGCCGCCGGTGTCGTCGAGCCGCTGCTGCGCGGCGGACAGATCCGCAAGCTCTCCTTCACCGGCTCCACCCAGGTCGGCCGGATCCTGCTGGCCCAGTGCGCCGACACCGTCATCCGCACCTCCATGGAACTGGGCGGCAACGCCCCCCTCATCGTCTTCGACGACGCCGACCTCGACGTCGCCGTCGAAGGCACCATGGTCGCCAAGATGCGCAACATGGGCGAATCCTGCTGCGCCGCCAACCGTATCTACGTCCACACCTCCATCGCCGAGGAGTTCGCCACCCGCCTCGCCGCCCGCATGGCCGCCCTGACCGTCGGCGACGGCACCGAACCCGGCATCGACGTCGGCCCCCTCATCGACGCGGCCGGCCGCAGCAAGGCCCACGACCTGGTGCGCGACGCGGTCAAGCGTGGCGCCACCGTCCTGACCGGCGGCGAACTCCCCGAAGGGCCGGGCTGCTTCTACCCGCCCACCGTCCTCACCGGCATCGCCCCCGACTCCACGATCATCGACACCGAGATCTTCGGCCCCGTCGCCGCGATCCGTACCTTCGACACCGAGGACGAAGCCGTCGCGGCCGCCAACGACACCGAATTCGGCCTTGCCGCCTACCTGTTCAGCCAGAACCTCAACCGTGCCCTGCGCGTCGCCGAACGCCTCGAAAGCGGCATGATCGGCCTCAACACCGGCCTGGTCTCCAACCCCGCCGCCCCCTTCGGCGGCGTCAAGCAGTCCGGCCTCGGCCGCGAAGGCGGACGCGTCGGCATCGACGAGTTCCTGGAGTACAAGTACATAGCCGTCCCCGTCGGAGCCTGACATGCCCGAGCGACTCGTCGTCCTCTACCGGGGCAACCGGCCCCCCGCCACCGGACTCATCGAACGACTGGCGGACACCGTCTACGCCACCGAGGAGGAACTGCCCTACCTCCTCCCCGGTGCCGACGCCCTCCTGGCCTGGGTCACCATCACCCCGGCCATCCGCGAGGCCTGGCCCGACAACCCGGACAAGGCACCCCGCTGGGTTCACGCGGCCTCCGCGGGCGTGGACTCGTTCCTGTTCCCCGCGCTGGTGGACGATCCGGGCATTGTCCTGACCAACGCCCGCGGGGTCTACGACCAGCCGACGGCCGAGTACGTCCTCGGCCTGATCCTCGCCCTCGCCAAGGACTTCCCCGGCACCTGGGAGCACCAGCGGCGCCGCGAGTGGCGTCCGCGCCCCAGTGACGGCATCACCGGTCGCACCGTGCTGGTCTGGGGAACGGGGCCGATCGGCCGGGCCATCGCCCGGCTGCTGCGCGCCGTCGGGATGCATGTGTGCGGCGCGGGCCGCAAGGCCCGCACGGGCGACCCCGACTTCGGCACGGTCCACGGTGCGACGACCCGGCGCTCCGCCCTGACGGAAGCGGACTACGTCGTCCTGGCCGCGCCCCTCACCCAGGACACCCGGGGCATGGTCGACGCCTCCATGCTCGCCGCCATGAAACCGGGGGCACGGCTGATCAACGTAGGCCGGGGCGGACTCGTCGACGAGGAGGCGCTGGTCGACCACCTCGCCGCCGGACAGCTCGCCGGTGCAGCCCTGGACGTGTTCGCCCAGGAACCGCTGCCTGCCGAATCACCCCTGTGGGACATGCCCGGCGTGATGATCTCCCCGCACACGGCGGGCGAGACCACCACCGAGCGGGAGGCGCTCGTCGAGGTGTTCCTCGACAACCTCACCCGGCACATCGAGGGCCGGCCGCTGCGCAACGTGGTGGACAAGCGGCGCGGATACGTGGTCGACGAGACGCACCCCGCCTGAGGGCGAGCAGCACGCGCCCCGGCCGGTGACTCCTACCGGCCGGGGCGCGTGCTACTCGTCTTTCCCTCGTCCCAGTACGCTGCCCGTTGTCACGACCAGCAATGAGTGAGGCCTGCGTCGGCTGCTTGAGAGCCTCTGACCTGCCTGCCCCGAGCTCAACGGGTGTCCGTATCGCTGGTGATCGGTACCAGTGGCCAGCCGGGTGGCAGGGGTGCGTCACCGCTGTCCGGGATGCGGCGCTGCGTGCCTCCAGTGGTGCTTGGTCAGGTTCGTTCGCCGACGGCTTTCTGGTTGTGGTGCGCGCCGTTGCCCTTACGGTGTCGCACGCTCGACCGTGACCGTGTCGTCGAACCGGCCGCCACGTTCCGCTGCCGCTTGCGCGAGGCGCTGGAGAACCGGCGGCAGGCTTCGCCACTCACCGCCCGCGGGCCGCGGGCACGGAGAACCCCTTCGATCTGGGACTCCCCGTGCGCACGCTGCTTTCTGCGCGGCGACGCCGAGCAGCACGGATGGGACCGGGCGGCAGCCGCCCGGTCCCATCGCCTCGTACCCCATCGCTGAGCTGGATTTCTGCCACAGCGCGTGCCTCAGGGCATCGAGGACATGCGCCCTTTTGGGCAGGTTGCCGACGGCGAGAGGTCTCGACGACGATCGGGCCCTGCGGCATCGGCGTTACGACACGGTCAGGTAGATCTTCCGCACGGTTTCGATGGTCTTCCAGACACCGACGTAGCCCGGCTTCATGACAAAGCTGTCGCCTGCCTTGTAGACCACCGGCTCGCCGCCTTCCGGCGTGAGTTCGACGACGCCGGAGAGGATGTGGCAGAACTCGAAGGTCTCGCCCTTGATCGAGCGCGTCTCGCCGGGCGTGGCTTCCCAGACACCCGTTTTGATCGTTTCCCCGCGGGCGGCGTCCTGGGCCCAGGTCTTGTAAGCCGGGTCACCGGAAATCAGGCGTTCCGGCAGCGGGCCGGACTCCTGGGGTGCGAAGGAGGGGTTGGGATCGATGGTCTTCAGCAGCGACATGCTTTTCCTTCTACTGGTTGTGGGAACGACGCAAATCGGGAGCGGACATACCAGGCGTCATCGGGCCGATTTCGACCAGGCTCATCGCGCATCTCGGACCAGGGCATGACGGCTGCCCGCCACGGTCTCGGCGTGCAGCAGGTCGGCGAGCCTCTCGGCGGGCAGGCCCTTCTCGTGGGCGAGTTGGGCCACTCACGGCCGGCGGCGCACAGATGGGTGTGGAGTCCGACACGAAGTGCCGGACGATCGGCTCGAAGGCGTTGAGGTGGTGCTGTCCGGCCTCCGCCGCCATGGTGATGGTGACGGTGTGCCGATCACCGAAGGCGACCTGATGGGCGGCCTCGGCAGTCACCGGATTGACCTTGCCCGGGCATGATGCTCGAACGAGCCTGCACCGGCGGCGTGGATCATGCGACTGTTGCGGTCCATCGAGTATCTCCGACGCCCCCGCACGGACCCCACGCGTGATCTGTCCGTCGCGGGCACGATGTTCGGACGTTGTGTCAGGCGTGGTGCTGGAAGGCGGCATGCACGGCCCCGTTCGGCCCAAGGGATGCTGAAACCTCCGCCGAATGCTCCCGCACTCCTGAGCCGACGCCGTGCCGAGAGCGTGCCCATAAGAGCAGACAATCCTCATGCGCTTTCCCTTCGGTGGCTTCGGTAGTCGTCGAGCCAGCGGAGACCTTCGCTCGTGCCGGCGCGTGGGTGGTACTCGCAGCCGGTCCACCCGTCGAAGCCCAGCTCGTCGACTACGTCGAGCAGGTGGCGGATGTTGAGCTCACCCCGGTCGGGCTCGCCCCGGTCGGGCACGCCCGCGATCTGCAGATGACCGACCCGGCCGGTCGGCAGGTCGCGGCGCACGGTCGCGGTGAGGTCGCCCTCGACGATCTGGCAGTGGTAGAGGTCGAGCTGCACCTTGAGATTCGAGGCTCCCGCCTCCCGCACCACTGCGTGGGCCTCAGCCTGGGTGCTCAGGAAGTATCCGGGCATGTCGCGGCCGTTGAGCGGCTCGATCAGGATGTCGACGCCCGCCGCGGTGGCCCGTTCCGCGGCCCAGGCCAGGTTGGTCAGGTAGGTGTCGCGGTGCTCGGCCCGCTCGGCCGGTGTCGCGTCCGGTCGGACCAGCCCGGCCATCAGGTGCACCCGCGGGCAGCCCAGCGCCGTCGCGTACTCCAGCGCCCGGTCGACCCCGGAACGCACCTCCGCCTCGCGTCCGGGCAGTGCCGCCATCCCGCGCTCTCCGGACTCCCACGCTCCGGGAGGTGCGTTGAAGAGCACCTGCTTGAGGCCGTGGCCGTCGAGCCGGCGGTGCAGCTCGGCGGCGTCGTACGCGTAGGGGAAGAGGTACTCGACGGCCTGGAAGCCGTCGGCCGAGGCCGCGGCGAAGCGGTCGAGGAAATCGTGCTCGTTGTACATCATGGACAGGTTCGCTGCGAACCTCGGCATGCTGGCTCCTGTGTTCCGGCCGGGGACGGCCAGGGTCAGTGGTTGACGACGTGCTTCTTGGTGGTGAGCACCGCTGCGGCTCCGACGACGAGGGCGAGCGCCAGGACGTACATCGGATCACCGCCGTGCCGGTGGCGCCCTTGAGCGCGCCGTCATGTAGGGCCTGACTGCAACACCGTGGAGCGCGCCATCAACAGGTTCAGGGAGTGGCGGGGGTCGGGTGAGGTCGACTCGGGGCGCCCTGCTGATGTTTCCACCAGTGGGTTTCCCCGAGCCGCCTCCCGAACCCGGCGTGCCCGTCTCCGGGCACCGGGGTCTCCACAAATCCCGTTTCGGGGTGTTCAGTTCCTCATGCCGTAGTGGGCCACGGGGTCGGGATGAGTGTTCCCCGGTATCGGTATCTGGTCGTGCTTACCTTTGCCGGGTTAAACAGTTCCGCTTCCTCCGTGGCAGGCCACCAACCACCGCCGTAATAGCGTCGACGGAGCTGCTTCCAAGTGATCCCTCAGCCGGTGGAGCAAGGAATCCAGCGACAAGCCGACGTTCTGCCGTCCGGTCAGTGCCTTCACCTTTCCCGTCGCGGAACGCACTGACTTCCGTGCCGGATAGGTGTAGATGTACTGCCGGTCAGTACCCAGTTTCCGGTGACGCTGGATGCGCCATCCGAGAAAATCAAGGCCCTCGTCAATGTGCGTGATCTTTGTCTTCTCCACCGACAGGCGAAGGCCCATCGGCTTCAACGCCTCCGCGACCTCGTCGCGTAATTCCTCGGCGTGCTCACGGCGCCCGAAGACAAGCACGAGGAAATCATCCGCATACCGGACCAGCCGGTAGTTGGGCAATCCCCGGCGCCGTCTCCTGCGCCGATCCTCGGAGGTGCTATCTGATCCTCCAAGTCCCTGGGCGATGTGCTCGTCCAGGACCGAGAGCGCAATGTTGGCCAGCAGTGGCGACAGGATCCCGCCCTGCGGGGTCCCGGTGCGTGTGTCCGTGAAGGCTCCATCCCGGGACAGGATCCCGGACTTCAAGAACGACTTCACCAAGGACAGCACCCGCTTGTCCCCGATTCGATTCCTCACCCGTTCCATGAGAGCCGAGTGCGAGATCTCGTCGAAGCACGCCGTGATGTCGCCCTCCACCACCCACTCATATCCGTGGCTGGCGAGATAGCGAGTCTCGGCGATCGCGTCATGAGCCCGGCGGTTCGGGCGGAACCCATAGGAACACGGGAGGAACTCCGCTTCGAACACCGGCTCCAGCACCAGTTTCAAGGACGCCTGGACCACCCGGTCCGCCACGGTCGGAATCCCAAGACGGCGAAGCTTGCCGCTCGCCTTGGGAATCATCCGCTCACGGACGGGAACCGGTCGCCAGGCTGCGGTCTCTAATCTGAGTCCGCAGCCTGGCGAGAAACATCTCGACTCCCTGCCCGACCTCGATGGAGCGTGCGGTCTTCCCGTCCACTCCGGCCGTGCGGGCACCCTTGTTTCCCCGGACACGGTCCCACGCCACCAGCAGGAAGGCGGGATCGGCCACGAGGTTGAACAGATCGTCGAACCTGCGATGACGATCATCAGCAGCCCAACGGTGCAGCTTGGTCTGGATCTCCAGTACCCGGCGTTCGGCCTTCATCAAGGCCCATTCCAGCTCGTCGGTATTCACCGGCGATAACCTCCTGGCATTCCAGTGTCCCTACTGCTGACTTGCTGGCTCCCTTCCCCATGTGACCGCCTCTCCCGGCCTCGAAGTACTACGGAGCCTCCGCCCTGCCCAACGGCCATCAGCCGGCGACGGGCCTGCCCTCGACCGAACTGGAGGTCCGGCCTGGGGCGACCGCGGACAGTTCCCACGTTCACCACAGAATCGATCGACGGGTGAGGTGCCCAGCTCTACCCCGGCAGCATCGCCACACCTACGCCGCAGGCTTTCGACGTGGCCTCCCCACCGGTAGGTAGATCCGGCTTCGGAGTCGACCGCCAACTGCCAGCGGTCGTGCACTGCGTCCGGCCCGCATCCGCCAGGTTGGAGCCGGTGTCGTAATTACGGGGCGTCAAGCACTGATTCCTCGCGTGCACCTTCCCGTCTCGCTAGCCGGACCCGGACTGTCTGGCGATGCCAGCCCGTCCCGACGTTGTCGGGGCTGCTTACCGCTCAACTCGGCATCCCCCGAGCCGAACTGCCCCCAGCTTCAGCCGGATTGCTGCGACAACCCGGCGGTGAAGGTCTCTCACCTCACTCGATTCCAGTGAGGTCGACCCGGAGCGCGGTACTGGCCTCACAACCAGCCCGTTTCTCCGGGTCGCCTCCCGAACCCGGCGTGCACCGCTAAGCGCACCGGGCTCTCCACAAGTCCCGTGGGTCGGTCTTCATTTCATGCTGTGCTCGGCCAAAGTGTCGGGATGCGTGTTCCCCGGTAGTAGTAGCGCTTGGCGCTCACTCTTGCCGGGTCGAACAGTTCCATCCCGCCCTCGGCGGGCCAGATGCCGTAGCGTCGGCGTAGTACCTTCCAAGGAACGCGCCGATGCTTGCGCTCCTGCCATCTGATGATCTCCTTCCAGAGGTAGGCCCTCAGATAACTGAAATTCGCATTCGAGCATCCGTACTTGAAGTACGCGGTCCATCCCCGCAGCATCCGGTTGAGCTGACGCAGCAGGTCTTCGAGCGACAGGTTCGTACTCCGCCGGCAGATCGTCTTCACCTTGGCCATGACGGTCACCAGGGCCTTCTTGGCCGGATAGACGTAGACGTACTGTTTGCCGGTGCCTCGCTTCCGGTGGCGCTGGATGCGCCAGCCGAGGAAGACAAGGCCCTCGTCGATATGGGTAATCAGGGTCTTCTCCGGCGACAGGCGCAAGCCCATCGTGGAGAGGATCCCGGCGATTTCTTCCCGCAGGGCTACGGCGTGTGCCTCGGTGCCCGACACGAGCAGGCACCAGTCGTCCGCATACCGCACAAGACGGTAGTTGGGCAGACCTTGGCGGCGTCGCTTGGCCCTTCCATACGGGCTGGCTCCGGGGCCGCCCGGCCCTTGGGCGATATGCTCGTCCAGGACCGAGAGTGCCACATTGCTCAGCAACGGGGAAAGAATCGACCCTTGCGGAGTCCCGGCATTGGTATCCACCAGCGTGCCGTCTTCATCGAGAATGCCCGCCTTCAGAAATGCCTTCACCAGATCCAAGACGCGTTTGTCTCCGACTCGTTCCCGCACCCGATCCATGAGAGCGGAGTGCGAGATTTCGTCGAAACAGGCTTTGATGTCACCCTCAACAATCCACTCATACGAGCGGGATGCGAAATGGTGCACCTCGGCCACCGCGTCGTGAGCCCGGCGATTCGGACGGAACCCGTAGGAACACGGGAGGAAATCCGCCTCGAAAATCGGCTCCAACGCCAGTTTCAAGGACGCCTGGACCACCCGGTCCCGGATGGTCGCGATACCCAGGTAGCGGACCTTGCCGCCAGCCTTGGGAATCGCGCGTCGCCGAGCCGGTAGGGGCCGGAAGGTGCGGGCCTTGAGATCATCCCGCAGTTCCGAAAGGAATCCCTCCAGCCCGCGCACGGACTCAATGTAGTAGGCGGTCTCGCCGTCCACTCCCGCCGTGCGCGCACCCTTGTTGTTCCGCACCCGATCCCAGGCCACCAGCAGGAAGCCCGGGTCCGTGGCGAGGTTGTACAGATCATCGAACCTGCGATGAGGGTCATCACTGGCCCATCGGTGCAGCTTGGTCTGGATTTCCAGTACCCGGCGTTCCGCCTTGAGTAAGACGTATTCCAGTTCGTCGGTATTCACCAACGGCCTCCCGGCATTCCAGCGTCCTTACTGCTGACTTGCTGGCCCCCTTCGCCATGCACGGACCTCTCGTCCGCTCGGACTACTACGGGGCCTCCGCCCCATCCCGCGCCTTCGACAGACGACGCATCTATCCCAAGAACCCGGATGGATTCCGGTCCCGGGGAACGACGCGGGATGGTTCCCGTGTTCACGGTGAATCGATCGATCAGTCCGGCGCCCAGCTTTGCCCCGGCAGCCTCGCCACGGTTACGCCGCAGGCTTTCGCCGTGGCCTCCCCACCGACACGCCAAGTCGGCTACGGAGTCAGCCCGCCCAACGAGCTGACTGTGCGCTACAACCCGGCCCATATCCACCAGATTTGAGCCGGTGCCACGCTTACGGAGCTTTACCACTGGTTCCTCTCGTACGCCCTCTGATCTCGCTCGCCGGACCCGGCCCGTCTGGTAGTTCCGAGCAGTCCCGGCTTTGCCAGCGCTGCTTCCCGCCCTCCCCGGCGTCTCCCGGGTCGGACTGCGCTCAGCTCCCACCAGGCTGCTGCGACAGCCTGGCGAGGAGGTCTTGCACCTCCTTCGATTCACCGCGCCTCACGGCGCACCAGCGCCTCGTGGCGCACCCACCCGATACGACAAGACACCCGAAAGCCACGAAGCCGGGCCGCACCTACGCGGTGCAGTCACCTGGCTCCGCAGCCTCCCTGCCATCCCATGGCCTCAAAGGCCCTCTCTGTGGCGTGGGCAGGCTCAGCCGTCTGCTCGTGCAGCACACGCACCGCGTTCTCCGCTCCGCTGCGCGGGCTGGAGAGCACGGGCTTGGCGACGGCTTCGGCGATCACGGGAGCCAGCCGTGCCATGGATGCCTGGGCCAGCACGATCACGTCGACCTCCGTGGCCAGCGCCCGTGCCCCGTCCAGCACCATCGCGTCGTGGCGGCCGCGGTCACCGGACATCAGCACCGAGAAGGCGCCCTCGCACAGCCGCTCCTGGACGGTGATGTCGCGACCGGCCGCCCGGGCCTTCTCCTCGACGAGGGCACGGGTCGGCGGCAGCGTCGTGGGGACCGTCGCCAGGACGCCGATGGCGTCCGCGGTCTCGACCGCTGACGCGGTCATCGCGTCGTCGATCTTGACGATCGGGACGGAGACCAGGCGTCGGGCCACGTCGATGGCCGGACCGACCGAGGAGCAGGCGGAGAAGATGACGTCGGCCCCCGCGGACTCGGCGGCCTGGGCCAGGTGCACCATGCGCTGCGTGCTGGCAGGTGATACCTCACCGTCGCGCACCACGGCTGCCAGCACGTCGCTGTCGACGAAGTGCAGGACCTTGGCGTCCGGCGCGAGTTCCGCGAGGTACTCGTTGATGACCGAATCGGGGTTGATGAACAGCAGGCTGGTGTGCAACACGGCGATCGAGGCAGTGGTGGACATGGTGTCTCCAACAGGGTGCGGTATCGGCCCGCGTGCCGAGGAGGGCACGAGAGCGCGAGACAGAGCGTGCGAACCGCGCGCAACGCGCACGGCCGGGGGACGTACGATGGTCTTGTGTCCATCGGTGTGGTGCGGCTAGGGCAGCAGGGCTGAGTTCAGGTCATGCGTTTCCCCCCTCGGTGCGGGGGGCTCAGGCGGCCGATGACCTCCAGGGCGGCGTCCCGGACCGCGTCGCGGCCCGCCGCCCACAGGGAGACGACGTCGGAGCCGGGCAACGCGGACGGGAGGGTCACTCGGACGGCTTCCAGATAGGCGCGGCGCAGTTCGGCGTTGACGTTGACCTTGCTGACGCCTCGGGCGAGGGCGCCGTGCAGCTCCTCGACGGGCAGACCGCTGGCGCCGTGCAGGACGAGCGGGACCGGTACGGACTGGTGGATCGCGGCCAGCCGCTCCAGGTCCAGGCGGACCGGGTGCTTGGTGAAGCCGTGGACGTTGCCGACAGCGACGGCGAGTGTGTCCACGCCCGTCGCGGCCACGAATTCGGCCGCTTGCTGCGGATCGGTCATCGCCGCGGCCTGCGCGACGGCGTCGGTGGAGACGTCCTCGTCGCCCGGCAGGGCACCGAGCTCGGCCTCCACCCAGGCACCGTGGTCACGAGCCCGCCGCACCGCCTCCTTCGTCAGTGCGATGTTCTCGGCGAACGGCAGGTGGGAGCCGTCGACCATGACGGAGGTGTAGCCCGCCTCCAGGCAGGCCGTGATCTCGTCCAGGTCCCGGCTGTGGTCGAGGTGCACACCCAGCGGGGCGACGGAGCGCGCAGCCGCGTCCAGCGCCAGCCGCATCAGGGCCTCGCGCCCGGCGTGCTTGAAGGGGCTGGAGCCCGCCTGGATGACGACCGGCCGTCCAGCTTCCTCGGCGGCGGCCGTGATGCCCTGGACCGTCTCCAGGTTGTAGGCGACGAACCCCGCCAGGGCGTGACCGGCGGCCGCGGCCTCCTTCAGGGCATCGGTTCCGTGCAGCAGCATCAGGCACTCCTCAGCAGGTCGAGGGCGTCGGCGAGCGCGTCGGCGTCACCGACGTTCCCGGCGAAGACGATGTAGGGGATGCCGGCGGTGGGGCCGTCCACGGGCTCCCAGAGCGAGACGATGCCGGGTAGCAGCGTGCCCCGGGCCCAGGCACGGCGGATCTGAAGGCCACGGGTGGCGGTGTCGCTGAAGGTGATGCCGCCCTTGGCGACGACGAAGGCGGCCCGCCGGGTGGCGTTGACCCTGCGCACGGCCTCCACGAGCGCGGCGGAGACCCGGCGGGAGATCGCCAGACTGTCGTCCGCGTCGGCACCCGCCACCAGCACACGAGAGGTGCGGATCACGGCGTCCGCCGAGTCCAGCGCGCCGGCGGCCGCGGCCGCGACCTCGGCGATGTGGGCGTCACGCCGCTCCGCGTCGAGCAGCAGGGCCACGTCCAGCTCGTACTCGGTGATCCCGCCTCGATCCCGCAGCCGGTCCAACTGCCGTGTCGTAAGCGCGACATGAGACCCCACGACGATGAGACCGTGCGGTGCGTCCCCGCGCAGCGGGCGCAGTTCGGCCGGGGTGAGCGGTGCCCGCGCCGCCTGTCCGGCGCGGGCCCTGACGAAGGACGGCCCGACCCGGTACAGCAGCCGTGTGCCGTTCTCCTCCGCCTCCGCGAGGGCCAGGGCCAGCACCCGCAGGTCGTCGTCGCACACCGCGTCGACCACGGCCGTGCGTCCGCGGCGCAGCGAGGACAGCAGCCGCGCCGTGTGCGCCGGGCCCCCAGATCGCAGGTCGTCCAGGGTGACGGGCAGGACCTCGTCCGCGGGTATGCGTCCGCCCGTCTTCTCCTCGACCCACTCGGGCAGCGACGATCTGCGGTAGCCGAAGGTGGCGTCACGGGCGAACTCGCTCTCGCCGACCGGCAGCAGCCCGTCGGCCGTCCGCATCCAGTGGCTGGAGCCGACGGTCAGCCGGCCCGCCTCGATGTAGGCGGGGACCAGTACCACTCCGTGCGGAGCTTTGCCGTCCAACTCGGTCAGCTCTTCGGCGAGGACATCGGTCTCCAGCGGGAAGTGGCCGCGCAGCGTCGAGTCCCCACGGCTGGCCAGGACGTAATCCGTGCCCTCGGCCGCCGACGCCGCGTGCAGGGCGCGAACCACCTCGCGGTTGCGGGCGGCCGCGTCCTCAGGGGACAGGCTGCGGGTATTGGTGAGGACGAAGAAGACGGCGCTGTCCTGGCGCAGCGCCCAGCGCAGGTCGTCAACCGTCCAGAAAGTCAGGACGGGCACGTCGGCGACCGTCTGAGTGCCGGTCGGGTCGTCGTCGAGGACGACGAGACGGGGGCCGTCGGATATGCGGGCGGCCACTTCCGCGGCGCTCACCTCGCGGACCGGGGGCAGCCCTTCCAGCACCGCGGCCTCGGGCACGGGCCGCGTCTGGGCATGAAGGGGTAGAGACATGGCGAATTCCTGACCTGTTATGAGTAGTTGAGGGGGGAACGTCAGTCGAGGTCGCGCTTGATCACGTCACACCAGGGCTTGACCGGGTCCCGCGACGACCTCGGGACGGAGCAGCTCGGCGAGGGTGCCGACGGGCAGGAGGCCCTTGTCCAGGACGAGTTCGGCGACTCCGCGTCCGGTGGCGAGGGCCTCCTTGGCGATGCCGGTGGCCGCCTCGTAGCCGATGTACGGGTTGAGGGCGGTGACCAGGCCGATTGAGTTCTCCACCGCCGCTCGCAGCGCCTCGGTGTTGGCCGTGATCCCCGCGACGCACCCGCTCGGCCAGGGTCAGGCACGCGCGCTGAAGGTGCGTGATGCTCTGCGAGAGGGAATGCAGGATGACCGGCTCGAAGGCGTTGAGCTGGAGCTGCCCGGCCTCAGCGGCCATGGTGATGGTGACGTCGTTGCCGATCACCTCGAAGGCGACCTGGTTGACGACCTCGGGGATCACCGGGTTGACCTTGCCGGGCATGATGCTCGAACCGGCCTGCACCGGCGGCAGATTGATCTCGTTCAGACCCGCGCGCGGTCCGGACGACAAGAGACGCAGGTCGTTGCAGCTCTTGGAGAGCTTGACCGCGATCCGCTTGAGCACACCGGACATCTGCACGAACGCCCCGCAGTCCTGGGTCGCCTCCACCAGGTTGACCGCGGTCACCAGCGAAAGCCCGGTGATCTGCGACAGGTGGCGCCGCGCCGCCTCGGCGTATCCGGCAGGAGCATTCAGGCCGGTGCCGATCGCCGTGGCGCCCAGGTTGATCTCGTGGATCAGCTCCACCGCCTCCGCCAGCCGGCTGCGGTCCTCCTCCAGCATGACCGCGTACGCCGAGAACTCCTGCCCCAGCGCCATCGGCACGGCGTCCTGCAGCTGGGTGCGGCCCATCTTCAGCACGTCACGGAACTCCACCGCCTTGGCCGCGAAAGCGTCCTGCAGCACCGCCATCGCCTTCAGCAGCCCGCGCACCGCGTACACGGTCGCGATCTTGACGGCGGTCGGATAGACGTCGTTGGTGGACTGGCTGAGGTTGACGTCCTCATTCGGGTGCAGGTACCCGTACTCCCCCCTGGCGTGCCCCAGCAGCTCCAGCGCCCGGTTGGCGATCACCTCGTTGGCGTTCATGATGGTCGAGGTGCCCGCACCGCCCTGGATGACGTCGACGACGAACTGGTCGTGCAGCTTGCCGTCACAGATCTCACGGCACGCCTCCCCAATGGCGGCGGCCTTCATCGGCTCCAGCAGGCCGAGTTCCTCGTTCGCCAGGGCGGAGGCCTCCTTCACGGCGGCCAGAGCGTCGATCAGGTGCGGGTAGGCGGCAATCGGCGTCCCCGTGATGGCGAAGTTCTCCCTGGCGCGCAGGGTGTGGATGCCCCAGTACGCCTCGGCGGGTATGTCGCGGTGGCCGAGCAGGTCGTGCTCGCTGCGGTGAGCTACGGCGGTCATGGCAGGCCGGGCCTTCTCTCGGAGCATCCAGGCGTGCGTGTGCGTGGGGTGCAGCAAGGGGCGAGCGAGCACGACCCGCCAGAGCGGTAGGGACTTGCCACGACCACGTCGCGGAAAGTCCGCGCAGTGTCACCGCCGTCGGTTCGGCTCAGAACGACTTGTCCTTCGCCTTGTAGTAGGCGCCGCCGAACGGCAGGAACCAGGCTGTGCCGTTGTGGAAGGGGACTGGCACCTTCGGGAATCGCCGGGCGGCGGCAGGACCTCGGTCCCGATGCCGTCACCGGGGATGAGGGCGATGCGGTGGTTCTGGTTCGTCATAGGAGCGATTGCAGCAGCGGGCCGGGCAGCGCGTCCAAGACACAATCCCGATGCACCTTATAAGGTGGCCTTATAAGGCGGCCTTTTCGCGGTTCCGTCAGCGCTCCGTCCAGGAAGGCCATCGCCGCCGGGGACAGCGGGCCGCGGCGGCTGATCAGCGCGATGCGCAGCTCGGCGTTCGGTTCCAGATCGAGCACCAGGGCGCCCGCCCGCTCCGCCGTCCGCCGCCAGGGTCGGTCACTACCGCCAGCCCCATCCCCTCCGGCACCATCGGCAGCACCGACACCCGATGTTCCGTCTCGGCCGCGACGGTGAACTCGACACCGTGCTCGCGTAGGTCGTCCGCATAGGCCCGCCCGGCCGTGCCCCGCTGCACAAATGATCAGCGGGTGCCCGGCCAGCACTTCGCGAGCCACCGTTCTGCCCGGAGGGAACGGCCCGTCGGGCGGCGTCAGCAACACCAGCCCCTGCACCCCGAAGAGACGGGACACCACCGTTCCTACAGGCTGAGCGGGAGTGAGTGCTGTTGCCAGACCTCTTGCTCAGCCGGGTGTCCCGAACGGTGTTGGGCACCCTGGTCGCCCGCTTTCGCTCCACTACCGGGCGGCGCGCATCTGGTGCGCGGTCCGGGCGGGTGGGGGCGGGTTTCCTCACGCCTGCGGGTGTCCGGTCGGGCCTGGACGGTCCGATGCCCACCACGATCACTCTGGTCGTCGTGGGGCGGTGCCGTCCGTCGCCGGATCGGATGCCCGAGGGCGCGTCGCCCGACCGCGATGCTCGCCGCATCGTGCCGGGACGTTGTGCGTCGTGGGGTGGTCAGGGGCTTCTGCCAGTGCTGGGCACCCCAGCGGCTGGTGTAGGCCGGGTCGACCGCGACGACCGCCACGTTCTGTTCGGCGGCCATCGACACCAGCCGGGCCCTGAGCTTCGCGATCGGGAAACGGGACAGCAGCCGCCTGAAGCGCTTGTTGCGGCCATGCTGCTCATGGCCCTTCTCCGCCGCGAAGTCGAGGTCTTCGATGGCGATCGCGGCGGCCCCGCACCGGCGGGTGTGGTGCAGCAGCCGGGTCAGCGCGTGGCGAATCTGCGCGTCCCGGTGCTCGGTACTGCCCGACAGGTTGTAGAAGAACCGCTGGGGTTCGCCGACCGGGTTGCCGTGCACGTCCAGGTGCCAGGCGGCGAGGTGGTCGTCGTTCATGTCCACTGCCACCACCCCCCGCGCCAGGGCCGCCTGAAGCGGCAGGACGGGGGTGGCGGCGCGCTGCCAGGACGCGGTCACATACCAGCGGCCCCGGAGCACGTCGTGGTGGATGCGGTAGGCCACCGCCCGGTACGCGGTGATCCGGTCACGCCACTCCTGACCGCGGTGCTGGAACGCCACGGTGGCGTCCAGCAGATACCGGCCGTGGGAGGCGTTGGCCAGGTGGGCCAGCGGGGCAGGATCCCCGTCACCGAAGTCAACGAGCCGCCCCCGCAAAGGTCACCCATTCGACCCGAGAACTCCCGTTCCCCTGCCGAAACCGCAGGCCACAGCACACCCCCGCCGGCGTACCCTCCTGGCGCGCAGATGAACCACCGCATCCAGCCCCGGCACTCACTCACGCTCACCAGAAGTCACTTCTGCTCAGTACACCGGCAGCAATTCCCAACCCCCTGCTCGGGCAGCGGGCCGGCGGTGGTCAGCACCCCCAACCTGGGTGCTGTTCCTGGTGGCCGCCCTGCTGACGGCGTTCGGTACGTTCACACCAGCGGCGGTCGCGATCCTCGCGCCGATCGGCATGAACTTCGCCTACCGCTACAAGCTCAACCCGCTGGTCGTCGGCATGATGTTGATCAGCGGCGGGCACGCGGGCGCGTTCTCCCCGCTCGCCGTTTCCGGTGCGCTGGTGCTCGGCCTGGTCGACAAGACCGAACTGCAGGTCTCCGCGGTGACGCTGTTCAGCGCCAGCTTCCTGATCAACCTGGTGCTCTCGGCACTCACCTACGCACGGCTCGCCAAGCGCCCTGCCCCGCTGGCCGAGGGATCCGAGGATGCGGCCGAGGACGAGGACCTCGCCGTGTCCGGCAGGCCCGACAGGCGCCAGTGGCTCACCCTCGCCTGCTTGGTGGCCCTCGTGGTCGGCGCTCTCGGCTTCCATCTGGAGATCGGCTTCCTGGCTCTGGCGGCCGGTGCCCTGCTGGCTCTGGTGGACATGAAGCGGCAGGAGAAGGCCGTGGACGGCGTCAGCTGGTCCACCCTGCTGCTGGTCGCGGGCATGATGACCTACATCGCCATGCTGGAGAAGGCGGGCATCATCGAGAGCATCCGGAGGGGCGCCGGGACTCCATCAGCGGAGCCAGGATCGCCACCACGACCGGCGTACACCCCACGACGACGCCCGGAACGGCGGGCTCTGCCGTGCGCTCGGCGGAGAGAACCGCCACGTTGAAACCGACCAGGCCCGCCGCCGTCACCAGAGTGAGCCGCGCCCACAGCCGTGGGGTCAGTCGTCGGACCGGTGCCCAGTTGCGCCACACACAGAACGCGGCCAGCAACAGGAACCCCAGGGCGTAGCGGACCGCCTGTCCACCCAGGAACGGATAGTGCGCCATCTTGCTGCTCGCCACGAAGGACACACCGACCAGGACGGCGGAGACGGTACCCATCAGCAGGCCGAGTCGGTGCGCTCGCGTCATGGACGGTATCGCCTGCACGAGAGCGCCTCCCTCAGCCGCCGAGGTATGCCTTGACAATCTCCTCGTCCTCGGCCAACTCGTCTGCGGGTCCTTGGACTTTCAGTGCACCGGACTCCAGGACGTAGGCGCGGTCCGCGACTTCGAGTGCGGCCAGGGCGTTCTGTTCCACCAGCAGGACGGTGGTGCCCTGCTCGCGGATCCGGGCGATGGTTTCGAAGATGACGTCGACGAGCACCGGAGCGAGGCCCATGGAAGGCTCGTCGAGCAGGAGCAGTTGCGGCTTCGCCATCATCGCCCGTCCGACGGCGAGCATCTGCTGCTCACCGCCGGACATGGTGCCGGCCTTCTGGTGGAGCCGCTCCCGGAGCCGGGGGAAGAGTTCCAGGATCATCTCCCGGTCTTCGGCGATCCCTTCCTTGTCCTTGCGCAGGAACGCGCCCATGTCGAGGTTCTCGTCGACGGTCATCCGGGGGAAGATGCGCCGCCCCTCCGGGGAGTGGGCGATGCCACGTCGGACGACTTCGTGATCGGGCACGCCGTTGAGTTTCCGGCCCTGGAAGGTCATCGTGCCCCCGCGGACCGGCAGCAGGCCCGAAATGGCCCGCAGGGTGGTGGACTTGCCCGCGCCGTTCGAGCCGATCAGAGTGACGATCTCGCCCGGGTAGACGGTCAGTGACAAGCCCTTCACCGCGGCGATGTTGCCGTAGTAGACGTGGATCTCGTCGAGTTCGAGCATCGGTTCGCGCGTGTCGATCACGCCGGCGGCGCCGCTCATATGGTCTTGTCCCTTCCGGACTTGCCGAGGTACGCCTCGATGACCCGGGTGTCGGACCTGATGTCGTCCGGGCCGCCTTCGGCGATCTTCTCTCCTCTGTCGAGCACGGTGATCCGGTCGGAGACCTGCATGACGACGCTCATGTCGTGCTCGATGAGCAGGACCGAGAGGTCCTTCTCGGCCCGCACCCGGTGGACGAACTCGGCGAACCGGCCCGACTCCTGGGGGTTCATGCCGGCGGTCGGCTCGTCCAGGAGCAGGACCGTCGGGTCGAGTGCCAGCGCCCGTGCGACCTCCAGTCGCCGCTGGTCGCCGTAGGACAGATTGCGTGCGTACTCGCCCGCGACCTTGCCGATGCCGACGAAGTCCAGCAACTCCCGGGCGGTGTCCTGGGCTTCTTTCTCCTCGCGGCGCTGCCGTCGGGTGCGCACGATCGTGTGGAAGGGCCCCGACTTCAGCTTGGAGTGCATGGCGACCTTGACGTTCTCCTCGGCCGTCATCAGTCCGAAGAGCCGGATGTTCTGGAACGTACGGGCCATACCGAGGGCGGCGATCCGGTGCGGCACGAGATTGGTGACGTCCTTGTCGCCCAGTACCACCCGTCCGCTCGTCGCCCGGTACAGGCCCGTGAGCACGTTGAAGAACGTCGTCTTGCCCGCGCCGTTGGGCCCGATCAGGCTCACGACGGACTGGTCCGGGATGGTAAAGCTCACGTCGTTGACGGCGACGAGGCCGCCGAACTTCACCGTGATGTGGTCGGCTTGCAGTTTCACGCTCGTGACGGCGTCCTGCGGCGCCGTCTGAGGGGTCGTCGTCATGCCTTCTCCCCCAGTCCATCGGCCACGACGGCCTTCTCCGGTCCGTCGGCCACAGCGGTCTCCTCCGATGCGTCGGACACAGCGGTCCGCTGCGGTTCGTCCAACTCGGGGGCGGGCGCCTCCAGGTCGGCGTGCAGCGACTCCATGTCGGTCCGGCTGGGTTCGTGCAGCACCAGCCTGGTCCGCGACTCCGGCAGGATGCCCTCACGGCGGAACAGCATCATCAGAACGAGGATGCCGCCGAACAGCAGGTAGTTGTACGACGGGAAGTTGATGTCCGTCCCGAACTGCTCGTTGAAGGACGTCCCGAACTGGGGCAGGCCGGTCGAGTTGACCCAGGCGAGGATGAGGGCGCCGAGGATGACCCCCCACACGTTGCCCATGCCGCCGAGCACGACCATGGCCAGCAGGGTGATGGAGATGGAGAAGTTGAACCGGTCCGGCAGGACGCCTCCGACGTGCGTGGCGAAGGCGACGCCCGCCAGGCCTCCCGCCACCGCGCCGACGGCATAGGCGGAGAGCTTGGTGCGCATGAGTGGCACGCCCATCATGCTCGCGGCGAGCTCGTCCTCCCGGATGGCCAGCCAGGCGCGGCCGAGCCGGCCCTCGCGCAGCCGCAGTGAGATGAAGACGACGACGGCGGCGATCCCCACGAAGATCAGGTATTTCCACACCAGGTCGAACGGCCCGAGTTTGGTGGAGCCGATGCCGATCGGGTCGACCGGGGTGATGCCCTTGGTGCCGTTCGTCAGGTTGAAGCCGCCGATGTCGTCGCCGTTGGTGAAGACCTGGGGGATGATCTCGCCGAAACCGAGCGTCACCAGCGCGAGGTAGTCGCTCTTCAGCCGAAGGGTGGGCGCGCCGATGATCACGCCCCACATCGCGCAGAACGCGCCGGCGACGAGGAGCACCAGCCAGAAACTGACGTGGATACCGGGAACGGTGCCCAGAGCTCCGCCGAAGACATGGACGTTGACCTGGTAGAAGAAGCTGGACATCAGCCAGCCGGCGGTGTAGCCGCCCAGCGCCCAGAAGGCGACAAAGCCCAGGTCGAGCAGGCCGGCGTAGCCGACCACGATGTTCAGGCCGAGCGCGCAGATCACCCAGACCAGCGCCTCGTTGACCGAGGTGAGCGGCAGCCAGTTACGGAAGAACGTCTGGCCGTCGGGACCCAGGTTCGGGATCCAGTAGTAGTACGCCAGGAACACCAGCAGCGCCACCGCGGTGTACCCGAGCGGCCAGCGCATGCGGTGCGGTATGGCCAGGCCCGGCGTCCGCCGTGCCCGGCTCGGAGCCTCGGAAGCCATGGCTACACCTTCTCCGTGGTCGGTCGGCCCAGCAGGCCTTCGGGCTTGAAGACCATCAGCAGGATGAGGATGGTGAAGACGACGCTCTGGGACCAACGCTGTCCGAACCCGTAGGGCAGGCCGTCGTTGAAACCCTGGATGACACCGATGAGCAGGCCGCCCAGCACGGCGCCGGTGATGTTGCCGATGCCCCCGAGAACCGCGGAGGTGAAGGCGATGAGCCCCATCTGGTACCCCAGGTTGTACGCCGTGGTGCCCACGACCTGCTGGTACATGACGCCGGCCGTACCGGCCAGCGCCCCGCCGAGCAGGAACGTGAAGGAGATGGTCCGGTTGACGTTGACGCCCATCAGCCGGGCGGCGTCCTGGTCCTGGGCGACGGCCCGCATCGCCTTGCCCTGCCTGGTGCTGGTGACCACCCACCTCAGCAGCAGCAGGACCGGCACGGTCACCGCGACGACGGCCAGCAGACTGTAGTCGACCTTGAAGTCGCCGAAGCCGAAATCTCCTTCGGGGAGTACGGAGGGCCATTGCTTGGGCGTCGAGCCGTTCCACTTCAGGCCGACGAACTGCAGGATGAAGCTCATGCCGACCGCGGTGATCAGCGGGGCCAGCTTGGGAGCCCGCCGCAGGCGCCGGTAGGCCACGAACTCCAGGGTCACGTTGACGCCGCCGCAGAAGGCCATGGTGGCAACCAGCGTGACGAGGAAGAGCACCCAGCCGAGGAGGTTGGACTGGTCCGCGCCCATGACGGTGGTCAGGAGGAATCCGCTGAAGAGGGCTCCGAGCATGAACAGGTCGCCGTGGGCGAAGTTGATCAGCTCGATGATGCCGTAGACGAGGGTGTAGCCGAGCGCTATGAGCGCGTAGAGCATCCCGTTGCTGAATCCCTCAGCACCCGCCGAGAAGAACTGTGACGGTGAGTGGATCAGGTTGACGGCCAGCCAGACGACGACGCCGAGAAGGATGACGTACGTGGCATAGCGTTGGAAGACCGCCTTGCGGTCGATCGTGGAGGGCACCACGACGCTGGTAGCAGTTGCTGCCATGAAGGTCCTCGCGAGGGGTGGGGTGACGATGCGGAGGGCCGGCCGCAAAGCCGGTCCCGGGCGGGCGGCACCCGGTCGGATGCCGCCCGCCCCGCGGGGCCTCAGGTCAGCTGGTGACGGGCCACGGCTTCAGGAAGTTCTCGGTGTTGTTCTTGACGTTGATCACCGAGATGTCCAGGACGTCGACGTCACCGGTCTTCGGGGAGATGGTGAGCTTCTTGCCCACGGCCGACTTGTCGGCCGGGATGCTGATCCCGCTGCCCGAGAAGACCTGCTCCGTGATGCTCTTCCGGGTGCCGTCGGATCCCTCGATCGCCTTCAGGATCACCTGCAGCGCCTCTACCGCGTAGAGCGCGTAGTTGGTGGCCGGGTCGGCGCCGTACTTCTTCTTGAAGGCGTCGAGCAGCTTCGCGCCGACGCCGCCCTGCTCGCGCAGGGTCGTGGTGGTCAGGCCCGCGAAGGTGAGGTACGAGCCCTGGGCCTGGGCCAGCTTGTCGAAGTCCGGGTAACCGCTGAAGCCGTCGGGGGCGATGAGCTTCACCTTGGAGTTGTCGCCGAGGACCTTGACCTTGTCCTTGACCAGCTGGCCGCCGTTGTTGTCGAAGATGCCGCCGAGATAGACGCAGTCCGGGTTCGTCGCCTTGATGCTGGTGAACAGCGCAGTGTAGTTGGGCTGCTTGAGGTCCCAGGCCTGGTTGCCGAGCACCTGGATGCCCTGCTTCTTCGCCTCGTCCGCGAACGCCTTGGCGACTCCCTGACCGTAGGTCTGGTTGTCATTGAGGACGTAGCATTTCTTGACGCCGAGGTCCTTGGCGGCGAACTGGGCTCCCGCCGCGCCCTGGTAGTCGTCGGTCGCAATGACACGCGCGTAATTGCGCTTTCCGGACGGGAAATACTTCTCCGGCTCACCCGGGTCCCATGCCTTTGTCAGACCGGGGTTGGTGTTCGCGTGGGACACCATCAGCATGGGGCCGCTCGGGTCCTGGTTCAGAACCGGTGCCTCGAGCTTCGCGCAGCCGGAGTTGTAGGTGCCCATGACCGCGACCTCTTCGGAGTTGGCCACGTGGTCCTGCGCGTTCTTGGCGCACGTCGCGTCGTCCCAGGCGCCCTTGGCGGCCGTCGAGTCGTCGTAGACCTTGAGCTTCACCTTGTACTTTCCGGCTTTGCCGGCTATCTGGTCCAGGTAGAGCTGCATCGCGTTGACCGTCGACTCGGACGCGTCCTTCGATGCTCCCTGAAGTGGCAGGTCCACACCGATGACGAGCGGGTCACCGCTCGACGAGTTGTCGTCCGAGCCGCCCGAGGCATTGCCTCCGCAGGCGCTCAATGCGAGCCCGGCCACCGCAACCGTGGCGAAAATCTTGGCTGATCTGGACATCCCACTCCTCATCACCGCAGGTAGTGGGGAATTTGGAGTGCCTGTGTTACGAGAGAACACCTTCCAACGTACTCATTGTGTTTCGGAATTGAACTGTGACCGTACTGCGGGGTAGGAAGAAGACACGCCAAAGAAGCGGCCCCAGCTGGCGGATTGGGTCGCTTTGGTCGCACAATCCACCTGGCAGTAGTGAATTCGCACTACGCAGCTGTCAGTGCTGTCGAGATGCTGTCTGCGACCCGGACAACGAGTACGAGTTGTTTCGGTCGCTTGTTGCCGACCTTATGCGTCGACTCGCCACCCCTGAATTGCTCGCGGTTGTACGGCGCGGCAGCGACTCCGCGGCGCCTCACGTGGGGGCGCTGAGCAGTTCGTCGAGCTCCTCAACCCGCCCGTGGTTCCCACGCGCGGCCTGCCACAGCTTGTATGGCAGAGGACACTAGGGAACCGGCCTAAAGCTGTCAACCTGGGTCGAGGACGCCTGAGCATCTCCGACGGGACGTCAACGACGCTGGTCAGGATTTGCTTATCGGCGTTGACATTTGACGTCCGGGAGCAGCTCACCCGCCTCGGCTGCTATGGCACAGCCCGAGAAGGAGGGGCACCGGATGCTCAGGAGGGCGCCTCCGACTCGCTCCACTCCGGCCGCCGGATGCCATGCAGATTGCGGTAGGCGGCCCGGCCCGGCGGGGTCCAGCCGTCCAGCAGGGCGCTGTCCGGGCGGTGGATCTCGACGCCGAGGGGGCGGCACACGTCCAGGGGGTCGCGCGCGTCGGGGCCCCACAAGGGGACCGACAAGTCCCCGCCGGGGCACGTGGACAGGGCGCACAGCAGGTCGGTCTCGGCGAAGAACTCGAAGTAGTCCCCCTCGCACGCGGGGCAGTCCTTCATGAAGTACTGATCGTCGGCGTTGAGTCCGGTGCACTGGAAGACATTCAGTACGGCGTGCACGTCGAACTCGGTGAGACCGTACGGCAGGACGGCCCGTACGAGGTTCGAGTGACAGTGGAAGTCGAAGTCCTCGCCGGTGAGCATACGGTTGACGTACGGGTCGCATCGCGTGCCCAACAGGTCGTGCACGCGACCGCCATCGGCGTCGACACCGTAGTCGGCGAGGCTGTCGGCCGTGACCGTGAACAGTGGTCGCAGGAAAGGCAGGTTGGACCACACCCGGTCGTACGTGGAGATGTGCGCCCGCTGCAGCTGGCGGGTCCGTGCGTTCGCGCGGATCGTGGAGGTTCCACACGTTGAGGTCGCCGACCTGCGGTCCCTCGATGGTGACGATGCGACAAAGGTGGCCCTGCGGAACGGTCCAGGCGCGGCCGGAGCGGATCGGTATCTCGAAGGCTTCCACCAGTTCGTGGCGTACGCCCGCGAAGCGGCCGTAGAACGCTCGGTCGACGTCGAGGGCGCCGCCCTCGGTCGCCTGGTAGGCGGCTGCGGCCTTGGAAGACTGCGAGGTCATGGGGTCGTGCCTTTCGTCCGGGAGTCCGCGCGCACGGCGTCCAGCACCTGGCGTTCGGAGTCGTCGAGGTAGAGCCTCAGGGCATCCCTCGCGTCCTGGCGGCGACCGCGACGTACGAGATTGCAGATTTCGCGGTCACGGGCCACCCACGGCGCCTGGAACCCGGCCTCGTCGGCCATGACGGCGAAGGACGTCGTCGGGTCCGAAGACCACGTCCACCAGAGCCCGTGTGCCGCACTCCACGAGGGCCACCAGGCGCACCAGCGGGTAGCCGAACGCGCGGACCCTGCCGATGTGTTTGCGAAAGTGCCAGGTCACCGCTTCCTCGTCGGGAGCGGACAGGGTGGTGCCGTCCACGGCGACCAGGCGCAGGCCCTGGTAGAAGGCGCAGGACTGGCGGTGGTCGGCCACGGGGCCGGCCAGGATCGAGAACAGGTGGCGCAGCGGTCCGCTTCCCAGCCGGCGCCGGGCACCGGCCAGCGACGAGGCACACGGGTGGGCCACGGGCACGCTGCCCAGTCCCGCCGTGAGCTTGGCCCATACCGCCTGGTAAGAGGATCGCTCGAAGAAGGCGAGGGCCAGCACGAAGTACACCACGACGCGCGCCGGGAGCAGCCGCAGCCGCTGCTGTCGGACACCGGTGTCCTAACCGCGTCGACCAACTCAGGGTCGATGATCTCGGTCAACTCGCCCAGGTGGCCAGGCGCGTACACGTCCAGGGCTGTCTCGCCAGACCTGACGCTGACAGAATTCTGCGGCAACGGGACCTCCGGGACACTCGCAATGGCTTCGACACCATGCGAACTACCAGAAGTCCCGCCCTCTTGACAGGGCGCACACATCCTTAACGCACCGGCGTTGCCGTGTCGTGGTGTAGGGGATCAAGCGTTACGCGTTCCGGTACAGGGCCCCTGACGATCTCCGCAGGGCGGCAGTCCACGAGGGCCGCGGGAGTCCTCGGTGCGGCGTACGCCGACGCGCCAGGAACAGCGGTCGGCGGGGTCACCGCACAAGGAGCAGGACCGCCGGAATCGCTGATCGGAGTGGGCGAAGGTGAGATCGATGTGCGCCCCAGGGCTCCACAGGGGTTGTGTTGGCCGCCGGTGCCACCGCCCTGGCCGGAAGTACGAGCAGGGCTTCTTTTGAGCAGCGGCCCGATTGCCCGCCTACGCCGGGTCCAGGTCGGCGTACAGCACGTGGTGGTCCGAGGCCGCGTTCGGATGCACACGGCGGTTGAGGGGGACGTAACCTCGCAGGAAGACGTAGTCGAACTTGCTCTGCCAGTCGGTGGTCGGCTCGCAGGTGGCGGTCGGTGAGGGGTGGCACTGGGGGTCCGCGTCCGCGGCCAGTTTCCACATCCTCGTGAGTTCGGAGGCGTCCGGCACGGCGTTGAAGTCGCCGATGACGATCGCGGGGTCGTGCCTGGCGACCTCTTTGGCGAGTACGGCGACCTGGTCCGCCCGGACCGCCTCCTGACGTCGTTCGGCGAGGTGGGTGTTGAAAACCCGGACCGGGCGGCCGGCCACCGTGGTGGTGACCGCCATGTACCCACGGTCCTCGGAGCCGCCGTCGGGATACTCCTCGGTGACGACGTCGGTCATCGGCGCCGCCGAGAGGATCGCCTGGCCGTAGCCGCCCGGATTCCACGGCGCTCCCCCGCAACGGCCCCAGTTCCTCAGGACCGCCCCGTACTCGACGTGGTAGACGAGCCCGTGAAGGTTCTCCAGATAGTCCCGGATCTGCTCGACGTCACCCACGCACGCTTCCTGCAAGCCGACGACCTGGGGCGCGAACGTGGCGATCTCCGCCGCCCGGTCGTCGTTGCCCGTCTCGCAGGGGTTGCAGAGGTTCCACGTCATGACCCGGTTCGGTACGACGTCTCTGACGGCTTCGGCGGGCAGTGATCCGGCGTCGAGGGCTCCGCTCGGGGCACTGGGGCCGGAAAGCACCATCCAGGCCACAACCATGGCACCCACGAACAACCACGTGCCCTTTCCGAGCACCATCGCCTCCTCGACACGGATCCGTGACTCCTCCCCCGGCTGAAGCCGGGGGCTTCTCGCTATGCCGGGTTGGCCTTGCGACGGACCAGCCCGGCCCGTAGAACGTTGGCGGCTGCCACGGTGTCGGCGTGCGCGTGGTGGCCGCAGGCGACGCAGTGGAACTTTTCCTGTGTGGGCCGGTTCTCCTTGGCGGTGTGCCCGCATTCGGGGCAGGTGCGGGAGGTGTTGCGGGGGTCCACGGCGATCACTTCCCGTCCGACGCTTTCAGCCTTGGCGTGCAGGATCGTCAGGAACACCCCCCATCCGGCATCGTTGATCGACGTGTTGAGTCCGGCCTTCGCGGCGGCCCCGTTGGGCAGGAACGCGCCCGGCTGATCGGGGTCGGGCTTCGGTGCGGGGGCCTTGCTCATGTTGCGGATCTTGAGGTCTTCGTGCGCGATGACGTCGTGTGCGCGGACCAGACCGAGCGCTGTCTTGTGCGCGTGGTCAAGGCGCTGGCGACGCACCTTGCCGTGCAGTTCGGCGACTTTCTCCACAGCGCGCTGGTGGTTGGCGGTACGGTCCTTGGCCTTGCGGTGCGGGAA
>NZ_JBIAHG010000049.1:0-40560 GCF_042870385.1 Streptomyces sp. NPDC006602 | reverse complement strand
GTAGCCGAAGCCCGGCTCCAGCGGCTCGATCACGAACCGGGAGCGGAATTCGTCGACGACCTCTTCGGTCAACGAGGGACGCTGAGCAATCAGCATGTTGCGATCCTTCAGTCAGGGGCGCCCGCTATTTGACGCCCTTGCTCACCAGGCGTTAGCCCGATGTCGTTACTTCTGCAAGGGTACGGGCGGCACGCCTCCGAAGAGCCGTACCGCCCGCAACCTCAAGACAACCGAGCCTCAGACGCGGCGGCGCTTGGGCGGACGGCAGCCGTTGTGCGGGGTGGGGGTGACGTCCTGGATGGAGCCGACCTCGAGACCAGTGGCCTGGAGGGAGCGGATCGCGGTCTCGCGACCGGAGCCCGGGCCCTTCACGAAGACGTCAACCTTGCGCATGCCGTGCTCCTGCGCGCGGCGGGCGGCCGACTCGGCGGCCATCTGCGCGGCGAAGGGGGTCGACTTGCGCGAGCCCTTGAAGCCGACGTGGCCGGCGGAGGCCCAGGAGATCACGTTGCCCGAGGGGTCCGTGATCGAGACGATCGTGTTGTTGAACGTGCTCTTGATGTGCGCGTGGCCGTGAGCGACGTTCTTCTTTTCCTTGCGGCGCACCTTCTTGGCAGCGCCCTGACGACCCTTGGGGGGCATCTATTTCTCCTACAGGGAGGTGGTCGGTCCTACAGCGAAGACCGCTTGGTCAAGCGTCCGCTGAGGACTACTTCTTGCCCGGCTTCTTCTTACCGGCGATGGCGCGACGCGGGCCCTTGCGGGTGCGAGCGTTCGTGCTGGTGCGCTGACCGCGGACAGGCAGACCGCGACGGTGACGGAGACCCTGGTAGCAGCCGATCTCCACCTTGCGGCGGATGTCGGCCTGGATCTCGCGACGGAGGTCACCCTCGGTCTTGATGTTGTTGTCGACGTACTCGCGGATCGCGACCAGCTCCTCCTCGGAGAGGTCGCGAACCCGGGTGTTCGGGTTGATGCCGGTCTCGGCCAGCGTGAGCTGGGAAAGGGTCCGGCCGATGCCGAACACGTAGGTCAGGGCGACCTCCACACGCTTTTCGCGCGGGATGTCAACACCGGAAACGCGTGCCATTCAATGGCTCCAGTTGATCTTCGGAGGTCTTCCACAGAACCGAATCCCAGCCGCCGGCCTCTTCACGCTGTTCGATGAACGCAGCGAAGATTAGGTACGGCCTGGGTCCCCGGCCTCCGAACCGGGGGTATCAGGCGATCACTCGCGATGCCTGGGCCCTGCGTATGAACATGTTCAGCTCGCGTCGCGCGAAGTTCTGCGGAGTGCAGAGGGTGGGTCGTGCGTCAGCCCTGGCGCTGCTTGTGGCGCGGGTTCTCGCAGATGACCATGACCCGACCGTGACGGCGGATCACCCTGCACTTGTCGCAGATCTTCTTGACGCTCGGCTTGACCTTCATGGGGTGAGGTTCTCCGGGTCAGTGCCACCACCCCGCGGGAAGCGGGGCAAAGGCAAGATCTACTTGTACCGGTAGACGATCCGGCCACGCGTCAGGTCGTACGGAGACAGCTCCACCACGACCCGGTCGTCAGGGAGGATACGGATGTAGTGCATACGCATCTTGCCGCTGATGTGCGCCAGGACCTGGTGGCCGTTCTGGAGCTCGACCTTGAACATGGCGTTCGGAAGAGACTCGACGACAGTGCCCTCGATCTCGATGGCACCTTGCTTCTTGGCCACGCTTCGCCCTTCGAATCGACTACCTTGATCGACTCCCTTTGCTTTCCCTTACGGGCGCATGCGGACATGCGGGTGCACGAGAGCCGACGAGTCAGTCTACGTCAGCGCACCCGGAAAGACGAATCGAGGAAGTGTGCCCCATCGCGGTGATCTTTAAGCGAATGTCGTCATGCGAGCGGGTCCGGAGCTGCCGTGATCCCGTGCTCCGCGAGCTTCGCCTTGCCGCCGTCCGGAGCCGTCAGGACCAGCGGTCCCTGCTCCGTGAGGGCGACGGAGTGCTCCCAGTGGGAGGACCAGGTGCCGTCGGTGGTGATGACCGTCCAGTCGTCCGGGAGGACCTCGGTCTTCGGGGTGCCGAGCGAGACCATCGGCTCGATGGCGAGGCAGAAGCCGGGGACCAGCTTGGGACCCTTGCCGCGGCGCCGGTCGACGTAGTTCAGCAGGTGCGGGTCCATGTGCATCTCGGTGCCGATGCCGTGGCCGCCGTAGTCCTCGATGATGCCGTAGCGGCCGCCACCGGCCTTCGGCTGGCGGCGGATGTACGTCTCGATGGCCCGGGAGATGTCCACGAGCCGGTTGCCCTGCTTCATGGCCGCGATGCCGGCCCACATCGACTCCTCCGTCACCCGCGAGAGCTCGGTGAGCTCCGGAGCGTGCCCGGAGCCCACGAAGGCGGTGTACGCGGCGTCGCCGTGCCAGCCGTCGATGATCGCGCCGCAGTCGATGGAGATGATGTCGCCGTCCTTGAGGACGACCTCGTCGGACGGGATGCCGTGGACGACGACCTCGTTCACCGAGGTGCAGATCGTCGCGGGGAAACCGCCGTACCCGAGGAAGTTCGGCTTGGCGTCGTGCTCCGCGAGCACCTTGCGCGCGACCTGGTCCAGGTCCTTCGTCGTGGCCCCGGGCACCGCGGCCTCACGCGTCGCCGCGTGAATGGCGGCAACGACCAGCCCCGCCTCACGCATCTTGGCGATCTGCTCGGGAGTCTTGATCTGCACCATGGAGCGGGGGGCCTTTCTCTGACCGGGGTGTGGCGGGCGCCTTCAACGATACGTGCACCCACGCAGCAGCCGCGGCCCCCTGGAAGGGAACCGCGGCTACGGCGACGTACGAGAGGACGTGCGAAGAACGACTAGGCGGCGTCGCCCTCGCGCTTGAGTGCCTCCATGGCACGCGCGGTGACGTCCTCCACCTTGCCGAGCGCCGAGATCGTGACGACCAGGCCCTGCGCCTTGTAGAAGTCGATGATCGGCTCGGTCTGCGTGTGGTAGACCTCCAGCCGCTTGCGGACGGTCTCCTCGGAGTCGTCGTCGCGCTGGTACAGCTCGCCGCCGCAGACGTCACAGACGCCGTCCCGCTTCGGCGCCTTGTACGTCACGTGGAAGACGTGCGCCGAGTCGTTACGGCAGATGCGACGGCCGGCGATGCGCTTGACGACCTCCGCCTCGGGGACCTCGAGGTCCAGCACGGCATCCAGCTTCATGCCCTCGGCCTGCAGCATCTCGTCCAGCGCCTCGGCCTGCGACACGTTGCGCGGGAAGCCGTCCAGAAGGAAGCCGTTCTCGGCGTCCGGCTTCTCCATGCGGTCCTTGGCCATCGCGATGGTGACCTCGTCCGGGACCAGATTGCCCGCGTCCATGTAGGACTTCGCCAGTTTGCCCAGTTCCGTCTGCTGGCTGATGTTGGCCCGGAACAGGTCGCCCGTGGAGATGTGCGGGATCGACAGGTTCTGGGCGAGGAACGCGGCCTGCGTTCCCTTACCGGCACCCGGCGGCCCGACGAGGACGATACGCATCAGCGGAGGAACCCTTCGTAATTGCGCTGCTGAAGCTGACTCTCGATCTGCTTCACCGTCTCGAGACCCACACCCACGATGATCAGGATGCTGGTCCCGCCGAACGGGAAGTTCTGGTTTGCCCCGAAACCAGCCAACGCCATCGTCGGCACGAGAGCGATCAGCCCCAAGTACAGCGAACCCGGCCAGGTGATCCGGTTGAGCACGTAGGACAGGTACTCAGCGGTCGGTCGGCCAGCCCGGATGCCCGGGATGAAGCCACCATACTTCTTCATGTTGTCGGCGACTTCCTCGGGGTTGAAGGAGATGGCCACGTAGAAGAAGGCGAAGAACACGATGAGGAAGAAGTACAGAATGATGTGCGGTGTGGCAGCCGTGTCCGCGAGGTTGGCTTTGATCCAGTTCGCCCAGCCCGCAGTGGAGTTGGAGAACTGCACGACCAATGCCGGGATGTAGAGCAGCGACGACGCGAAGATGACGGGGATCACACCGGCCTGGTTGACCTTCAGCGGGATGTAGGTCGACGTACCGCCGTAGGAACGGCGGCCGATCATCCGCTTCGCGTACTGCACCGGAACACGGCGCTGGGCCTGCTCGACGAAGACCACGAGGCCGACCATCACCAGGCCGACGAGGATCACCGTGCCGAACTCGATCCAGCCGTCGGCCAGGGAGCCCTGCTGCTTGATGGCCCACAGCGCGGACGGGAAGGTCGCGGCGATCGAGATGAACATCAGGATCGACATGCCGTTGCCGATACCGCGGTCGGTGATGAGCTCACCGAGCCACATGACCACACCCGTGCCGGCGGTCATGGTGACGACCATGACGATCGTGGAGAAGATCGAACGGTCGGGCACGATCGAGGTGGCGACCGGGCAACCGCTGAACAGCGCACCGCTGCGGGCCGTGGCCACCAGGCCGGTGCCCTGCAGGACGGCGAGCGCCACCGTCAGATAGCGGGTGTACTGCGTGATCTTCGCCGTACCGGCCTGGCCCTCTTTCTTGAGGGCCTCCAGGCGCGGGATCACGACGGTCAACAGCTGCAGGATGATGCTCGCCGTGATGTACGGCATGATGCCGAGCGCAAAGATCGTGATCTGCAGCAGCGCGCCACCACTGAACATGTTGACCAGCCCGAACAGACCCTGGTTGGCGCTGGCCTGGTCGATGCAGGTCTGTACGTTCTTGTAGTCGATACCCGGGATCGGCACATGCGTGCCGACGCGGTAGACCACGATGATGCCGAGCGTGAAGAGCAGCTTCTTGCGCAGGTCGGGCGTCCTGAACGCCCGGGCGAACGCGGTGAGCACGGAGCCTCCTGCGCCCCCCGCACGCAGAGCAGGGAGGCTAGTCGTTGACAAGGCCATGAAAGCCAGTAGACGGTCGCCCAACAGTGCTGAGGGAGACAGACACCTGTCACCACTAGCTATGGATGGACCACAGGACTCTAACAGTGCCGACCCCCTTGCAAGAAGCGGACGAACCCGACGGCGGCCACCCGGGATCGGCTCCGCACCACGACCGGGATTCGCCTCGTCCACACACACCGCCGCATTTCATGGCAATCGCCTCGACGAAAGCGGCCGAACTGTGCGGTGACATGTGCGGTCCACCTGCGGTGACGCGCCTCATATGAAAAAGACCCGCCGAAATATCGGCGGGCCTTTTTCGGCCGGGGATACCCACAAAAAGAGGTATCCCCGGTCGGGATCGTTCAAGTCAGCGAGACGTCCGAGGGAATCAGACGAGCTCGGTGACGGTACCGCCGGCAGCGGTGATCTTCTCCTTGGCGGAGCCGGAGACGGCGTCGACCGTCACCTGCAGCGCCACGGAGACGTCGCCCTGGCCGAGGACCTTGACGAGGCTGTTCTTGCGAACGGCACCCTTGGCCACCAGACCCTCGACGGTGACTTCGCCACCCTCGGGGTAGAGCTCGGCCAGCTTGTCGAGGTTCACGACCTGGAACTCGGTCTTGAACGGGTTCTTGAAGCCCTTGAGCTTCGGGAGACGCATGTGGAGGGGCATCTGGCCACCCTCGAAGCGCGCCGGAACCTGGTAACGCGCCTTCGTGCCCTTGGTACCACGACCGGCCGTCTTACCCTTCGACGCCTCACCACGACCCACACGGGTCTTGGCGGTCTTGGCGCCCGGGGCGGGACGGAGGTTGTGGATCTTGAGCGGGTTGTTCTCCGCCATGATCAGTCGACCTCCTCGACCGTCACGAGGTGGCGGACGGTGTGCACCATGCCGCGGAACTCGGGACGATCCTCCTTGACGACCTGCGTGTTGATCCCCTTGAGACCAAGGGAGCGCAGGGTGTCACGGTGGTTCTGCTTGCTGCCGATGTACGACTTCGTCTGCGTGATCTTGAGCTGAGCCATTACGCAGCACCAGCCCCGGCACGCGCACGCAGCAGAGCCGCGGGAGCGACGTCCTCGAGCGGCAGACCGCGGCGGGCCGCGACCTCCTCGGGACGCTGCAGGCCCTTCAGGGCCGCCACGGTCGCGTGCACGATGTTGATCGCGTTCGACGAGCCGAGCGACTTCGACAGGATGTCGTGGATACCGGCGCACTCGAGCACGGCACGCACCGGACCACCGGCGATAACGCCGGTACCCGGGGACGCGGGCTTGAGCAGCACGACGCCGGCAGCCTTCTCACCCGTGATCGGGTGCGGGATGGTGCCCTGGATACGGGGGACCTTGAAGAAGTGCTTCTTGGCCTCCTCAACACCCTTGGCGATGGCGGCCGGCACCTCCTTGGCCTTGCCGTAACCGACACCCACGGTGCCGTCACCGTCGCCCACCACGACCAGCGCGGTGAAGCTGAAGCGACGACCACCCTTCACAACCTTGGCGACGCGGTTGATCGCGACGACGCGCTCAACGTACGCGGTCTTCTCGGCAGCAGAAGCGCCACCGTCACGGCCCTTCCGGTCCCGCCGCTCGCCGCCACCGGCACCGCTTCCGCGGCGCTGGGGTCCAGCCATTGGATTACCTCTCTCTTTTTCCGCTAGCTACGCAGCGACCATTGGTCGCTAGCGCGACGGGCGACTCAGAACTTGAGTCCGGCTTCGCGGGCGGCGTCCGCCAGAGCGGCGATGCGCCCGGCGTACTGGTTGCCACCACGGTCGAATACGACAGCCTCGACACCGGCAGCCTTGGCGCGCTCGGCGACCAGGGCGCCGACCTGCTTGGCCTGCGCGGACTTGTCGCCCTCGCCACCGCGGATCGAGGTGTCCAGGGTGGACGCCGACGCAAGGGTGTGCCCCTTGAGGTCGTCGATCACCTGGGCCACGATGTGGCGGTTCGAGCGGGTCACGACCAGACGCGGACGCTCCGCCGTACCGTTGATCGACTTACGGATCCGGATGTGGCGGCGCTTGATCGCGGCGCGCTTGTAGGCGTCGCCCTTGAGGATCTTCTGTCCGTATGCCATGGCTTACTTACCCGCCTTTCCGACCTTGCGGCGGATGACTTCGCCCTCGTACTTGACGCCCTTGGCCTTGTACGGGTCGGGCTTGCGCAGCTTGCGGATGTTGGCCGCAACCTCGCCGACCTTCTGCTTGTCGATGCCCTCGACCTGGAAGCGGGTCGGGGTCTCCACCTTGAAGGTGATTCCCTCGGGCGCCTCGATGGTGATCGGGTGGCTGTAGCCGAGAGCGAACTCGAGGTTCGATCCCTTGGCCTGTACGCGGTAACCGACACCGCTGATCTCGAGCTTCTTCACGTAACCCTCGGTCACGCCGGTGATCATGTTCGCCACCAGCGTGCGGGACAGGCCGTGCAGGGCCTTGTTCTGACGCTCGTCGTTGGGGCGGGTGACGTTGAGTACGCCATCCTCACCCTTGGCGATGTCGATCGGCGCTGCGACGGTGTGGCTCAGGGCACCCTTGGGGCCCTTGACCGAAACCGTACGGCCGTCGATGGTGACGTCCACGCCGGCGGGAACCGTGATGGGGAGCTTGCCAATACGCGACATAGCTGTTTCCTCCGTTCCCTTCCGCTACCAGACGTAGGCGAGGACTTCCCCACCCACGCCCTTCTTGCCGGCCTGCTTGTCGGTGAGGAGCCCGTGCGACGTGGAGATGATCGCCACGCCGAGGCCGCCGAGCACCTTCGGCAGGTTGGTGGACTTCGCGTACACCCGGAGACCGGGCTTGGAGATCCGCTTGATGCCCGCGATGGAGCGCTCACGGTTCGGGCCGAACTTCAGCTCGAGGACGAGGTTCTTGCCGACCTCGGCGTCCTCGATCTTCCAGCCCGTGATGAAGCCCTCCTGCTGGAGGATCTCCGCGATGTGAGACTTGATCTTCGATGCCGGCATCGTCACGGAGTCGTGGTATGCCGAGTTCGCGTTCCGCAGACGCGTAAGCATGTCTGCGATCGGATCAGTCATGGTCATGAATTGGCCTTCGGCCTCTCTCGCCGGGGTTTCCTGGTGCGCCATCCCTCTCCCCGATCCGAGACGGGGCGGGTGCGGCGCGGTGGACCTACGGCGTAGTAAGTCGTATGGGCGTCCAGGTGCCCAACCCTCCCAGCCTAAGCCACGAAGGGGTGGGCACCTGACACCGCCCTTTACTTACCGAGAGTTCCTGAATCCCGAAGTACGGGACTACCAGGAGCTCTTGGTCACGCCCGGCAGCTCGCCACGGTGAGCCATCTCACGAAGGCACACGCGGCACAGGCCGAACTTGCGGTACACGGAGTGCGGACGACCACAGCGCTGGCAGCGCGTGTAGCCACGTACTCCGAACTTGGGCTTACGAGCAGCCTTGGCAATAAGAGCCTTCTTCGCCATCTCGCTCACGCCTCCTTGAAGGGGAAGCCGAGGTGACGAAGGAGCGCGCGGCCCTCAGCGTCGTTGGTCGCCGTGGTCACCACGGTGATGTCCATACCCCGGGTGCGGTCGATCTTGTCCTGGTCGATCTCGTGGAACATGACCTGCTCGGTGAGACCGAAGGTGTAGTTGCCACGGCCGTCGAACTGCTTGGGGGACAGGCCGCGGAAGTCGCGGATGCGCGGGAGCGCGAGCGACAGGGTGCGGTCCAGGAACTCCCACATGCGGTCGCCACGAAGCGTGACGTGGGCGCCGATCGGCTGGCCCTCACGCAGCTTGAACTGCGCGATGGACTTGCGGGCCTTGGTGACGGCCGGCTTCTGACCGGTGATCGTGGTGAGGTCGCGGATGGCGCCCTCGATCAGCTTGGAGTCGCGGGCGGCGTCGCCCACACCCATGTTGACCACGATCTTGACGAGACCGGGGATCTGCATGACGTTCTCGTACTTGAACTCGTCACGCAGCTTGCCCGCGATCTCCTCGCGGTACCTCGTCTTCAGACGCGGAGTGGTGGTGGTAGCCATCAGATGTCCTCACCCGTCCGCTTGGCAACGCGAACCTTGTTGCCCTCGTCGTCGAAGCGGTAACCGACACGCGTGACGACCTTGTTGCCGTCCTTCTCCACGACGAGCTGAACGTTGCTCACGTGAATCGGGGCCTCGGTCGTGACGATGCCACCGGCCTGCGAACCCTTGGCGGTGGGGCCGGCCTTGGTGTGCTTCTTGACCCGGTTGACACCCTCGACCAGGACGCGGTCCTCACGGGGGAAGGCCGCGATGACCTTGCCCTGCTTGCCCTTGTCCTTACCGGTGATGACCTGGACCAGGTCGCCCTTCTTGATCTTCATGCTTACAGCACCTCCGGCGCGAGCGAGATGATCTTCATGAACTTCTTCTCGCGCAGCTCACGGCCGACGGGGCCGAAGATACGGGTGCCGCGAGGGTCGCCGTCGTTCTTCAGAATGACGGCGGCGTTCTCGTCGAAGCGGATGTACGAGCCGTCCGGACGGCGGCGCTCCTTGACGGTGCGAACGATGACCGCCTTGACGACGTCACCCTTCTTCACGTTGCCACCGGGGATCGCGTCCTTGACGGTGGCGACGATGACGTCACCGATGCCCGCGTAGCGGCGACCGGAGCCACCGAGCACACGGATGCAAAGGATCTCCTTCGCACCAGTGTTGTCGGCGACACGCAGTCGCGACTCCTGCTGGATCACGTCTATCTCCTGTTTGTCTGCCGGTTCCCGGCAGGGGCTTCCTCGTTACGAGGAGGAGCCCCTGCCGAGCCTGGCGGAACTGTCCTGCGGGGATGCCCGCAGGAGATTTACTTGGCCTTCTCGAGGATCTCGACGACGCGCCAGCGCTTCGTGGCGGACAGCGGACGCGTCTCCATGAGGAGGACGCGGTCGCCGACGCCCGCAGCGTTCTGCTCGTCGTGCGCCTTGAGCTTGTTCGTACGGCGGATGACCTTGCCGTACAGCGCGTGCTTGACGCGGTCCTCGACGGCGACGACGACGGTCTTGTCCATCTTGTCGCTGACGACGAGACCCTCACGGGTCTTGCGGAAGCCGCGGGCCTCTGCAGTCTGCTCAGTCACGTTGCTCTCACTCATCAGGCGCTCTCCACCGTCTCGATGCCCAGCTCGCGCTCACGCATCAGGGTGTAGATCCGCGCGATGTCCTTACGGACGGCCTTGAGCCGACCGTGGTTCTCGAGCTGGCCCGTCGCCGCCTGGAAGCGGAGGTTGAACAGCTCTTCCTTGGCTTCGCGAAGCTTCGCCAGAAGCTCCTCGTCACCCAGTTCGCGCAGCTCGGACGCCTTGGTACCGGCCGACATCACGCTTCACCTGCCTCGCGCTTGACGATCCGGCACTTCATCGGCAGCTTGTGGGCTGCGCGAGTCAGGGCCTCACGGGCGATCTTCTCGTTGGGGTAGGACAGTTCGAACATGACCCGGCCCGGGTGCACGTTCGCGATCCACCACTCCGGCGAACCCTTACCGGAACCCATGCGGGTCTCGGCAGGCTTCTTCGTGAGCGGGCGGTCCGGGTAGATGTTGATCCAGACCTTGCCGCCACGCTTGATGTGGCGGGTCATCGCGATACGGGCCGCCTCGATCTGGCGGTTGGTCACGTACGCCGGCGTGAGGGCCTGAATGCCGTACTCGCCGAACGCGACCGTCGTACCGCCCTTGGCCTGACCACGGCGCTTCGGGTGGTGCTGCTTGCGGTGCTTGACCCTACGGGGGATCAGCATGTCGGTCAGGCCTCCGTTCCGGTGCTCTCAGCCGGAGCGGCGGCAGCGGGAGCCTCGGCCTTGGGGGCCTCGGCGCCTGCAGCCTGCTGCGGCTTGCGACCGCGCCGCTCGCCACCGCCACCACGGCCACCACGGGCCGGGCGGTCGGCGCCGCCGCCACCGCGGGCCGGGCGGTTACCCGCACGGGCGGCAGCGTTCTCAGCGCGGACCTCGGCGATGTTCTTGACGTCGCCCTTGTAGATCCAGACCTTCACACCGATGCGGCCGAAGGTCGTCTTGGCCTCGAAGAAGCCGTAGTCCACGTTCGCGCGGAGCGTGTGCAGGGGCACACGGCCCTCGCGGTAGAACTCCGAGCGGGACATCTCGGCGCCACCGAGGCGGCCACCGCACTGGATCTTGATGCCCTTGGCGCCGGCCTTCATCGTGCCCTGCATGCTCTTACGCATGGCGCGACGGAAGGAGACGCGGGAGGAGAGCTGCTCGGCAACGGCCTGGGCAACCAGCTGAGCGTCGGTCTCGGGGCTCTTGACCTCGAGGATGTTCAGCTGGACCTGCTTGCCCGTGAGCTTCTCGAGGTCACCGCGGATGCGGTCGGCCTCGGCGCCACGGCGGCCGATGACGATGCCCGGACGGGCCGTGTGGATGTCCACACGGACGCGGTCACGGGTGCGCTCGATCTCCACCTTCGAGATGCCGGCGCGCTCCATGCCGGACGTCATCATCCGACGGATGGCGACGTCTTCCTTGACGTAGTCCTTGTACAGCTTGTCGGCGTACCAACGGGACTTGAAGTCCGTGGTGATGCCGAGCCGGAACCCATGCGGGTTAACCTTCTGGCCCATTACCGGGTTCCTTCCTTGCTGCTGACGACCACGGTGATGTGGCTGGTCCGCTTGCGGATCCGGTAGGCACGGCCCTGGGCACGCGGACGGAACCGCTTCAGGGTCGGGCCCTCGTCGACGTACGCCTCGGAGATGACAAGGCTGTCGACATCGGTGTGGTCGTAGTTGTGCGCGGCGTTGGCGATGGCGCTGTCAAGCACCTTGCCGACCGGCACGCTCGCGGCCTGCGGGGCGAAACGCAGGACCGCCTGAGCCTCCGTGGCGTCCATGCCACGGATAAGGTCCACCACGCGGCGGGCCTTCATGGGCGTGACGCGGATGTACCGCGCCTGGGCCCTGGCTTCCATGGTTGTCCTTCCAGTGTCTGTCATGGTCATTCCACCCCGCGCTTAGCGGCGCTTCGACTTCCGGTCGTCCTTGACGTGACCCCGGAAGGTGCGCGTCGGCGAGAACTCGCCGAGCTTGTGGCCGACCATCGACTCGGTGACAAACACCGGAATGTGGGTCTTGCCGTTGTGCACCGCGATCGTGTGGCCCAGCATGGCCGGGACGATCATCGAGCGACGGGACCAGGTCTTGATGACGTTCTTGGTGCCTGCCTCGTTCTGTACGTCCACCTTCTTGATCAGGTGGTCGTCGACGAAGGGCCCCTTCTTGAGACTGCGCGGCATCTAAACCCGCTCCTAGCGCTTCTTGTTCGTCTTGCGGCGGCGGACGATGTACTTGTTCGAAGCCTTCTTCGGCGAACGAGTACGACCCTCCTTCTGACCCCAGGGGCTGACCGGGTGGCGACCACCGGAGGTCTTGCCCTCACCACCACCGTGGGGGTGGTCAACCGGGTTCATCGCCACGCCACGAACGGTCGGGCGGACGCCCAGCCAGCGCTTGCGGCCGGCCTTGCCCCAGTTGATGTTGCTCTGCTCGGCGTTGCCGACCTCGCCGACCGTGGCGCGGCAGCGCTGGTCGACCAGCCGGATCTCACCGGACGGCATACGAAGGTGGGCCATCGTGCCCTCCTTCGCCAGCAGCTGCACGGAGGCACCGGCGGAGCGGGCGAACTTGGCGCCGCCACCGGGACGGATCTCGATCGCGTGGATCGTGGTACCGACCGGGATGTTGCGGAGCGCCAGGTTGTTGCCCGGCTTGATGTCGGCCCCGGGACCGTTCTCGACGCGGTCACCCTGCTGCAGGTTGCGCGGGGCGAGGATGTAGCGCTTCTCGCCGTCGGCGTAGTGCAGCAGCGCGATGCGCGCGGTGCGGTTGGGGTCGTACTCGATGTGCGCGACCTTCGCCGGCACGCCGTCCTTGTCGTGACGACGGAAGTCGATCACTCGGTAGGCGCGCTTGTGTCCGCCACCCTGGTGGCGAACGGTCACACGACCGGAATTGTTACGGCCGCCCTTGCTGTGCAGCGGGCGAACCAGCGACTTCTCCGGCGTGGACCGCGTGACCTCGACGAAGTCGGCGACGCTGGAGCCACGACGGCCCGGCGTAGTCGGCTTGTACTTGCGGATTCCCATTTCTCAGTCCTCGTCCGATATCGGACGATCCGGACCGCCGTCAGGCGGTCGGACCGCCGAAGATGTCGATACGGTCGCCCTCAGCGAGGGTCACAATCGCGCGCTTGGAGCCGGCACGCTGACCGAAACCGGTCTTGGTGCGCTTGCGCTTGCCCTGGCGGTTGATCGTGTTGACCCCGGTGACCTTGACCGAGAAGACCGCCTGGACGGCCTGCTTGATCTGGGTCTTGTTGGCGCCCGGGGCCACGATGAACGTGTACTTGCCCTCGTCGAGAAGCGCGTAGCTCTTCTCGGACACGACCGGCTTGAGCAGGATGTCACGGTGGTCCGTGAACGACTTGCTCACCGGGGTGACGACGGTGTTCTTGCCCTCGGTCTCGTGGCGACGCGCCTTGGCGACGCGCGCGACCTTCTTGGCCTTGGCGGCCTTCGAGGCGATGCTCGGGTGACGCGTAGCCATCAGGCCTCGCTCCCTTCGGTGTCGGTGGCCTGCGGGCCGGACACGAAGGACTCGAAAGCGGCCTGGGTGAAGACCACGTCGTCGGAGACGATCACGTCGTACGTGTTCAGCTGGCCCGGCTCCAGGATGTGGACCTGGGGCAGGTTGCGGGCGGAGAGCCACGCGGCCTCGTCGGCGCGGTCGATGACCAGGAGCACGTTCTTGCGCTCCGAGATCTTGCCGAACAGCGTCCTGGCGGCCTTCGTGGAGGGGTTCTCGCCCTCGATCACGCCGGTGACGACGTGGATGCGGTTGTGGCGGGCCCGGTCGGTGAGGGCGTGACGCAGAGCGGCAGCCTTCATCTTCTTCGGGGTCCGCTGCGAGTAGTCACGCGGCTGCGGGCCGTGGACGACGCCACCGCCTGCGAACTGCGGCGCGCGGGTCGAGCCCTGACGGGCACGACCGGTGCCCTTCTGGCGGTACGGCTTCTTGCCGCCACCGCGGACTTCACCGCGACGCTTGGTCTTGTGCGTGCCCTGGCGGGCAGCGGCGTTCTGCGCGACGACGACCTGGTGGATCAGCGGGATGCTGATCTTCTCCACGCCGAAGATCTCCGCGGGGAGCTCGACGCTTCCGGTCTTCTCGCCTGCAGGCGAAAGGATGTCAACAGTGCTCATCGGTTACCTCAGGCCCCCTTGGCCGCGGTGCGGACCAGGACGAGGCCGCCGTTCGGACCGGGAACCGCGCCCTTGATGAGCAGCAGACCCTTCTCCGCGTCAACGGCGTGGACGGTCAGGTTCTGGGTGGTGACACGCTCATTGCCCATGCGACCCGCCATGCGGAGGCCCTTGAACACGCGGCCCGGGGTGGCGCAGCCACCGATGGAACCGGGAGAGCGGTGCTTGCGCTGGGTGCCGTGTCCGGCGCCGAGGCCCTTGAAGTTGTGACGCTTCATGACACCGGCGAAGCCCTTGCCCTTGCTCTTGCCGGTCACGTCGACCTTGATGCCGGCCTCGAACACCTCGGCGGTGATCTCCTGGCCGAGGGTGTACTCGCTGGCGTCAGCGGTACGGATCTCGACGAGGTGGCGGCGGGGAGTGACCTCGGCCTTGGCGAAGTGACCCTTGAGGGGCTTGTTCACCTTGCGAGGGTCGATCTCGCCGAAGGCGATCTGGACCGACTCGTAGCCGTCGGAGTCATTCGTACGGACCTGGGTCACGACGTTGGGTCCGGCCTTGACGACGGTGACGGGAACAACACGGTTGTTCTCGTCCCACACCTGCGTCATGCCGAGCTTCTCGCCCAGGATGCCCTTGATCTGCTTAGCCATTCTCAGATCACCGACCCCTAGAGCTTGATCTCGATGTCGACACCGGCCGGGAGGTCGAGTCGCATCAGAGAGTCAACGGTCTTGGGCGTCGGGTCGAGGATGTCGATCAGGCGCTTGTGCGTGCGCATCTCGAAGTGCTCGCGCGAGTCCTTGTACTTGTGCGGCGACTTGATGACGCAGTACACGTTCTTCTCAGTGGGCAGCGGCACCGGGCCCGCGACCGACGCACCAGTACGCGTCACCGTCTCGACGATCTTCTTCGCCGAGGAATCGATGACCTCGTGGTCGTAGGCCTTGAGCCGGATGCGGATCTTCTGTCCCGCCATGGCTACTAGTAGTCCTGTCTCTCGTTTAACGCTCTGGAACCCGGTGTTCCGAACACTTCACCTCCGACCCACGCGGTCGGGCGTGTCGCACTCTCACTGACACGGATGTCCCATCTCTGGAACTTCCCTGCTGGGAAAGCACGGCCGGGGGTGAAGACCCACCGGGTGCCTGGCCGGCGCCGCACTGACACTTCCCGAAAGATTCCCGTACGTCCGCCTCAGCGCTGCCATGTGGCAGTTGGGGCGACGAGTACTGTGGGACTCGCTTCCGGTCCTCCCGGCGGGAGGCGCGCAGCATCAACACTCGACCGAGCAACTCGGACAGTCTGCCATATGGGGCAGGTGCCTGGCCAATCGAGCCGGAGACAATACCCCGGGAGTGGCGCAGGTCAAACACAGGTCCCTCGGCACGAAAGTCGCGGCCACCGGACGTTTTCCTTCCGGCCCTCCTTAACGCTGTGCCACCTGATATGCACGGAGCGCGTGGGGACGCGCTGAGGTGGGGGACTTGCTGGCGCCGCTGCGCCAGGCGATCACGGCACGCGACCGGCAACGGCCGTCGAGCCCCGAGCCGCCCCTGCCCGCCCGGCAGCCGGAGCCACTGAGCCCGGCGGTCTGACGTCGGCGTCCGGAGGACGCCGGGCGGACCGGCGTCCTCCGCGCCCGCGGGGGAGGGACGAGCGGAGATCGCCGCCAACGGGTTTGGCCCTGTCCCGCCTGCCGTTCCTGGACAGTGAGCGGGAGTGAGTCCACGCACTGGCACGTCCGAACGGTCTTGGGCGCTCCCCCAGAGGGGGCACCCCCAGGTCGTCCGCTTTCGCCTCCGGGTGGCGACACGGATCCTGTCCGTGGTCCGATCCCGGAAGGGCGGAGTCCCTTACGACCTTGCCATGTGGATGCAGCCGGAGGCGACGGGGAGGCCCTGAACCATCACGCTGGTGGACATCGAGCAGTTGTCAACCCCGTCTTCAGCAGCCGGGAAACCGGCCGCTCCACAACCCGGTGCACCACCCAGCTCAGCCCCATGAACCCGGCAAGCACCACGACGACCAGCAACCGCGCGTCCATCGTGTCCCGCAACCGATTGATCAGCGTCGTACCGGCCGCGTAGTGCACCAGGTAGAGCGGATACGTCAGAGCACCTGCCGTCACCAGCCACTTCCACCGCACCCGGTCCGTCGCCCCGAGGGCGATCGCCACCATCGCCAGCAGGAACACGGTGAAGATCAGCACGCTCCCCCGCCATCCGGACACGTGCTCGACCTCGTCGATCCGGTGCCCGAGTTCCAGCTGGCCCATCAGCCAGGCCATGGCGAGGATGCCCCACAGCAGCAGGTCCTGGCCGAAGCGGTGCATGAGGTACAGGGCGAGCCCCGCGATGAAGTACCAGGCGCCCTCCGCGTTGGCGGCCAGCTCCAGCAGACGAAAGCCGGACGCCGGCGCGAGCATCGCCGCCGCACCCCACACGCAGCAGAAGAGCACGACCTTTCGGTACGTCAGCCCGGTGGCGACCACCGCCAGGAACAGCAGGTAGAAGCGGAGCTCGGACCAGAGCGTCCAGTACACGCCGTCCACGTTCGCGACACCCGAACCGGACTGCAGCATCGTGAGGTTGAGCAGGACCTCGCGCATGCGCAGCCGCTCCCACACCCCCGGTACGGCCACCAGCACGCCCGTCGTGAACAGAACCGCGAACCAGTACGCCGGGTACAGGCGGATCACCCGCGACACGAAGAACTGCCGCGGCGTGCGCCCCCAGCAGGACATGCAGATCACGAACCCGCTGATCACGAAGAAGATCTCGACGCCGATCCAGCCGTAGGAGGCGAAGCGGAACACTGTGGGCATGATGTCGGACACCGGGCGGTCCCAGATCGCGTTGCCCGGCTGATCGACGCGGCCCGTGCCGGCGAAGTGGTGCACGGCGACCATCAGGGCGGCGAGCAGACGGATGCCGTCGATGGCGTACAGCCGACGGCCCACTCGCTCCCGTGCGGCGTCCTGGCGGCCCACTCCGACCGGCTGCGGCCGTCGCCCCCCGGGCGCGGCAAGCGGGGGGAGCGGCTGCTGCGACCCGCCGCCGACCAGGCCCACCACGCGCGTCGTCGGGATCGTCGTTCTGCCGTCCGCACCACGCATCGGCACCTGTCAGTCCGTCCTCATGGGGAAACTCGTCAGACTCCGGCCGGGCGGCCCCCGGCCGCGGCTCACGCTACGACCACCCCACCACCCCACAGAGAACAGACAAGAACATTCCGTGCCACCGCGACACGGAGTTGCCCGAAACCTCGCCGAGGCGTCCCGCAGCGTTCGGGAACACTTCACTTGACGCCCATGGCCGGCTCCCCCGCACCGCAAGGCGTTCCGGCCCTCCCCCGCACACCGGTCGCCCCGCCCCCTTGTCACACTCCCCGACCCGACTTCATGATCGCGCCCATGTACAAGCGAAGGCGCATACTCGGCACCACTCTCGGAGCAGCCCTGGCCACCGCCCTGCTCCCGGGCATCTCCCTGGTCCTCGGCTCGCCGCTCCTGGAGCTGCTCCTCCCCGTCGCGGTCTTCCTCATCGTGAACCAGCTGATCCACGCCTATCCCAGCAGCGTCCGAGGCGCTCCCCCGATCGCCCTGCTGACCCTCGGCGCGATCGGCGTCCTCCAGGACACGCTGATCTGGATCCTCGTCTCATGGATCGGCTCGTGGATGGATTACGGCATCCACGTCGACGGCTTCCTGGCCGCCCTGCTCGGCGGCGTCATCGTCCGGGCGACCGTCCTCGTATGCCTGGCACTCGGCCCGCAACCGGTGCCAGAAGTCTCATAAAGGCCCAACAGAAGCCTCGTAGGGGCCCCGAACACAGCGAAGAGGCCCGCACGACCGAAGTCGTACGGGCCTCTTGAGGAGCTCAGCCCAAGCTGGAGCTACCCGGTCAAGCCCAAGATCACTTCGTGATCTTGGTGACCTGGCCGGCGCCCACGGTCCGGCCACCCTCACGGATGGCGAACTTCAGGCCCTCTTCCATGGCGACGGGCTGGATGAGCTCCACCTTCATCTCGGTGTTGTCACCCGGCATGACCATCTCGGTGCCCTCGGGGAGGGTCACGACGCCGGTCACGTCCGTCGTACGGAAGTAGAACTGCGGACGGTAGTTGTTGAAGAACGGCGTGTGGCGGCCACCCTCGTCCTTGGAGAGGATGTAGGCCTGCGCCTCGAACTCGGTGTGCGGGGTGACCGAGCCCGGCTTGATGATGACCTGGCCGCGCTCGACGTCCTCGCGCTTGATGCCACGAAGCAGCAGACCGACGTTCTCACCGGCCTGGCCCTCGTCGAGCAGCTTCCGGAACATCTCGATGCCGGTGACCGTGGTGGTGGTCTTCTCCTGCTTGATACCGATGATGTCCACGGTCTCGTTGACCTTCAGGACACCGCGCTCGATACGGCCGGTGACGACCGTACCGCGGCCGGTGATCGTGAAGACGTCCTCGATCGGCATCAGGAACGGCTTGTCGACGTCACGCTCGGGAGTCGGGATCGACTCGTCGACGGCGGCCATCAGGTCCAGGACCGACTGGCCCCACTCCTTGTCGCCCTCGAGCGCCTTGAGCGCCGAGACCTTGACGACCGGCAGGTCGTCGCCCGGGAACTCGTACTCGGAGAGGAGCTCACGGACCTCGAGCTCGACGAGCTCCATGATCTCCTCGTCGTCCACCATGTCGGCCTTGTTCAGCGCGACGACGATGTACGGGACGCCGACCTGGCGGGCCAGGAGCACGTGCTCCTTGGTCTGCGGCATCGGGCCGTCGGTGGCGGCGACCACGAGGATGGCGCCGTCCATCTGGGCAGCACCCGTGATCATGTTCTTGATGTAGTCCGCGTGACCGGGGCAGTCGACGTGGGCGTAGTGACGCGTCTCGGTCTGGTACTCGACGTGCGCGATCGAGATGGTGATACCGCGCTGGCGCTCCTCAGGAGCCTTGTCGATCTGGTCGAAGGCCGAGGCCTCGTTCAGGTCCGGGTACGCGTCGTGCAGCACCTTGGTAATGGCGGCCGTGAGGGTCGTCTTACCGTGGTCGATGTGACCGATGGTGCCGATGTTGACGTGCGGCTTAGTCCGCTCGAACTTCGCCTTCGCCACTGGGGTCCTCCTGTGGAGTGGTTCTGGTACGCCTTACTTCATCGGCGCCAGGTGATCTTTGCTGGATGGCCCGGATCCCCGGGGCATTCCCTCCGCATTGCGGCGGAATGCCCCGCGAGGCTCCGGAGTCAAGCCTACGGCGTGTGAACGGAGTGCGTTACTCGCCCTTGGCCTTCGCGATGATCTCCTCGGCGACGTTCCGCGGAACCTCGGCGTAGGAGTCGAACTGCATCGAGTAGCTTGCGCGACCCGAGGTCTTGCTGCGGAGGTCTCCGACGTAGCCGAACATCTCCGAGAGGGGCACGAGGCCCTTCACGACACGGGCACCGGCCCGCTCCTCCATGGCCTGGATCTGACCACGGCGGGAGTTGATGTCGCCGATGACGTCACCCATGTAGTCCTCGGGCGTGGTGACCTCGACGGCCATCATCGGCTCGAGCAGCACGGGGCTGGCCTTCCGCGCGGCCTCCTTGAACGCCTGCGAACCGGCGATCTTGAACGCGAGCTCGGAGGAGTCCACCTCGTGGTAGGCACCGTCGAGAAGCGTGACGCGAACGCCCGTCATCTCGTACCCGGCGAGGATGCCGAACTGCATGGCCTCCTGCGCACCGGCGTCGACCGAAGGGATGTACTCCTTCGGGATGCGACCACCGGTCACCTTGTTCACGAACTCGTACGAGGTGTCGCCACCCTCGAGCGGCTCGATCGCGATCTGCACCTTGGCGAACTGACCGGTACCACCGGTCTGCTTCTTGTGGGTGTAGTCCACGCGCTCGACGGCCTTGCGGATCGTCTCACGGTAGGCGACCTGCGGCTTACCAACGTTGGCCTCGACCTTGAACTCACGGCGCATACGGTCGACCAGCACCTCGAGGTGCAGCTCGCCCATGCCACCGATGATGGTCTGGCCGGTCTCTTCGTTGGTGTGGACCTGGAAGGACGGGTCCTCCTCGGCCAGGCGCTGGATCGCGACGCCCAGCTTCTCCTGGTCACCCTTCGACTTGGGCTCGATGGCGACCTGGATGACCGGCGCCGGGAAGTCCATGGACTCCAGGATCACCGGCTGCTTGTCGTCGCACAGCGTCTCACCGGTCGTGGTCTGCTTCAGACCCATCACGGCGACGATGTCGCCGGCGCCCACCGCCGCGATCTCCTCACGCTTGTTCGCGTGCATGCGGTAGATCTTGCCGATGCGCTCCTTCTTGCCCTTGACGGAGTTCAGCACGGCGGTGCCAGTCTCCAGGCGGCCCGAGTAGACCCGGACGAAGGTGAGCTTGCCCAGGTGCGGGTCGCTCATGATCTTGAACGCGAGCGCGGACAGCGGCTCGTCCTCGGACGGCTTGCGCTTGACGACCAGCTCGGGGTCCTTCACGTCGTGGCCCTCGATGGCCTCGACGTCGAGCGGGGTCGGCAGGTAGCGCACGACCGCGTCGAGCAGGGGCTGGACGCCCTTGTTCTTGAACGCGGTGCCACAGAACACCGGGGTGACCGTGATGTCGTTGGACTTGCCGGACGCGATGGTGATGCGACGGATCGCGGCGTACAGCTGCTCCTCGGTGGGCTCCACGCCCTCCAGGTACAGCTCCATGATCTCTTCGTCGTTCTCGGCGACGCCCTCGATCAGCTTGCCGCGGTACTCCTCGGCAGCCTCGGTGTGCGTGGCCGGGATGTCGACGACGTCGTACATCTCGCCCTTGGCGGCCTCGGCGGACCACACGAGCGCCTTCATGCGGACCAGGTCCACGACGCCCTTGAAGTCGGCCTCGGCACCGATCGGAAGCTGCATGACGAGCGGCTGGGCGCCCAGGCGGTCCGAGATCATGTCCACGCAGCGGTGGAACTCGGCGCCGGTACGGTCCAGCTTGTTCACGAAGCAGATGCGGGGCACGCCGTATCGGTCGGCCTGACGCCACACCGTCTCGGACTGCGGCTCGACACCGGCGACACCGTCGAACACCGTCACGGCACCGTCGAGCACACGCAGGGAACGCTCTACCTCGACGGTGAAGTCGACGTGACCCGGGGTGTCGATGATGTTGATGGTGTAGTCGTTGTCCTCAAGCGGCCAGTGACAGGTGGTCGCAGCAGACGTGATCGTGATGCCACGCTCCTGCTCCTGCTCCATCCAGTCCATCGTGGCGGCGCCGTCGTGGACCTCACCGATCTTGTACGAAACGCCGGTGTAGAACAGGATCCGCTCGGTGGTGGTCGTCTTGCCCGCGTCGATGTGGGCCATGATCCCGATGTTTCGGACCCTGGCCAGGTCAAGTGAAGTGGTAGCCATAAGGCTTTCGTCTTCTCTCGGTCTCGATGTGGGTAGCGACTACCAGCGGTAGTGCGCGAAGGCCTTGTTGGACTCGGCCATCTTGTGGGTGTCCTCGCGCTTCTTCACAGCGGCACCAAGGCCGTTGGACGCGTCGAGAAGTTCGTTGAGCAGACGCTCGGTCATGGTCTTCTCGCGACGGGCGCGGGAGTAACCGACCAGCCAGCGCAGCGCGAGCGTGTTGGCGCGACCGGGCTTGACCTCGATCGGAACCTGGTACGTCGCACCACCGACACGGCGGGACTTGACCTCGAGGGTCGGCTTGATGTTCTCCAGTGCGCGCTTCAGCGTGATGACCGGGTCATTGCTGGTCTTCTCGCGCAGGCCCTCCATGGCGCCGTACACGATGCGCTCGGCGGTGGAGCGCTTGCCGTTCAGCAGCACCTTGTTGATGAGGGAGGTCACCAGAGGAGAACCGTAGACCGGGTCGATGATGACCGGGCGCTTCGGGGCGGGGCCCTTACGAGGCATTTCTACTTCTCCTTCTTGGCGCCGTAGCGGCTGCGGGCCTGCTTGCGGTTCTTGACACCCTGGGTGTCGAGCGAACCGCGGATGATCTTGTAGCGAACACCGGGCAGGTCCTTCACACGACCGCCACGCACGAGCACGATGGAGTGCTCCTGCAGGTTGTGTCCCTCACCCGGAATGTAAGCGGTGACCTCGATCCCGCTGGTCAGACGCACACGCGCGACCTTACGCAGGGCCGAGTTCGGCTTCTTCGGGGTGGTCGTGAACACACGCGTGCAGACGCCACGACGCTGAGGAGAACCCTCGAGTGCGGGCGTCTTGTTCTTCTCGACCTTGTCCTGCCGGCCCTTGCGGACCAGCTGCTGGATCGTAGGCACTACTTCTCCGGTTTCTGTGTGCCGAATGGTGAAGCTAACCTGGAACGTCGCCGACCCACGCGGTCGGGTGTGTCGAATGCTGCAGACCCCCGCCGCGAGGCAGAAAGAGCGCAGATTACGGTGGCCAGTGACGGCTCCCTATGTGCGGTTCAAGGCACGCACGAGAGCCAGGGCACACCCCAGGCACAAGGTCTGAGCGTACCTAGCTCATACGCTGCGGTCAAAACAAATGGGGTCCACCCGCATACCCAAGCGATGCATGTCATACCCGTGCACCGTCCGTGATCTTCGAATCGTCGATCCGCGGTATTCCCCGAAGGCAATTCCCGATCTTCGAAACGCGGCTTCACAGAAGCCGTACACGCCGCTCTCCGCGCCTCAGCCGGTCGCGAGGGCCACCGCGAACAGCAGTGCCACTACGACGGCCCAGACGGCGGTGGACAGCCAGCCGAACACCAGCCCGGTCAACGCGAGTCCGTCGCCGCCCTCTCCCGTGCGCTGGATCTCCGCGCGTGCCGCATGGCCCAGGACCACCGCCGGGATGCCCGTGAGCCCGAACGTGGCCAGACAGAGCACCCCGCACAGCGCCGAGCCGACCGCCTTCCCGTTCATCCGCGGCCGCGGACGCGGCAGAAACGTCCCCGGCACGGCCAGGGCGCCCGCCGACTGCGGCACCGGCCCCTGAGGCAGGTCCGCGACCACCAACGCCAGCTCCGCCACCGTACGGGCCGCGTAGGCACGCGCCACCCGCCGATCGAACTCGGCCTTCTCCAGCCGCCCCTCGCCGTAGCCCGCTCTGAGCACGTCCACGGCCCGCTCCCGGTCGGCGTGCGAGGCGAGCATCGACGGGCCGGTGCCCCTGCCAGGGCTGCGGAACGCCCTCTCCGGGCCGCCAGGGTTGCCACGACGGATTCGACACCGAACACCTCCCGAACCCCGAGGTCCTTCCATGATGCGCCGAACCGGCATTTCCAGCACAGAACGCGTCGCCGGACACGCCGAAGGGCGGCCACCCCCGAGAGGGTGACCGCCCTTCGACTCAAGCGGACGCTCGCTTACTGGTTGTACGGACCGTAGTCGTAGTCCTCCAGCGGAACGGCCTGGCCGGAGCCCGTGCCGAACGGCGAGTAGTCGATGTCGTCGTAGCCGACGGCCGAGTACATCGCGGCCTTGGCCTCCTCGGTCGGCTCGACCCGGATGTTGCGGTAGCGGGACAGACCCGTACCGGCCGGGATGAGCTTACCGATGATGACGTTCTCCTTGAGGCCGATCAGGGAGTCGGACTTGGCGTTGATCGCCGCGTCCGTCAGGACCCTGGTCGTCTCCTGGAAGGACGCCGCCGACAGCCACGACTCGGTCGCCAGCGAGGCCTTGGTGATACCCATCAGCTGCGGACGACCGGAGGCCGGGTGACCGCCCTCCTGGACCACACGACGGTTCTCGGTCTCGAACTTCGAGCGCTCGACCAGCTCGCCGGGCAGCAGCTCGGCGTCGCCGGACTCGATGATCGTCACACGGCGCAGCATCTGCCGGATGATGATCTCGATGTGCTTGTCGTGGATCGACACACCCTGCGAGTTGTAGACCTTCTGGACCTCGCCGACCAGGTGGACCTGGACGGCGCGCTGGCCCAGGATGCGCAGCACGTCGTGCGGGTTGGTGGCACCCACGGTGAGCTTCTGGCCCACCTCGACGTGCTCGCCCTCGCTGACCAGGAGTCGGGCACGCTTGGAGATCGGGAACGCCGTCTCGTCGCTGCCGTCGTCCGGGGTGACGACGATCTTCTTGGTCTTCTCGGTCTCCTCGATCCGCACGCGGCCCTGGGCCTCGGAGATCGGGGCGACACCCTTGGGCGTACGAGCCTCGAAGAGCTCGACGACACGGGGCAGACCCTGGGTGATGTCGTCACCGGCCACACCACCGGTGTGGAAGGTACGCATCGTCAGCTGGGTACCGGGCTCACCGATGGACTGGGCGGCGATGATGCCGACCGCCTCACCGATGTCGACCAGCTTGCCGGTGGCCAGCGAACGGCCGTAGCACATGGCGCAGGTACCGACGTGCGACTCGCAGGTCAGGATCGAACGGGTCTTGACCTCCTCGACACCGTGGCGCACCAACTGGTCGATGAGGACATCGCCGAGGTCGACGTTGGCCGGCGCGATCACCTTGCCGTCGATGACGACGTCCTCGGCGAGCATGCGGGCGTAGACGCTGGTCTCGACGTCTTCCGTCTTGCGCAGCACACCATCGGCGTCGCGGTTGGCGATCCGCAGCTTCAGACCGCGCTCGGTGCCGCAGTCCTCCTCGCGGATGATGACGTCCTGCGAGACGTCCACCAGACGACGGGTCAGGTAACCCGAGTCGGCGGTACGCAGGGCGGTGTCCGCCAGACCCTTACGGGCACCGTGCGTGGAGATGAAGTACTCCAGCACGGACAGGCCCTCACGGAAGGACGCCTTGATCGGACGCGGGATGGTCTCGTTCTTCGCGTTCGACACCAGACCGCGCATACCGGCGATCTGCCGCATCTGCATCATGTTTCCTCGGGCACCCGAGTCAACCATCATGAAGATGGGGTTCGTCTTGGGGAAGTTCGCGTTCATCGCCTCGGCGACCTCGTTGGTCGCCTTGGTCCAGATCGCGATGAGCTCCTGCGTGCGCTCTTCCTTGGTGATCAGACCGCGCTCGTACTGCTTCTGGACCTTCTCGTCCAGCGCCTCGTAGCCCTTGACGATCTCCTTCTTCGCCTCGGGAACGACGACGTCGGAGATGGCCACGGTGACACCGGAACGGGTCGCCCAGAAGAAGCCGGCCGCCTTCAGGTTGTCGAGCGTCGCCGCCACGATGACCTTGGGGTAGCGCTCGGCGAGGTCGTTGACGATCTCGGAGAGCTGCTTCTTGCCCACCGAGTAGTCGACGAACGGGTAGTCCTCGGGCAGCAGCTCGTTGAAGAGCGCGCGGCCCAGGGTCGTCCGCAGCCGGAACGAGTCACCCTGCTGCCACTCGGGCTCGCCCTCCTCGCGCACCGGCGGCGTCCAGCCACGCGGCGGGATGGTGCCCACCGGGAAGCGGATGTCGATCGGCGACTGGAGCGCGAGCTCGCCGGCGTCGAACGCCATGATCGCCTCGGCCGTGGAGCCGAAGGACCGGCCCTCGCCCTTGGTGTCACGCAGTTCGCCGTCGGTGGTGAGGAAGAACAGACCGAGGACCATGTCCTGGGTCGGCATCGTCACCGGACGGCCGTCGGCGGGCTTGAGGATGTTGTTCGAGGACAGCATCAGGATGCGGGCCTCGGCCTGCGCCTCCGCGGACAGCGGAAGGTGCACGGCCATCTGGTCACCGTCGAAGTCCGCGTTGAACGCGGTGCAGACGAGCGGGTGGATCTGGATGGCCTTGCCCTCGACCAGCTGCGGCTCGAAGGCCTGGATGCCGAGGCGGTGCAGGGTGGGCGCACGGTTCAGCAGAACCGGGTGCTCGGCGATGACCTCTTCGAGGACGTCGTACACGACCGTGCGGCCGCGCTCGACCATCCGCTTGGCGCTCTTGATGTTCTGCGCGTGGTTCAGGTCGACCAGGCGCTTCATCACGAACGGCTTGAAGAGTTCCAGCGCCATCGCCTTCGGCAGACCGCACTGGTGCAGCTTCAGCTGCGGACCGACGACGATCACGGAACGCGCGGAGTAGTCGACTCGCTTGCCGAGCAGGTTCTGACGGAAGCGGCCCTGCTTGCCCTTGAGCATGTCGGACAGCGACTTCAGCGGACGGTTGCCGGGGCCCGTGACCGGGCGACCACGACGGCCGTTGTCGAAGAGCGCGTCGACGGCCTCCTGAAGCATGCGCTTCTCGTTGTTCACGATGATCTCGGGCGCGCCGAGGTCGAGAAGCCGCTTCAGGCGGTTGTTGCGGTTGATCACACGGCGGTACAGGTCGTTCAGGTCGGAGGTCGCGAAGCGGCCACCGTCCAGCTGCACCATCGGGCGAAGGTCCGGCGGAATGACCGGGACGCAGTCGAGGACCATGCCCTTGGGGCTGTTGGAGGTCTGCAGGAAGGCAGACACGACCTTCAGCCGCTTCAGGGCACGGGTCTTCTTCTGGCCCTTGCCGGTACGGATGATCTCGCGAAGCCGCTCGGCCTCTTCGTCCAGGTCGAAGGACTCCAGGCGCTTCTGCAGCGCCGCGGCACCCATCGAACCGTCGAAGTACGTGCCGAAGCGGTCACGCAGCTCGCGGTAGAGCAGCTCGTCACCCTCGAGGTCCTGGACCTTGAGGTTCTTGAACCGGGTCCACACCTCGTCGAGACGGTCGATCTCGCGCTGCGCACGGTCACGCAGCTGCTTCATCTCCCGCTCGGCACCTTCGCGCACCTTGCGGCGCACGTCGGCCTTGGCACCCTCGGCCTCGAGCTCGGCCAGGTCGGTCTCGAGCTTCTTGGCGCGGGCCTCCAGGTCGGCGTCCCGGCGGTTCTCGATCTGCTGCCGCTCGACGGAGACGTGCGCCTCCAGGGAGGGCAGGTCGCGGGTGCGGCGCTCCTCGTCGACGAACGTGATCATGTACGCCGCGAAGTAGATGACCTTCTCCAGGTCCTTCGGGGCGAGGTCGAGCAGGTAGCCGAGGCGCGACGGAACACCCTTGAAGTACCAGATGTGCGTGACGGGCGCGGCGAGCTCGATGTGGCCCATCCGCTCACGACGCACCTTGGCGCGCGTGACCTCCACGCCACAGCGCTCACAGATGATGCCCTTGAAGCGGACGCGCTTGTACTTGCCGCAGTAGCACTCCCAGTCCCGGGTCGGACCGAAGATCTTCTCGCAGAAGAGTCCGTCCTTCTCGGGCTTGAGCGTGCGGTAGTTGATGGTCTCGGGCTTCTTGACCTCGCCGTGGCTCCACTGACGGATGTCGTCAGCGGTGGCCAGACCGATCCGGAGCTCGTCGAAGAAGTTGACGTCGAGCACTATGCGTCAATCCCTCTCAGGGTTGTAAGTCATGGGGTCTGATACGGGGGTCCTGGGGCCGGAGGCCTTCATGGTGAAGGCCTCCGAACTCCCGTCAGACCTCTTCGACGCTGCTCGGCTCACGCCGGGACAGGTCGATGCCAAGCTCCTCCGCAGCGCGGAAGACGTCCTCATCGGTGTCGCGCATCTCGATGGACATGCCGTCCGAGGACAGCACCTCCACGTTGAGGCACAGGGACTGCATCTCCTTGATGAGCACCTTGAAGGACTCGGGGATGCCGGGCTCGGGAATGTTCTCGCCCTTGACGATGGCCTCGTAGACCTTCACACGGCCGGTGACGTCGTCGGACTTGATGGTCAGCAGCTCCTGGAGGGCGTACGCGGCGCCATAAGCCTCCAGCGCCCACACCTCCATCTCACCGAAGCGCTGGCCACCGAACTGGGCCTTACCACCCAGCGGCTGCTGGGTGATCATCGAGTACGGACCGGTCGACCGGGCGTGCAGCTTGTCGTCGACCAGGTGGTGGAGCTTGAGGATGTACATGTAGCCGACCGAGATCGGCTCCGGGAACGGCTCGCCGGAGCGGCCGTCGAACATCCTCGCCTTGCCGGACGGGAGGACCAGACGGTCCCCGTCACGGTTCGGGATGGTGTGCTGGAGCAGACCGGTCAGTTCGTCCTCGCGGGCGCCGTCGAACACCGGGGTCGCGACGTTCGTGCCGGGGTCGACCTGGTCGGCGCCGATCACCTGGAGCCGCTGCGCCCAGTCCTCCGCGAGGCCGGAGACGTCCCAGCCGCGGCTGGCGAGCCAGCCGAGGTGGATCTCCAGCACCTGTCCCGGGTTCATTCGGGACGGCACACCCAGCGGGTTCAGGATGATGTCGACCGGCGTCCCGTCCTCGAGGAACGGCATGTCCTCGATGGGCAGGATCTTGGAGATGACACCCTTGTTGCCGTGTCGGCCGGCGAGCTTGTCACCGTCCGTGATCTTGCGCTTCTGCGCCACGTAGACGCGAACCAGCTGGTTCACACCCGGCGGCAGCTCGTCGCCCTCTTCACGGTCGAAGACGCGGACGCCGATGACCTTGCCGATCTCGCCGTGCGGCACCTTCAGCGAGGTGTCGCGCACCTCGCGCGCCTTCTCACCGAAGATCGCGCGGAGCAGGCGCTCCTCAGGGGTCAGCTCGGTCTCACCCTTGGGCGTGACCTTGCCGACCAGGATGTCGCCGGCGACGACCTCGGCACCGATGCGGATGATGCCGCGCTCGTCGAGGTCGGCGAGGACCTCCTCGGAGACGTTCGGGATGTCCCGGGTGATCTCCTCGGGGCCGAGCTTGGTGTCACGGGCGTCGACCTCGTGCTCCTCGATGTGGATCGAGGAGAGGACGTCGTCCTGCACGAGGCGCTGCGACAGGATGATCGCGTCCTCGTAGTTGTGACCCTCCCACGGCATGAACGCCACGAGCAGGTTCTTGCCCAGCGCCATCTCGCCGTTCTCGGTGGCCGGACCGTCGGCCAGGACCTGGCCGTCGATGATCCGGTCGCCCTCGTTGACGATGACCTTCTGGTTGACCGAGGTGCCCTGGTTGGAGCGGGCGAACTTGGCCAGGCGGTACGTGATGTACGTGCCGTCGTCGTTGGCGGTGGTGATGTAGTCCGCGGAGACCTCCTGGACCACACCCGCCTTCTCGGCCTTGACCACGTCGCCGGCGTCGACCGCGGAGCGGTACTCCATGCCGGTGCCGACGAGCGGGGACTCGGACTTGATGAGCGGCACGGCCTGACGCATCATGTTCGCGCCCATGAGGGCACGGTTGGCGTCGTCGTGCTCGAGGAACGGGATCATGGCGGTCGCGACCGACACCATCTGGCGCGGCGAGACGTCCATGTAGTCCACGTCGTCACCGGGGACGTAGTCGACCTCGCCGCCACGGCGGCGGACCAGGACGCGGTTCTCGGTGAAGCGCATGTCGTCATTGAGCGTGGCGTTGGCCTGCGCGATGACGAATCGGTCCTCTTCGTCGGCCGTGAGGTAGTCGACGTCGTCGGTGACGACACCGCCGGTGACCTTGCGGTACGGCGTCTCCACGAAACCGAACGCGTTGACGCGGCCGTAGGAGGCGAGCGAGCCGATCAGACCGATGTTCGGGCCTTCAGGGGTCTCGATCGGGCACATGCGGCCGTAGTGGGACGGGTGCACGTCACGGACCTCGAAGCCGGCCCGCTCACGGGAGAGACCACCCGGGCCGAGCGCCGACAGACGGCGCTTGTGGGTGAGACCCGACAGCGGGTTGTTCTGGTCCATGAACTGCGACAGCTGGCTGGTGCCGAAGAACTCCTTGATGGAGGCGACGACCGGCCGGATGTTGATCAGGGTCTGCGGCGTGATCGCCTCGACGTCCTGAGTCGTCATGCGCTCGCGGACGACTCGCTCCATACGCGCCAGACCCGTACGGACCTGGTTCTGGATGAGCTCGCCGACGCTACGCAGACGACGGTTGCCGAAGTGGTCGATGTCGTCGGTCTCGACGACGATCGTCGTGCCGTTGTCAGCGGCCGTCTCGGTCTCGCCGGCGTGCAGCTTCACCAGGTACTTGATCGTCGAGATGACGTCCTCGACGGTCAGGACACCCGCGTTCAGCGGAGCGTCCCCACCCAGCTTCTTGTTGACCTTGTAGCGGCCGACCTTGGCCAGGTCGTAGCGCTTGGGGTTGAAGTAGAGGTTCTCGAGCAGGGTCTGCGCGGCCTCACGCGTCGGGGGCTCGCCCGGACGCAGCTTGCGGTAGATGTCCAGCAGCGCGTCGTCCTGGCCCTGGGTGTGGTCCTTCTCCAGGGTGGCGCGCATGGACTCGTACTCGCCGAACTCCTCGAGGATCTGCTCGGTGGTCCAGCCGAGAGCCTTGAGCAGGACGGTGACGGACTGCTTGCGCTTGCGGTCGATGCGCACACCGACCATGTCGCGCTTGTCGATCTCCATCTCCAGCCAGGCACCCCGGGACGGGATGATCTTGGCGGAGAAGATGTCCTTGTCGGACGTCTTGTCGATCGAGGAGTCGAAGTAGACGCCGGGCGAGCGGACCAGCTGCGACACCACGACACGCTCGGTGCCGTTGATGACGAAGGTGCCCTTGCCGGTCATGAGCGGGAAGTCGCCCATGAAGACGGTCTGGGACTTGATCTCGCCGGTCTCGTTGTTGGTGAACTCGGCGGTGACGAAGAGCGGGGCCGCGTACGTGAAGTCGCGGTCCTTGCACTCGTCGATGCTGTTCTTAGGCGGCTCGAAACGGTGGTCGCGGAACGTCAGCGACATCGACCCGGAGAAGTCCTCGATCGGAGAGATCTCCTCGAAGATCTCCTCCAGACCGGACTTGGTGGGGACGTCCTGACCGGACTCCAGAGCCGCCTCGACACGAGCCTTCCACGCGTCGTTGCCGAGCAGCCAGTCGAAGCTCTCGGTTTGCAGCGCAAGAAGGTTCGGAACCTCGAGGGGCTCCTTGATCTTTGCAAAGGAGATGCGCAGCGGGGCGGTGCTGGCGCCGTTGTTCGTATTCGCGGTCGAGGCAGTGCGCGAGGCGGCCAAGAGGGGGTCCTTCCGAGGGCTCGGACTCACTACGCGCGTACCGGTCCCTCTCCCGGACACAGAGACAGACGGTTCCTTCTCCGGCTCAATGGGGCCAGGTCAGATTCGGTCTGATCGTCGGTGCTCAAGCGAGGGTATGCCCCTGGTGACGGGCAGGAGGCAGCTAACAGGCAGCGCAAAGGGTCAGTGTAGCCATTTGGCACACTGATGTCCAGTCCGGGTTTTTGAAGACCCTCGTTGTTCTCAACACCTTCGGCAAGCCCACGTCCTCAACGCACGTTGATACTGCCCTCTTCGTCGCCGATCCATGCCTCGGATTCGGATCCTTGTGACGACGCGTCCTGAGAATTGCGCGCTGCGTGCGGTTCGTCAAGGCCCTCCTTGCCCGAACCGGGTGCCGCGCTCGTCACGTGCTGCCTGCACCGGGGGCGCTCGGAGGCACGACGAAGATCACCATACTCCGCACGAACACCGGTGCAAGGCAGCCGCCGCCCGGCTCCCCGAACGCCGAAGAGCGACCACCCAGATGGATGATCGCTCTTCGGTGCGTCAGCGTTACAGCCCTCTCAGAGGCGCTGTGTCAGCTAGCAGGTGAGTCCGAGGACTCCGTGGGTCACTTGACCTCGACGGAGGCGCCGGCGCCCTTGAGGGACTCGGCGGCCTTCTCCGCGGCCTCCTTGGCGACCTTCTCGAGAACGGGCTTCGGGGCGCCGTCCACGAGGTCCTTGGCCTCCTTGAGGCCCAGGGAGGTCAGCTCACGCACGACCTTGATGACCTGGATCTTCTTCTCGCCGGCGCCGGTGAGGATGACGTCGAACTCGTCCTGCTCCTCAGCGGCCTCGACCGGGGCGCCGGGGGCGGCGGGGCCGGCAACGGCGACCGCGGCGGCGGCGGTGACGTCGAACTTCTCCTCGAAGGCCTTCACGAACTCGGAGAGCTCGATGAGGGTCATCTCCTCGAACTGCGCGAGCAGGTCTTCCTGGCTGAGCTTCGCCATGATGGGCGATCCTTCCACTTTTTCGGCTGGTGCCGGGATGTACATGTCTGGCGGGCGTACGTTCGGCCCGCTACGACCGCTGCTTCAGGCGTGCCTTCAGGCGGCGGTCATTTCGCGAGCCGAATTACTCGGCACCGCCCTGCTCGTCCTGCTTGGCGCGAAGAGCGTCCACGGTGCGGACGAGCTTCGACGGAAGCGCCTGGAAGAGCTGCGCAGCCTGAGACTGCTTGCCCTTGAAGGCACCCGCCAGCTTGGAGAGCAGAACCTCGCGGGACTCGAGGTCCGCAAGCTTCTTGATCTCGTCGGCGGACAGCGCCTTGCCGTCAAGGACACCGCCCTTGATGACGAGGTTCGGGTTGTCCTTGGCGAAGTCACGAAGACCCTTCGCCGACTCCACCGGGTCACCGGTGACGAAGGCAACTGCCGTCGGACCGTTGAACAGGTCGTCGAGCGTCGAGATCCCGGCCTCGTTGGCCGCAATCTTGGTCAGCGTGTTCTTCACCACGGCGTACTGGGCGTTCTCACCGAGCGAACGACGCAGCGTCTTGAGCTGCGCCACGGTGAGACCCCGGTACTCGGTCAGCACGGCGGCGTTCGAGCTGCGGAACTGCTCCGCGAGCTCGGCCACCGCGGCAGCCTTGTCGGGCCTTGCCATAGAGCGTCGGCCTCCTTCCGGGTGATGACGACCGCTCAGAAGGGGCTGGGACAAACGAAACGCCCCGGCGCAGGCGCACGGGGCGTAGCTCGACCGACATTCGCAACGCGAGCAGCGAAGTCCGGGAGCACATCCACATTCACCTGCGCGGGTCGTCCGCAGTTCAGCGGATCCTTCGGCCACCGCACCCTCTTACGAGCACACGGCAACGACCAGCGGTCTTTGGCTTCTTCAGGAGAGTACGCGACCGGATCGCCGTCGAGCAAATCCGGTCGTACGGGGCTCGGCTCGCAGCGTCATCAATGTCCCCGGGATCCCGAGTTCAGGGGGTGCCTGCGGCCCCGCCCTGCTTCTTCAGGAGCTCCTTGAAGTCCTCGGTGTCGCCGGCCGGAGGCTTCCGTACGGAGACCCGCACGCCGTAGTCGCTGTAGTACGCGGTCTGGGTGAGCTCGCCGGTGGCCATCCGGCCCTTCTCCACCTTCTTGACAAGCAGGTCCTGGTCGTCGACCCAGATGTCGACGGTCTGCCTGGTCACCCCGGCCCCTTCGAGCTGCTGTCTCAGCTCCGCGTCGGCGACGTCGCTCACCTCGACCGTGCCGGAGTAGTGCGTGGTGGCCTGTCCGCTCACCCTCTCCATACCGACCTTGCGCACGTCCTGGGAGTCGAGGAGCAGCTTCACCGACTGGTTCGGCGTGGTGTTGCGTATCTGGTCCGCGAAGTTCGCGCCACCGCCGCCGAGGGCCTCGAGATCCTCGTAGACGTACTTGAGCCAGTGCTTGCCGCCGGCCTTCTCGGCGAACGGGTCGCCCATCCGCGCGTAGTAGGCGTCGGACAGATAGCGGGCCTCCATCGACGTGATGCCGAGGCCCCGCATCGTGTCGGCCGTCGTGCCGCCCGTGTAGGTGATGGTCAGGGTGCCGGTGAGCACGCTGCCCCAGTCGAGGGCTCCCTCGGCCGCCACGGACAGCTGGGTGCCCATGACCGTCGTGGAGCGCACCCTGGCCGACTCGGCCCGGTCGGTGGACCGCTCGGCCAGGCGCAGGGCCGGGAGGAACGCGGAGGTCGCCGCGCGGTCCCTCTCCGGCTTCGAGGAGGTGCAGGCGGTCAGCACCGTCAGCGCGGCCGCCACCGCGACCGAGCAGGCGCCGCGACGCCCCGTCCTGCACTTCATACGGTCCCCCTGTGCCGTTGCCCTGTGCGCACGCTAACCCAGGGCACGACCCCCTCACACAGGAACGGGCCCCGCACCGTGAAGGTGCGGGGCCCGTCGCCGACTGGGCGATCCGGCAGGCTCGGCCTGATCAGACAGCAGCCGGGTCCTCCTCGACGAGGAGGTTGCGAGTGCGGTTCGGGTCGAGCGGAACGCCGGGGCCGATCGTGGTGCTGATCGCGGCCTTCTTGATGTAGCGACCCTTGGCGGCGGACGGCTTCAGACGAAGGATCTCGTCCAGGGCCGCGCCGTAGTTCTCCACCAGCTTGGTGTCGTCGAAGGACACCTTGCCGATGATGAAGTGCAGGTTCGAGTGCTTGTCGACGCGGAACTCGATCTTGCCGCCCTTGATCTCGTTGACGGCCTTGACCACGTCCGGCGTGACGGTGCCGGTCTTGGGGTTCGGCATGAGACCACGGGGACCGAGCACGCGGCCGAGGCGGCCGACCTTGCCCATGAGGTCCGGGGTGGCGACGACGGCATCGAAGTCCAGACGGCCCTTCGACACCTCGTCGATCAGCTCGTCGGAGCCGACGATGTCGGCGCCCGCGGCGAGTGCGGCCTCGGCACGGTCACCGGTCGCGAAGACCAGGACCCGGGCGGTCTTACCGGTGCCGTGCGGGAGGTTCACGGTGCCACGGACCATCTGGTCGGCCTTGCGCGGGTCGACACCCAGACGGAAGGCGACCTCGACGGTGCCGTCGAACTTGCTGGTGGAGGTCTCCTTGGCGAGACGGACGGCCTCGAGCGGGGCGTAGAACTTGTCCCGGTCGATCTTGGCGTCCGCAGCGCGGAGAGACTTGCTGCGCTTGCTCACTACTGCTCCTGAGTGTTCTTGAGGAGTCGTGGTGCGGGCCGAGCAGGCCCTGCCACTACTGCTGGGAGATGGGGGCTCAGCCCTCGACCGTGACGCCCATGGAACGCGCGGTACCGGCGATGATCTTCGCGGCGGCGTCCAGGTCGTTGGCGTTGAGGTCGGGAAGCTTGGTCGTGGCGATCTCGCGGACCTGCGCCTGGGTGATCTTGGCGACCTTGGTCTTGTGCGGCTCGCCGGAGCCCTTCTCGATGCCCGCGGCCTTGAGGATCATCTTGGCGGCCGGCGGCGTCTTGGTGATGAAGGTGAAGGAGCGGTCCTCGTAGACCGTGATCTCCACCGGGATCACCCAGCCACGCTGCGACTCGGTCGCGGCGTTGTACGCCTTGCAGAACTCCATGATGTTGACGCCGTGCTGACCCAGCGCGGGGCCGACCGGCGGAGCCGGGTTGGCGGCACCGGCCTGGATCTGGAGCTTGATGAGCCCCGTGACCTTCTTCTTCTTGGGAGGCATTCCGGGTCCTCTGTCTTTTCTGTCAGTTTCCTGATGCCCGAGGGCAACCGCACAACCCTAACGGGTATCTCTGCGCGGCTAAAAACCGAGCAGGTCAGACAGGCTGCGTAAGCCGTCTGACCTGAACGGTGGCTTTGTCGCCGAAGGCGTTAGTTCTTCTGGATCTGGTCGAAGGAGAGCTCGACCGGCGTCTCGCGGCCGAAGATCTCGACGAGGCCCTTGACCTTCTTCGAGTCGGGGTTGATCTCGTTGATGGTCGCCTGCAGCGTGGCGAACGGGCCGTCGGTGACGGTGACCGAGTCGCCGACCTCGAAGTCCAGCACCTGGACCTCGACCTTGCGCTGCGGAGCCGGCTTGCCCTCGGCCTCGGCGGCCTCGCGGGCCGCCTTCTCCTCGGCCTCGGGGGCGAGCATCTTGACGATCTCGTCCAGGGTCAGCGGGTACGGGTCGTAGGCGTTGCCCACGAAGCCGGTGACGCCGGGTGTGTTGCGGACGACACCCCAGGACTCGTTCGTCAGGTCCATGCGCACCAGCACATAGCCGGGAAGCTTGTTCTGGCGGATGGTCTTGCGCTCGCCGTTCTTGATCTGCGCGACCTCTTCCTGCGGCACCTCGGCCTGGAAGATGAAGTCCTCGACGTTCAGCGAGACGGCTCGCTGCTCGAGGTTGGTCTTCACGCGGTTCTCGTAACCGGCGTACGTGTGGATGACGTACCACTCGCCGGGGAGGGTGCGCAGTTCCTCGCGCAGGGCGGCGACGGGGTCGACCGGCTCGGCCGGCTCCTCCTCGACGTCCTCTTCCTCTTCGGCGACGGCCTCGTCGGAGGACTCTTCGGCGGCGGACTCGTCCGTGACGGTCTCGTCCTCGTCCTCGACGTGTACGGCGGCTTCCTCGGCGGGCTCACCAGCGTCGGCGTCGGCAGCCTCGACCTCGTCCAGATCCTCGTCCGCGCCCTCGACGATGTCGAGTTCGTCTTCCACGGACTCGTCCGGCTCGACGGCCTCGTTCAGGTTCGGGTCAGACACGGTGGCTGCTTCTTCCTGGATACATGGGGGTGGAACACGCGAAAGGGGCGCCGGTGACGGCGCCCTTCGCTCTTGGCTCAGCCAAAGACGTACTTGGCGGCGTGGTCGAGCCCATAGTCAATCACGGTGACCAGGCCGATCATGATGACGACGAAGACGATCACAACGGTCGTGTACGTCGTCAGCTGGTTGCGCGTAGGCCATACGACCTTGCGAAGCTCAGCGACAATCTGACGATAGAAGAGAGCGAGGCGCTTCAGCGGGCCCTTCTTGGCACGCTTGCCGCCCTTACGAGTCTTCTTCTTGGACTCCGGCGCCTCGTCCTCGGCATCAGGCATGTCGATGGAGCCCACGGCGTCCGTCACTCGTCCTCACCTGATTCCGGGTCGTGGCCGTGCCGCGCCCGGTCTGAGCCGCACGGCGGTGCATTGCTGTACGTACATGCGCACACATCCTGGCGAAGGAGTGTGTAGCAGGGCCGGAGGGACTTGAACCCCCAACCGCTGGTTTTGGAGACCAGTGCTCTACCAATTGAGCTACGACCCTTTGCGTGTTCCCCAACGTACCGCATCCGACCGAGTGCTCGGTGTGCACCGGCTGAGCGCAGGCTGCTGAAGCCCAACGAGGTGAGAGTGTACGTGTTCTGTGGCCCCTCGTCGAACAGAAAGTGCCCGTGGGGGCCCTGCCGACGGAAGAACGGCGGAAGATCGGCTGCTGATCACCCTGGCCGTGGCTGTGATCCGGACGGGTGTTCAGGGGTTTGCCCGCACATGTTCAGTCTGTGAAACCCGCGTGCCGGGGTCGTTTCCGGTCTGAAACGATGGGCCCCATGAGCCCTGCAACCCCTCCCACCGAGCGCCGGGTCTCCGCCCGAGTCGGCGCGATCTCCGAGTCCGCCACTCTCGCCGTGGACGCCAAGGCCAAGGCCCTGAAGGCCGCCGGGCGGCCGGTGATCGGCTTCGGCGCCGGTGAGCCCGACTTCCCGACCCCGGACTACATCGTCGAGGCGGCCATCGAGGCCTGCAAGAACCCGAAGTACCACCGATACACGCCGGCCGGTGGTCTGCCCGAGCTGAAGGCCGCGATCGCCGCGAAGACACTGCGCGACTCGAACTACGAGGTCGACCCGTCGCAGATCCTCGTCACCAACGGTGGCAAGCAGGCCATCTACGAGGCCTTCGCCGCGATCCTCGACCCGGGCGACGAGGTCATCGTCCCGGCGCCGTACTGGACGACGTACCCGGAGTCGATCCGGCTGGCCGGCGGTGTCCCGGTCGACGTCGTCGCGGACGAGACGACCGGCTACCGCGTCAGTGTGGAGCAGTTGGAGGCGGCCCGCACCGAGAGGACGAAGGTCGTCCTCTTCGTGTCCCCTTCCAACCCGACCGGCGCGGTCTACAGCGCCGAGGACGCCGAGGCGATCGGCCGCTGGGCCGTCGAGCACGGCCTGTGGGTGATGACGGACGAGATCTACGAGCACCTGGTCTACGGCGACGCGACGTTCACGTCGCTGCCGGCGATCCTGCCGGAGCTGCGCGACAAGTGCATTGTCGTCAACGGTGTTGCGAAGACGTACGCCATGACGGGCTGGCGGGTCGGCTGGATCATCGGCCCGAAGGACGTCGTGAAGGCGGCGACGAACCTCCAGTCGCACGCCACGTCGAACGTGTCGAACGTGGCGCAGGTCGCGGCGCTGGCCGCGGTGTCGGGTGGACTGGACGCCGTCGCGGCGATGCGGGAGGCATTCGACCGCCGTCGCAGGACGATCGTGCGGATGCTCAACGAGATCGACGGCGTGGTCTGCCCCGAGCCCGAGGGCGCCTTCTACGCCTACCCGTCGGTGAAGGGCCTGCTCGGCAAGGAGATCCGCGGCAGGCGCCCGCAGGACACGGTCGAGCTGGCCGCGCTGATCCTGGAGGAGGTCGAGGTCGCGGTCGTGCCGGGCGAGGCCTTTGGCACGCCGGGCTATCTGCGGCTGTCGTACGCCCTGGGTGACGAGGACCTCGTCGAGGGCGTCTCGCGGATCCAGAAGCTGCTGGCCGAGGCTCGGGACTGAGTTACCGAGTTCGTCGCAGGGCGGGCACCTCCGGATTTCCGGAGGTGCCCGCCCTGTTTGTTTGTGCGAGCAAGACCACTAAAGGGGAAAGCGCTACCGGGACGGCAGGGACGTACGGCAGGATCCTGGGATGGAGCGTGTACGTGATGTCTCTGAGCTGCCGAAAGCCCATCTGCACCTGCACTTCACCGGTTCGATGCGGCCCAGTACCGTGCTGGAACTGGCCGACAAGTACGGCGTGCGCCTGCCCGAGGCGCTGAGCGAGGCCCTGACCAGCGGGGAGCCGCCCAAACTGCGGGCGACGGACGAGCGGGGCTGGTTCCGCTTCCAGCGCCTGTACGACGCGGCCCGCTCGTGCCTCAGAGAGCCCGAGGACATCCGGCGCCTGGTGCGGGAGGCCGCGGAGGAGGACGTCAAGGACGGCTCGGGTTGGCTGGAGATCCAGGTCGACCCGACGTCGTACGCCCCGAAGTTGGGCGGACTGATCCCGGCCCTCGAGGTCATCCTGGACGCCGTCGAGACCACCTCGCGGGAGACCGGGCTGGGCATGCGCGTCCTGGTCGCCGCGAACCGTATGAAGCACCCGCTGGACGCGCGTACGCTGGCCCGCCTCGCGGTGCGGTACGCCGACCGGGGGGTGGTCGGCTTCGGGCTGTCCAACGACGAACGCCGGGGCATGGCGAGGGACTTCGACCGTGCCTTCGCCATCGCGCGGGAGGGCGGTCTGCTGTCGGCGCCGCACGGGGGCGAGCTGACGGGACCGTATTCGGTGCGGGACTGTCTGGACGACCTGCACGCGAACCGGCTCGGTCACGGTGTTCGGGCGGCGGAGGATCCGCGCCTGTTGAAGCGTCTCGCGGAGCGGGGCGTGACCTGTGAGGTGTGCCCGGCGTCCAATGTCGCCCTGGGCGTCTACGAGAAGCCTGAGGACGTGCCGTTGCGGACGTTGTTCGAGGCGGGTGTGCCGATGGCGCTGGGTGCCGACGATCCTCTGCTCTTCGGCTCTCGTCTTGCCGCCCAGTACGAGATCGCTCGTCGGCACCACGCCTTCACGGACGAGGAGCTGGCGGAACTGGCCCGTCAGTCCATTCGTGGCTCGGCGGCGCCTGCGGACACGAAGGGGAAGCTGTTGGCGGGGGTGGACGCGTGGCTGGCAGCCTAGGGGGCGTGGCCCTTACAAACTGACGCCGACCGTCACTGGTTCGTTGACCAGGGTGATCCCGAAGGCGTCCCGGACGCCGGTGACCACCTCGCGGGCCAGCGTGAGGAGATCCTCGGTGGTCGCCGTGCCCCGGTTGGTGAGGGCGAGGGTGTGCTTGGTGGAGATGCGGGCCGGGCCGGTGCCGTAGCCCTTGGTGAAGCCCGCCTTGTCGATCAGCCAGGCGGCGGAGGTCTTGGTGCGGCCCTCCCCCGCCGGGTACGCGGGTGGCTGCACTCCGTCGCCCAGGCGCTCGCGCACGCGCGCGTGGAAGGCTTCGAACTCCTCCTGGGTGAGGATCGGGTTCGTGAAGAAGGACCCGGCCGACCAGGTGTCGTGGTCATCGGGGTCCAGGACCATGCCCTTGCCGGAGCGCAGCTTCAGGACGGTCTCGCGGGCGTCCGCGAGGGGAACGCGGTCGCCGGGTTCCACACCGAGGGCGCGGGCCGTCTCGGCGTACTTGACCGGACCGGACAGTCCGTCGGCGTCCTCCAGCTCGAAGCGGACGCGCAGGACGACGTAACGCTCAGGGGCGGCCTTGAAGCGGCTGTGGCGGTACGAGAAGGCGCAGTCCGCGTTCGGGATCGTGACCGTCTCGCGGGTGGTCCGGTCGTAGGCGATCACCTCGGTGATCGTCGAGGAGACCTCCTGGCCGTACGCCCCCACGTTCTGGATGGGCGTCGCGCCCACGGAGCCGGGGATGCCGGCCAGGCACTCGATGCCGGCGAGCCCAGCCGCCACGGTGCGGGCTACGGCGTCGGTCCACACCTCGCCGGCGGCCAGCTCCAGCCTGGTGCCGTCGAGGGCGAAGCCCTTCGTGGCGATGACCAGCGCGGTGCCCGCGAAGCCCTTGTCTCCGATGACCAGGTTCGATCCGCCCCCGATGACCAGCAGGGGCGTGCCGCTGTCGTCGGCCTCACGGACGGCGGCGATCACCTCGGCGTCGGTCGTCGCGATGACCAGGCGGGTCGCGGGACCGCCCAGCCGGAAGGTGGTCAACGGGGCGAGGGGGGCATCGTGGAGTTCCTGCACGCGCCCAAGAGTACGAGACGGGGCTGACAGCTTCGGTGGGGTGCGGGTTTCGCCTGCGGGTGGGGGTGGGTCGGGGGGGGGGGGGGGGGGGGGGGGGGGGGGGGGGGGGGGGGGGGGGGGGGGGGGGGGGGGGGGGGGGGGGGGGGGGGGGGGGGGGGGGGG
>NZ_JBIAHG010000048.1:0-41437 GCF_042870385.1 Streptomyces sp. NPDC006602 | reverse complement strand
CCGTCGAATACGAGACCAACCACTACATGCAATCCACGAAACCCCAGGTCACAACCACAATCTGAGATCTCTACCGAACCCGGGGCGGTTCAGACCGTACCGTGAGGAGCACTTGCATGCTGTTGAGGCTCGGAACGACCTGCGTTGAGACGATCACGCTGCTGGACCGCCTGACCGGCCAAGGGCTCAACGACGTCCAGAACTCCGTACCGCATGTTGTCGGCACCACGGTGACCGGCATGCCCCAGGAACACTGGGACGCTTTCGCTCGGATGCTGCGCATGTACGACGAGTGAACACTTCAGGCCGGGACCGAGCTGCTGGAGGTGTTCGCCGACCGATCGGTGGCGACCCGGCTGCGGGGCGAGCGGTACAACGCGATCATGCACGGTCAGTTCACCGCCGACCGGCACACGTTCCTGATGAACACCGAGTTGCAGGAACTTCGCAGTCACTTCATGGAGTTGGCCAACGAACTGCGCCGGACACAGGAACGCTTCCCCCGCCACCAGGTGCGGACGGTCGTGCTGGACACCAACGACCTGCTGCACTACATGCCCTTCGACAAGATCCCGTGGCAGCGGCTCTTCGGCCGCGGCACATCCGTGATGATCCCGCACGTCGTGATCGACGAGATCGACAAGAAGTCGTCGACACCCGCGACACCGGTGTCCGGAAGCGGGCGCGCGCCGTCTTCGCGCTGCTGGAGCAGACCCTGGCCCAGATCGAGGCCGACGGCCACGCGGTGGTGCACGAGGACACCGTCGTCGACATCCTCCTGGACGAGCCCGGGCACGTGCGGCTGCCGAACAACGACGATGGGATCGTCGCGCGCGCCTGCTATCTGCTGCAGGCCATCGCCCCCGCACCGGTCACGGTGGTCACCGGGGACAACGGGATGCGGGCTCGCGCGCTGTCCTGGGGGCTGAAGGCCAAGGTCCTGGACGAGAAGTACAAGATCGAGCGGCTGAGTGCGGCGGAGAAGGCAGCCAACGAGCAGACCATCACGTTCGACGTGCCCGACGACCCGCGCTGAGCCAGACCCGCGCGCTGCCGTGCTCGCCTTCTACGACAGTGCCTACCGGGCCGGAGCCGGGCGCGCCAACTGGGACGTGGCCGGGCTGGCCTGTCCTGGAGGGATAACGGACCAGCACCTGGCAGCTCCGCCCGCCTGATCGCGGCTCGGGCCGCGCTCGCCCCTACTCCGGCCCGGCCACAATTCGCGACTGGGCAATCCGGCCGTTCCCGTTCGCCTGTGGGGCCTTCAGTGCAGGCGCCCCCGTGTGTCGAAAGGCACTTTGTCCTTGGGCCCAGGCACCGGCGGCCGAGGGGCAGCGCCAGTCGCAGATTCTCACCGCCGAAGGCGACAAGCAGGCTGCCGTCCTTCGCGCGGAGGGCAACCGCACTGCCGCGATCCTCCAGGCCGAGGGCCAGTCCCGGGCTATCGACGAGGTGTTCCAGGCCGTGCACCGCAACGACCCCGATCCCAAGCTGCTCGCCTACCAGTATCTCCAGATGCTGCCCCAACTCGCGCAGGGCTCGGGCAGCACCTTCTGGGTGATCCCCCAGCGAGGTCAACTCCGCACTCCAGGGCGTGTCGCGCGCCTTCAGCGAGGTGCTTCCCCAGTCACCGGCCACCCGCGAAAACCCTCGGACGACAGCGCTTCGAAGGCCACCACCGACGCGGCACAGGCCGCAGAAGCCGCGGCAGAGGCCGTCGCCGACGCAGCCAGGGCCGACGGCGTCACCTCCGGCGCCATCCCCACCCCCTAGCCGACGGCGGATGAGGACCACCGAACATCCATGACTCGGCCTGCCGACATAGGGCATGACCGCCAACAAGTCGGGCACGCCGCAGGCCGGCCGTGTGCCGTGACGCGGACCGGTCGACGTCACACCGCCAGTCACTCACGCCGCTTGACTGCCAGTTGGGGAAGCCGGCTGCAGACGGACGCAGCACCGGCCCGACACCGGTGCCAGGCACGCCTCGAGTCCGCTCCCGCTCAACGCCTTCAGCACCCCGCGCAGCAGATGCAGGTTCATCCCGCACACCGTCTCGGTGTGCTCACGCGCCAGCACATGGAAGGGGCAATTGCCCAGCACGATCGCGTCCCCGTCGTGGCGCGGCTCGAAGCCGTGGCGCTCCAGCAGGTCCGTCACGCTGGTGGCTTCCTGCGCGCCCAGCTGCTCGCCCAGTTCCGTCGCCTTGCGGTGCAGCACCACACGGACCGGCTCGCCTGTCGCTTCGGATTCCTCGACCGCGCGGGCCAGCAGCCGCCCGGCCAGCTCGTAGTGCCGCTCGGGAAGGCTGACACTGACCTGTCTGCCCGAGCGGCAGTACAGCTTCGCGGGCCGGCCCGCGCCGGGGCCGCTGCGCCCGCTGCGCCGCTCGTACACCACCTCCAGCAGCCCCTGATCGGCCAACCGGTCCAGGTGGAAGGCCGCCGTCTGCCGCGCCAGCCCGAGGGCCTGGGCCGCCTCGTCCCGGCCGACCGGAGCGGACTGACGCACCACGTGCTCGTACAGCCGCCGACGCGTCGGCTCGTCCAGAGCCGCGACTGCGGAAACGTCACCGGGTGCTTCCTTCGAGTGGTCCACGAACACCAGTGTAAAACCAACAGCCATTGACTAAAGAGACGGGGCGCGCTTCTATCGATAGTGAATGTTGTCGATAGAAGGAGCGCGTCATGTCGACCACCACCACCGCGCCGGTCACACCCCGGCGCGCCCTGGCCGCCGACCCCGCCGACCAGGCGTTCTGGATCCTGCGGACGGGGTTCACCGTGGCCCCGGTCCTGTTCGGCCTGGACAAGTTCACGAACCTGCTCGTGGACTGGCCGGCCTACCTCGCCCCGTGGATCAACGACTTGGTTCCGGGCAGCGCCCAGGCCGCCATGTACGCCGTCGGCGTCATCGAGATCGTCGCAGGCATCACCGTCGCCGTGGCCCCGCGGTTCGGGGGCTGGCTGGTGGCCGGGTGGCTCGCCGGCATCATCGTCAACCTGCTGACCAGCCCAGCCCACTACGACATCGCCCTGCGCGACTTCGGACTCCTGCTCGGCGCCGTCGCCCTGGCCCGGCTCGCCGAGCGGCACCACGCCAAGCGGCAGCCCCGCTGACCCGAACCCCCTCGCACATCCTGGCGGGTGAGCGACAGCGTCCCGCTCACCCGCCTTGGAACCAGCACTGCAACGGGCATCGCGGAAGCTCGCAGATGGCTTCGGCAACCTCAGCCGCTGATCACCGTCCGGCCCGGCGCAGCGCGCCGATCTCAGCCCACCGGACGGGGCAGGCAGAGCACATGCCCGATATGGGCGCAATGGAGATACTTGAGACTCCGGTCCTGGAACTACTCATCCGCGGTGCGGTCGTCTCTCTGGTGTTGATGGTTCTCATGCGCATCACCGGGCAGAGCGAAGCCGGCGGTCTGCGACTGACCGACGTGCTTCTCGTCGTACTCATCGCCGAAGCCGTCACAGGAGGACTCATACGGGGACTGCAGGCCGTCGGGATCGGCGCGGTCCTCGCTGCCCGTCCGGGCCGGTGCTGTGTGGAGCTGCGCGCCGTATCCGGCGGTGCGAGCGTGCCCGACCCCGCCACCGAGGTGTATGCGAAGGAGATCTGTGCCTGGCCCGCAGAGGATGCGGGCAGCACGTCGACGGCATGGCGTGAAGCGACGCAAGGGAGAAGACCATGAGTGAGAACCTGGACCGCCTGGCCGCCGAAGGCGTAGCGGTCTGGCTGGATGATCTGAGCCGGGAGCGGCTCGCCGGTGGCGGGCTGGCCGACTTGGTGCGTGACCAGCGGGTGGTGGGCATCACCAGCAATCCGACGATCTTCGCCAAGGCGATCCGCTCAGGTGCCCGCCACGACGAGCAGGTTGGTGATCTTGCCCGGCGCGGGGTGCGGGTCGAGGAAGCCGTCAGGCTGCTGACCGCGTTCGACGTGCGCTGGGCCTGTGACGTACTGCGCCCGGTGTACGAGGCCAGTGACGGGGTGGACGGGCGGGTGTCGCTCGAGGTGGACCCGCGCGTCGCTCACGATACGGCGGCAACGATCGCCGAGGCACGGGCCCTGTGGTGGCTGGTGGACCGGCCGAACCTGTTCGTGAAGATCCCTGCCACGCAGAAGGGTCTGGAGGCGATCAGCACGGCGCTCGCCGAGGGCATCAGTATCAACGTGACGCTGATCTTCTCTCTGGACCGATACGACCAGGTGCTTCGCGCCTTTCTGGACGGCATGGACGAGGCGCATGCGGCGGGGCGTGACCTGGCGTCCATCGCGTCGGTGGCCTCCTTCTTCGTCAGCCGGGTGGACACCGAAGTCGACAGCAGACTGGACAAGATCGGCACGCAGGAGGCACGAGCGCTGCGGGGGCGGGCTGCGATCGCGAACGCGCGCCTGGCCTACGAGCACTTCGAGCAGGCGTGCGCCTCACCCCGGTGGAAGGCGCTGGCGGCGGCCGGGATGCGCCCCCAACGCCCGCTGTGGGCCTCCACCGGGGTGAAGGACCCCTCCTACGACGACACCCGCTACGTCGACGAACTGGTGGCGCCCAGGGTGGTCAACACCATGCCGGAGCAGACCCTGCGCGTGGTCGCGGACCACGGCCGCATCCAGGGCGACACCATCCATGGCACTTATGCGGCAGCCCAGCAGGTGCTCGATGGCCTGGAGGCTGTCGGAGTGTCCTATGACGACGTGGTGCGGGTGCTGGAGGACGAGGGCGTCGCTAAGTTCACGGCCTCCGGCAATGAGCTGTTCGAGCAGATGGATGCCGAACTGCGCACCAAGCGCGCCGCCGCCTGACACATCCGGTCGCCGACCGGACGATCCCTGGGGAGCGACTTCCTGCGACCACCGGTCGGCGGACACACCGGGGGCAAATCAATCGCCGGCAGCGCAGCGCCATCGACGACGGGCCGGCCACATGCGACGCCGGCAGGGACCAGCTCGCCGAACAGACCGCCATTGCTCTGCCGACAGAGCCAACGCAGCAGAGGAGAGGAATATGGCCGCGACCACAGCATTCGTGATCGTCGGAGCCGGTCTGGCCGGTGCGAAGGCAGCGCAAACCCTCCGGGAAGAGGGCTTCGACGGCCCGATCGTGCTGCTCGGAGAGGAGAATGAGCGTCCCTACGAACGGCCGCCTCTCTCCAAGGGCTACCTGCTGGGCAAGGACGAGCGTGACACGGTCTACGTCCACCCTTCCCAGTGGTACGCCGAGCACGACGTCGACCTGCGCCTGGGTGCCACCGTCACCGCGATCGACCCGTCCGGACATGAGGTGGCGCTCGCTGACGGCAGCCGCCTCGGCTACGCGAAGCTGCTCCTGACCACCGGCTCCTCACCGCGCCGCCTGCCCGTGCCCGGAGCCGACCTCGACGGGGTGCACTACCTGCGCCGGCTCGCTGACAGCGACCGCATCAAGAAGTCCTTCGAGTCCGCATCCCGCATCGCGGTGATCGGCGCCGGCTGGATCGGCCTGGAGACCGCGGCCGCCGCCCGTACGGCCGGTCTCGAGGTCACGGTGCTGGAGGCCGCGGAGCTGCCTCTGCTGCGCGTGCTGGGCCGCGAAGTGTCCCAGATCTTCGCCGACCTGCACACCGATCACGGGGTCGACCTGCGCTTCTGCGTCCAGGTCGCCGAGATCACCGGCACCGGAGGCAGGGCGAACGGCGTACTGCTGGCCGACGGCAGCCGCATCGACGCCGACGCGGTCATCGTCGGGGTCGGCATCACGCCCAACACCCAGCTCGCCACCGCCGCCGGCCTTGACGTCGACAACGGCATCCGCGTCGACGCCCACCTGCGCACGTCCCACCCGCACATCTACGCCGCCGGGGACGTCGCCAGCGCCTTCCACCCACTGCTCGGCAAACACATCCGCGTCGAACACTGGGCCAACGCCCTCAACCAGCCCCAGACCGCGGCCAAGGCGATACTCGGCCAGGACGTCACCTACGACCGCGTTCCGTACTTCTTCACCGACCAGTACGACCTGGGCATGGAATACACCGGCTACGTCGAACCCGGCGGATACGACCAGGTGGTCTTCCGCGGCCGAACCGAGACCCGCGAGTTCATCGCCTTCTGGCTCGCCGAATCACGCGTACTGGCGGGCATGAACGTCAACGTCTGGGACGTCACGGACCCGATCCGCGCCCTGGTCACCTCCAGGCACCAGATCGACCCCGCCCGGCTCGCCGACCCCGGCGTACCTCTGGACGACCTCCTCGACCGTCCCGACTCCACGGGGTGACTCCGAATGCGGCACCGGTCAAGCTGAGGCCCACCGAGCGTGACCACGCGTTCGCTGCCGCCCTGTCCTCCGCTGGGTGGAGAGGGGCGACCGGGGGGCGAAAGGACGGCGATCATGAAGGGCGATCAGCGCGAATCCCCACGCCGCCGCGCCGTGCTCGACGCACTGCGGAGCGCCGATGCACCGGTGGGCGTCAACGACGTCGCCGAAACGGTGGGCGTCCATCCCAACACCGTCCGCTTCCACCTGGATGCGCTGGTGACGCAAGGCGCCGTGGATTGGGCGCTGGAGGAATCGTCCGGGCCTGGGCGCCCCCGCACGGTCTACTCTCCCCGGAAAGGAATGGACCGTGGCGGCAAGCGCGGCTATCAAATGCTGGCCCGGATCCTGCTCAGTCAACTCGCATCTGCTGGGCCCGATGCCGAGTCTGCAGCCATCGAAGCCGGCCGCGCCTGGGGGCAGCACCTGATGCCACCGGCACCCCCATTCCACGATGTCACCGATCACGAAGCGGTCGACCGGCTCACCGAACTTCTCTCCGACCTCGGTTTCGACCCGATGGCCGACGGCAACCCCGGTGAAGCACCCGAACGCATCCGTTTGCGGCACTGCCCCTTCCTGGAACTCGCCGAGGAATACGGCCAGATCGTGTGCCCCCTCCACCTGGGCCTCATGAGAGGCGCGCTGGCAGAGCTACGCGCTCCCGTCGCCGCTGACAGGCTCGAGCCGTTCGCCGAACCCGATGTCTGCCTCGCCCACCTCACCCCTGCCCGCCCCGCTCAGGACGCTGCCGCAGCCGACCCACGGATCGAAGAAGGAACGTCACTACGCACCTGAGGAGAATCGGATGACCGAAGTTTCGAGCCCTCATATCGCGGCACCACGGATCACGGTGCTGGGAGTTCAGCCCGGCGATCCGCCCTTCCGCATCGTGGAGATCGACGGAGAGGTGGTCGCTGCGGCAACATCAATGACGGACGTGCTCCTCGCCGCCGCCGATGCTGGTATCCCAGTCCACGACCTCGATGACCCGAGCGTGGTTCGGTGGGTACGCGGCGGCAAGTTCACGTGGAGGTTGCACTAGGCATCACCACTGTCCAGGGCGGCTTCGCCTCGACACGTGGCGGCCGATGAAGCCCGCGGTTCGCGTTCTCCGGTGTACGCATACAGCCTTCGGCAGGCCAGCCCGTATCGCCAACAGCCGGGAGCACGCGCGGCGGCGCTTGGCCGACCCCACAGGCGTCATCAGCAGAATGAGCCGGCACTCCGGGTTTCCAACATGCGAGTAAGGTATCGATATGTCTGATCACTCCCTAGATTTCGAGGTTCAGTCACTGGGGGACCACGAATACCTGCTCTCGGTCCCAGGAGACTCGGGGGAGGCTGGGCCCCGGTTGCGGGCCAGCCCCGACGTCCTGGAGGACTTGGGCGTCGACAGCACCGCCGAGCAACTCGTCATCCGGGAGACGGTCGCATTCCTGCTCGATCATCAACCGGTCATGGATCTCCCTGCGATGATCGATCTAGAAGATGTCGCTGCGGCCTACGACGGCTACGTCGATGAACTGCGACAACGGCTGTCCTCTTGAGCGGCAACCTCACCTGTTCCCGCCGGTGTTCGCGAGTAGCCAATCCAGGCAAACCCGGCCGACAGCGACACGGCCCTTGGCGGCCTCGGCCAGCGGGCCGGCCCAAGGGAAGGGTGTCTTTCGATGACTGCTACGCCTTCCAGGCCGGGGCCGGCACGGCCAGCGCCGGACACGCCGTGCAGTGGACGGACGAGCCTGCCTGACTCCACCGCTGCCGCGTCAGCACGGGTGGACGGGTATGCGGAACTGCGGGATTACGCGGTGATCGGGGACGGCCGCTCCGCTGCGCTCATCGCCCGCGATGGCTCGGTGGACTGGCTGGCCTGGCCAGACCTGGATTCGCCGGCCATGTTCACCGCCGTGCTCGATCACGTTCGCGGCGGCAAATTCCTCCTCCAGCCCGACGTGCCCTACTCCGCCGCCCGCCGCTACCTGCCCGGCACCAACGTGCTGGAGACGACGTTCACCACCACAGACGGCACCGTCCGGCTCACCGACGCTCTGACCCTTCCCGACACGACCTCTTTGGCACCCGGACGGGAACTGGTCCGGCGGATCGAGGGCCTCGCGGGCAGCGTCCCCATGCGGTGGAGCGTTACGCCGCGCTTCGGCTACGGTGGCTGCCCACCGCACTTGGCACGCCGGGCAGGCGTCCCGGTCGCCACCTGCGGCCCGGACGCGGTCGGGGTCTGCGCCTTCAACGCCGGCCAACCGCAGTGCACAGCCGACGCCATCACCGGCCAGTTCCGAACCGATACCGGCACCCACGCCTTGATCACGGTGGCGTACGCATACCAGGAACCGCTGGTCCTCCCCACGCGCGCGGAGTGCGAGGCCCGGCTGGAGCACACGACCGCCACCTGGCGACAGTGGACGCAGGAGCGTACCTACACCGGGCCATGGCGCGAGGCGGTACTGCGCAGCGCCCTGGCTCTCAAGCTCCTGGTCTTCGCCCCCTCCGGCGCGGTCGCCGCCGCCGCAACCTGCTCGCTGCCGGAATCCATCGGCGGCGAACGCAACTGGGACTACCGCTTCAGCTGGATCCGCGACTCGGCCTTCACCCTGGACGCCTTCCTGAAACTGGGCTGCGCGCCGGAAGCGACCGGCTACTTCTGGTGGCTGATGCACGCCTCCCAGCTCTCCCACCCTCGCCTGCACGTCCTGTACTGCCTCGACGGCGGCAGCCGGGCACCCGAGAGGACCCTTCCGCTGTCGGGCTACCGAGGCTCGGGGCCTGTGCGCGTCGGCAACGCAGCCGCCGACCAACTGCAGCTCGATACGTACGGGGAACTGCTGCAGACCGCCTGGCTGTACACCACCGTCGGCCACCGGCTCGACGCTGACATCGCCCGCAGACTGGCCGAGACCGCCGACTTCATCTGCACGATCTGGCAGCAGCCGGACGCGGGCATCTGGGAGGTGCGCAGCGACCCCGAACACTTCACTCAGTCGAAGATGATGTGCTGGATCACCCTCGACCGCGCTCTCGACCTGGCCGAGCGGCATCTGATCCCCGACCGACACGCGGCCCGGTGGCGGCGCGAACGACAGGCCATCGCCGACTTCGTCGACGACCGATGCTTCAGCCCGCGGCTGAACACCTACGTGCGCGCTGCCGGCAGCGACGACCTGGATGCCGGTCTCCTGCTCGGGCTGCTCCACGGCTACCGCCCGCCCGACGACCCGCGCATGCTCGGCACCCTCGCCGCCATCCAGCAGACCCTGCAGGACGGCCCCTACGTCAACCGCTACCTCGGCTCCGACGGCGTCCCCGGCAGCGAGGGCGCCTTCTTTGCCTGCTCCTTCTGGCTCGCCGAATCCCTCGCCCGATGCGGCCGCGCCGACGAGGCCGCCCATCTCATGGACCAGCTCGTGGCCCTGGCCAACGATGTCGGCCTCTACAGCGAGGAGATCGACCCCGCCACCGGCGCGTTCCTCGGCAACCTGCCCCAGGGCCTGTCCCACCTGACCCTGATCAGCGCCGCCTGCGCGATCGGGGAGGCCACCCGATGAGCATCTGGGCCGCGCTGGCCGGCGGGTTCGTCGGCACCCTGGTACTGACCACCAGCCTTCGCGCCGCCAACGCCTTCAACCTCACCCGCATCGACCTGCCGTTCCTGCTCGGCACCGCCTTCACCAGCGACCGGACCCGCGCCAAAGCCCTCGGCTACGGCGCCCACTTCCTCAACGGCCAGATCTTCGCCCTGCTGTACTACGCGGTTTTTGCCGCCATCGGCTACAGCAGCTGGTGGCTGGGCAGCGTCTTCGGCCTCGTCCACGGCCTGTTCGCCGCCACCGCGCTGGTCAACATCCTGCTGCCCCTCGTCCACCCGCGCATGGGCACACCCCAAACCAGTGCCCCCCACGTCGCGCTGCTCGAACCACCCGGCTTCCTCATGCTCAACTACGGCCGCAGCACACCCGCCGTCACGCTCGTCGCCCACCTCGCCTACGGCACCATCATCGGAGGGTTCCTTGCATGGCCGGGCTGACACCCCCCACCGCCGCCGCTCAGGGGCCGGCCGGGCGCTTCCGGCGCGCAGGACACAGGCCGGGTAGCGTAGAACCGGAAGCACGAACCGGACACGAAGCCCCCGAACTGCGGTCGAAGGCGGAAGGGTCCTTATGGCACATCCACAGGAAGCGGCGGCGTCCTCCGGCCCGCACCCTGCGCCGATTCCCGCAGATTCGACCGGTAGCGCACCAGACACGCGCGGGCCGCGGCTGGCCTCGGTCGTGGTGTTCGTCCACGACCATGACGCCTCGGCGGACTTCTACGGCGAGCTCCTGAAAATGGAGGTCAGGGTCCGTACCACCACTGCCGCGTTGCTCGTGGGACACAACGGCTTCCAGGTATACCTACGCGCCGTGGGCTCGAAAGCTGCCCACCCGGTGGGCCACGTAGGCGCGCAGTACGTGATCTGGACGGCGGACGGCCCCGACGACTTCCAGCGGTGTGAGCGCGTGCTCAGAGCCCGGTCCGACCATGTGAACACCAGGCACGGTGACGGCTTCACCGTCATCGAGGGACGAGATCCCAGCGGCCTGCCAGTGCTGGTGGCCTACCCAGGACCGGACGAAGTCGCGCGGCTCGAGATCATCTCTCGTATCTACGTGTGACGCCGAGAACAAGCGGAGTGCTCAGCTCACGAGGAGGGCCCCTCCATGGCACACAAGAGGACGGTGCACGTCCGCCGCGTCTACGAGGATCCGGCACAGGCGGACGGCGCCAGGGTACTGGTCGACCGGATCTGGCCCCGGGGAATGACCAAGGAGAAAGCCCACCTCGACGAGTGGTGCAAGCAGGTGGCGCCGTCCACGGAGCTGCGCAAGTGGTACAGCCATGACCCCGAACGATTCGCGGAATTTCGCCGCCGCTACCGGAGCGAACTCAAAGATCCCCAGCACTCAGACGGGCTGGCGCACCTGCGCGACCTCGCCAGGGACCGGACCCTGACGCTACTCACCGCAACCAAGAATCCCGAAATCAGCGAAGCCGAGGTGCTCGCCGAGCTGCTCCGGGGCTGACAGCGCGGGTCAGCCGAGCTTCACGCCCGCAGTGGACCCACAGAAGGCCACTGAAACCTTCGCCCCGAACGACTGAGACAGGCGTTTTTCCAGTTGCCGCACACGGGCGGCCAGGCGGTTGTTGCGTTCCAGGGCGTTGGCCAGGTCGGTCTGCAGCGAGGCACGGCTGACTTCCGTCATCACTCCTTCCCCCGCCGGGGCAGTGGCAGCGGCGTGGACGCGTTCGAGCAGGTCACGGTGGCGGTAGAGGAAGGTACGGTCAACCCGGGCGGCCACACCAGGGCATTGCGAACGCCCGCCCGCTGCACCCGTTACCCGCGCCGATCACCGATCCAGACCAGATCGCTGGCCTTGACATACGACAACACGAGCGCCTCGGCGGCATCCTCCACGAGTACCAGCATGCCGCGTGAACTGCGCGGATGAGATTTCCGGCAAGCGCACCGTTGGCGAACTCCTACTGACGCTGCGGTCGGGCAGCCTGCACGTGCGTTTCGCAGGGCGAACTTGACGAACGCACCGAAGAGCTTGAGGCGGCTCGTGCGGCCAATCGTGAGATGATCCGGGCGCTGAACCACCGCCCCGCTTTAGGGGTGGCTGCGAGACGTGCAGGGCGAAGGCACGGTTGAAGCCGCCGGAGTCGACGACTGCCAGGAAATACTCCAGCTCACGCACTTCCATCAGTCCTCTCCCCTCATGCATCACGACGGCGCCGGTCGCCGCGCGTTACGTCACGCGAAGGCCCTCGCGGTCTTCGAGGGCGCTGATGGCGGTGGCGGTGAGGCTGTGGGTGATGTGGCCTCGCATCAGCTGGGCAGCTTCGGCGGCGCGGCCGTCCACGATGAGGGAGACAAGTTGGTGGTGTTCCTGTAGGTCCCTGGTGCGGGGTTCGTCACCGGGCGGGAGCTCGAGGCCGAGGCGCCGGTAGCGATCGGACTTGTCCCACAGGTCATCCAGGAGACGGATGAGGACGTCGTTGTGGGAGGCCCGGTACAGCGCCTGGTGGAAGGCGCGGTGGGCCGTGAGTGCCTCTTCCCCCCATTGGCGGGTGACGGGGAGGAGTTCGTCGACGGCGGCCTGCATGGTGGCGATGTCGTCGTCGGTGCGTCGCTGGGCGGCGAGTTCGGCGGCGGTCGGGTCCAGGGACAGGCGGACCTCGAAAAGCTGACGGGCTTCGTTCGAGTTCATGACGGAGACCCGGACGTCGCGATGGGTTTCGACGGTGACGAGTCCTTCGCTGCTGAGGCGGCGGATGGCCTCGCGCAGGGGCGTGATGCTCATGTTGAGGGACTCGGCGAGGTCGTACTGGGCGAGCCGTGACCCGGCAGGGAGAGTGCCGGAGAGGATCCGATCGCGGAGTTCCGCGTAGGCGAGGTCGCTCTTGCTGAAGAACAGGTTCTGTCCTGCCATGGCCCCCTGACCGTCCCTTTCCGGAGGTTCTCCACCCTTGACATCCCGCAGCGGGCCAGCTCACTCTAACAGGCCTTGCATCTTATAAGATATTAGAGAGGTTCCGCAGTGAAGATCACCAACGTCTACGAGGGCGTCGTTCCGATCAGCTCCTCGATCCGCAACGCCTGGATCGACTTCAGCTCCATGGACTGCTCGATCGTGGCGATCGAGAGCGACGTCATCCGGGACGGCAAGCCCGTGGTGGGCTACGGCTTCAACTCCAACGGCCGCTACAGCGCCGGAGAGATCCTGCGCCGCCGGATCCTGCCGCGCCTCCTCGAGGCCGAGCCCGGCAGCCTGCTCGACGAGCGGGGCGGCCTGGACCACGCCAAGGCCTGGGACGTGATGATGCGTAACGAGAAGCCCGGCGGGCACGGCGAGCGCTCGGTCGCGGTCGGTGTGGTGGACATGGCCCTGTTCGACCTTGCCTCCAAGATCGAGGGCAAGCCGCTGTACCGGTATCTGTCCGAGCGCTACGGCGACGGGCAGCCCGACGACTCCGTCTTCGTCTACGCCGCCGGCGGCTACTACGCCCCGGGCAAGACCCTCACCGACCTTCAGGACGAGATGCGCGGCTTCCTCGACCTGGGCTACGACGTCGTCAAGATGAAGATCGGCGGCGCCGACCTGGCGGAGGACCTGCGCCGTATCGAGGCCGTCATCGACGTCCTGGACGGCGACGGCTCCCGGCTGGCCGTCGACGTCAACGGCCGCTTCGACCTCAACACGGCCCTGGAGTACGGGCGGGCCATCGAGCCCTACGGGCTGTTCTGGTACGAGGAGATCGGCGACCCGCTCGACTACCACCTCAACGCCACCGTCGCCGAGCACTACACCGGCTCCATCGCCACGGGCGAGAACCTCTTCTCCCTCCAGGACGCCCGCAACCTGATCCGCTACGGCGGCCTGCGCCCCGACCGCGACACCATCCAGGTCGACCCCGCGCTCTCCTACGGTCTGGTGGAGTACCTGCGCATCCAGGACATGCTCCGCCAGCACGGCTGGTCATCGAGGCGCTGCATCCCGCACGGCGGGCACCAGTTCTCCCTGCACATCGCAGCCGCCCTCAAACTCGGCGGCAACGAGTCCTACCCGGGCGAGTTCCAGCCCACCGGCGGCTTCGCCGACGACGCCGTCGTCGACAAGAGCCGCGTCCGCCTGACCGACACCCCCGGCATCGGCTTCGAGAACAAGGCCGCCTTCTACAAGGTGCTGCGCGCCCTGCACAGCTGACCGCCACCCCACCGCAGACGCGCCCGCCACCGGGCGGGCGCCGTCGGTCGGCACCGCCGGACACGGGCGCCACACACGAGACAGGCGCCACACACGAAACAGGGGGCGCGAGCCGCGTCGCGTCCCCGCACCCCCCACGGGACAGGGCTACACACGATCGTCGTGCAAGGGAGCACCAACGATGACAAGCACCACCACCGCCGGCCGCCCTCAGCGGTCACGGCTGAGCCGTCTCATACGTGAGCTGTGGTTCCAGGTCGTACTGGCCGCCGTCCTCGGCATCGCCGTCGGCATCCTCGCGCCCGGGCTGGGTGAGAATCTGAAGCCGCTCAACGACTGGTTCATCGCGCTGGTCAAGATGATCGTGATCCCGGTCGTCTTCTGCGTGGTCACCACCGGCATCGCCTCCATGGACAACCTGCGCAAGGCGGGCCGGATCGGTGTGAAGGCGATCGGCTACTTCCTCGTCCTGTCCCTGGCGTCCATGCTGATCGGGCTGGTCGTCGCCAACATCTTCCAGCCCGGCTCCGGCCTGCACGTCGACTCCTCGTCACTGAACGCCGACGACGTGCCCAAGACCGCCACCGAGCACGCCACCTTCACCGGCTTCATCTCCTCCCTCATCCCCGCCTCCCTGCTGGGCGCGATCACCGGGGATGCGATCCTGGCCGCGCTGATGGTCTCGATCGTCTTCGGTGTGGCCCTGAACATGGCCGGCGAAGAAGGGGCACCGCTGACCCGCGGCATCAAGGCGCTGTCGGACGTCGTCTTCCGCATCGTGGGCTGGGTGATGCGGCTCGCGCCCCTGGGCACCTTCGGCGCGCTGGCCACCGTGGTCGCCACCTACGGCGCCGAGAGCCTCAAACAGCTCGGCTACCTCATCATCCTGTTCACCGCGACCTGCATCATCTACGTCCTGGTCGTCCTCGGCGCCATCATGCGGGCCTGCCGCCTGAGCCTGTTCGGCCTCATCCGCTTCCTCAAGGCCGAACTGCTCGTCGCCCTCAGCACCTGTTCCAGCGAGGCCGTCCTGCCCCAGCTGGTACGCAAACTGGAGATCCTCGGCATCGGCCGGCCCGTGGTCGGCATCGTCATCCCCTCCGGGTTCTCCTTCAACCTGGACGGCTCCGCGGTCTACCTCACGATGGCCTCCCTCTTCCTGGCCCAGGCCATGGGCATCGACCTGTCCTGGCAGCAGCAGCTGATCATGGTCGGCGTCATGATGCTCACCAGCAAGGGCACCGCCGGGATCGCGGGCGGCGCGTTCATCGTCCTCGCCAGCACCGTCACCGCGGTCGGCCACATCCCGCTCGCCGCCCTCTCCCTGATCGTCGGCATCGACCGCATCCTCAACGAGGGCCGCGTCTTCATCAACGTCCTCGGCAACGCCGTCGCCACCATCGTGATCGGCAAGTGGGAGAACGACTTCGACACCGAACAGGCCCGCAAGGTCCTGCACTCCCGCACCACCACGCCGCCGCAGGCCGAATTGGACACCGCCAAGGTCGGCGCCGACACGTAGCCGTGCCCGTTGAGTGCACCCCTCGACGGCATATACGTCACCACCGGCGGCATCCTCCAGGCCGCCGTGCGCCAGCACAGATGAGGGCCCGAGGGTCCTTCCCGTGAGCACGCCCAGCGTCTCCTGCTCGATGACCATCCGGCTCGAAGTCCCGCGGCAGGCAACGCGGTCTTTCAGTTGACGGCCACGATGGAGGCGCTGGGCGGTTCAGTCACCGCCCTCGCCTCGTCAGCCGACGCCGACCGTCTCGAACGGTCCTTCCCTGAGATTCTCGACGAAGTACCTGGGCCCGGTGCTCATCGGCCGGACGGCCACCCCGGACGTCGTCTCCAGGGCCCCGGCTTGTGCCGACTGTCACCTGCCTGAACCCGCTCTAAAGCCGCCCCTCGACCGCGGCGGCATTGAGGAGCTCGCGCGAGGCGCCACGCATCGACACGCCTCGCGGCCCTTGGGGCCCCTCGCCGGATCCCGTCATCGGGAGATCTGTCCACCAGCTCAGGCGGGGGAACCCGCGCAGGTGAATCGCGGGAGCCCGACCTCCTCTCCGGTAATTCCGGTAATTGACAGGGTACGAACGTACCTCTTAACGTACCCAACATCCGGGGGCGACGCCGTCAGCTCAACGAGGAGCACCGATGCAGCACCTATACGACATAGACGTCCGGGTTCCGATGCGCGACGGCGTGGCCCTCGCCGCCAACGTGTGGCATCCGGCCGAGGGGAAGGCTCCGACGCTGCTCGTGCGCATGCCGTATGGCAAGGACGTGATGGGCATCACTCTTGGGGGGATCCTGCCCAACCTCCCCGCTTTGCTGGAGGCCGGTTACGCCGTGGTGGTGCAGGACTGCCGGGGCACCCACCGCTCGGAGGGCGAGTTCGTTCCGCATATGGCCGACCGGGCCGACGGCGAGGACACCGTCGCCTGGATCGCCGAGCAGCCGTGGTCGGATGGCACGGTGGGCATGTACGGGGCGTCCTACCTCGGGATGGTCCAGTGGGAGACCGCCGTGACCGGCGCCCCCGCCCTCAAGGCGATCGCACCGGCCTTCACCTCGATCGACAACTACGAGGCGCCCTGGTTCTCCGCAGGCGGTGCGCTCTCACTGAGCCTGGTCACGGTGTGGAACGCCATGATGTACGCGGCTGACGCGCAGCGGTCCCTGGCCGCGGGCAAGGACACTTTGTCCCAGCTGCAGCAGCTCGGGCAGGCGTTCCTGTTCCCGGAGCCGCTGAACGATGTGGTGCCGACGGCGGAGGTTCCGGTCCTGGCGGCGTACGGGAAGTGGTGGGACGACTGGATGGCCCACCCGTCCCACGACGGGTACTGGGATGCCATGGAGCTCACGCCCGAGCTCAAGAACGTCACCGCCCCGGCGCTCAACATCGGCGGCTGGTACGACCTCTACATCGGGCAGACCGTGCGCACCTACACCACCGCCCGCCAGAAGGCAGGCAGTGCGCAGGCGCGTGAGGGGCAGCGGCTGATCATCGGTCCGTGGGATCACCTCTCCACGAGTGGCGTCTATCCCGACCGCTCCTTCGGGCCGCTGGCCAGTGCCGACATGCTGGGCCTGACCGGCCTGCATGTGAAGTTCTTCGACCGCTGGCTCAGAGGCGACACCGCCGCTCTGGACGGCGTGGCGCCGGTGAAGATCTTCGTGATGGGCATCGACCAGTGGCGCGACGAGCAGGAGTGGCCGCTGCCCGACACGAGGTGGACCGACTTCCACCTCACGAGCACCGGTCACGCCAACACAGCGGGCGGCGACGGCGTGTTGACGACCGAGCCGCCGACCAGCGGCGGACACGAGACCTACCTCTACGACCCGCGCCGCCCGGTTCCCTCGGCCGGCGGAGCGTCCATGCCGACGACCTTTGGATTCTGCGGCCCGGTCGACCAGCGGACCGTCGCCGCCCGCGAGGACGTCCTGTGCTTCACCGGCCCGGTACTCGATGAGCCTGTCGAGGTGACCGGCCCGGTCAGCCTGACCCTGTTCGTCTCCTCTTCGGCGGTGGACACCGACTTCACCGCCAAGCTCGTCGACGTCTCCCCCGACGGCAAGGCGATCAACCTGTGCGACGGGATCCTGCGCACCCGCTACCGAGGCGGCCTCGCCACGGAAGAACTGATGGAGCCCGGCACGGTCTACGAGATCACCGTCGACATGACGGCCACCTCCAACGTGTTCCTTCCCGGTCACCGCATCCGCCTGGACGTCTCCAGCAGCAACTTCCCGCGCTACGACCGCAACACCAACACCGGTGGCGTCATCGCCCGGGAGGGAGAGGATCAGATGATTCCGGCGGTCAACCACATCCATCACGGGCCGAACCACCCCAGCCGCCTGGTCCTGCCGATCATCGACCGGAAGGACCAGCGATGAGCGCCGCCGACCGGGTCGCCGAGCTGACCGCGCGATTCACGGCTTCTTCCCTCGACGTGGCCTGGTTGCTGTGCGACCAGCACCCCGCCGACCGCGTGGCATTCACTGTTGTCGACGGCACCGGTGGAGCTTCCACGCTCACCTACGGCGAGCTCGCCGCCGACTCGCACCGCTGTGCCCGGGCGCTGCAAGGGCTTGGGGTCGCCCCGGGCGACCGGGTGGCGACCCTCATGGGCAAGAGCACCGACCTGGTCACCCTCATCCTTGCGATCTGGCGGCTCGGCGCGGTCTACGTCCCGCTGTTCACCGCGTTCGCGCCCCAGGCCATCGCGCTGCGTCTGGAAGGCTCCGGTGCGAACGTGGTGGTCGTCGATCCGGACCAGCGCCACAAACTCGACCCGGGCCCCGACCTGCCGGACGACCCCCAGCGCCGCGTCGTCGTCACCGGAACCGGCACGCCCCGCGGTGACGTCCTGCTGGCCGACCTCGTCGCGGTCGCGTCGCCCGAGCCGGTGCCCGCCGTCACCACCAGCGGGGACGGACCTCTGGTGCACATGTTCACCTCCGGCACCACCGGCAAGCCCAAGGGCGTCATGCATCCCGTCTCCTACATCGCCGGATGGCAGATCTACCTGGAGTACGGTCTCGGCGTCACCCGGGACAGCAGCTACTGGTGCGCCGCCGACCCCGGCTGGGCCTACGGGCTGTACGCGGCCATCGTCGCTCCGATGGCCGCCGGTATCCCCAGCCTGCTGCTGTCCGGCGGGTTCTCCCCCGAGACGACCTGGCGCACCCTCGTCGACCACCAGGTCACCGACTTCACCGCCGCCCCGACTGTGTACCGGGGACTGCGCTCCTCGTCGGTGCCGGTGCCGCAGGGGCTGCGCCTGGAACGGGCATCCAGCGCGGGCGAGCCACTGACCCCCGAGGTCAACGAGTGGGCCGGCGCCACGCTCGGCTTGGCCGTGCACGATCACTTCGGCCAGACCGAGGTCGGCATGCCCCTGGCCAACCACCACCACCCCGAACTCGCCCGCCCCCTCAAGGCCGGATCGATGGGCCGGCCGCTGCCCGGCTGGAGCCTCACCGTCCTGGCCGACGAGAAGGACGAACCCGCCGGACCAGGCGTGCTCGGCCGGGTCGCGATCGACGTCGCCGCCAGCCCGCTGATGACCTTCCGCGACTACCAGATCCCCGGGCAGAGCGGCACCAAATTCACCGCCGACGGCCGCTGGTACCTCACGGGCGACGCCGGGCGCATCGACGCCGACGGCGACTTCTTCTTCTCCTCCCGCGACGACGACGTCATCATCATGGCCGGCTACCGCATCGGGCCGTTCGAGATCGAGAGCGTCCTCGCCCAGCATCCCGCGGTCGCCGAGTGCAGTGTCATCGGCGCACCCGACGACGTACGGGGCGAGGTCATCGAGGCGTATGTCGTCCTCCGCGACGGCACCGACGCCTCACCGGATCTGGCCGCGGAGCTCCAGCTGCTGGTCAAGACCCGGTACGCCGCCCACGCCTACCCGCGCTCGATCCACTTCATCGACGCCCTGCCCAAGACGCCCAGCGGCAAGACCCAGCGCTACCTGCTGCGCAACCGCCGGCGCACCGAACTTTCCAGCCGAGAGACACAGTGACCGACACGGATCCCCTCATCGTCGAGCAACGCGGCCCCGTCCGGTGGCTGCTGCTCAACCGCCCCGAGCGGCGCAACGCCCTCGACGTCACCCTCATCGAAGCCCTCGACAAGCAGATCACCAGCGCCGAGGCCGACGCCGGAACAGCGGTCATCGCCGTGGCAGGCAGGGGGCCGAGCTTCTGCGCGGGCGGGGACTTCCACCAGTTCCTTCAGCTGCACGAGCGGGGCGAGAACCCGGTCGACTTCCTGACCGACCTATCCGCCTGCTTCAGCCGCATCACGGCCAGCCCGAAACCCTGGGTCGCCGTGCTGCACGGTCACGCCGTCGCCGGGGGCCTCGAACTCGCGCTGGCCTGCGATGTCGTCGTCGCCGCCGACACCACGCTCATCGGCGACGGCCACCTCAACCGGCGGCTGGTACCGGCCGGCGGATCCAGCGTCCGGCTGCCCGATGCGGTCGGACGCGGACTGTCCCGCTGGCTCCTGCTCACCGGCGAACTGCTGCCCGCGACCGCCTTCGCGAACACCGGCTGGATCCGCGCGATCGTGCCCGAGGCCGACCTCGACGCCACCGCCACCCACATCTGCCACCAGTTGGCCGACCGCCACAGCCCCGCCCAGCAACGGCTCAAGACACTCCTGCACCGGATCGACGGCATCCCCCCCGAGGACGCCCTGCGCGAGGAACTGGCCACCTTCGCCGACAACTGGCAGGCGAGCTCGGTGGCGGACGCCCTGCGGGCCTTCCTCGCACCCCGGACCACGAAAGCAGACACCAAGTGAATCGCTACCACGGACGCGTCGTCGCCATCACCGGCGCCGCCCAAGGCCTCGGCCTCGCCATGGCGAGGCGGTTCGCCGCAGAGGGCGCCACCGTCGCGCTGGCCGACGTCAACGAACAGGCCCTCACCGACGCCGACGCGACGATCGCCGACGCCCACGACGCGAAGCTCCGCACCGACGTGGTGGACGTGACAGACTCCGCCCAGGTCGATGCCTGGATCGCCGGTGTCACCGCCGATCTCGGCCGCCTCGACGTGCTGGTCAACAACGCCGGCATCATCCGCGACAACCGCGTCGAGGACATCACCGACGACGACTGGCACGCGGTCATCGACGTCAGCCTCACCGGCGGCTTCCACTGCGCCCGGGCCGCGTTCGGCCCCATGAAACGCCAGGGCTACGGACGCATCGTCAGCTTCTCCTCCATGTCATGGCGCGGGAACTTCGGCCAGACCAACTACGTGGCCGCCAAGGCCGGCATCGTCGGCATGACCCGCACCCTCGCACTCGAGGGCGCCCGCCACGGCATCACCGCCAACGCCATCGCCCCCGGCCTCATCGAGACCCCTATGCTCGCCTCCATGAACGGCCCCGCACGCGAGAAACTCACGAACAAGGTCCCGATGCGCCACACCGGCCGCCCCGAGGACATCGCCGAAGCCGCGGCCTTCCTCGCCAGCGAAGCCGCCGGTTACATCACCGGCATCGTCCTGGACGTGGACGGCGGCATCTCCATCGGATCCTCCATCCGGTAACCGCGAACCCGGCGGACGAGCAGGTGATCAGCCGTTGCATCGGTCTTCGTGGTCCCGCCCAGCCCCGCTGACCGGGCTAGTGACCGTGCGCATCACTGATATCGAGCGATGCTGCGGGTCACCACCACCGCGGTGGTGGTGACATCGAGCCGGGTGGACCCCTGTAGCGGAAGACGCCCACGACTGCTCCGTGCGGGGTGATCGTCGAAAATCAGTCACACCGCCGACCCGGTCAGCAATTGTGCAAGCCGTGATCGTCGGTCATGGTCCCTGGGACCGGGAGGTACTGACGCAGGGTGTGTTCGTCACCGCGTACGAGGTTGCCTGGCACCCTGGTCGTACGAGAGCTTCCGGGGCCGGAGCTCAAAAGAGCCAGGTCCTCTTCTATGTCGAAGGTGATCCGCTGCTGCCGCGGACGTCGCCTACGAGCCAGTCAGACACCCTTGTCTGAACGTCACTGAGGGGGACACTCCACGCGGGTACGTTAGACGGTACGTTAGTACCCGTTCGGTCGGCCTTCCGGTCCGGACGACCACCCGCCACTTTCGGTGGAGACGCTCATGGGAGACTGCTGCGGTGACGGCCCAACCTGACTCGCGCGACCGACGCCCGCGCCGAACGGCACGCAGACGGGTCGTCGACACACGTCGGCGGGAGCAACTGCTGCGCCAGGCCGAGACGATCATCCTGACCGAAGGCTTCACCGCGGTGACCATGGATGAGCTCGCCCAACGCCTGGGGTGCTCCAAGGCGACGCTGTACAGCCTCGCCTCCACGAAGGAACAGCTGGTCCTGGCGGTCACCCGCGCTTTCTTCCGGGATGCGACAGCCGAGATCGAACAGGCCGTCCAGGCCGAGCCCGACCCCAGACAGCGCATCCGGGTCTATCTCGCCGGCGTCGGCACGGCCATGCGGCGGCATTCCCACGCCTTCTACGACGACATGGTCGGTTACGAGCCGACCGCACAGATCTACCGCACGAACTCCGCCGCCGCGGCGCGCCGGGTCCACGAACTGATCGAGGAGGGCGTGCAGACCGGTGTTTTCCGCGCGCTCAACGGCCATTTCGCCGCCCATGTCGTAGCGGTCACCATCGACGCGGTCCAGTCGGGGATTCTTCTGGAGAGGACCGGGCTGACCGCCGGCGACGCCTTCTCCGAGCTCGGTGACCTCCTGCTGGGCGGGCTCAGTGCGGGGCAAGGCGCGTTCGAGCCTCCTTCCACAGCTGGGCGTTCGCCCAGGGACCAGGTCTCAGCGCCGAGGTAGACCCCGAGGAAAGGGCGCACCTCGCGGATCCTCTCTGACCAGACACAACCCTCATGTCCCAAACAACGTGCGCTGTCGTTGCCTTCCGATCCGAGGGCAGACCTCGGACCCGTTTTCAACGGCAGGTGCGCTTGCGGACGAGACCCGACCGACTTGGCGCCGATGAGCATCGTCGGCACGTTGCGCTGTCACGTCGCGGACGGTCGTCAACGAGCCGCACCGACCGCCGGGCCTGCGGGGACGCCGGGCATTCCAGCGCTGTTGGCGGATGTGCGCCTGTGCGGGTTGTCTGAGGGGCTTAGCCGGGGGGGGGCGGTTGGACCGTTCTGTTCCCTGTGTAAGAGGGGGAAGCCAGTGCCGGCGCGTCCAGGGCTGGCCTCGGATGCCGCGACGCCGAAGCGACACCGGACCCGCTGGTGGGATCACTCCACCAGGCAGAGACCGCCGATCCATGGATAAACCTTCCTCTCCTGCCCCTGCGCGGGCGCCCCTACGGTCGGGTCCGCGGGCGCTCACCGGCCCGCCGCAACGAAGGAGCGAGACCCCCATGAAGATGACCGGCAACACGATCCTGATCACCGGCGCAACCTCGGACATCGGGCTCGGCCTGGTCCTGCGCCTGCACGAGGCCGGCAACAAAGTGGTCGTCGCCGACCGGCACCAGGCTGGGCTTCGAAGTCACAGCCGCTGAGTTGATCGCCGACATCGCCCTTTCCGGCTGGCGAGCAATGATGACGAAGGGCTCCTCGGGCATCGGAATTGAGATCGCTCGAGTGTGGGCGACCGTGGCCGCGTCAATCACGCTCGCCGTCCGCGATCCGAAAGCCGGTGAGCCGGTCGCTGCCACGATCACTGTCGCGACGGGCAACACCTCCGGCCCTGTGAGCCGCCTCGACCTGGCCGGTCTTTCGGCCCACTGCATCCTCTGTTCGACGACGTCGGCGTGAGGGTGGTCTTGCCCGAGCTTCAGCTGAGTACCGGGGAGTGGGAGCAGCAGCTCGCGCCCGGTCCGTCACATATTGGCCGCCGTCAGCGAGACGAGTGTGCTGGCCACCCGCTCACCTCAGTTCGACAAAATCGACAGCCGCTGCTTCGAGAACTGCCACGAGCGTCCTGGATACGGACGACGTACCCGCCGGCCACACCGCAGTGGCTTCTTATAAGCCGGCCACGTGCAGCGCACGACTTCGGGAGTTGTCGTCGCCATTGGCCTTCCCGGTCCAGGAGTCGTGGATGGTCGGCAATCGGCCGGGAAAGCGGTTGCCAGTCTCTCCTGCTCCCCCTCGTCAGGGCCCTGTCACAAAGGATTACGAAGCCGTGAAGAAGACATCGACGACCACCAGACCGCCGACTGACCTTGTCGAGACGGCCTTCACCGTCAACGGCGAGGAAGTGTGCCTCGCTTTGGATCCTCGCGAGTCTTTGCTCGACGTACTGCGCGAGCGTCTCGTGCTGACCGGAACGAAGAAGGGGTGTGATCAGGGGCAGTGCGGCGCCTGCACGGTGCACATCGACGGCCGTCGCGTCGTGTCCTGTCTGACTCCGGCGGTCCAGGTCGCGGGACAGGACGTGATGACCATCGAAGGCGTCGCGGCTCCCGACGGCACGCTGCACCCATTGCAGCAGGCGTTCGTCGATTGCGACGCCCTGCAGTGCGGCTACTGCACACCTGGGCAGGTGATGTCCGGCCTGGCCTGCCTGGCCGAAGGCCACACCGAGACCGACGGCGACATCCGTGAGTACATGAGCGGCAACCTGTGCCGATGCGGCGCGTATGTCGGCATCACCGCCGCCATCCGTCGGGTGGCCGACCAGACCCAGCAGACCGAGGTGTAGACGGTGCGCTCATTCGCTTATGTCGTGCCCGACAGCGTCCCTGGGGCCGTCGATGCCCTGGCCGCCGCCGAGCCGGGCACCAAGATCCTTGCCGGTGGCACGACCCTGTACGACCTGATGAAGCTCGGCATCGAGGCTCCGCCGACCGTCATCGACATTCACCGTCTCGCCGAGCTGACCGAGATCAGCACGAGTGAGGGCGAACTGTCGTTCGGTGCGGGAGTAAAAATGGCCGAGGTCGCCGACCATCCGGTCGTACGCCGCGACTATCCGGCGCTGTCGGAATCCTTGTGGAGGGCGGCGTCACAGCAACTGCGCAACATGGCGACGGTCGGCGGGAACCTGCTGCAACGCACGCGATGCGGCTACTTCCGCGGCGGAGCGGAGTTCCCCTGCAACAAGAGGAATCCCGGCAGCGGCTGTGCGGCTCTCGAGGGACTCGACCGCACCCATGCGTTGCTGGGCACCAGCGACACCTGCATCGCCACCTACCCGGGCGACTGGGCCGTAGCCCTGATCGCGTTCGACGCCGAACTCGACGTGCTCGGCCAAGCAGGCGAGCGGACGCTGCCGCTCGGCGAACTGCACGTCGAACCGGGAGACAACCCCCTGCTCGAACACACCCTGGCTCCCGATGAGTTGATCCTGCGGATCCGCGTTCCCGCGACCCCCGCCGGTCGCGGCTCCACCTACCACAAGATCCGTGACCGGGAGTCGTACGCCTTCGCCCTCGCCTCGGCCGCCACCGCGGTGACGCTGGACGCACAGGGAATGGTCACGGACTGCCGGATCGGTTTGGGAGGGGTCGCCACGCGCCCCTGGCGAGCGACGGCAGCGGAACGCTCACTGATCGGCGAACAACTCACCATGGCAACCGCCCGCCACGCGGGGGAAGTCGCCTTCGCCGAGGCCCGCCCTCCTCGCACCGGCGCGTTCCGAGTCGAACTGGGCATCCGCACCGTTACTGACGCACTGCTCACCGCCGGGAAGCGAGCCGCCCGATGAAGACCCCAGACCTGCGCCGCGTCGACGCCCACGAAAAGGTCACCGGCACCGCACGCTACGGCGCCGACCGCGTCCCGGACGACCTGGCGTATGCAATGTTCGCCTTGGCCACGATCGGCAAGGGCCGCACCGTGGCCATCGACACCGCCGCGGCCGAGGCGGTCCACGGTGTCCGTCTGGTCCTGACCCGGTTCAACGAGGACGAACTGCGCGGCCCCGGGTTCCTGATGGGCGGCGGCTTCGCCTTCCAGAGCCTGCAGCCGCTGCTCAGCGATGTCGTCGCCTACCGAGGACAGCCGATCGCGTTGATCATCGCCGACACCCTGGTCGCCGCCACCGAGGCGGCGGAACTCGTCCGGGCACGCTACGAGACCGAGCCGTTCGCCGTCGGAATCGACGACGAAGGGGCCACCTCCGTCATCCAGGAAGAAGCCCTGTCCTGGTTTCCCGACGTCAAGGTGGGCGACGCCGAGAGCGCGTACGCGGCGAGCCCGGTGCAAATCGACGAGACCTACCTGCACCCGGCCCAGCACCAGGTCCCGATAGAACTGATCAGCTCAGTCGTGGAATGGCAGGGCGACAGGCTCGTGGTGCACGAGAGCACCCAGAACGCCGGCGCACTCCGCCACGGAGTCGCCGCGCAACTGAACCTCGATCCCGCCGACGTCGAAGTGATCTCGCCCTACATCGGAGGCGGCTTCGGATCCCGCAACGCACTGCAACCGCACATCGGGCCACTGGCACTGGCCGCACGCCGGCTGATGCGTCCGGTCAAGCTGGTCATTCCGCGCCCCCAGACGTTCCACACCGGCAGCTTCCGGCCGGTCAGTCGTCATCGCATCCGGCTCGGCGCCGACCCGTCGGGACGGCTCCTGGCCGCTCTCCACGACGCGGAGCACCAGACGTCCCGCCACGACCTGTACCCCGCCATGTTCACGGAGGTGACGTCGAGACTGTACGGCGTACCGAACTTCGGGGGACGCCAGCGCCTGGTTCAGACCGATGTCCAGACGCCGGGATACATGAGGGCTCCGCACGAGGGCCCGGCCAGCTTCGCGTTCGAGTCGGCCATCGACGCGCTGGCCTACGCCACCGGCCAGGACCCCGTCGAGCTGCGGTTGGCCAACGACACCGCCACGGACCCGGTCACCGGTCTGCCTTTCTCCTCCCGCCACCTGGCGCAGTGTCTGAAGCGGGGTGCGGAGCGGTTCGGATGGGACAGACGCGATCCGCGGCCGGGGTCGATGCGCGCCGCTGACGGATCGTTCGTGGGCCTGGGCGTCGCTGTCGGCGCCCACCCGGTCATGGTCGCTCCGGCCGTGGCCCGTATTTCCGCGGCAGCCGATGGCCGGGTGACCGTCGGCGTCGACGGCCACGAGATGGGGCAGGGCATCCGCTCGGCCATCGCTCTCCTGGTCGCGGAGGACCTCGGTGTTCCCGTGCAGGACGTCGTCGTACGGGTCGGTGACACACGCTTCGCGCCGCAGCATCTCACCGCCGGTGCGTGGGGCACCGCGACCGCGTTGCCCGCGGTGCACAAGGCACTGCGTGAGCTGCGCAAGCAGCTCGGCACGGGCGACACCGGGACCGTGGATGTGGCAGCCGCGGTTCGAGCCACCGGAGGCGGGTCGCCGGTGGTGGAGGCGACCTCCGTGGGACAGGGCCAGCCCCCCGAGATGCTCGACCGTTCACGGGCCGGCCTGTTCTCCGCCGCCGGCCCGGTCTTCCCGGACTTCACCGCCTTCAGCTGGGCCGCTCACTTCGTCGAGGTCCGCATCGAGGCCACGACACGGCGCATCAGTGTGCCCAGGGCGCTCTGCGTGGCCGACTGCGGACGGGTCGCCAGCCCGGTCACCGCGGCCAGTCAGGTCCGCGGGGGCGTGATCTGGGGCATCAGCCAGGCGCTCCGGGAGTCGAGCGAGGTCGACGGGCGCTTCGGCGGATTCCTCAACACCACGCTGGAGGAGTACCCCTTCGCGGTCAACGCCGACATCCAGGAGATCGACTTCGACTTCATCGACGAGCCGGACCTGCTCCTCAACGACATCGGGGTGAAGGGCCTCGGCGAAGTCACGATGATCGGCGCGGCAGCGGCTGTCGCGAACGCGGTCTTGCACGCCACCGGGCGGCGACAGAACCGGCTGCCCATCCGGATCGAGCACGTGATGTAGGCCGTCAACTCGTCAAGGATCACTCCGGGCAGGAGTGCCTGGGGTGGTGCGACCGACACCGCACCACCCAAGCGACAAAGGCTCGTTGTCGACGCAAGACGAGTCGACCGGGATCACTGGAAAGTCAGCCTCCCCCGAAATGCAGATCCGAGGCTTGACCGGGTGCTGTTCTGCACTGCGCAGGCCCCGTTCGCCAACGCGGTCTTCAATGCCACTGGCCCTTCCGGCCGCCGGTCCCCGTCCGACCGCCGGACCTACCAGGGTCGCGCCGCGTATGCGCTCAGCGTCCGCGCGCGGCGGCCACCGCCCTCCCTCCCCACGGCGAACCTGGAGAACGACCCATGCTGAACATCGCGGACACACTGCACCGCTGGTGCCACGAGGCACGCCCCTTCGCCCTGGCCACCGTCGTCGACGTCACCGGAAGCGCACCCCTGCCCGTCGGTACGTCGGTCGCGGTGGACGAGGACGGCAACGCCGTCGGCAGCATCTCCGGCGGCTGCGTCGAGGGAGCCGTCTACGACCTGTGCCAAGAGGTGCTCCACGGCCAGGGCCCTCCCCGGCGCGCCTGGTTCGGCTATTCCGATGACGACGCCTTCGCAGTCGGCCTGACCTGCGGCGGCGAACTCGACGTCCTCGTCCAGCGCATCGACCCCGCGACCCGGCCGCATCTCGGCGCGGCCCTCGCCGAGGTTGCCGGGGGCCGACCCGCCGCCGTGGCCCAGGTCGTCGACGGCCCCGACGAACTGATCGGCACCACCCTGAGCGTTCTCGGCGATAGATGGATCGCCGACGCGACGCTGGCCGCAGGCCCAACAGGCCAGGCGGTGGCGGACCGGGCCACAGCCCAGCTGCAGGCGGGACGCACCGCGCTCGCCTCGCTCGGCGGAGACACGGACACCTGCCCCGACCGGCTCTCCGTCCTCGTCCACGTGGCCGCGACCCGCCCCCGCATGCTGATCTTCGGCGCGGTCGACTTCGCCACCGCGCTCAGCCAGGCCGGCCGCTTCCTCGGCTACCGGGTCACCGTGTGCGACGCCCGCCCCGTCTTCGCCACCGCGGCACGCTTCCCGCACGCGGACGAGGTCGTGGTCGACTGGCCGCACCGCTACCTGGAACGCACCGAGGTGGACGGCCGTACCGCGGTCTGCGTCCTCACCCACGACTCCAAGTTCGACATCCCTCTGCTGCAGCTGGCCCTCGGCCTGCCCGTCGGTTACGTGGGCGCGATGGGATCCCGCCGGACGCACGAAGAACGTCTGCGCCTGCTGCGCGAGGTGGGCGTCGCGCAGGACCGATTGGCTCGGCTGCGCTCCCCGATCGGTCTCGACCTCGGCGCGCGCACGCCTGAGGAGACGGCGATCTCCATCACCGCGGAGATCATCGCTCACGTCAACCAGGGCACGGGCCTGTCCCTGACCCTGGGCACGGGACCGATCCACCGGCCGCGTCACCAGGCAGTCGACGAGCGTCGTGCCCTCAACGCCCGCTCCTGACGCCGTGATCGGGCACGCCCTCCGGGACGCAACCGTCCCTTCCCAGACAAGGACTGATCATGACGACCTTCGGCCTCGCCGGCACCGTCCCCGGGCCCGCGTTCCAGCGCGGCCGGGACGGCTGCACCGGCCGCTCTGTCAGACCTTCGGGCACGTCGGGTGATGCGACTGCTCACCCGGCACGCACGCCACGGTTCACTTCAGCGGGACCGTCCATCCGTCCCTCCGGTGATCCGGTCCTTCGCGTCCGGCGAGGACCGGCGCTGGTGCTCCATCGACGAGCCCATGCTGTGACGGCTGCCCGGGAGGAGCCCCATTCCCGAACCGGTGATCCTCACCGTCGACGACGATCCGGCGGTGCCAAAGCATTGCGAGTGCTGCGCGGGCTCAAACTGCGTGGCGGGCAGCTTGCGGTGATGTTTGCCGACCACCGGATGCCGAGAACGGGGTCGAGTTCCTGGAGGCCGCGATGGACCTCTCTCCGTTCGCCCAACGGGTGCTGCTCACCGCGTACGCCGACAACGGTGCGGCGATCGATGCCATACGTGGTCGACCTCGACCACTGTCTCCTCAAGCCGTTGGACCCGCCGGAGGAGCATCCGTACCCAGTCGTCGGCAGCCCTCCTGGAGGCGTGGCCGGCGACGCCGGACCCCGCCGCGTCCGACGTCCGAATGGTCGGGCACCGCTGGTCGGCGCCGTCTGGCGACGCAGGGCAGGGAGCTGTTGGCCGTTGTTCTTTGCAGTGTCGGATTTTCCCCGGACCGAAGGCTCGGACGTCGGTTTTCCGGGATCCGGCGGTCGTGGCTGGCTTCGGCTCCCCGGCGGGGCGGAACGTTGCGGCGGAAGTCAGCCGGCCACAGCGCCTGGCGCTTAAGCGAGAGGGTCTTACGTGAACGTCACGACCACGGGGAACGCGCCGCAGGAGCGGCGGGTGCCCACACTCGTCATGGCCTGTGTCGGCGTGTTCGTCGCCTATCTGCCGGTGACCACCGTCTCTGCAAGTCTGCCCGCCATTCAGCGGGCGCTTGACGCATCGACCTCTCAGCTGTCCTGGGTGAGTGTCGCGTTCGTGCTGCCCATGGCCGCGCTCATCCTCACCGCGGGTGTCTTCGGTGACGTGCACGGCCGCAAGAAGGTCTTCCAGGCGGGCCTTGCCTTCAGCGGTCTGGGTGCCTTGATCGCACTGTGCGCCCAGTCGATCGAGGTCGTTTGGGCCGGGCAGGTCTTCGCCGGTCTGGGCGCGGCCGCGTTGCTGCCCACGACCCTGGCCTTGATCAGTCACGCCGTCCCCGACCCGCGCGAGCGCGGGAAGTTCATCGGCGTGTGGGCGACGTCCCTGATGGCCGCCCTCGCATTCGGCCCCGTCATCGCAGGCGTGATCCTCGACCACTTCGCGTGGCGCTGGCTCTACCTGCTGCCCGTCCCCGCCTCGCTGCTCGCGCTGGTCGTCGCGACGAAGCTGATCACCGATTCCCGTGCCCCAGGCATCCGCCGACTGGACTGGCCCGGCCAGCTCACCGCCGCGCTGGCCATCACCGCTCTGGTCTACGGGATCATCGAGGCCGGCGCCGACTCCTTCACCGATGCCAAGGTGATGCTTGCCCTGTCCACCGCCGTGGTCGCATCGGTCGCTTTCGTTTTGGTGGAGCGGCGCAGCTCCAGCCCGATGCTGGACCTGACACTGTTCCGCAGCCCCTCCTTCACCGCCACCGCATTGATCGCCATGATCAGCTTCCTCGGGCTCATCGGGTTCTTCTTCGCCCTCAGCCTCTACTTCGGCATGGTCCAGCAGCTCAGCACCCTCGCATCGGCCTGGCGGCTGTTGATGGTGTGCATGGTGCCGCTGGTCCTCGGTGTCCCCATGGGGCACCTGGTGCACCGGGTGTCTCCTCGGGTTCTGATTCCCGGCGGCCTGCTGGTCGCGGCGGTCGCGCTGCTGTCGCTGACCACGATCGACGCCGGCACCTCGTTCGGTTCACTGGCCTGGCGGCTGGCCCTGCTCGGCCTGGGCGTGTCCTTCGTCATGACTCCGATGACCGCCACCGCCGTCAGTTCGGTGCCGTTCCACCAGGCCGGTATGGCCGCTGCCGCCAACAACGCCTTCCGTCAGCTCGGCGCCGCCCTCGGCCCCGCTGTCCTGGGCGCGCTGCTGTCCGCTCGGGCCGTGGACGCTCTGCCCGGACATCTCACCGACGCGGGGCTGGACGGGGCGACGGTCGGGCGCGTCACCGAGGCCGCGGACGCCGGCGGACTGAGTGCGGTCGGCGGGCTTCGTCTGGGCGCGGACACCCCGCGTGTCCTCGGCGCCCTGTCGCAGGCGTTCATCGACGGTCTTCAGCTCTGTCTGATCGCCTCGGCTGCCCTGACCCTGCTGGCAGCCGCGGTGGGATTCGTCCTGCTGCGCCGGCCGCAGCAGGACGCCCCACCGGCCGCAGGCCCGGCTGCCTCCGTCCAAGGGCCTCGCACCCCGACCTGCCCACCTCCGACACTCGGACGGCAGCCCGGCCGCAGTCAGCCGTCTCCCCTCGGTGAGCGCCGGCCCTGCATCGAGGTGACACCAGACGTACCGGCACGGCTCAGGAGCGGATCGTCACCGCGCTGGTACAGGCGCCGACCGTGGGGACGGGCACGGCGCCGCTCAGTGGCCACGGCGCTGTCGTACGACATGACGTGAACATCACCCGCTCGAAACAGGAGCCACCGATGCAGTCCCCTTCGCCCGACGCGCTTGATCTGAAGCTGCTGCACGCGCTCCAGGTGGACGGGCGGGCGCCGTTCAGCCGTATCGCCGAGATCCTCGGAGTGTCCGACCAAACCATCGCCCGCCGCTTCCGCAAACTGCGCACCACCGCCGGACTCAGGATCGTCGGCATGACCGACGAGAGCCTGCTGGGCCGCCAGAGCTGGATCGTCCGGCTGCGCTGCACTCCCGACCTGGCCGAACAACTCGCCAACGCGCTGGCCCGGCGCCCCGACACCTCGCACGTCGATCTCATCTCCGGCGGCACCGAAGTGCTGTGCGCCATGAGACCCCGCAGCCGACAGACCCGCGACGAACTGCTCTTCGACCGCCTGCAACGCACGCCTCAGGTCATTTCAGTCAGCGCCCACTGCCTGCTGCACACCTTCTACGGCGGTCCCCTCGGCTGGCTCGACAAGACTCAAGCGCTCGAACCCGACCAGGAGGCGGCACTGCGTCTCCCGTACAGCGAGCCGGTAGCCGCCCCCATCGCTCTCGAAGGAGCGGACGAGGCGCTGCTCGCCGTGCTGCGGCGCGACGGCCGGGCAACCTTCAGCGAGCTGCAGACCAGCACCGGCCAGTCGGAGTCCGCTGTCAAGCGACGCCTGGAGCGTCTGCGCTCCACCGGCGTCCTCTACTTCAAAGTGCAGCACGACCGCGAGTCCCTCGGACACGGCATCAGCGCGATGCTCTGGCTCAGCGTCGCCCCCTCCGCACTCGATGCCGTCGGCCGGAAGCTGGCAGAACACCACGAGGTCCGCTTCGCCGGCGCCACCACTGGCCAGGCCAACCTCGTCGCCACCGTCGCCACCTCGAGCACGAGCGAGCTCTACACATACCTCAGCGAGAAGATCGGCGGCCTCGACGGCGTGCAGACCGTGGAAACCGCCCTGACCCTGCGGCATGTCAAGCAACTCACCTACGAGCCGAGCCGCTGACCGCCGAACGGCCACCAGGCGAATGCGATCGCGCATGGCCCCTTGCGTACGGACCGGACGGAGCGACCGTGGTGGGGTGCTGCACAGTCGACGGACGCGCTCGTCACCTCTTCGTCTCGCCGACGCGGGGTACAGGGCAGGCGGCCCGACAGCCCGCGTTGCTTTCCAGCAGCCCTACGACCGCTCTCTCATCGGCGACAAAACGGTGCTCATACCCGTATGCCGCGCAGCGAGGTCCACAATCGGACCACAGTGCCGACCGTCGTCCGGGCCGCCACCACCAGCATCGGACTGGAGGGAAGACCGCAGGACCGTCCGCGGTTGCCCGCTCCCCTGGGCCAACCCTGGCTGTTCAGCGGAATGGGGTGAGCTGACGTCCTGACAGCAGAAAGGCGCCGCTGAGCTGCAAGGATGCGAGAGGTTCGTATCCGGTACAGGGGTCAGGAAACCTTTCTGGTGGTCAGGCGTACCGGGTGGGGCCATGGGCTGTCGGTGGCGGCCCGATGGGAAGACGCTGGCTGATCACGCGGGAGCAGTGCTGCTGCGGAGGCTCGCGGACACAGGAGCCGGCTGGGCCCGCGCGGATGCTGCGGGTAACGACGGATCCGCCGGGACCGCACAGACTGCGATCCCGGCCACCAGGGTCTCCTACCGGCGGCTCGCTGAGCCCGGTCTGGAGGCGCTGACCGGCTGTAGCGTCTTCCACGGCTCAGCCGGGGACCGCCGATCCATGGATAAACCGTCCTCTCCCGCCGCTGTGCGGGCGCCCCTACGGTCGAGGTCGCGGGCGCTCACCGGCCCGCCGTAACCAAGGAGCGAGACCCCTCATGAAGATCACCGGCAACACGATCCTGATCACCGGCGGAACCTCGGGCATCGGCCTCGGCCTGGCCCTGCGCCTGCACGAGGCCGGCAACAAGGTGATCGTCGCCGGCCGGCGCAAGGAACTCCTCGACGAGATCACGGCCGAGCACCCGGGCATCGACGGGCTCATCCTCGATGTCGCGGACCCCGACTCGATCGCCCGGGCCCGTGAGACCGTGGCGGTGAGCCACCCGGGGCTGAACGCCCTGGTCAACAACGCCGGCATCATGCTGCGGGAGAACCTCCTCGACCCGGCCGAACTCCCGGTCGCCGAGGATCACGTCACGGTCAACCTGCTCGGCACGATCCGGATGACGTACGCCTTCCTGCCCCTGCTCGCGGGCAAGGACGACGCGGTCGTCATGAACGTCACCTCCGCATTGGCGTTCGTACCGTACCCGAGCACCCCGACCTACAGCGCGACCAAGGCCGCGCTGCACTCCTTCTCCGAGAGCCTGCGCATCCAGCTCGCCGGTGCTGGCGCCGGCGTCCAGGTGATCGAGATGGTCCCGCCGGGCGTGCGCACGACCCTGCTGGGCCAGCAGGACAACGACCACGCCATGCCGTTGGACGACTTCCTCACCCAGACCCTCGACCTGCTGCGCGAGAAGCCCGACGCGAAGGAACTTGTCGTCGAGGGCGCCAGGTTCATCCGCGACGCGCAGGCCAATGGCTCCTACGACAACGTCCTCGCCATGATCGCCAGCAGCTGACCGGCCTGTAGTGACCGACGCGGAACAACAGCACGCAGGCCTGTCCTGTGGGGCCACATCATGGACGGACGCGAAATGGACCGCCTCGGGGAGGCCTCACCGAAGACGCGGAACGGTAAGGAAGCGCCTTCGGCGTCGCCCCGGTCGTTGCACGGGAGGCGACCCGGCTCCGTCCTGAGTGCCGTCGAGCACGCGAGCGCCTGGCCGACACGACGCACATCGTCTTCTCGGCCAGGCCGGGCGACGAGGCCGGGGGCCGCTCCCAAAGCGTCGGGCGTCGTCGACGGAGGACCGTCGCCGCAGGCCGTCTTCCATACCGGCGGCCTGCGGCGCACTGCCGACGGTCAGCGAATTTCCAGCGGGTCATGCAGGTCAAGGGACCATCGGGTCTTCCTGCCGCGAGCGCCCACGGCGTCGGTCTCACTCATGGGCGGCTTCGCACGGGTGGGAGAGGAGTGCTCAGCCATGGATCGGCGGTCTCTGGATAGCCGGCCTGGATACGGCGAGGATGGGGGCATGGACAAGAAGGAACTGGCGGAATTCCTGCGCCACCGGCGTGAGACGCTGCGGCCCCGCGACGTCGGGCTGGTCGAGGGGCCGCGCAGGCGTACCCAAGGACTGCGCCGCGAGGAGGTCGCGCAGCTCGCCGGTATGTCAACCGACTATTACGCCCGGCTGGAACAGCAGCGTGCTCCGCAGCCCTCCGTCCAGATCACCACGGCTCTCGCCCGGGCACTGCGGCTGACCCTGGACGAACGCGACCACCTCTTCGTCCTCATCGGCCACAACGCCCCGGCCCGCTTCCAGCGCTCCGAACATGTCAGCCCGACGCTGATGCGGGTCCTGGACCGCCTGGACGATTCCCCGGCCCTGGTGCAGACCGATCTGTTCGACACCCTCGCGATGAACCCCTTGGCCGTGGCGCTGCTCGGCGACCAGACCCGCCACACCGGTCTGGCCCGCAGCGGCTACTACCGCTGGTTCATGGACCCGGCCGAACGTCTGATGGTTCCCGAGGAGACCCACGAACGCCACGGCCGTGCCCAGGCAGCCCGCCTGCGGGCCACACTGACAGCAGGCAGCGACACCCCCCGAGCCGCCCGGATCCTCGCCGAACTCCAGGAACACAGCCCCGAGTTCGTCCGCATGTGGGAACTCCAGGAGGTCGCACAAAGCTACGACGACTGCAAGACCATCCTCCATCCCGAACTCGGCCGCATCGACGTCGACGCCCAGGTCCTGTTCACCGAGAACCGCGCCCAGACCCTGGTGGTGCTGACCACTCGCCCCGGCACGGAGAGCCACAGCAAACTCGAACTGCTCTCCGTCATAGGGCACCAGCAGCTCACCCCCTGACATCCTGGGCCGGGAGACGGGTCAGGGCTCGGCGCAGGAGGGGCCGAACACGTTGGAGACCTGTGTCCCGAACCCGGTCAGGAGCGCTGGTGATACATGCGGGTCACGGTCCAGGACGCCGACCGTCGTCGGGACCGGCGGCGCGGCACCCCGCGCACCCACTTCCGCACGGCTTTTGCTCTGCGCGCTGCGGCCAGACAAGCGGGTCCCCTTGCTGTCCGGGCTCCGTGGTCGGGCCGCCGATTTGACCGGATGCCGCCTCCGTTTTACTCTCGGATGCATACGGAGGCAGCATCCGTTTTGATGCGGCCGCAGGACCAGGGCAGACAGGAGGGCGCATGAGCGCCGGTGAACAGCGGGGACGCAAGCCCCGCGCGGACGTCCAGCGCAACCGCGCTGCCCTCCTGGAGACCGCGCAGCGTCACTTCCTGCAGCACGGGGTCGGCACCTCCCTCGAGGCGGTGGCCAAGGAGGCGGGCGTCGGGCCCGGCACCCTGTACCGGCACTTCCCCACCCGGGAGGCGCTGCTGGCGGCTGTGCTGCAGACACGCTCCGAGGAGCTGGTGGCCCGTCAGGCGGACATCGAGCAGCTCGACGACCCCGCCGAGGCGCTGGAGCAGTGGCTGCGGGCGATGGAGGAGTACTTCAGCGCCTTCAGCGGGCTGCCGGACCCGCTCATGGCCGCAGCCAGGGCGCAGGAGCCGGACAACCCGCTCACGATTCCCTGCGACATCCTCATCTCCGCCACCGATCAGTACGTGCGAGCCGCGCAGCTCGCGGGGCGCGTGCGCGCGTCGGTGCGCGGGCACGACCTGTTCCTCGCGGCCTGTTCCGTTGCCTGGATCAAGGGCACCGGTACCGAGGAGGAGCCGCTCGACCGGCTCCGCACGCTTATCGCGAGCGGCTACCGCGAGCGGGACACCCAGGCGTAGACGTCAGGCTCCCGCAATACCAGGTGGCACCACCACCCAGCCATCACATCGCGCTGCCCTCAGGGGCAGTGCAACCTCCTAAAGGACAAATCATGAAAATTACTGTCATAGGCGCTGGCGCCATCGGCGGGAACCTCGCTGCCAAGCTCAGCACGGCTGGTCACGACGTCCAGGTGGCCGACGCCCGCGGCCCCGAGGCCGTCCGGGCGGTGGTGCTGGAGTCCGGGGCCCGCGCGGCGGAGCTCGCCGACGCCGTCCAGGGCCGGGACGTCATCGTCTTGGCCATCCCCTTCGGGGTGGCGGGGAAGCTGGCCGGCCTGTTCGCCTCGGTCCCCGCCGAGACAGTCGTCATCGACACCTCGAACTACTATCCGCACCTCAGCGGGCAGATCGAGGCCGTGGACAACGGCGCAGTCGAGAGCGTGTGGAACGCCGAGCAACTGGGGCGCCCCGTGGTCAAGGCGTGGAACGCCGCCCTGGCCGAAACCCAGCGGACCCGGGGCGTTCCGGCCGGAACGCCCGGCCGCCTCGCCATCCCCGTCGCCGGCGACTCCGAGGAGGCGCGGCGTGTGGCCATGCAGCTCGTGGACGACACCGGCTTCGACCCCTACGACGCAGGCACACTGGCCGACTCCTGGCGCCAGCAGCCGAACAGCCCCGCCTACTGCACCGAACTGACCCTCGACGAGCTGCCGGCGGCCCTGGCCGCGGCCGACCGCGCCAAGGACGCCCGCATCCGCGACACCGTGCCGGAACGCCTCGCCACCCGCCCGGCCACGGCCACCCTGGAGGACATCGTCGAGATGAACCGCGCCGCCCACCGCTGAGTCACCCGACAGGGCTCTCGTGCACGCAACGGCACGAGGGCGGCAGCGCCGGCACGCCACGAACAAACAAGACGAACACGAAGAGCACACAGTCCGCCGCCCTGCGGCCTGCAGTCCCGGCACGCCGCTGCCTGCGAGCATCCGCAAGCCTGCCGGTACCCGCAAGGGTGCGTCCGCACCCGGCCCTTACGCCGGCTGCCTCCTTGCGTGGCCTGCCGTACTGCGCTGCGTGGCGGCGACTGCGCGCCATGGAGAGGAACCGCCTTGCCCGGCACCGCATCACGCTTCACCGACATCGCACGCTCCCGGCGCTCCCCCCGGCGGTTCTTGCCCACCGCCCTGTCCCCTTCGGACATCCGCGGTGTGCTGGAAGACGCACAGACGGCCCCCTCGAACAGCAACACCCAGCCGTGGACGGTGCACGTCGTCTCGGGTGCGGAGCGGGACGCCCTGGGCAAAGAGCTGCTCCGGGCCGAGGAGGAGGGACGGCAGCCACCCCTGCGATGGGGATGGTTGCAGTCTGACAGCGGGGACTGACACGGGAGCGCGAACATGCCGCGCTCGGCCGTTCGTGACTGGTCGAGGTGGATGACACCGGCGCCTCGTCGGCACGGCCTCGGGATGCGCGGGGCCGTTGACCGGCAGACACCTTGGTCCCGGTGATGGTCGGGTCGCCCGGGGGAATCGCACCCCCGGGCTCCCACAGAACCGTGCGTAACAGTCTCCCGTTACACGGCTCTTGTCCTCCTGATCACCGGAACTCTGGTGTCCATGCCCACTGGGCGAAGAGCCTCGGGTACTGGCGCGTGACGCGGTTCCAGCACGCGTGGGCCTTCTTGAACGACCGAAGCCGTCGATACTTCTTGCGGACCCACCGCATCAGGTAGGTGTTGATGCGGTGGAGGAGGGGATGCAGCTCGGAGCGGTAGAACGCCCCGTAGTACTGCACCCAGCCCCGCACGATCGGGTTGATGCGTCGTGCGAGGTCGAAGAAGGTGAGGTGGATCTGCCGGTGGATCCGCCAGGAGCGGATCTCCGTGCCGATCTTCTTCTGGGCGTCCTTGCTGATCGCGGGCAGGAAGCCGGTGAAGTTCGTACCGTTCCTGTTCCGCGCCCCGCGGGCTCGGAAGGTGAACCCGAGGAAGGTGAACGACGTGTGCTCGTAGGAGCCGCGCCGCTTACCGTCCTTGCAGTACACGATCCGGGTCTTGTCGGGATGCAGCCGCAGCCCGACGTCGTCCATCCTGTTCGCGAGTGCGGCCAGGACCTCATGGGCCTGACGCTCGCTGACGCAGTGAACGACCGCGTCGTCCGCATACCGCTCGAACTCGACTCCCGGATACGTCCGGGTGAGCCACCTGTCGAACGCGTAGTGCATGAACAGGTTCGCCAGCACGGGCGAGACCGCCGACCCCTGCGGGGTGCCACGGTCCCGCACCTGCAAGGTGCCGTCGGGTAGTTGAAGCGGCGCTCGGAGCCACCGATCAACATACAACTTCACCCAGACGGCGTCGGTGTGAGCCTCCACGGCCTTGACGATGAGGTCCCAGCGGACGCTGTCGAAGAACTTCTGGATGTCGAGATCGATCACCCAGTCCTTCCCCCAACACCGCTTCCGGCATCGCTCTACCGCATCAAGCGCGGACCGTCTCGGCCGATATCCATAGGAATCCTCGTGAAAGACAGGCTCCACTCGGATCCCCAGGTGTCTGGCCACCACGGTTTGCGCCACACGATCAGCAACAGTGGGAATGCCAAGCATTCTCGTGCCGCCGCCATGTTGTTTCGGAATCTCCACCGCACGCACCGGAGGAGGGAAGTATGTTCCCGAGGACATTCGATTCCAGAGCTTGTAAAGGTTTCCCTTCAAGTCGGCCTCGAAGTCCTCGATGGACTGCCCGTCCACCCCTGGTGCCCCTTGATTCCTTTTGACCTCCCGATACGCCTCCAGCACTTCCCACTTGGAGATTTCGAACGGCTTGTTCGGTGACTTCAGCTTGTCCATCGGCTCCTCCCGGAGAACGTCCGGTTGACCAGACACACACAGCCACGGATGACCCGGCCCCTTCGCTCCACCCCCGTTACAGGGGCTTCAGCACTACTACGGGCCGGTCCGCCAGCACGCTCCGCGCCGGTACTCAGCCCCTCACGGTTCATCCGCTCAGGGCGCTCCCTCTCGCCACCCTCTCGGGAGCAGTGTCGAAGCGTGCCTTCCCACGTTCCGTGCAAGACCTACGGACCAGGCTCACGCCACCTCCGTGCCGGGCACCGCCTGACCAATAGACGGGCTCCCGTCAGGCTTATCCCAGACCCAATCCCGTGGGCCCGGTTCTGATGCCACTTCGATTTCAATAACGACACTTCAGCAGTGGTTCACTTGCGTTCGTCTTCCTGATCCCCACCTGACGCCTCTCGGGCGCCTTCTCCACATCGCTCACCACGATCGCGTCACCGCTCTCTCAGCATGTGGTGGTTTGAAGCCTCCCCCCGCAGGGCGGCTCCGAAGGGCCAGACCTTCATGTCTTGCACAGCATTGCTTCCAGAACTGTTCCTACATACGGTTCCTTTCGCATTCGTGGCACACGGGATCTTTGGAATCGGCCAGGGACGCTCGTCGCCTCATTCGCTACGACGTTCTACGGAGTGGAGAGCTTCAGCGAGCGCCACGCGCATCGCCGGGCCGGGCAGGGGCGGGACGCGTCAGGTGTCGGAGGCGGGGGCTAGGGTCGGCGGCGTTACGACCACCAGCAGCAGGAGACTCCATGCCGTCAGAGCACGCGCAGCAGGACGCCGCCCGGGGAACGGCCGCCCGGGCCCCGGCCGCTGGCTCCGCTTCCCTTCGACGTCGAGGCAGTCTTTCCGGAGTTGATCGGTACGGCGCGCGAGGTCACCCTCCTCTACCCCCGGGCCGGGGAGCGGGGCCCGGGGTGACAGTTCCATCGGCGGGCCGTTGCTCTGGCCGGCCGACGAGACCTGGCCGATGTGCGCCGAACCGGGCCACTACAAGCCTCTCGACGCGCCCGTCGGGCCGGAGCCGGTCGCGATGGTCCCGGTAGTTCAGCTGTACGCGCGGGATGTGCCCGACCTTGTCTTCCCCGTCGGCACCGACCTGTTGCAGATCCTATGGTGCCCACTCGTTCACGAGGACGACCAGGCCGCGGCCGACCCCCGGCTCCACTGGCGCAGCACGGCGCTGACGGCGGCTGGCGCCATTGCCGGGGAACCACCTCGCCCCCATACCGCGGAGGAGGACTACCTGCCGCGCGCGTGCACCCTTTCCCCCACTCCGGCCAAGGAGTACCCGAACTGGGACCTGCCCGAGGGACTCGGTGAGCTGCTCAACCAGCGGTTCGATGCTCTGCGGGAGGAACGGGGCTACGACTACTTCGAGGTGGCTACGACGCAACAGAGCAAGGTCGGCGGCTACCCGGGGTGGACCCAGCCGCCCGACTGGCCCGACTGCGCAGGCTGCGGCACCCGCATGGAACACCTGCTCAGCGTCACCGCGACTGAACCACAAATGGGCCGCTGGCTCCCCGTGGACGACTGGAGCCCCCGCCACGACGAGGTTGCGAGCCCGTCCTGGCAGGCCGAGGCCGACCCCACCGCCCTCGACGCGTTCGGGCATGGCATGGACTTGGGCGACTTGGGCGGCATGTACTTCTTCATCTGCCGCATCTGCCCCGACACCCCGTACACCCACCTTACGACTGCTGAGGCCCGCCCTATCTGCTCGCGGGCCCGCGACGTAGCTGGCCACCGGGCGGGCCCACCCCTGGCAGCTGGTGGCAGGTCAGTGCGGGTTTTCCTGGGGAATCAAGCCGAGCAACGCAACTCTGGACCCGCCCCGAGCAGCTGGTGAGGAGATTCAGATATCGCCATCACCTGTGACGGATGGGCCGACCAACGCGAGCGAGTGCCAACAACGATGACCAAATGGTGCCATCTATCGCGACCGCCACGGCGCATCGTGCCTGTCCGGCAGGCTCCGCCGGTGCCATCTATCGCGACCAGTCACAGATAGGATCTCCAGAATCACTCCAAGGCTGTCGGCGACGGGTGAATCGTGGCTCTTCCAAGATTTCCGTGAAGCCGGTCAGTGAGCTGCCTCGGTTGTGACTCTGTGTTGCCGACGGTCGGCG
>NZ_JBIAHG010000047.1:0-42845 GCF_042870385.1 Streptomyces sp. NPDC006602 | reverse complement strand
CCGGATGGCAGATTCTGCCACATGGGCATAGCCTGCCGAACGTGAGCAGTCCCACCCACCCCTCGCCGCCGACGGCGACAGCCGTCTCCCTCACCGAACGACGCAAGGCCGCGACCCGTATGGAGATTGCCCGAGCGGCTGCCGGACTCTTCGTGAAGCACGGCCTTCGGGCCACCCGTGCCGAGGACATCGCCCAGGCCGCCGGCATCGCCCCGCGCACCTTCTACCGCTACTTCGCGACCAAGGAGGAGTCCGTCGCCCCGCTCTACGCGGCGGGCGCCCAGCTCTGGGCGGAGGCGGTACGCGAGGCACCCGCCGACCTCTCCGTACCGCAGGCCCTGGAACACGCGGTCCGGCACACGTTGACACCGGGCACCGGAGTGTCGGCGGCGTCCTGGGAGTGGGTCCGCGTCCTGATCCGGCTCGCGGAGACGAGCCCGGGGCTGGGGAAGGTGTGGGCGGAGGTGTGCCAGGCGGGGGAGCGCACGCTGGTGGAGGTACTGGCGGAACGGCTCACAGCGGCCGACGACAACGTTGCCGGTCATCTCGCCGTGTCCCCCGACCTGCGCTTCGCCGCGGCCGTGGCAAGTGCCGCCGTACGTACGGCCGTTGAGGCGTGGGGGAAGGGTGACGCCCCGTCCGGCGGACCCGAGGGGCCGACGGGGCTGGCGCTGCGCAATCTCGGGGCGTTGGGGGAGTTTCCGTGGGAGGGGCGCCGGGGCTGATGTGCGGGTGTCCGTGAGGGAAGGTGGCCGAGATGAGGGCGGGGTGAGGGGCTGACGTGAGGGAAGGTCGGTCGAGATGAGGGCGGGGCGATGACTGAACGCCCGGAACCCGGTGTGCCGTAGGCCCGCCCGGGGGGTCATCCGGAGGTCATCGCGGTGAGTCCGGGTCCGACCCCGCACGCACCATGCGCGCACCCAACTCCCGTACACATCGCACCAGTTCCTCCGGCTCCTGCGCGGTGAAGTCGACCCCCAGCATCGCCAGCCGCACGGCCAGCCACTCCACGGAGCCGGCCGAACCCCGCAGCCGGCAACGCCCCTCGCCCAGCGGCTCGGGCGCCCCGAGCCATGCCGGTGCCCGCGCCGCGACGACCTCGGCGGGGGCGTCGAACGTCACGGTGAAGTCGTACGTCTCCTGCTGCCCGTGGATCGATCGCCGCAGGTACTCGGCCGCGTTCCCCGTGGGCAGCTCGCGCGGGGTGAACCGGGCCCCGGTCGCGAAGGGGGCGCTCACCCGGTCGACGCGGAAGGTGCGCCAGTCGGCGCGGTCGAGGTCGTAGGCGACGAGGTACCAACGCCGCTCCGTGGACACCAGGCGGTACGGCTCGACCACACGTCGCGAGTCGGCCCCGTCCTTCGCGCGATAGGCGAACCGCAGCCGCTCCCGCCCGGCCACGGTGGAGGCCATCACGGTCAGTGTCTCGGGCGCGATGCCGGCCCCGTCGCCGCTGGTCAGGGGAGTGGTGGCGGCCTGGAGGATGGAGACGCGGTGGCGCAGCCGGGACGGCAGCACCTGTTCCAGTTTGGCCAGCGCCCGTACGGACGCCTCCTCCACGCCCTCGACCGCGTGCCCGGCGCCGGCCCGCAGGCCGACCGCGATCGCCACCGCCTCTTCGTCGTCGAGCACGAGCGGTGGCATGGCTTTGCCCGCGACGAGCCGGTAGCCGCCGTCGGCGCCCTTGGTCGCCTGTACGGGATAGCCGAGTTCCCGCAGCCGGTCGATGTCCCGCCGGACCGTACGGCGGGACACCCCGAGTCGGTCGGAGAGCTCGCCGCCGGGCCATTCGCGGGGCGTCTGGAGGAGGGAAAGGAGCTGGAGGAGCCGGGCCGGAGTGTCCGTCGTCATGAGTTCGAGGATGCCGCAGAACTAGGACATGATCTGACCTAGTGCGGTCATAGCTTGTGGGACATGACCTCCACCGAGCCCACCCTTATCGCGGCGAGCGACCGGCGCCGCTGGTTCGCCCTCGCCATCGTGATGACCGCGGCCTTCATGGACCTTGTCGACGTCACGATCGTCAACATCGCCATCCCGTCGATCCAGCAGGACGCGGGCGCCTCCTTCAGCCAGATCCAGTGGATCACCGCCGGGTACGCGCTGGCCTTCGCCGCCGGCCTGATCACCGGCGGACGGCTCGGCGACATCCACGGCCGCAAGCGGCTGTTCCTGATCGGCATCGGCGGCTTCACTCTCGCCTCCGCGCTGTGCGGATTCGCCGCGGGCCCGGAGATGCTGGTCGCCTCCCGCATCCTGCAGGGCGGCATGGCGGCGCTGATGGTGCCGCAGGTCCTGTCGATCGTGCACGCCACCTTCCCGGCGCACGAGCGGGGCAAGGTCTTCGGGCTCTTCGGCGCGATCGTCGGCCTGGGCGCGGTCTCCGGTCCGCTGCTGGGTGCGCTGCTGACCGAGTGGAACCTGTTCGGGCTGGAGTGGCGGCCCATCTTCCTGATCAACCTGCCGGTCGGCATCGTGGGCCTGATCCTGGGCAGCCGCTTCATCACCGAGTCAAAGGCGCCGAAGGCGCTGAAGCTGGACCTGGTGGGCGTCGCGCTGGTGACCCTGGGCCTGCTGATGCTGATCTTCCCGCTCACCCGCGGCGAGGAGCTGGGCTGGCCGCTGTGGGGATACGTGTCGATGGGCGGCTCGCTCGTGGTGCTCGGCGCGCTGGTGGCGTACGAGCGGCGCAAGACCGCGCGTGACGGCTCCCCGCTGATCGAGCTGTCCCTGTTCCGCGTCAAGAGCTTCGCCGCCGGTATCGCCGTGCAGACCGTCTTCGGGATCGCGCTGGGCATCTTCTTCCTGGTGTGGACGCTGTACATGCAGTTGGGCCTGGGGTGGACCCCGCTGCGGGCCGGGCTGACCGGTGTCCCGTTCTCGATCGCCGTGTCGACGGCGGCCGGTCTGTCCGTGCAGCAGCTGGTCCCGCGCTTCGGCCGCAAGGTGCTCCAGGCGGGCGCGCTGGTGATGGGGGCGGGTGTCCTGCTCTACATCTGGGAGTCGGAGCGGTACGGCATGGCGATCGCGTCCTGGCAGATGGCGCTGCCGCTGGTCGTGATGGGCGCCGGCATGGGCTTGATCGTCGCCCCGCTGACGGAGGCGGTGCTGTCGGAGGTGCCGCGCGAGTACGCGGGTTCGGCGTCTGGGCTCATCAACACCGTGCAGCAGATGGGCAACGCGCTGGGGCTCGGCCTGGTCTCGGTGGTCTTCTTCGGCGTGATCGGCGACGACCTGCGACCGGCCCAGGTGGGCCCGGCCTTCGTGGGCGGTTTCCAGCACGCCCTGTGGTGGGTGGCCGCGGTGATGGGCGTGATCTTCCTGCTGATGTCCGCGCTGCCGAAGCGGCCGGCGCAGCATGCGGAAGGGGCGGAGCTTCCGGTGGGGGCGGAGAAGGAGCCCGAGCTCGTGTCCTGAGCGTTCTGAGCGGCGGAGGAGGGGCCCGGCACCTGGGGAGGTGCCGGGCCTTGTACTGCGTCCGGGCATGAACGGAAGTCCGTTCATGCCCGGATCACGTCCGAACCTGTTTACTTTCCGGAAATCCAGGCGTAGCCTCCCAGCGAAACCACAAGTTCGGGCACAGTCGGAGGCGAACGGGCATGTACGCACCGGAGCGGCAGCAGGAGATCCTCCGGCTCGCCCGTGACGGCGGCCGCGTGGACGTGGTGTCGCTGGCCGAGGAGTTCCAGGTCACGGCGGAGACGATCCGCCGCGACCTGAAGGCCCTCGACCGCGCCGGCCTGCTGCGCCGCGTGCACGGCGGGGCCATCCCGGCCGGGCGCCTCGACTTCGAGCCGGACCTCGCCGAGCGCGAGACGACGGCGGCCGACGAGAAGGACCACATCGCCAAGGCGGCGGTCGTGGAGGTGCCGACCGAGGGCACGATGATCCTCGACGCCGGTACGACGGTGGCGCGGCTGGCCGGCGCGATCCCCCTGGAGGCGGCGCTCACCGTCGTCACGCACTCCCTGCCGATCGCCGCCCGCCTCGCGGACCACCCCGGCATCCAGCTCCACCTCGTCGGGGGGCGCGTACGGCACCGTACGCGCGCCGCTGTGGACGCCTGGGCGCTGCGGGCGTACGGCGAGATCCGGGCCGATGTCCTGTTCGTGGCGGCCAACGGCTTCTCCGCCGAGCACGGCCTGACCACTCCCGACCTCGCCGAGGCCGCGGTGAAGCGCGCGGCGATCGCCGCGGCCCGCCGCGTGGTGCTGCTCGCCGACTCCGCCAAGCACGGCCAGGAGCACTTCGCCCGCTTCGGCGCCCTGAGCGACGTGGACCTGCTGATCACCGACAGCGGGCTGAGCCCCGAAGACGCCGCCGCGATCGAGCGCGGCGGCACGGAAGTAGTGCGCGCATGATCCTCACCGTCACCCCGAACCCGTCCCTGGACCGCACCTACGAGGTCCCTTCGCTCGACCGTGGCGAGGTCATCCGCGCCACCGGCGAGCGCATGGACCCCGGCGGCAAGGGCGTGAACGTCTCGCGCGCCGTCTCGGCCGCCGGACAGCGCACGGTCGCGGTGCTGCCCCTGGGTGGTGCGCCCGGCGCACTCGTCGCCGCCTTGCTCGACGCGCAGGGCATCGAGGTCGCGCCGGTACCGATCGCCGGAGCCACCCGCTCGAACATCGCGCTCGCGGAGTCGGACGGCGTGCTCACGAAGATCAACGCTCCGGGTCCCGAACTGTCGGTGGAGGAGCAGGAACTCCTTCTGGAGACGGTGCGCGTGCAGTCGCGCGACGCGGACTGGATCGCCTGCTGCGGAAGCCTGCCGCGGGGACTCGCGCCGGAGTGGTACGCCGAGCTGGTCGCGCGGGCGCACGCCGCCGGTGCGCGCATCGCGCTGGACACCTCCGGGCCCGCGCTGCTCGCCGCGCTGCGCGAGCGGCCCGACGTGGTGAAGCCCAACGCCGAGGAACTCGCGGAAGCCGTCGGGCGCCCCCTGTCCACGGTGGGCGACGCCGTGAAGGCGGCCGAGGAGCTTCGTGCGATGGGCGCGCGCGCCGTCCTCGCGAGCCTGGGCGCCGACGGCCAGCTGCTCGTGGACGACGCGGGTGCCTGGTTCGCCGGCGCGCGCGTCGACGCCGTACGCAGCAATGTCGGGGCCGGCGACTCCTCCCTCGCCGGTTTCCTGATCGCCGGCGGCAGCGGGCCGCAGGCGCTGGCCTCGGCGGTCGCGCACGGCGCGGCAGCCGTCCAGCTGCCCGGCAGCGTGATGCCGACACCGTCCGACCTGGACCCGGCGGCGGTGACGGTCACGGCCGAGGTGCCGATCGATCGCGTACTGAAGGAGCCGGTGTCATGACGTACTTCGTGTCCGCCGATGTCCGCGCCTACTACGTGTGCTCCGGAGCCGGCACCAACTTCGCGTCCGCCGACGTCCGCACCCACTTCGCTTCCTCCGGAGTCCGCACCTGCTTCGTGTCCTCCGGTGTCCCCATTGGACCGGCCAAGAAGCGGCGAGGTGCCCCGTTACCCGTCGCGGCCGATGGGAGGCAGGGCCACCTGAGCCGGCCCGCCGCCCGGAGGGGGCGGGGCTTCCCCGGTCCCGCCTCCTCCACCACCCCCACGAACCCCCACTGCACCCCCGTCCCCGCCCCCGCCCACCACACCCCCCGGGCGATACGCGTGCGAAGGAGCCCGCGATGAGCGAGATGATCACCGCGGACCTGGTCGATCTCGACCTGTCCGCCGACAGCAAGGAAGCGGCGGCGCGTGCCCTCGCCGAGCGCATGGTCGCCCTGGGCCGGGTGACCGACCTGGAGGGCTTCCTCACCGACGTGGCCGCCCGCGAGGCCCAGATGCCGACCGGCCTCGACGGCGGCATCGGCATCCCGCACTGCCGCAGCGAGCACGTCACCGAGCCGACGCTCGCCTTCGGGCGCAGCGCCGCCGGCGTCGACTTCGGCGCAGCCGATGGCCCCGCCGACCTGATCTTCCTGATCGCCGCGCCCGCCGGCGCCGACGACGCCCATCTGACGATCCTGTCCTCCCTGGCCCGGCAGCTGATGAACGCCGAGTTCACCGACGCACTGCGCTCGGTCGGCGACGCGGCGGCCGCGGCGGCGCTCATCGGCGGGGACGAGCCCGAGGCGGCCGAGGCCACCTCCGAAGACTCCGTGGCGGCGCCGACGGCGGCCTCCGCCGGCGCCGCCACGGGTACCGACGACGCCGACGACGCCGGCGCTTCCGAAGAACGCCCGTTCCGTATCGTCGCCGTCACCTCCTGCCCCACCGGCATCGCCCACACCTACATGGCGGCCGAGTCGCTGGAGAACGCGGGCCGCGAGGCGGGCGTCGAACTCGTCGTCGAGACGCAGGGTTCGGCCGGCTTCACCCGGCTCGACCCGGCGGTGATCGCGGCGGCGGACGGCGTGATCTTCGCCCACGACGTGCCCGTACGCGAGAAGGACCGCTTCGCCGGCAAGCCGACCGTCGACGTCGGCGTGAAGGCCGGTATCAACAAGCCGGCCGAACTCATCGCCGACGTGCGCGGCAAGGCCGAGCGCGGCGAGGTCACCGCCGGCGCCAAGGGCGGTACGCCCATCGAGCGGGCCGGTGAGGCCGGCGACAACTATGGCACCAAGCTCCGCAAGTGGCTGATGACCGGCGTCAGTTACATGGTCCCGTTCGTCGCCGCGGGCGGTCTGCTGATCGCTCTCGGCTTCGCGATCGGCGGCTGGGAGATCAACAAGGCGCCCTCGGTCATGGAGCACTTCTCCTGGACCCAGGTCGACAGCTGGGCCGCCCTGCTCTTCCAGATCGGCGGGGTCGCCTTCGGCTTCCTCATCCCGGTCCTCGCCGGATACATCGCCTACGGCATGGCCGACCGCCCCGGTCTCGTCCCCGGCTTCGTCGGCGGAATGATCGCCTCCAACATCGCCGCGGGCTTCCTCGGCGGTCTGGTCGCCGGTCTGCTGGCGGGCGGGGTCGTCCTCTCGATCCAGCGCATCAAGATCCCGCCGGTGCTGCGCGGCATCATGCCGGTGGTGGTGATCCCGCTGATCTCCTCCATCGTCGTCGGCTTCCTGATGTTCGTCGTGGTCGGCAAGCCCATCGCCGAGGCCCAGAAGGGCATGACGGACTGGCTCTCCGGCCTCTCCGGCACCAACGCCGTCCTGCTCGGTGTCCTGCTCGGCCTGATGATGTGCTTCGACCTCGGCGGCCCCGTCAACAAGGTCGCGTACGCCTTCGCCACGGCCGGTATCGCCGCCCAGAACCCCAGCGACTCCGCGATGAAGGTCATGGCCGCCGTCATGGCCGCGGGCATGGTGCCGCCGCTGGGCATGGCGCTCGCGACCACCATCCGCAAGAGGCTCTTCACCTCCACCGAGCGCGAGAACGGCAAGGCGGCCTGGGTCCTGGGCGCCTCCTTCATCTCGGAGGGCGCGATCCCGTTCGCCGCGGCGGACCCGCTGCGCGTCATCCCGGCCTCGATGGCGGGTGGCGCGGTCACCGGCGCCCTGTCGATGGCCTTCGGTGCCACGCTCCGGGCCCCGCACGGCGGCGTCTTCGTGGTCCCGCTGATCGGCCACGCCTTCCTCTACCTGATCGCCATCGCGGCGGGCGTGGGTGTCACGACGGCGCTGGTCGTCGTGCTGAAGAGCATGCGCAAGGCACCGGAAGCCGTGGCCGCCGAGGCGGCGGACAGCGGCTCGGCCGCACCGGCGGCGGAGCGGAAGCAGCCGGTCGCCGCCTAACCCTCGGGATGCGCTGCATGGCTTTTGATGTGCGGCGCATGGCCTTTGGGACGCTGTGAGTTGTTCACGGCACATGCGAGATACGTCACGGTCCGGGACCTCGGTCCCGGACCGTGGTGTCTACTGGAACGCATGCCTGAGCACGTCTCGGTCTACCAGCTGCTTGGTATGGCCTTCCTCGTCCTGGTGGCCGTCGCATGGGTGGCCGGCCTGGTCTTCATGCTGCGCCGTGGCCGTGTCGAAGCCGCCCTGTGGCGCGCTCAGGGCCTGCCCGCGCTGCCGCACCAGCGGCAGATCGGCCCGCAGCGGGAGTCCGTCGAGCTGACCCCGGCGGAGCAGGACGAGTTCGCGGGACTGGTACGACGGCTCAACCCCGGCCGCTGACCCGGCTGACGCACCAGGCAGACCCCGCTAGGAGACCTGCGCCGCCCGCCGCTCCATCGCGTCCCTGGCCACGTCCTCGCTCACGTACACCTCGCACATGTGCCGCCCGTCCGGCGTCGCCGTGTGCTCGACCTCCCAGAGGGAGACCTCCGCGCCGTCACGCAGCAGGAACGCGTGCTCGTAGAGCGAGAAGGACAGACCGGCGCGGCCGATGCGGCTGGGGCGCCCGAAGGCCTGCGTGATCTGGTGGGCGAACGCCGTGGTCAGCAGCGCGGCCGTCGCAGCGTCCGGCCGGTCCGTGTTCTCCGCCCGGCGCAGCACCCGGCGCGCGTGGTCCGCCGAGTCGTCCGGCAGGTAGGCGTGCCGCGGTGCGGGGACCGGGGCCAGCTGCACCATCACCGGCAGTTCGAAGTCCGGAGCGTCCGCCGGCAGCGGCAGGCGCGCGGTGGCCGCGCGCAGCTCCTCCTCGTCCCCGTACACCTCGTGCTGCGGGGCGCTGCCCGGCGCGGTGTTGTGGACGAGCTCCCACAGCGTGAGCGCCGAGCCGTCGGCCAGCAGCCATGTGTGCCGATACGTCTCGCGGTGCAGCCCGGCGCTGTGGTGCGCGGAGTGCAGCGAACTGTCGTGCGCCAGTGCGCAGTCCAGTCGCTGTATCGTCTCGTCGGGCAGCTCGAAGGAGTTCAGGGCACGGCCCAGGAGCCGCGCGAGATGCTCCTCCGGAGACTCGGGCGACTCGGGTTGTTCGTACGCTGCCGTCTCGTACGGAACGCTCAAGGTTTCTCCCGGCGTTGCTGCATGTCACCTTGTGGGTGCATACCGTAGCCCCTCGGTCGGACATCATGTCCGGGAACCGAGAAAACGTACGCCCGGAAAACGGGCGGGCCGCGGGGAAAGTTCCCACGCGGTCCGATGATCCGTCAAAAACCCCCGGTCAGAGACCTCTTCGGAGGCCGGCCCGCGCTCACGCGGCGCTGCCCGCAACCCACTCGTTCCACGCCATGTTCCAACCGTTCAACCCGTTGTCCGGCGACACCGTCTTGTCCGGGGAGTTCTTGACGATCACGACGTCTCCGGCGATCGAGTTGTCGTAGAACCACTTGGCGCTCGTGTCGCCCCCGGCGCCCTGCACGTCCTGGAGACCGACACAGCCGTGGCTGGTGCCCTGGCGGCCGAAGGGCGGGTTGCCCTTGTTGTACCAGTAGTTGCCGTGGATGAAGGTCCCCGAGCTGGTCAGGCGCATCGCGTGCGGGACGTCCGGGATGTTGTACGCGTTGTCGAGGCCGACCGTCCTGCTGTCCATCCGCAGCTTCGTGAACTTCTCGGAGATCACCATCTGCCCGTTGTACGTGGTGAACTCCGCGCTGCCCGCCGAGATCGGCACCGACCTGAGAGTCCTGCCGTCCCGCGTGACCGTCATGGTCTGCGTGTTCACGTCGACCGTGGAGACCTGCGAGCGCCCGATCGTGAACGCGACCGTCTTCTTCTGCACGCCGTAGACGCCGTTCGCGCCCTCGACCCCGTCCAGGTCGATCTTCATCGTGACCTTGGAGCCGGCCTTCCAGTACTCCTCGGGCCGGAAGTCGAGCCGCTGCGCCCCGAACCAGTGCCCGACCACCTTCTGCCCGTCGTTCGACGACACCGTGATGTGCGACTGCACGGCCTTCTTGTCGCTGATCGCCTTGTCGAAATTGAACGACACCGGCATCCCGACACCCACCGTCGTCCCGTCGTCCGGGGTGTACGTCCCGATGAAACTGTTCGCCGAACTGACCGTGGTGAAGACCGACTTGGCGGCCGTGGCCCGCCCGTTGGCGTCCTTCGCGGCCGCCGTTATCTCGTACTTCGTCCCCCGCTCCAGCTGCTCCTTCGGTTTCCAACTGCCGCCGTCGGCGGATATCGCCCCCGGTACGGCGGCGCCCGCGCCCGCCACCGTCATCTTCACGTCCGTCAGCTTCCCGTCGCTGACCTTCACCCCGGTGGTGTTGATCGACGCGCCGGTCGAGCCGTTCTCGGCCGAGATGGCTATCTTCGCCGCCGAGGACTTGGCGGAGTCCCCGCCGCTCTTGGCGTCGCCGTTGTCGGAATCGGTGCTGCCACCGCACGCGGTGAGGGTGAGGGCGCCGACCATCAGGGCGGCACAGGCCCCGAGTACGCGCCGCGCTGCTTTGTCCGGCGTTGTCACTGTCTACTCCAAGTTCAGGTGGTGTGTGCGATCCGCTCCCGTGCGTGGAGAAAGAGGGGACCGGTCGACGGCCGGGTTCCCACAGACCGCCCTGAACGCCATCACGTGACAGAACCGGGACACACACGCGTCAGCGGCCCCCGTACAACTCCTCGTACGACGGCCACGCCCCGCCCGGCCCGTCCACCGACTCGGCCGCGCGTACGGCGCGGACGATCGCGCGGGTCACGAGGTCCGCGCCCGCCGCGAGGATCTCGTTCAGCGGGAGGGGGCGCTCGGTGTCGAGCGGGCGGGCTCCGGTCGCCAGCGCGAACACCGTGTCGCCGTCGTGGAGCAGGTGCACCGGCCGTACAGCGCGCGCAATGCCGTCGTGGGCCGTGCCGGCCACCTTCTGCGCCTGCGCCTTCGACAGGTCCGCGTCGGTGGCGACCACCGCGAGCGTGGTGTTGAGCGGGGGAGGCGCGTGCTTCGCCGCGGCCTCGGCGAGGCGCCGGCGCGCGGCCTCGTGGACGCTCGCCTCCGGGTACCTCACACGTCCCTGGAACAACTCCCCGTACAGCACCCCCGTTTCCGGATCCTCGACCGATCCCGCCGCGTTGGCCACCACCAGTGCGGCCACCGTGATCCCCGAGTCGAGGACGATGCTCGCGGTGCCCACACCGCCCTTCATCAGCCCGGCCACGGCGCCCGCACCCGCGCCCACGCATCCCTCCCGGACCCGGGCGCCGGGCTCGCTCGCCGCGGCCGCCTCGACGGCCGCCCGGCCGGTGGCCGCGTCCGGCCTGGCCCGGAAGTCGCCGCCGCGCCCCAGGTCGAAGACACAGGCGGCGGGCACCACCGGAACGACGTGCGCCGGATCCGGTCCCACTCGCACCCCGCGCCCGTGCTCCTCCAGCCAGGCCATCACCCCGGACGCCGCGTCGAGCCCGTACGCGCTGCCGCCGGTCAGCACGATCGCGTCGACCTTCTGCACCACGTTGCGCGGATCGAGGGCATCGGTCTCCTTGGTGCCGGGCCCGCCGCCCCGCACATCCACGGCGGCCACTGCGCCGCCCTCCGGGGCGAGGACGACCGTGGTGCCGGTGAGCCAACCGTCACCGCTGCGCGTGGCGTGCCCCACGCGCACTCCGGCAACGTCCGTCAAAGCGTCGTGAACTGTCATGGGGCCAGTCTCGTCGTCCGGGCGTCGGTCTCGGGGGGCATGCGGGGTCTTGGCCAGGCCGCCCCGGCGGGTCCGGTCCCGCCCGTGACTCTCAGGCCGCCGGAGCCGCCTGTCTGCTCCCGCCGGACTCCCAGCCCGCCCCATCTCTTGTGAACGGATTCACAACCCGGTGAGGGCGCGAAGTTCCGGGCCCGTACCCTGGACGCATGACCACCGCCCCCGAGCCCGAGCCCCGTGAGCCGAAACCCGAGCCGCGTGAGCCGAAGCCCGAGCCGCGTGAGCCGAAGCCCGCGCTGATCTTCGACGACCCGTTGGACCAGCAGTCCTCGGACGACACGGACCGCGGGTGGGGCGAGCGACCCGGCACCGACAGCGCGGCCGACCTGAAGCGCTTCCTCGACGAGAAGCCGCCCCACCACCTGTGAGCCGGGCGGGCCGCAGCCCACCCGCCCCACTGCCGCTACGGCTCGTCGTGACCCGAGCCGCGCTGCCGCTGCTGGGCGACCAGCGCGTCGCGGATCTCCTTGAGCACCTCCAGCTCGGTCACCTCGATGACCTCGTGCGCGCCCTCCTTCGCCTTCCTGCGGGCCTCCTGCCGCGCCAGGTACTTCGACATGGGCAGGACCATCAGGAAGTAGACGACGGTCGCGGTGATCACGAAGGTGAGCGTCGCCCCGAGGACCGAGCCCCACAGGAGCCGGATACCCACGTCGCCCTGGCAGTTGTCGCTCAGGCAGGAGCTGTAGCTGTCGAGGTTCTTGGTGCCGATCGCTCCGACCAGCGGGTTGATGAGCCCCTTCACCACCGAGTTGACGATGTTGGTGAAAGCGGCGCCGATGACGACCGCCACTGCCAGATCGACAACGTTCCCGCGCATCAGGAAGGCCTTGAAGCCCTCCCAGACGCTCGGCTTCTTCTCGCTCACGTAGGCGACTCTCCTCGCATGCACAGGTTGTGGAACAAACAGCTCCGCAACCTACGTCAGCGCGAGGCGACCCTGTCCAACCGGGTGGCGGCAACGAGGGACTTGACGGGATTGTGCCCGGGGCTGGAATCGCGCGGCTCAGCACAGCGTCACCGCCAGCCGGGCCGTAGCGCTCGCGCCGGCGAGGTTCGCCGCGGTGGAGCGCGGCACCGAGAGCACGACCAGCGCCCCGCTCTCGGTCGCGCCGTCCAGCGGCTCCGGCACCTTCGTCACCCGCGCCCCGCGTGCGACCACGCGCGCGTCGCCGCCGGTCGCCGTCTCCTCGGCGGCGATGACGTCCACCCGGTCGCCGGGCCGCAGCAGCCGGACCGTGGCCCCGTCGGCGATCCGCACCGGCGCCGTCACGGTCTGGACGGCGCGGCGTTCCCGTACGGGATCCGCCGGTGGATGCCCACGGGTCTGCTCCGCGTCGCGCGGGCCCGCCGCCACGAGCGCGGCCGCGGTGACGGCGAGGCCGACCGCCACGGCCCGCCTCCGCTGCCGTACGAGCCGCTGCAGCTGATAGCGCCCGCCGCGGACCCGCACGGGGGCGAAGTGCGGCACCTCGCACGTGGGGGGAGCATCCGTGCCGAGCGGATGCGGGGGGACGGGAGAGGAGGAAGGGGAGGAGGGAGAAGGGGCGTAGGGCATGGGAACCACCACCTGCGACGAGGGATCGGCTTGCCATGCCACGATGGGGCTTCGCGCCGGTCCCCGCCGAGGCCGGTGGGCTACCGGCGGGTTGTGGACAACTCCCTCACCCGAACGGGAAGTTCCGCCCCTCTGCGACACAGCCGCAGCCACCTCTACGACGGCACACCCGCAGTCCGCTCCGCTACGACGCCGCCGCCCCTATCCCCTATACACAGCCGGCGCCGCCGATCAGTTACGGCAGCGCGAACCCCGGATCCATCCCGCCCAGCGCGTTCGTGCACAGGCAGTCCCGCTCCTCGGCCGACGGCAGCGCGGCCACCGCGTCGAACAGAACCCCCCGCAAGCGGTCCACGTTCGCCGCGAAGACCCGCAGCACCTCGTCGTGGGAGACGCCCTCACCGGTCTCGGCGCCGGCGTCGAGGTCCGTGACCAGGGTCAAGGATGTGTAGCAGAGCTCGAGTTCACGGGCGAGAGAGGCTTCGGGATGGCCGGTCATGCCCACCACCGACCAGCCCTGTGCCTGATGCCACAAGGATTCGGCGCGGGTCGAGAAGCGCGGCCCCTCGATGACGACCAGGGTGCCGCTGTCCACCGGCTCCCAGTCCTGTCCACGGGCCGCCTTCAGTGCGGCCGCCCGCCCGGCCGGGCAGTAGGGGTCGGCCAGGGACACGTGCACCACGTTGGGCACGGTGCCGTCCGGCAGCGGCAGACCGTCGAAGTACGTGCCCGCCCGGGACTTCGTACGGTCGACCAGTTGCTCCGGCACCAGCAGCGTGCCCGGCCCGTACTCGGGGCGCAGACCGCCCACCGCACACGGGCCGAGGACCTGGCGCACGCCGACGGACCTGAGTGCCCACAGGTTGGCGCGGTAGTTGATCCGGTGCGGCGGCAGATGGTGGCCGCGGCCGTGCCGGGGCAGGAAGGCGACTCGCCGGCCGGCGACCTCGCCGAGGAAGAGGGAGTCGCTGGGCGGCCCGTAGGGGGTGTCCACCTGGATCTCGGTCACGTCGTCGAGGAACGAGTAGAAGCCGGAGCCGCCGATTACGCCGATCTCTGCGTTCGCCATGACCAGCACACTAACCGGCGCTGTCCGGGACCGGAGCCCGGGCTCGGAAACAGCGCCCGGAGCCCAGGTCCGAGAACGGCCTGGGACCCTCGTCCAGAAACAACGACACAACGACACAACGACACAACGAGAACCCCACCGTCGTACGACGGCGGGGTTTCGTGAGCGAGGGTGCGGCTACGCGGCCGAGCTGCTGCTGGACGAGGTGCCCGAACTCGACGGCTTCGAGTCCGAGGACGACGAAGAGGTCGAGGCGGACGAGCCGGTCTTCGAGTCCGAGGACGTCGACGACTTCGCTGACGCCGGCGAGGTGCTCTTCGAGGATCCGCGGCTGTCGTTGCGGTAGAAGCCGGATCCCTTGAAGACAATGCCGACCGCGGAGAACACCTTCTTCAGGCGTCCACTGCAGTTGGGGCACTCGGTAAGGGCGTCGTCGGTGAACTTCTGCACCGCCTCGAGGCCCTCGCCGCACTCGGTGCACTGGTACTGGTAGGTGGGCACTGTCTTCCTCCTGGCACTCTCACTCAATGAGTGCTAACGATGGTTCATAGTGACGTATTCCCGAGGATCAGTCCACTGCCACCGGCACGCGGTGACCGACGCCACGTGCGACGGTGCGGCTGTGCGGCCGTACCGAAAGGCGTGAGCGCAGCGCCAGCACGGTCGCCAGGGCGAGCAGCGTGCCGCCCATCGGCACCAGGAATCCGGCTCCCTCCCGGAAGCCGTCCTCCAGCTGTCCGGCGACCGTGACGGCCGCCGCCTGCCCGAGTGCGACCGCGCCGGTGAGCCAGGTGAAGGCCTCTGTACGGGCGCCGGCCGGGACCAGGCCCTCGACCAGGGTGTAGCCGGTGATCAGGGCGGGCGCGATGCACATCCCGACGAGCAGACCGAGGCCGGCCAGGACCAGCACCGAGTGGGCGGCCCACAGGCCGGACGCGGTCAGCGCGAGGGCGGCGTACCCGACGACCAGGCGCCGCTGCGGGGAGACCTTCCAGGCGACGGCGCCGCACACGAGGCCGGAGAGCATGTTGCCCGCGGCGAAGGTGCCGTACAGGACGCCGTTCAGGCCCGGCTCGCCGATCGAGTCGGAGAACGCGGCCAGCGAGACCTGCATACCGCCGAAGACGGAACCGATGCCGAGGAAGGCCACGATCAGAACGCGCACCCCCGGGATGCGAAGAGCGGAACCGTGCTCCACGCGCGCGTGCCCCTCCACGGCGACCGGCGGCTGCGTGCTCTTCTGCGCCGCGAACAGCAGACCGCCGATCAGGGTGAGCGACGCCTCCGTCACCAGGCCCGCGGCCGGGTCGACGGCCGTGCACAGGGCGGTGGCCAGCAGCGGGCCGACGACGAAGGTGAGCTCGTCGGTGACGGACTCGAACGCGGCCGCGGTGGACATCAGGGGCGAGTCCTGGAGCTTCACGCCCCAGCGGGCGCGCACCATGGGGCCGATCTGGGGCTGCGAGGCGCCCGTGGGCACGGCGGCCGCGAGCAACGCCCACAGGGGCGCGTGCGCCAGTGCGAGCGCGGTCAGGGCCAGGCCCGACAGCGAGTGCACGAGTACGCCCGGGATCAGTACGGCGCGCTGCCCGTAGCGGTCGGCGAGGCGGCCGGTGTAGGGAGCGAACAGCGCCATGGAGACGCCGGTGACGGCCGCGGCGGCGCCGGCCGCGCCGTACGAGCCGCTGGTGTGCTGCACGAGCAGCACGATGGAGACGGTGAGCATCCCGAACGGCTGGCGTGCGGCGAAGCCGGGGAGCAGGAACGTCCAGGCGCCGCGCGTGCGCAGCAGTTGCCCGTAGCCGGGACGGGAGGTGACCGTGGATGCCACGGCCCGTGCCTTTCTGCCGCCTGGTAGCGCGGCCCCCGTATTTTGGGGCGGCACCGAGAGCTGTCCTCTTGCGCCGACTGCGGTAGATGCCGGCGCCCACTGCGGGGGCGTCCCGGCCGCCATACGGTCGCGCCAGCACTGCGTCAGGCAGAGTTGGTTCGATCGGAATGCGCCTTCATCGTACAGGGATCAAGGCGGGTGGGCCTGTGAAAACGAGCACCATTGACGTGTTCACCTGTGATTGGTGGGAGTGTGAACCGTACGAAACATGCCCTTAATGGGATGTGTCGGCGCCGTTCGTGCCCAGCCATCCGGCCAGCTTGCCGCCGCGTCCCACCGCGCGCAGTCGTCGCTCGGCGGCGTCCCGGACCGGATCCGTGGCGACCACGAGGAGTTCGTCGCCCCATCGCAGCACTGTCGTCGGCAGCGGAACGAACGATTGTCCGTCGCGTACGACCAGGGTGACCGCGGCCCCGGCAGGCAGCCGCAGCTCGTTGACCTCGACGCCGTGCATCCTCGACCCCTTGGGGATCGCGACGGACAGCAGGTGTCCGCGCAGCCGCTCCAGGGGGGCCGACTCGATGCCGAGGTCGGCGGCCTCCGCGTCCCCGCCCAGGCTCAGCTTGCGGGCGAGCCACGGCAGGGTCGGCCCCTGGACGAGGGTGTAGACGACGACCAGGACGAAGACGAGGTTGAAGATCCGGCGGCTGGCCTCGACGCCCTCCACCATCGGGATGGTCGCCAGGATGATGGGCACCGCGCCGCGCAGCCCGGCCCAGGACATGAGCGTCTGCTCCTGCCAGGGCACCCGGAACGGCGTCAGGCACAGCACCACGCTCAGTGGACGCGCCACCATGGTCAGGACCAGCCCGATGACGAGTGCGGGCAGGATGTCGTCGCCCAGCTCGTGCGGGGTGACCAGCAGGCCGAGCAGGACGAACATGCCGATCTGGGCGATCCAGCCGAGCCCGTCGGCGAAGCCGCGGGTGGCGGGCCAGTGCGGCAGCTTCGCGTTGCCGAGGACCATCGAGGCGAGGTAGACCGCGAGGAAGCCGCTGCCGTGCGCCAGCGCGCCCGCCGCGTACGCCATGACGGCGATCGCCATGACGGCGATCGGGTAGAGACCGGAGGCGGGCAGGGCGACGTGCCTGAGGCCCCAGGCGCCCAGCCAGCCCACCGCGATGCCGAGGGCGGCGCCGATGGCCAGCTCCAGGGCTATCACCCCGAGCAGCACGTACCAGTGCTCGACCGGGCCGGCCGTGGAGAAGGAGACCACCAGGATGACCACGGGGGCGTCGTTGAAGCCGGACTCGGCCTCCAGCGTGCCCGTCACGCGCGCGGGGAGGGGGATCTTCCGCAGTACCGAGAAGACCGCCGCGGCGTCCGTGGAGGACACCACCGCCCCGACGATGAGCGCCTGGCGCCACTCCAGGTCGATCAGGTAGTGCGCGGCCGTCGCCGTGATCCCCACGCTCACCGCGACTCCGGCCAGGGCCAGCGCCGAGGCGGCCGGCAGGGCCGGCTCGATCTCCTTCCACTTCGTGCCGAGGCCACCTTCGGCCAGGATCACGACGAGGGCCGCGTATCCGATGACCTGGGTGAGTTCGGCGTTGTTGAAGTGGATGTCGCCGATGCCGTCCTGGCCCATGGCGATGCCGATCCCCAGGTAGACGAGCAGGCTGGGGAGCCCGCTGCGCGAGGAGATCCGGACCGCTGCCACAGCGACGAGCAGGACGAGCGAGCAGACGAGCAGGAGTTGGTTGAGATGGTGGACAGTCAGCGGCCGTTCCCTTCCCTGGCTCACACGCTTCACGCGCGCGGGAGCTCACGTACATAGGACACGAAGTGGCGGTCCTCCGCATCCAAGTACTTCGTTACCTTACCTAACTCTTGACGATTTCTTGACGATCCCCGACGGGGTGATCGAACGTCCGTCCGTTCTGGTTCCCGACTCCGAGTCAAGTGGCCCCGAGCCCTGCGCCTATGGTTGCTCCAGCGCTCAGTCAAAAGCACAGCCCGCCCTGCCGCTCGCGTTAGGACAGCAAGGACAGCGATGCCCCCCAACACCACCGCCTCTTCGGGTCAGCAGCCCGGCAAGTCCGGCAGGAAAAAGGGGCGCAAAGCCCGCCTGTTCGTCCTCGTCCTCGTGCTGGCCATCATCGGAGGCGTCGCCTACGGGGCGTACTGGTCCATCAGCACCGTCCGTGCCTCCTTCCCGCAGATGGAGGGCTCGATCACGCTGAAGGGCCTGTCGGGGCCCGTCGACGTGAAGCGTGACGGCTACGGCATCCCGCAGATCTACGCAGACTCCGACGCGGACCTGTTCATGGCGCAGGGCTACGTCCAGGCGCAGGACCGCTTCTACGAGATGGACGTGCGCCGTCACATGACCTCCGGGCGCCTGTCGGAGATGTTCGGCAAGGGCCAGGTCGACAACGACGAGTTCCTGCGCACCCTGGGCTGGGACCGGGTCGCCAAGGAGGAGTACGACAAGACGCTGTCGGCCTCCGCGAAGAAGTACCTCCAGGCCTACGCCAAGGGGGTCAACGCCTACCTCCAGGGCAAGGACGGCAAGGAGATCTCCCTGGAGTACGCGGCCCTCGGTTTCGAGAACGACTACAAGCCCGAGGCGTGGACGCCGGTCGACTCGGTCGCGTGGCTGAAGGCCATGGCCTGGGACCTGCGCGGCAACATGCAGGACGAGATCGACCGCGCCCTGATGACCAGCCGCCTCGGCCCCAAGCAGATCGCCGACCTGTACCCGCAGTACCCGTACAGCCGGAACCAGACGATCGTCCAGCAGGGCCAGTACGACGAGCTCACCGGGACCTTCGAGGGCAGCGGCGGCACATCCGGCAGTGAGACGTCCACCAGCGGCACCGCGACGGGCACCTCGTCGTCCACGGCCGGTTCCGCCCTGCAGAGCCGGCTGACGGGCCTGCAGAACGTCCTGGACGACGTCCCGACGGCCGTCGGCGTGAACGGCAACGGCATCGGCTCGAACTCGTGGGTCGTCTCCGGGCGGTACACGATCACCGGCAAGCCGCTGCTGGCCAACGACCCGCACCTGTCGGCCTCGCTGCCGTCCGTCTGGTACCAGATGGGCCTGCACTGCCGCACCGTCTCCAGCACGTGCCAGTACGACGTCACCGGCTACACCTTCGCGGGCATGCCCGGCGTGGTCATCGGCCACAACCAGGACATCGCCTGGGGCATGACCAACTCCGGCGTCGATGTCACCGACCTCTACCTGGAGAAGCTCTCCGGGGACGGCTACCTGTACGACGGCAAGGTGAAGCCCTTCACCACGCGTGAGGAGACCATCAAGGTCGCCGGCGGCGAGTCCAAGAAGATCGTCGTCCGGGAGACGAACAACGGGCCCCTGCTGTCCGACCGTGACGACGAGCTGGTGAAGGTCGGCAAGAAGGCCACCGTCGGCACCTCCGCACCCGACCGCGGCGACGGCTACGGCATCGCGCTGCGCTGGACCGCGCTGGACCCGAGCACCTCCATGGACGCCGTCTTCGCGATGGACAAGGCGACCGACTGGACCGGCTTCCGTAAGGCCGCCGCCCTGTTCGACGTGCCCTCGCAGAACCTGGTCTACGCCGACACCGAGGACAACATCGGCTACACGCTGCCCGGGAGGATCCCCACGCGCGCGAAGGGCGACGACGGATCCATCCCGGCGCCGGGCTGGGACTCCAAGTACGAGTGGACCGGCTACATCAAGCAGGACCAACTGCCCTACGAGTACAACCCCGAGCGCGGCTACATCGTCACCGCCAACCAGGCCGTGATCGACAAGGACAAGTACCCCTACACGCTCACCACGGACTGGGGTTACGGCACCCGCAGCCAGCGCATCACCGACCTGATCGAGTCGAAGATCAAGGGCGGCGGCAAGATCTCCACCGACGACATGCGCCAGATGCAGCTGGACAACAGCAGCGAGATCGCCAAGCTGCTGGTGCCCAAGCTGCTGAAGATCAACCTCGACGATCCCAACGTCCGCGAGGCCCAAGAGCTCCTCGAGGGCTGGGACTACACCCAGGACGCCGACTCGGCGGCCGCCGCCTACTTCAACTCGGTCTGGCGCAACATCCTCAAGCTCGCCTTCGGCAACAAGCTGCCCAAGGAGCTGCGGGTCGAAGGACAGTGCCTGTGGGTCGACCCGGTCAACTCCACCGGGCCCGTCGACGAGACCGGCAAGGTGCGCGAGTGCGGCCAGCGCGACGCCGACCAGGCACAGCCGGACGGTGGCGACCGCTGGTTCGAGGTCGTCCGCAACCTCATGGACGACGAGAAGAGCGACTGGTGGACGACGCCCGACTCGGGCAACCGCGTCGGCGCCGTCAAGAACCGCGACAAGCTGTTCGAGCGCGCCATGATCGACGCCCGCTGGGAGCTGACCGCCAAGCTCGGCAAGGACATCGACACCTGGAGCTGGGGCCGGCTGCACCGCCTGTTCCTGAAGAACCAGACCCTGGGCACCGACGGCCCCGGCTTCCTGCAGTACGTGCTCAACCGCGGCCCCTGGAAGCTCGGCGGCGGCGAGGCGGCGGTCAACGCGACCGGCTGGAACGCGGCCGGCGGCTACGGCGTCGTCTGGGTGCCGTCGATGCGGATGGTGGTCAACCTCGGCGACCTCGACAAGTCGAAGTGGATCAACCTCACCGGCGCCTCCGGGCACGCTTACAGCGCTCACTACGTCGACCAGACGGGCAAGTGGGTCAAGGGCGAACTGCTGGACTGGTCCTTCTCGTCCAAAGCGGTCGACGACGACACGAGCGACACGCTGCAACTGAAGCCGTGACCCGCTGACGTCCTGCCGCCGGAACGGCCCTCCACGCGCGCGTGAAGGGCCGTTCGGCGTTTCAGGACCCTTGCCGGAAGCGGCGCATGCCCGACGGCGTGACCACCGCCTGCACCGGCCGGTCGTGCGCCTGAGCGGGCACCCGCTCGACGACCTCGGAGTCGTACAGCAGCACGACCAGCGCGGGGTGCATGCCCGCACGCTCCAGTCGGGCGAGCACCCGGTCGTAGGATCCCCCGCCGCGCCCCAGGCGCATACCGCGCGCGTCGACCGCCAGGCCCGGCAGCAGCACGACGTCGGCCAAGGCCACGGCGTCCGGGCCCAGACGCTCCCCGACCGGCTCGAAGAGGGCCATCTTCGAGCCGTGTTGGACGCGCGCGAGAGACCCCTCGCCGCTGTACGCGCCCCATTCCAGGTCGTTGTCGGGCAGAAGCACCGGAAGCAGGACCCGCACGCCCCGCGCGCGCAGCGCGTCCAGCAGCGCGAGCGTCCCGGGTTCGCTCCCCACGGAGACGTACGCCGCCACCGTGCGCGCCCGCGCCAACTCGGGCAGCTCCAGCGCCCGCCCGGCCAGCGCGGCGGCGGCTTCCCGCACGTCATCGGCCGTCAACGTGTTCCTCACCGCGAGGATCCCCTGCCGCAACATACGTTTGTCAGGCTCGGCCGGACGTCCGACGTGACTCAAAGGTTGCACCCGTACCCTTCCAATACGCTCATATGAGAGCTAATTAACCGGAGCCTCAGATTCCCTGCAAACGCACCGGATAAGGTTGCGGGCATGACTCAGTCGCACCCTCGGATCAGCAAGGCTGTCATTCCCGCAGCAGGTCTTGGCACCCGGTTCCTGCCGGCCACCAAGGCCACTCCCAAGGAGATGCTGCCGGTCGTCGACAAGCCGGCGATCCAGTACGTGGTCGAGGAGGCCGTGTCCGCCGGCCTCGACGACGTCCTCATGATCACGGGCCGCAACAAGCGCCCCCTCGAGGACCACTTCGACCGCAACTACGAGCTGGAATCGGCCCTTCAGAAGAAGGGCGACGCCGACCGGCTGGCGAAGGTGCAGGAGTCCAGCGACCTCGCGACCATGCACTACGTCCGCCAGGGCGACCCCAGGGGCCTCGGTCACGCCGTGCTGTGCGCCGCTCCGCACGTCGGACAGGAGCCCTTCGCGGTCCTCCTCGGCGACGACCTGATCGACCCGCGCGACCCGCTGCTCAAGCGGATGGTCGAGGTCCAGGAGCAGCGCGGCGGCAGCGTCATCGCCCTCATGGAGGTCGCGCCCGAGCAGATCCACCTCTACGGCTCCGCGGCCGTGGAGGAGACCGAGGACAGCGACGTCGTCAAGGTGAGCGGTCTGGTCGAGAAGCCCGACCCGGCGGACGCCCCGTCCAACTACGCGGTCATCGGCCGCTACGTCCTCGACCCGCACATCTTCGACATACTCCGCAAGACCGAGCCCGGCCGCGGCGGCGAGATCCAGCTCACCGACGCCCTCCAGCAGCTCGCCGAGGACGAGAAGATCGGCGGCCCCGTGCACGGCGTCGTCTTCAAGGGCCGCCGCTATGACACCGGCGACCGCGGCGACTACCTGCGTGCCATTGTCAGACTCGCGTGCGAACGTGAAGACCTGGGCCCGGACTTCCGGACCTGGCTTCGCCGTTACGTAGCCGAGGAGATGTAGCAACGTTGAGCAGCGCCGCGCCCCGCGCCACCGGCCAGGACCAGCTGTGGTCGGTGGACGAGCACCTGGACGACATCCTCGCGACCGTCCGCCCCCTCGAACCCATCGAGCTGCAACTCCTCGACGCCCAGGGCTGCGTCCTGGTCGAGGACGTCACGGTGCCGGTGTCCCTGCCGCCCTTCGACAACAGCTCCATGGACGGGTACGCGGTGCGGGTCGCGGACGTCGCGGGCGCGAGCGAGGAGTTCCCGGCGGTCCTGGAGGTCGTCGGGGACGTCGCGGCGGGCCAGGCCGAACTGCTCCACGTGGGGCCCGGCCAGGCCGCCCGCATCATGACCGGCGCCCCGCTGCCGCCCGGCGCCGAGACCGTCGTCCCCGTGGAGTGGACCGACGGCGGCCTCGGCGAGGGCCCGGTGACCGGGATGCGGGCCCGCGCGCTGTCCCCCGACGGGGCCGAGGGGCACGTGCACGTGTACCGACCGGCCGAGGCGCGCGCGCACGTGCGTGCCAAGGGCAGTGACGTGAAGGCGGGGGACCGCGCCCTGGAGGCGGGCACCGTCCTCGGCCCGCCCCAGATCGCGCTGCTCGCCGCGATCGGCCGCGCCACGGTACGCGTACGCCCGCGCCCGCGCGTGGTCGTCATGTCCACCGGCAGCGAACTCGTCCAGCCCGGCGAGGAACTCGGCAGCGGCCAGATCTACGACTCCAACAGCTTCTCCCTCACTGCGGCCGCCGTCGACGCCGGCGCCATCGCCTACCGGGTGGGCGCCGTCGCCGACGACGCCGAAACGCTCCGGTCCACCATCGAGGACCAGCTCGTCCGCGCCGACCTCTTGGTCACCACGGGCGGCGTGAGCGTCGGGGCGTACGACGTCGTCAAAGAGGCGCTGTCGTACGTCGGCGACGAGGACGAGCCGGGCAGCGGCATCGAGTTCCGCAAGCTCGCGATGCAGCCCGGCAAGCCCCAGGGCTTCGGCTCCATCGGCCCCGACCACACACCGCTGCTGGCCCTGCCCGGCAACCCCGTGTCGTCGTACGTCTCCTTCGAGCTGTTCGTCCGCCCCGCGATCCGCACCCTGATGGGCCTCGACGACGTCCACCGGCCGACCACCAGGGCGACCCTCACCACCGGCAAGGCGCTGACCTCGCCGAAGGGCCGCCGGCAGTTCCTGCGCGGGACGTACGCCGACGGTGCGGTCATCCCGGTCGGTGGCGCCGGATCCCACCTGGTCGCCGCCCTGGCGCACGCGGACGCGCTGATCGTCGTACCCGAGGACGTGGAGTCCGTGGAGCCCGGGACCGAGGTCGAGGTCGTCCTGCTCGGCTGAGCCGAAGGGCCCGCGCCGCTCACCGGTCCGACTTGGCGGTACCGTGTCGCGCACAACAGGCTCACGCGCCGTACCGCGCCGGGCCCGGACCGGGAGCGCCACACAGCATGACAGTGCCTTCCCGGGGGGAGACCCCCGGACCCTCTGTGCAGGACCGACTGACCCACATCGACGAGGCGGGCGCGGCCCGCATGGTCGACGTGTCCGGGAAGGACGTGACCGCGCGCACCGCCCGCGCCAGCGGCCGGGTCCTGGTCTCGCCCCGTGTGGTCGAGTTGTTGCGGGGCGAGGGCGTGCCCAAGGGCGACGCCCTGGCCACCGCGCGGATCGCGGGCATCATGGGCGCCAAGCGCACCCCGGACCTGATCCCGCTGTGCCACCCCTTGTCGGTGTCCGGTGTGAAACTGGACCTGAGAGTCGCGGACGACGCCGTGGAGATCTGGGCCACGGTGAAGACCACGGACCGCACGGGCGTCGAGATGGAAGCCCTGACCGCCGTCTCCGTCGCTGCGCTCACCGTGATCGACATGATCAAGGCGGTCGACAAGGGAGCGGTCATCACGGACGTCAGGGTGGAAGCGAAGACGGGCGGCAAGTCGGGCGACTGGAGCCGGGCATGACATATCGCGCTCTCGTCGTCACGGCTTCCAACCGGGCCGCCGCCGGGGTCTACCAGGACAAGGGCGGCCCGCTGATCGCCGACGGCCTCAAGGGCTTCGGCCTCACCGTCGAGGGCCCGCAGGTCGTGCCCGACGGCGATCCCGTGGAGGCCGCCCTGCGCGCCGGGGTCGACGCCGGGTACGACGTGATCGTCACCACCGGCGGAACCGGCATCTCGCCCACCGACCGCACCCCCGAGGCGACCCGCCGGGTGATCGACCGCGAGGTGCCGGGCATCGCCGAGGCCATCAGGGCGTTCGGACGGGAGAAGGTGCCGACCGCGGTGCTCTCCCGGGGCCTGGCCGGAGTGGCCGAGCGGACGCTGATCATCAATCTGCCGGGTTCCACCGGCGGGGTGAAGGACGGACTGGCCGTCCTGGAGCCCCTGTTGGTGCACGCCGTGGACCAGATCCGCGGCGGCGACCACCCCAGACCCGTCGCCAGTAGTGGGGGTGCGAGCTGAACAGCCCATCCTGGCCTGTCGTACTCACGGACGGCGATGTCGTCCTGAGGCCGATAAAGCTGCGCGACCAGCGGGCCTGGCGCGAGGTCAACCGGCGTAACCGGGACTGGCTGCGGCCCTGGGAGGCGACGATTCCGCCGCCCACGCCCAGCGGGCCCATAGCGCACCGGCCGACCTACCGTCAGATGGTCCGGCATCTGCGGGCCGAGGCGAACGCGGGCCGGATGCTCCCGTTCGTCATCGAGTACCAGGGCCGGCTGGTCGGGCAGCTGACGGTCGCCGGAATCACCTGGGGCTCGATGTGCTCGGGCCATGTCGGCTACTGGGTGGACGAGTCGGTGGCCGGCCGCGGAGTGATGCCGACAGCGGTGGCACTCGTCGTGGACCACTGTTTCCGAACCGTCGGTCTGCACCGCATCGAGGTCTGCATTCGCCCCGAGAACGCGCCCAGCCGCCGGGTGGTGGAGAAACTCGGATTCCGCGAGGAGGGGCTGCGCCCGCGCTATCTCCACATCGACGGCGCCTGGCGCGACCACCTGGTCTTCGCACTCACCGCGGAAGAGGTGCCCGACGGGTTGCTCAGGCGTTGGCAGCGGGCACGATCCAGGAGCACGCCGCACGACAATCCCGCATAGCCGTTCCGAAGCCAGGCCACCGCGGGGAAATTGAATGTTTGTTCGAAATTGATCGGGTGATGACCGCCTTGGGGCATTGAATTCGCTACCTCGGCGACCTGTTGATCGCATCGGTCACAAAAAAAGCTCGAAATATCAGCCAGATCGTGCGACACACCGGCGCAATTGGCAGATGGCCTCACGCAAACCCCTCTACCGTGTGAGGCGTGAGCAGCAGCGGCCTCATCTACGCAGTCATTGTCGGGGCCTGGGCCGCCTACTTGGTGCCGATGTGGCTCCGTAGGCAGGACGAGCTGAACGAGGCCCGTCCGACGGAACGCTTCAGCACAGCCATCCGGTTGCTGTCCGGACGGGCGGGGATGGAGCGCCGATACGCCAAGGACCTGCGGGCGCGCTCCACCGAAGAGGGGGAGTCCAGCGCCGTGGACCCGGGAACGGCCACCGACTCGGTGGACGTCCGGGCCTTCGCCATGCCTCCGCCCCGTCCACAGGCGCAGGCCACGGCCCAGGCGCCTGCGCGCTCGGAAGCGCGTGAGCAGGTACGCGAACCGGCGCGCGAGCAGGTGCATGACCGCGATCATCGTGACCACGATCACCGTGAACCCGATCACTATGAACGCGAACAGGTGCGTGAACCGGCGCGCGCATCCGAGAGCGCGCCGCCCGCGCGGAAGCGAGTGCCGGTTCCTCGGCGCACGCCCCAGGAAGAAGCGGCCGCGGCGCGCGCTCGGCGCACGAAGGTGCTCGCGCGCCGTCGGCGCACGACGGTCATGCTCTTCCTGGCCTTCTCGCTCGGCGCCATCGTCGCCGCGGTGGGAGGGCTCGCCTTCCTGTGGGCGCCCGGCGTACCCGCCGTGCTGCTCAGCGGGTACATCGCGTACCTGCGCTCCCAGGAGCGCAGACGTTTCGCCTACCAGATGGACCGGCGCCAGGCCGAGGCAGCCGCGCAGCGACTGCGCGAGCGCACACGCCAGCCGCGCCGACGCGCCTCCGTCGACGAGGGCGCCGACTCCGAGGAGCCGGACGAAGGCCCCGAGCCGGAGCTGGATCCCGGCATGTCGGCACTCGCCGCGGACCGGCGTGCGCTCGTCGAGCAGACCGACCACGCGGAGTGGGTCGACCAGCAGCGCGAGCGGCAGCAGCGGCCGGGACACGGTGACAGCTGGGACCCGGTGCCGGTGCCCCTGCCGACGTACGTGACGGCGCCGGTCGCTCCGCGCGCCACCTCCGACGTGGATCTCGGAGCGCCGGACGCGTGGAGTTCGGCGCGGTCCAGTGCCGTCACGACGCCCGACCAGGAGGCTCGGCCCGGTGCGCGGGACGCGGGAGCGGAGGAACAGGCCGCCGACGCGGAGGACAAACCGGGGGCCGACGAGCGCAGTGACGCCCGTCGCGCCGCCTCCGCCCGTCGCGCCCGCGAGCGTGGCCGTACGCCACTGTTCGACCAGTACGAGGACGGGGACCGGCCGCGGGCCGCGAACGAGTGACCAAGGCGGTTTGACCAGCCGGGAACGGATTTCCAAGCACCCGGACGGGGATGCTAGAGTTTCACTCGTTGCAAGGGCCTGTGGCGCAGTCCGGTAGCGCACCTCGTTCGCATCGAGGGGGCCAGGGGTTCGAATCCCCTCAGGTCCACCGCAGCTTGGAGCCCCAGTCGGAGAGATCCGACTGGGGCTTTTTTGCGTCGTACAGCAGCGAAGTACAGCAACTACCTCTCTTGCTGAGGTGCTTGCCGAGCTTGCGTTTTGCACCCCGGCCGGAGCGGGCGGAACATGAAGTGACGGGGGCGGTCTTCTGTACGTGCCGTGCACCGAAGGACACAAACAGGGCACGGCCCGTGTCGTCGAGCGCGAAGGGCGCGTGACCGGGTACGCCACGGACCTGGCGTTCTTCGCGCACGCCGTGGCCGAGACCACCCCGGACCTGCAAGCCTTGATCGCCTCGGCGCCCGCATTCGGCGGACCCGGCATCCTCGTGCCCGCACGTAACAGCCTGCTGCTGCGGTGGTGTCTGGCGAGCGGCCTCAGCGTGGTGCAGCTGATGAGCCTGATGACTATGGGTCTCTACAACGAGCCCGACGGCGCGTACCTGCCCTCCATTCTCTACTGACCAGAGTCGGCCGGTGATCGTCCCTGGGGCGTCCCCGGGCCACCGAGGCCGACCAACGGCGACGGACGGTGACAGGCGAGCCACAGCCGTCGGCGGTCTTCGTGTTTCACCGGGCGAATCGCCCTCTCAGGCTTGCCCGTTGGAGGTCGAGGCGCGCTGTTCCAGTCGCCTCAGGGCTGCTCGCCCCACTCCAGGCTTGGCCTTGGCCCGTTCCACGCGTTCGGCGATCGCGGCGCGTACGGCGTCGATGTCGCCGGCGTCGACGCACTGGGCCTTCACTGGCAGCTCGTCCAGGATCGCCGGGGTATCAGACTTGACAGGCTCGACTCGTCCCAGTGCTTGAGGTGATCTCTCGTGCATCCCTTCCGGAAAGCCGTCGAAGCCGCCGACATGGACGCGGTGGCCGCCCTGCTGGCGGAGAACGTCGTCTTCACCAGTCCGGTCGTCTTCAAGCCGTACGAGGGCAAGGCGATCACCGCCGCGATCCTGCGCGCCGTGTCGCAGGTCTTCGAGGACTTCACGTACGTGCGGGAGATCGCGAATCCCGACGGACGCGACCACGCCTTCGTCTTCACCGCGACCGTCGACGGCAAGCAGCTCACGGGCTGCGACTTCCTGCACTTCGACGAGGACGGCAGGATCGACGACTTCATGGTCATGGTCCGTCCGCTGTCGGCGGCGCGTGCCCTTTCCGAGGCCATGGGTGCGCGGTTCGAGCAGATCGCTCGGGACGCGGCCGGGGCCGGGTGACGTCGACGCCGTCGCCGGCCTAGAGCTGTTTGGCGAAGCACCGGCTCGACTCGAAGTGCCGGTAGTAGCCGAACTTGGCGCACGGCTCGTATCCGCTGGACGTGTAGAGGCCGATGGCCTCCGGCTGTTCGGTGCCGGTCTCCAGGACCATGCGTCTGCGGCCGGCCGCGCGGGCGTCCTCCTCCAGGGAGGCCAGCATGCGGCGGGCCAGGCCGCGGCCGCGCATCGCGTCTATGACGTACATCCGCTTGACCTCGGCGTCGCCGTCGAGGTTGCCCTCCCCGTTGGTGTCCTGGGAGCGCCAGCCGCCCGTGGCGACCGGGGTGTCGTTCTCGTCGTACGCGATGAGGTAGACGCCGTTCGGCGGGTCGAAGTCCGACGGGTCCAGGGGCGTGGCGTCGCCGCCGTCGCCGTAGCGCAGGTGGTACTCGGCCTGAACCTGGTCGTTGAGCTTGACGGCGTCGGGGTGGTCGAAGGGGACGCGACGTAGGTTGATGCTGATCACCGTATGCAATCCATTCAGGGGCGGGACTCGATCCAGTGTGCCGGTATCGTGCCGGGGTGCTCACTGTGACTTCCGCCAATGTGAACGGACTGCGCGCCGCCGCGAAGAAGGGCTTCGTGGAGTGGCTCGCGGAGACCTCCGCCGACGTGATCTGCCTCCAGGAGGTGCGCGCGGAGCCGCAGCAGCTGCCCGAGCACGTCCGTACGCCCGACGGCTGGCACGTCGTGCACGCGCCCGCCTCCGCGAAGGGCCGCGCCGGCGTCTCCCTCTACACGCGCCGCGAGCCCGACCGCGTCCGGGTCGGTTTCGGCTCGGCCGAGTTCGACGGCAGCGGTCGCTACGTCGAGGCCGACCTGCCCGGCGTCACCGTCGCCTCCCTCTACCTGCCCTCCGGCGAGGTCGGCACCGTGCGGCAGGACGAGAAGGTCCGCTTCATGGGCGAGTTCCTCGCCCACCTGAAGGACCTGCGCGAACGCGCCGCCGCCGACGGTCGCGAGGTCGTCGTCTGCGGCGACTGGAACATCGCCCACCAGCAGGCCGACCTCAAGAACTGGCGGGGGAACCAGAAGAGCTCCGGGTTCCTGCCCGAGGAGCGGGAGTGGCTGACCCGGGTCTTCGACCCGGCGGAGGGCGGGTACGTCGACGTCGTGCGGGCGCTGCATCCGGACGTCGAGGGGCCCTACACGTGGTGGTCGTACCGGGGGAGGGCCTTCGACAACGACACGGGTTGGCGCATCGACTACCAGGTGGCGACGCCCGGCCTCGCCGCCAAGGCGGTCAAGGGCTACGTCGAGCGCGCGGCCACGCACGCCGAGCGGTGGTCCGACCACGCGCCGGTCACCGTCGTGTACGACCTCTGATACTCCAGCCGCACAACTGGCGTATCAGTCCCGCTTCCGCAACCGCCGGTCCAGCGCCAGTGACAGCTCCGCCTCGACCACGCTCCGCGCAAGGGGGCGCAGTCGTTGGCGGTCTTCCTCGGGGGCGTGGCGCAGGACCAGGTCGTCGAAGAGTTCGGCGAGGGCGTCGACGTGTTCGCGGACGCGTTTGCCCGTAGCCAGGACCTCCGCCAGCGGGATGCCCTCGCGGACCAGGGCCGAGGAGACGTCCAGGAGGCGGCGGCTGATGTGGACGATCTCGTCGCCGTCGGTGCCGAGGTAGCCGAGTTCCAGGGCGGCGGCGAGGTTCTCTGGGGTGACCTCGCCCTCGAAGCGGGCGGCGAGTTCCTCGGGGGTGAGGCGGACCGGTTCCTCCTCGGTGGGGGCGTCCACGCCGAGGAGTTCGGCGACGTCGCGGCCGTGGTCGAGGGCTTCCGCCAGTTCGGCGATGCCGCTCAGGGTGTGGCCGCGTTCCAGCAGCGCGGAGATGGTGCGCAGGCGGGCCAGGTGGCTGTCGTCGTACCAGGCGATACGGCCCTGGCGGCGCGGTGGGTGGATCAGCTTGCGTTCGCGGTAGAAGCGCAGGGTGCGCACCGTGATCCCGGCCTGCCTGGCCAGCTCCTCCATGCGGTATTCACGCTTGTCTGCCACGCCCGCACCCTATGTCGTACCTGAGGTAACTTTCCTCGACTGCCCCCTACCCACGAGTACGCGGCTGCTCTACTCTCCCCATTGCGCCAGTGTTCACTGGCATGGTCAAGCGACGCGTGGAGGCTTCGGGATGGCCGAGCACGAGCACGAACACGTACGGGTGGCGGTGATCGGGTCGGGGTTCGGCGGGCTCGGGGCCGCCGTACGGCTGCGGCGCGAGGGTGTCACCGACTTCGTGGTCCTGGAGCGGGCCGACAGTGTCGGCGGGACCTGGCGGGACAACACCTATCCGGGATGCGCCTGTGACGTGCCCTCCCACCTGTACTCGTTCTCCTTCGCGCCCAACCCCGACTGGCCGCGCACCTTCTCCGGGCAGCAGCACATCCGCGCCTACCTGGAGCACGTGGCGGACGTCTTCCGGCTCCGCCCGCACATCCGCTTCGACTCCGAAGTGAAGATGATGACCTGGGACAGCGGGAAGCTTCGCTGGGACATCGAGACCAGCAGCGGCTCGCTCTCCGCCGACTTCGTCGTCTCCGCCACCGGACCGCTGTCCGACCCGCGCATCCCGGACATCCCGGGGCTCGACACCTTCCCCGGCAAGATCTTCCACTCCGCTCGCTGGGACCACGACTACGACCTGCGCGGCAAGCGGGTCGCCATGGTCGGCACCGGTGCCTCCGCGATCCAGATCGTGCCGGCCGTCCAGCCCCTCGCCGAGAGGCTCACCCTCTTCCAGCGCACCCCGCCCTGGGTGCTGCCCCGCGTCGACCGGGCGATCACCGGGGCCGAGCGCGAGCTGCACAGGCGGCTGCCCCTCACCACACAGCTCAGGCGCGGACTCCTGTGGGGCATCCGGGAGTTGCAGGTCCAGCTGTTCACCAAGCGCCCCGACGAACTGGGCCTGGTCGAGACGGTGGCCAAGCGCAACATGGCCCGCTCCATCAAGGACCCGGCCCTGCGCGCCAGGCTGACGCCCGACTACCGCATCGGATGCAAGCGGATCCTGCTGTCGAGCGAGTACTACCCGGCGCTCGCCAGGCCCAATGTGGACGTCGTCGCGAGCGGTCTGAGCGAGGTCCGCGGCTCGACCCTCGTCGCCGCCGACGGCACCGAGGCCGAGGCCGACGCGATCGTCTTCGGTACGGGCTTCTACGTCAGCGACATGCCGATCGCCGACCGGGTGGTGGGCGCGAACGGCCGTACGCTCGCCGAGGCCTGGGCGGCAGGGGAGGGGATGGCGGCGCTGCGGGGTGCCTCGGTCCCCGGATTCCCCAACTGGATGACGGTCATCGGGCCCAACACGGGCCTCGGGAACTCGTCCATGATCCTGATCATCGAGTCGCAGCTGAACTACATGGCCGACTTCGTACGGCAGTTGGGCGTCCTCGGTGGCCGGGTCGCCCTCGACGCCCGCCCGAGCGCCCTGCACGCGTGGAACCGGCGGGTCCAGGAGCGCATGAAGCGCACGGTGTGGAACACCGGCTGCGACAGCTGGTACCTGGACGCGAACGGCCGCAACACCACCATCTGGCCGGGAACCACGACCGAGTTCCGGCGTGCGACGCGGCGGGTGGAGCTGAGCGAGTACGAGGTGCTGCGCGTGTCCGCCGTGAAGAAGGCCGAGGTCAGCGCATGAGCCGCCTTCTCCACGTCTCCTCCGGCCCCTACGCCCCACCCGTCCCCGCCCGCGTACTCACCGCCGTCTCCGCCGACGGCGCCCGCTTGCACGTCGAGGTGCACGGACCCGAGGGTGCGCCCGCCGTCGTCCTCGCCCACGGCTGGACCTGCTCGACTGCCTTCTGGGCGGCGCAGATTCGGGACCTGTCCGCCGACCACCGGGTCATCGCCTACGACCAACGCGGCCACGGACGCAGCCCGGCGAGCCCCGCCTGCACCACGGACGCACTCGCCGACGACCTCGAAGCCGTACTGCAAGCGACCCTCGCACCCGGCGAGAAGGCCGTGATCGCCGGTCACTCCATGGGCGGGATGACGGTGCTGGCCGCAGCCGGGCGGGCCGGATTCCGGGAGCACGCGGCGGCCGTACTGCTGTGCAGCACGGGCTCGTCGCGGCTGGTCGACGAGTCGCTGGTGGTACCCATCCGGGCCGGCCGGCTGCGCACCGCGCTGACCAAGCGGATCCTCGGCTCGCGCGCCCCGCTCGGACCGGTCACGTCGCTCGCCCGGCGGATCCTCAAGTACGCCACCATGGGCGCCGATTCGGCCCCGCACATGGTCGAGGCGTGCGCCCGTATCGTGCACGCCTGCCCGCGCAAGGTGCGGCACGCCTGGTCACAGGTGCTCGGCCTGCTCGATCTCGACCACGGCGTACGGGAGTTGAGGGTGCCGACGGCCGTCCTGGTCGGCTCGGCCGACCGGCTGACGCCCCCGGTGCAGGCCCGCTCGCTGGCCGCCGCGCTGCCCCACTGCCTGGACCTCGCCGAACTGCCCGGCATCGGCCACATGACACCGGTCGAGGCGCCCGAGCCGGTCACCGGGAAGATCCGTGCACTCGCCACGACGTACGCGCAGATCAGGGAGGGTGCATGACCAGGGTCAGCCTCGAAGGACAGGTCGCCGTCGTCACCGGAGCCGCGCGGGGGGTGGGGGAGCTGCTGGCCCGCAAGCTGTCCGCGCGCGGGGCGAAGGTGGCGCTGGTCGGGCTGGAGCCGGACGAGCTCAAGCAGGTCGCCGGGCGGTTGCACGGCGACAGCGCCCACTGGTGCGCCGACGTCACCGACCACGAGGCGATGACCCGGGTCGCCCAGCAGGTCAAGGAGCGGTTCGGCAAGGTCGACATCGTCGTCGCCAACGCGGGCGTCGCCACCGGCGGTCCCTTCGTCGACTCCGATCCCGTGGCCTGGCGGCGGGTGATCGAGGTCAACCTGATCGGCTCGGCGGTCACCGCCCGGGCCTTCCTGCCGGTGCTGATGGAGAGCCGGGGTTATCTGCTCCAGATCGCCTCCCTGGCCGCCATCACGCCGGCGCCGATGATGACCGCGTACTGCGCGTCCAAGTCGGGCGTGGAGGCGTACGCGCACAGCCTGCGTGCCGAAGTCGGGTACCGGGGCGTGCGGGTGGGCGTCGGGTACCTGTCCTGGACCGACACCGACATGGTGCGGGGCGCCGATCAGGACGAGGTGATGCGGGAGTTGCGGCAGCGGCTGCCGTGGCCGTCCAACAAGACGTATCCGCTGGGGCCGGCGGTGGACCGGATCGTGGCCGGGATCGAGCGGCGGTCGAGCCATGTGTACGGCCAGTGGTGGCTGCGCGGGATGCAGGGGGTGCGCGGGTATCTGCCCGCGGTCATCGGGACCGTCGGACAGCGGGAGATGCGGCGGTTCGCCACCCGGCTGGAGGGCATGCGGACCGGGCTCGTCGGTGCAGGTGGGGCGGCCGATGAGGAGGCCCGCGCTACCCACCGTGACTGATCGACATGCGCACAGTGACCGCCCGTGTGAATCTGGTCGAGGTCCCGCCGAGGGGCCCCAGAAACCACCCACCACGGGAGTGAACCCACATGGGTATGAAGGACAAGTTCCAGGACAAGTCGGAGCAGCGGCAGGAGCAGGCCAAGGAGAAGGCGCAGCAGGTGCGGGAGCGCGGTGAGCGCGGTGAGCCTGGCCAGGAGCGTGGCCGTCAGGGGCAGGACCCCATGCGCGAGCGGGACGAGGAGACGGAGCGGATGCGGCGTGAGGAAGAGGACCGGTTCGCTCAGGACTACGACGCGTAGCCGCTGCGCTTGGCTTTAGCCGCTGACGTGGGGTGCCCTTCTTTTGGGAGGGTGCCCCACGTTTTGCTTGCGTTGGCGGGTTCGTTGTCTGGTGCGTTGTTGGGTGCGGGGCGGTGGGGGCTGGTCGCGCAGTTCCCCGCGCCCCTAGGTCGGTCAGCCCGCCCCAATCAGAGGCGTGGGGGGAGGTTTGGCCTTGAGCGGTTTGGGACGTTCGAGTAGTTCGGGGGTGTTGCGGGGGAGTTGGTTTCCAGGAGGTCCAGGGCGAGTTTCACCGCGTCGTCCAGTTGGGCGTGGCGGCCCTCCGCCCAGTCCAGGGGGGTGCGTTGGATTTCCAGGTCGGGAGTGACGCCGTGGTTTTCGACGGACCAGCCGTACGCGTCGAACCAGGCCGCGTTCATCGGCACGGTGATCACCGTGCCGTCGCCGAGTTGGTGGCGGCCGGTCATGCCGACGACTCCACCCCAGGTGCGTTGACCGACGACCGGCCCGAGCTTGAGGAGTTTGAAAGCCGCCGTGATCATGTCGCCGTCCGAGGAGGTCGCCTCGTCGGCGAGCGCGACCACCGGGCCGCGCGGGGCGTTGGAGGCGTACGACACCGGCTGGGCGTCGCGTGTCAGGTCCCAGCCCAGGATCCGGCGGGTCAGCGTTTCCACGACCAGTTCGCTGATGTGGCCGCCGGCGTTGCCGCGTACGTCCACGAGCAGGGCGGGCCGGGAGACCTCCATGCGCAGGTCGCGGTTGAACTGGGCCCAGCCCGAACCACCCATGTCGGGGATGTGCAGATAGCCGCAGCGTCCGCCGCTCAACTCCCGTACGACGGCCCGGCGTTTGGCCACCCAGTCCTGGTAGCGCAGGGGGCGCTCGTCGAGGAGCGGTACGACCGCCACGCGCCGCGCCCCTCCCTCGCCCTCCGCCGGTGTGAACGTCAGCTCCACCGTCGTACCGCCCGCCCCGGCGAGCAGCGGGTACGGCCCGGTCAGCGGATCCACCGGGCGGCCGTCCACGTGGGTGAGCACCGCGCCCTCCCGGATGCCGGTGCCGGCCAGCGGTGAACGTGCCTTGGAGTCGGAGGAATCGCCGGGCAGGATCCGCTTGACCATCCAACCCTCGTCCCGGCGGACGAAGTTGGCGCCGAGGAGACCCTGTCGGCGCTGGTAGTGGGCGGGGCCCTCGTTGCGGCGGGCGGCGGTGACGTAGGCGTGGGAGGTGCCGAGCTCGCCGAGCACCTCGCGCAGGAGGTCGGCGAACTCGTCGGGGGACGCGACCCGTTCGACCAGCGGGCGGTACTGGTCGAGCACCGCGTCCCAGTCGATGCCGCACATGCCGGGGTCCCAGAAGTAGGCCCGGATGAGCCGCCCGGCTTCGTCGTACGCCTGACGCCACTCGGCGGCCGGGTCGACCTGGTGCAGGATGCGGCGGGAGTCGATCCAGACCGTCGAGTCCACGTCACCGATCTCGTTGGACGGCACCGCCCGCAGGTCTCCCTCGTCCACGACGACCAGTCGCGAACCGTCGCCGCTGACCGCGAACCAGTCCAGGTGCTCGACGAGTTCGGTCTTCTTCGCCTTGGTGATGTTGAAGAACTCCAGGGTCGGCCGGCCGCTGGTGTCGTCCGGGTTGGCGAACGTCTCGCCCAGCGCGCCCGAGATCGGCCAGCGCAACCAGACCAGCCCGCCGCCCGCGACCGGGTACAGCGCCGAGTACTTGGAGGCGGTGACCGGGAAGGGCGTCACCCTGCTCTCCAGGCCCTCCACCTCGACGGTCACCGTGCCGTCGCCGCCCTCGTCCTCCTCGACCGGGTCCAGGCCCCCGGCGGCCGGCCGGCCCTCCGGGTTCAGCGCGAAGGGGGAGGGGGTGGCGGAGGACAGGGGGACCAGGTAGGGGCGGCAGCCCAGCGGGAAGGACAGGTCGCCGGTGTGGACGTCGTAGACGGGATCGAAGCCGCGCCACGACAGGAACGCCAGATAGCGGCCGTCCCTGGTGAACACCGGATTCTCGTCCTCGAAGCGGCCGTTGGTCACGTCGACGATCAGGCGGTCCTTCATCCGCGCCATCTTGATCTGCCGCAGCGAGCGCCCGATCCCCGGATGCGACCACGTCAGCCACGCCCCGTCCGGCGAGAAGGCGAGCTCGCGCACCGGCCCGTTGACCGAGCGGATCAGCTCGGTCACCTGGCCGTCGGAGTCCTCGGAGTCCTCGGAGGCCTCTGTCGCGTCGATGAGCAGCAGCCGTCCGTCGTGCGAGGCGATGGCGAGGCGCTCCCCCTGCGGGTCGGAGACCAGATCCAGCACCCGCCCCAGCGCGCCGGACGCCAGCCGCCGGGGCCCACGGTCCCCGGTCGCCCTCGGCAGGTAGGCGACCTCGATGGCGTCCTCGCCCTCCGCGTCCGTCACGTACGCGACCTGGCCGACCGGGCCGAGCATCTCCGGGAGCCGGACCCGTACGCCCGGGGTGTCGGTGATGGCGCGGGCGGGACCGTCGCGATGGGTGAGCCAGTACAGGCTGCCGCGCACGACCACGGCGCTCGCCCGGCCCGTCTCGTCGACCGAGATGCCATCCAGGTGCCGGGTGGCCGGAACCTGGTACGTACGGCGTCCGGCGCGCGGCCCGCTCAGCCGTACGTCGAGCCGGCGGGGCACCGAGTCCGCGGCGAGGTCGTCGACGATCCACAGGTCGCCCGCGCACTGGTACACCACCCGGGTGCCGTCGCTCGCCGCGTGCCGGGCGTAGAAGGCGTCGTGGTCGGTGTGGCGGCGCAGGTCGGAGCCGTCGTACGCGCACGAGTAGAGGTTGCCGATGCCCTCGTGGTCGGAGAGGAACGCGATCCGGCCGCCGACGAACATGGGGGAGTGCAGATGGCCCTGAAGATCGGCCAGCAACTGCTCCCCGTGCAGCCACAGCCTGCCCATCGCCCCGCCGCGGTAGCGCTTCCAGGCGGCCGGTTCGTGGGGCGGGGTGCCGGTGAGGAGCAGGGTCTTGCGCTCGCCGTCGAGGTCGGCGACCTGGATGTCGGAGACCGGGCCCCAGGGCAGCTTGCGGCCGGGATCGCCGTCGGGATCGACCTTGTACGCCCAGGTGAAGTACGTGAAGGGCTCGCCGTGCGAGGCGACGGCGAGGATCGTCCCGTTCGGGGTCCAGCCGCAGACCTGGGTGTCGGCCGACCCCCAGTGGGTGAGCTGCCGGCCCGGCCCGCCGTCCACCGGCACCAGATGGATCTCCGGGACCAGACTGCGCCAGCTCGTGTACGCGAGATGGCGGCCGTCGGGCGAGAAGCGGGGGTGGCCGAGCTTGGTGCGGTCGACGGTGAGCCGCCAGGCGCGGCCGGGACCGTCGAGGGGCGCCAGCCAGAGGTCGTCCTCGGCCACGAAGCACAGCAGATCGCCGCTCAGATGCGGAAGGCGCAGATAGCTCACCTCCCCATGCTTTTCCCGAGAATGGGCCAGGGCAACTTATGACAAATCCAGGCGGAAGCGGGGCGCCCACCCTGGAGACGAACGAAACAGTTTCGTTTCGCTCGAAGGTGCGCTACATTTGTGTCCGTACGAAACCGTGTCGTTCGGAGCCGGGAAGGTGAGAGTCATGACTGAGACTGCAACGGTGCGTCGCAGTCGGATCACGCCCGAGCGCGAGGCCGAGCTGTACGCGGCCGTGCTCGACCTGCTCCGGGAAGTCGGCTACGACGCCCTCACCATGGACGCCGTGGCCGCCCGTACGCGATCCAGCAAGGCGACCCTCTACCGCCAGTGGGGCGGCAAGCCTGAGCTGGTCGCGAAGGCCGTGCGGCACAACAAGCCGGGTGGTTCCCTCCCCGACATCGACACCGGGACGCTCAGGGGCGACCTGCACGCCCTCACGTTGCGTTCGGACGACTGCCAGATGGAACAGAACTCCGCGCTGATGCGGGGCCTGGCCATGGCCGTCCACGACAACCCGGACCTCCTGAAGGCGTTCAAGGAACACCTCATCGAGCCGGAGATGGCGGAGTTCAAGCGGGTGCTGCAGCGGGCGGTCGACCGGGGCGAGGTCCGTGCGGACAACCCGGCGGCCGAGTACATGATGCACATGATGATCGGAGCGTTCGCCGCGCGCACGCTGATCGACGAGCAGCCGCCGACGCAGTCCTTCCTGCTTTCGTACATCGACGCCGTCGTCCTCCCTGCCCTCGGCGTCCACACCACCTGAGACCTCCCCGCAGTCACCACCTGACGTCACCGCTCAAGTCGTCGGGACGATCACGCCTGCCACCCACCGGGCCGATCACCCCTTCCCTGCACAACACACGACCTGACCGGGAGTACGCCCTCGTGGCCACGTTCCTCTACAAACTCGGCCGGCTCGCCTTCCGGCGACGGCATTTCGTCGCCCTGATATGGGTCGCCCTGCTGACGCTCGCGGGCGTCGGCGCGGCCAGCGCCCCCTCCGCGGGCTCCACCTCCTTCTCCATCCCCGGCACCGAGGCGCAGAAGGCCTTCGACCTGCTGGAGCAGCGTTTCCCCGGCGCCAGCGCCGACGGAGCGACCGGGCGCATCGTCTTCAAGGCGCCCGAGGGCCAGAAGATGACGGACGCCGACAACAAGGCGACCGTCGCGAAGACCGTCAAGGAACTGGGCGACGGCTCCGAAGTCGTCTCCGTCACCGACCCGTACACGACGAACGCCGTCAGCAAGGACGGCACAGTCGCCTACACGTCGGTGAAGTACGACGCCCCCGGCATGGAGCTGAAGGACGCGACCCGGGACGCCCTCGAGGCGGCCGCGGACGAGGCACGGGCCACCGGGCTGACTGTCGACGTCGGAGGCGACGCCCTGCAGGCGGCGGCCGAGCCGGGGGCGGCGGGCGAGGTCGTCGGTCTCGCCCTCGCCGCGGTCGTCCTCGTCGTCACCCTGGGCTCGCTGGTCGCGGCCGGACTGCCGCTGCTCACGGCGATCATCGGCGTCGGCATCGGCGTCTCCACCATCACCGCCCTCGCCAAGGCACTGGACCTCGGCGACACCACCTCCACGCTCGCCTTGATGATCGGCCTCGCGGTCGGCATCGACTACGCGCTGTTCATCGTCTCCCGCTACCGGGGCGAGCTGGCCGAGGGCCGTGACCGCGAGGAGGCGGCAGGCCGGGCCACCGGCACCGCCGGCTCGGCGGTGGTCTTCGCGGGACTCACGGTCGTGATCGCCCTGGCGGGTCTCTCGGTCGTCGGCGTCCCCATGCTGACCAAGATGGGCCTCGCGGCGGCGGGCACGGTCGTCGTCGCCGTCCTCATCGCCCTGACCATGATCCCGGCGCTGCTCGGATACGCGGGCAGGAAGGTCCGGCCGACGGGCGCGAAGCGCAAGCGGCGTGGCGGCAACACGTCCGAGGCGCCCGCGAAGACCGAGGCGCAGGCCAAGCCCGGCATGGGCACCCGCTGGGCGAGCTTCGTCATCCGCCGTCCGGTCGCCGTGCTGCTGCTCGGCGTGGTCGGTCTGGGCGCGATCGCCGTTCCGGCCACCCAGCTGGAGCTGGGTCTGCCCGACGACGGCTCGCAGCCGACGTCCACGACGCAGCGTCGGGCGTACGACCTGCTGTCGGAGGGCTTCGGCCCCGGCTTCAACGGCCCCCTGATGATCGTGGTCGACGCCAAGGGCAGCGACGACCCCAAGGCGGCGGCCACCACGGTCACCGACGGGATCAAGGGTCTGGGGGACGTCGTGACGGTGACCCCGGCGGCGTTCAACAAGGCCGGCGACACCGCGACGATCACCGTCATCCCGGACTCCAAGCCCTCCTCCGTCCAGACCGAGGACCTGGTGCACGCCATCCGTGACCAGGGCACCGACGTCAAGGCCGACACGGGCGCGAAGGTCCTGGTCACCGGCACCACCGCGATGAACATCGACTTCTCGCAGAAGCTCACCGACGCCCTGATCCCCTACCTCGCCCTGGTGGTGGGCCTCGCCTTCCTCCTCCTCATCGTGGTCTTCCGCTCCATCCTGGTCCCGCTGAAGGCGGCCCTCGGCTTCCTGCTCAGCGTGCTCGCCGCGCTCGGTGCCGTGGTCGCGGTCTTCCAGTGGGGCTGGCTCGGCGGCCTGATCGGCGTCGAGGAGACCGGCCCCATCATGTCGATGATGCCGATCTTCATGGTCGGCGTGGTCTTCGGTCTCGCGATGGACTACGAGGTCTTCCTCGTGACCCGCATGCGGGAGGCGTACGTCCACGGCGAGTCGCCGAGCCAGTCCATCGTGACCGGCTTCCGGCACAGTGCCCGGGTCGTCGCCGCCGCCGCGGTCATCATGATGGCCGTCTTCGGCGGCTTCATCAGCTCCAGCGAGTCGATGATCAAGATGATCGGCTTCGGCCTCGCGATCGCCGTCTTCTTCGACGCGTTCGTGGTCCGCATGGCGATCGTCCCGGCGGTGCTCGCGCTCCTCGGCAAGAAGGCCTGGTGGCTGCCGAAGTGGCTGGACCGCGCCCTGCCGAATGTCGACGTGGAGGGCGAGGGCCTGCGCACGCTGGACGACCTCAAGGACGCGGATCCGGACGAGGACCGGAAGCTGGTGCGCGTCTGACGCGCGCGGCTTGCGCCGCTTGACCGGCCGGTGAGGGTTCCGTGGGGACGGGGCGCCCTCACCGGCCTTTCTCGTTTCAGCCCGTGTCTTAGCCCAGTGGCGTGTCGAGGAGTTGAGTCAGGGTGCGCTTGAAGTCGTCGGTCCGCCGGTCGTCCAGCCCGCCGAGCGGGATGAGCAACTGGTCGAGCAGCACCTGTACGGCGTCGATGGCAGGCCGCACGGCTTGACGGCCCTCGTCGGTGAGCGCCAGGCGCACGACCCGGGTGTCCTCGGCATCCCGGGTACGCCGGATCAGCTCGGCCGCCTCCAGCGAACGCGCCAGTTTCGACACGTACAGCGCCTCGAGCCCCGTGTAGTCGGCCAGCTCCCGCTGACTCGGCTGCCGACCGGATCGCTCCATCCCACTGAGCGAGGCCAACAGCACGTACTGCGCGTGCGTCAGGTTCAGGGGCGCGAGGGCTTGGTCGACGGCGGTACGCCACTTGTTCGCGAGGCGCCAGACGAGGTAGCCGGGGGTGGGGGAGGGGGCCTTCGGGGCGGGGGCCTTCGGTGCGTCGCTCACGGTGGATACGGTACATGGCTAGTTTCTGTTGTTCGCTGCCTCACGTCCGAGATAGGTGACGCCCGGATCGGCGCCCGGCACCTCGATCTCGTGGAAGCCGAGGCGGTCGTAGAAGGCCCGGGCGGGGGTGTTGGCGGTGAGCATGGAGAGGTGCACGCCCGGTACGGCCTTCGTGCGCAGGGCGTCGAGGAAGGTCTCCATCAGGGCCCGCCCGTGGCCTCGCCCCTGCCAGTCGGGGAGCAGGTCGATGTGGAGGTGCGCGGGGTGGGCGGCGACCTCCGGGACGAGCATGCGTTCGGGGTGGTGGAGCAGGGGGACGATCTCGTCATCGGGGGTGCGGGCCGGGCCCTTCGGCTCCGGGTACCGCTCGGCGACCAGTGGCAGCCACTTCGCCCGGTAGTCCTCGACGAAACGGGGCGTGTCCCCGGTGCCGAGGATGTAGCCGACGGCTTGTCCATGTCCGTCGTCCAGCACGAAGGCCAGGTCCGGCTCCAGATGGACATACGGGGCCGCGAAGATCGCCGGGAAGATGCCGGGGTCGGCGTAGTGGGGGCGGCTGTCCTGGCCGACGTGGGCGGTGCGGATGCAGATGTCGTCCAGGGCCAGGCGGTCGGCGGGCCGGTAAGGACGTATGGCGGGTGCTGAAGTCATCGCCGTATCCTGCCCAGTTGGGAGCGCTCCCACAAGCTTCTGTGAGGGGAGACGCGGCCCCACGGCAACGAAAGGCTTCCCCAATATGCGGCGATACGTTCTTACCGGTACGCCCGGCGCGGGCAAGACCTCGATCCTGCGGTGTCTGGCCGAGCTCGGCCACGGGGTCGTGGAGGAGGCGGCGACCGCGGTCATCGCACGGGCGCAGGCCCGGGGCGAGGAGGAGCCGTGGACGCGGGCGAGCTTTGTCGATGAGGTCGTCGAGCTGCAGAGGGAGCGGCAGTTGGAGGGCCCCGTCAAGGGCGCTGTCCAGGTTTTCGACCGGTCGCCGATCTGCACACACGCGCTGGCCACCTACCTGGGCCGGCCGGTGTCCCGGGCACTGACTGCCGAGATCGAGCGGATCACCGCCGGGGAGATCTACGAGCGTCAGGTGCTCTTCGTCCGAAATCTGGGTTTCTGCGAGCCCACCAGTGCCCGGCGGATCAGCTTCCAGGAGTCGCTCGTCTTCGAGAAGGTCCACGAACAGAGCTACCGTGCGTTCGGCTACGAACTCATCGACATCCCCGCCGACGATCTGGCGCACCGTGTGGCAGCGGTCAGCTCCGCGATCTCAGGGTTCACCCGATCAACCTCACGTACCTCCTCAACCGGGCGACGGCCGTAACCCGGTCGCATGCCCTGTACACGCACCGCTTGGGCGCGTATCGGGTCGTGATCAATGAGCATCGCAGCTTGCGGGGCGGCTGCCCGTCTGGGGTACGGGGCCCGGCGGTCTGCGGCTGCGCCGTGTGGGCGCGAGTGACCGGAAGCAATGCCGGAGGCACGCAACCGGGGTCCGGGACCCCGGTTGCGTGCCCGCTGGGGCGGTGTGTCAGACCATGGCGAGCCGGTCCACCAGCAGCTCCACCCTGCGCTCGGCGTACTCCGGTGGC
>NZ_JBIAHG010000046.1:0-44825 GCF_042870385.1 Streptomyces sp. NPDC006602 | reverse complement strand
CCGAGCATCCGGTAGCAGTGCACGTGCAGCTCCCGCCGGTGCCGCTCCGCCAGCCCTGAGAACGCCGGCTCATCGACCTCGCCCAGACCGCTCACACTCAGGCGGCGGCCTAGCTGACAGGCTGGTTCGCGTGGTTTACACCAGTTTGGGTTGATGTGAGTCTCATCGGAGTTGGCGTTTCTCATCAATGTCTGCCGTGACCGATGAGTTTCGTGCGGATCCGTGGTCGACACGGCTGGATACACCGACAGCAGTGGGCCTGTGCCTGGGACGTTCCAGCGCGGGAGGAAGCAGATGGAGGCTGTGATGAGCGTCGACGACTCCGAGCACGAGCACACCATCCAGACTGGCGAGCCGGGGACGCGGGTGAGCGGTCCCAGGGTGTTGGTGGCGGGAGCGAGCATCGCGGGACCCGCGCTGGCCCACTGGCTGCGCCGGCGGGGGGCTGAGGTGACCGTGGTGGAGCGGGCTCCCGAGCTGCGTCCCGGCGGGCAGGCGGTGGACGCGCGCGGGGTCGCCAAGGAGGTCATCGGGCGCATGGGGCTGGACGCGGCGGTGCGCGCAGCGTGCACCGACACCGCCGGCGCGCACACCGTGGACGCGAACGGGCAGGTGCTGGAAACCTTCCGTGCCGACGACGACGGTGGCGACGGGTTCATCGCGGACATCGAGATCCTGCGCGGGGACCTGTCCCAGGTGCTCTACGACGACACCCGCGACGGCGTCGAGTACGTCTTCGGCGACCGAATCGCCGAGCTCGCCCAGGACGCGGACGGGGTCGACGTGGTCTGCGCGGGCGGCAACCGGCGGCGCTTCGACCTGGTGGTCGGGGCAGACGGGCTGCACTCGGAGCTGCGAGCGATGGTCTTCGGGCCGCATGAGCGGTTCCTCCGCCACCTCGGGCACGTGCTGGCCTTCTACAGTGTGCCCAACGAGTTCGGGCTGGACCGCTGGCTGCTGGAGTACCAGGACCAGGAGTCCGGGCGCTCCGCCCTCCTGCGGCCCATCCAGGACGCTACCCGGGCGATGGCCATGTTCTACTTCCCCTCGGCTGACTTCGACGTCGACCACCGTGACGTCGCGGCCCAGAAGGTCCTGCTGCGGGAGCGGATGGCGGGCCTGGGCTGGTTGACCCCGGACATCCTCGCGCACCTGGACGACACTCCGGACTTCTACCTCGACCAGGCCGCCCAGGTGGTGATGGACCGCTGGTCGAGTGGACGGGTGGGGTTGCTCGGGGACGCGGCGTTCAGCTCGTCGCCGATGTCCGGGCAGGGCACCGGGCTGGCCCTGGTCGGTGCCTACCTGCTGGCCGGAGAGCTGGCCGCTGCCGGATGGGACCCCGACGCCGGGTTCGCCCGCTACGAGGCGCGGATGCGCTCGTTCGTCGAGGCCAACCAGGAGATCGGCGGGTTGAACGCCCGCAGCCGCGACGTCCCCGGGCCAGACGCCGAGCCGCGCCCTGATTTCGCCAGCGAATGGTTCACCGAGCTGGTCGGGCGCGCGATCAACGGCGTCGAGCTGCCCGACTACGCGGGGGTGCCGGACTCCGCAGCCCCGGCCGGATCGCCGATCACCTCGTCGGCCAAGTCGTAGGTGTCACATAACGTGTCGAGAGAGACCACGCTTCAGTAGGACACCGCCGGACGACCTCCGCTCATGCCGCATGGTGCGCGTTGGAGCGCCCGTTCGGCGGCCAGGCCACGTTCCGATGAGGCGGTGTTGGCTCGGAAAACTACAAGATCGATGAGATTCCACCGCGCGGGGTCTCTGTGGTTCTGTCACTTGCCTGGTCGGCGCTCACCGAAGCTGACAAGACCATTGGGACATCGACCCCGTGACGTCCAAGCCCATTGATCCCCAGCCGGATCGCTCGCCCGTCTTGTCTCAAGGCAGTTGTCAGTGTGCGCAGCTCGCCGACATGGCTCCCTGACACGATGGATGAGAACGGACATCGATGCCGCGGTGGTGGCGCGGTCTCTACTCGGGGTGCCGGTAGGAGCCGTGCCACCCGCCGCAATCTGGGGAGGGTCAGGTTGTGGGGCCTTCGTCCAGCCAGCGGGCCACCGCATCGGCGAAGGCCTTCCGATCCATCCACAGTCGCTCGCCCGCCAGCTGATAGCGTTCCCGGGCGCTTCGGCGCCAGACTAGGATCTTGCCGGTTTCGACGGCGTGCTCCAGCCCAGGCATGTCGAGCAGCTCACTATATTGGTTCAGCTCTTTCCTTGCTCCGGCCGTCGTCAGGCTCCGGCCCCCGTCGGCATACGCGGCCTCCTGTTCGGCGTGCGATTTGTTCAGGCAGTCCAGCGCGCCACGGAGCATTTCGTAGTCCTCCATCGCCCGAAACTCCCACTCGGTGTACGCCTCGACACCAGTCTCCTGGTGCTGCCGCTTCACAGCCTCGGCACGCGAAAGGGCGTGGACCAGTTTGTCGAGCATCTGTTCGGCGGGGGCGCGGGGGGGGCGGCGTCGCAGGTCTCCTGCATCTCCCGCAAATTCTCCACCAGGGCGCTGGCGCGGCCCCTGACGTCCTCGGCGGCCTCGGTCCCCTGGAACGCCAGTATCCGGACCGTCAGGTAAGCGGCCTCGACGGCGGTCAGGATGCAGGGCTCCGTCGTTCTCGCGGTCAGCCCAAAGTCGCCAGTATGGGCCCGATACCCCAAGTCGGCGGTGGTGGGCGGTTCGTGATGGGCGGCGGATACGCCTGCAGGAACGGCTTCCGGTGATCATGGAGTGTCGAGTTCGCTGATCACCACAACGGAAGACCGTGCCTGCTGCGCCATCATCACTCATCCCCGCCGGGCTGGGCCAACTCGCGGGCCGTGATCCGGCCTGCCCCGACGAACTGCCCGACCTGCTGGCCCGGCTGTCCCCCCTGCCCGACCCGCGCCGCCGCCGGGGCCGGCGCCACCCGCTGCCGTACGTCCTGGCCGTGGCCGCCTGCGCGGTCCTGGCTGGAGCGAAGTCCCTCACCGCGATCGCCGAGTGGGCCGCCGATGCCTCTGACCGGCTGTTGTTTTGCTGCGGGGCCGCGCTGCGCGATCCGGACCGTCCCTGCCGGGCGCCCAGCAAGGCGACCGTGCGCCGGGTACTGCAGCGCATCGACGGCGACGCGTTCGACGCGGCCATCGGCGGCTGGCTCACCGCTCGTGCCGCCGCCTCCCGCGCCGCCGACCAGGACAGACACCCGCCGGCCCGCCCGGTGCGGGCAGCGGTCGCGGTGGACGGCAAGTCCCTGCGCGGCGCGATTCGCGCCGACGGCCGCTGCGTCCACCTGCTCTCCGCGCTGCGCGGCGACGGCATCGTGCTGGCCCAGCACGAGGTCGACGCCAAGAGCAACGAGATCACCGCGTTCCGGCCACTGCTGGACCCGCTGGACCTGACCGGCGCGGTGGTGACCTTCGACGCGCTGCTGACCCAGACCGACCACGCGAAGTTCCTGGTCGAGGAGAAAGACGCGCACTACATCGCCGTACTCAAGGCCAACCACCCGACCCTGCACACGCTGGTGAAGGATCTTCCCTGGAAGGAAGTACCGCTGATGGACCGCACCCGGACCGCCGCCCACGGCCGCGACGAGATCCGCCGCCTGAAGGCCGTCACCGTGCCGAGGCTGCCGTTCCCGCATACTGGCCAGGCACTGCAGATCGTCCGCCGGCGGCGCACGGTTCGCACCGGGAAGGTGTCGCTCGAACGCGTCTACGCGGTCACCAGCCTGACAGTTCACCAGGCGACAGCCGCTGACCTGGCCGAACGCGTACGCGGGCACTGGGCCATTGAGAATCGGGAGCACCACGTCAGGGATGTGACGTTCGGGGAAGATGCCTCGCGGGTGCGGACCGGCAGTGCGCCGCGGGCGATGGCCTCCCTGCGGAACCTGGCCATCGGCGCGCTCCGCCTGGCGGGGCGGGACAACATCGCCGAGAGCCTGCGCCATCACGGGCGGGACATGACCCGTCCGCCGGCCGCCCTCGGACTCACGTGATCATTCCGCGCCGATCGCGGGAACGACGGAGCCCTGGTTGTCATACGCATCTCCGACTGATCCAATACTCGCGCCCTCTCCGAGGGACTTTTGAGACAGGCTCCGGCCTTGGACGACAGGCTGACACGCGCCTCCACCGCATCCGGTCCGCTGCCGGCGTCGACGCCACCGCCGCCCCTGTCGGCGTGGGCCTCCCAGCACCATCGTCCCGCCGGGCGCCATCCCGTCGGAGCCCGCGATCCGTCACAGGTCCCGGGCCGGGGAGCGGTACAGTCCTGCGCCACGTTCCGCCGTCCGCGGCGCCGCGCGCTCCTCGGACGGGGCGAGCCAGAACAGGACGGGCGGAAGGCCGAGCTCGATCACCGCGAGCGCGATCTGGAACCACTGCGGCCAGCCGTGGACCGCCAGGGAGATCAGCCGGCCGAGCCCACCGAGCAGGAAGGCGGCGGAGAGGGCGCGCACCGCCGTCGCCGGGATCGGCCGCTGCCGGGCGGCCCAGAGCCAGGCCAGTCCGTAGCCGACGAAGCTCGCCCCCATGAACCGCCCCCAGCTGTCGACGGTCGCCCCGGCAGAGCCCGCGCCCGGGATGGCCGCGTTGCCGAGGGCGACATGGAACAGCCCGATCGCTACACACGCCCACCCCATGAGCTGTACGAGTACGCGCAGAGTCCTGGCCATGGTCCATCACCCTGTCTTGGTCCGACGCCATAGTTGACGTGTGTCTACTAAGCTCGACATCAGCGTGAGCGAGTAAGTAGACGCGTGTCAAGTAAACTTTCGCCGTGCCTCCCCGCCAGCGCCTCAGCCCCGCCGACCGCCGCGCCCAGCTCCTCGCCGTCGGCGCCCGGATGTTCGCAGCCCGCCCCTACGAGGACGTGCTGATGGACGACGTCGCCCAGCAGGCCGGCGTCTCGCGGGCCCTGCTCTACCGTCACTTCCCGAGCAAGCACGCGCTCTTCGCCGCGGTCTACCAGCAGGCCGCCGACCGGCTGCTCGCCGAGACGAAGCTCGACCCCGCCGACTCGCTCGTCGGGCAACTCGTCCAGGGGATGGACATCCACCTCGACTACTTCGTGGCCAACCGCCACGCCGTCCTCGCCGCGAACCGGGTGCTCGCGGGCGACCCGGTCATCCAGACGATCATGACCGGCGAGTTGGACGCGCTCCGCGCCCGCCTGCTCGCCGTGCTGCCCCTCGCGGACGAGAGCGCGCGCCGAACCGTCTCAGCCGTACTGAAGAGCTGGTTGGTCTTCGTCCAGATCCTCGTCGTCGACTGGCTCACCGAGCAGACCTGCTCCCGCACCGAGCTCCGCGACATCTGCATCGGCGCCGTCCTCGGCGCCCTGCGCCCCCTGCTCCCTGCGGACCGCGTGCCGAACTGGCCCTAAGCGGCCTGCCCCGGCCCGGTCGCCGCTGACCGGACTCTCGGGTGAGCCGACCGCGGGGTCGGCTGCTGGGGCCGGGTGCCGCCGGCGCGGATGGCGGGGACGTGGATGGCGGGGACGCTCCAGCCGGGTCGCGGGGAACGTTTCGGCCCGGTCCCGCCTCCTGACATGCCGAAGCGGGCCCGCATGAGACCCGCCGCAGGCGAGAGGTGTTTCCCATGACATCGAGCACAACGTCGGCCACGGCCGCTGCCAGCAGGCCGCTCCCGAACGCCGAAGGGGCGGAGCATCGCTGGGTGGAGGTGCGCGGCATCCGGCTGCATGTCGCCGAGTACGGGACCGGGGCGGCAGTCCTGCTGCTGCACGGCTTCCCGCAGCACTGGTTCGCCTGGCACCGGGTCGCCGTCCTGTCGGCCGCCGGACCACGGCTGATCTGCCCGGATCTGCGGGGTCTCGGCTGGTCGGAGCAGACCCGGCGCGGCTACGACATCGACGGCCTGTCCGAGGACATACTCGCGCTGCTGGACGCACTCGGGCTCGACCGCGTGGGCCTGGTCGGTCACGACTGGGGCGCCCACGTCGGTTTCCGGCTGTGCCTGCGGGCACCGGAGCGGTTCAACGGCTTCCTGGCGCTCAACATGGCGCACCCGTGGTCCCGGCAGCGGGCCATCCTGCCGAACCTGTGGCGGCAGTGGTACACCGCCTTCGTCGAGTACCCGGTCATCGGCAGGGCCGTGCTGCGCCACTGGCCTGCGTTCAGTCGCTTCCTGCTGCGGCACCAGGTCGCCGACCCGTCGGTCTGGCAAGCCGGCGAGCTCGCGGAGTTCAGCGCCGCGGCCCAGGCCGGCGCGCATGCCGGGCAGGCCATGTTCTGGCAGTACGTGGTCCGCGAGATCCCCGCGCTGCTGCGCGGCACATGGCGCGGGCAGCGGCTGACCGTCCCGACCCTGCTGCTGGGCGGTGAGCGGGACAACGTGATCCCGCCATCCATGCTGGCCGGAGGCGAGAGCCACGCAGACGACCTCACCGTACGGATCGTGCCGGGCGTCGGCCACTTCCTGCCTCAGGAGAGTCCCCAGGTGGTCGCTAAGGCGATGAACGAGCTGTTCGCGACGGGCAGTTGAAAGGCTACGAGCGCAAGGCCGCCCGCTCCGCGACCTTCCGGATGAAAATCCGCCCGTGGCGGGCCCGGAGAGCGTACGCCCACTGAACCGGCCGCAGGGCGGCGGGACGCGCCGCGCCGAGCATGGCGAAGCGCGTGCCGTCACCCTCCGGAACGGCCGCCATACCCCCCACCACGAGCCGCGACTGCATCAGGCACCATCCGGGAGCCAGCCGCACCTCGAAGGCGCTGCGGCAGCCCAACGGGCCCATCGCCAGTGCGCCTTTGCGATCGGCGTCGCCGGGAGGAACGCGGAACTCGCGCAACAGGGGCACCAGGTGCGGCAGTTCGCCCGCCAGATCCGAGGCTACCGCCCACACCTTGTCGTACGGCAGCTCCAGGCGCCCCTCCGCGTACATCGTCGTGTGCAGGCCCGCGGCCAGGAGCCGCAGCCGGGTCACGGCGTCAATACTCATTGCTGCCACGCCTTCCGGAAGGCCGAACGGGCGCGGTGCAGCCGGGACTTGACCGTTCCCGGCGCAATGTCCAGGATCTCGGCCGCACTTCGTTCATCAAGCTCCTCGAGCTCGCGCAGGACCAGCACGGCGCGATGATGCACCGGCATCCGCGCAAGCACGTCCCGTACCTGTGCCGACAACTCCCCGTCGCCGACGAGACCGGGCAGGCCGACGAACTCCTCGGGATCGACCGTCCGCTCAACCGCGGTGAGCCGCGCCACCCGCACCGCCTCGCGCACGGTGACGGTGCGTACCCATCCGTAGAACGCCCGCGGATCGCGCAGTCCCCGCAACCCGACGAAGACCGCGGTCAGCGCCTCCTGGACGGCGTCCTCGCAATTCGACAGGGCAATCGGCCGACACAGCCTGGTCACGTACGGCGCCACCACGGTCAGTACCTCGTCCATCGCCAACACATCGCCAGCCTGCGCCGCCCGCACCGTCGCGGCCAGGGCGTCCCACGGCGGCTGAGGTTCTCCTGCTGAGCCGTCCATCACCGCGGACCGTACATCATCCAGGCTGAGCGCATGGCGCGATGGCGGCTCGGCACTCCATGATCACCGGAAGCCCTGCCTGCAGGCGTATCCACCGCCCGTCACGAACCACCGAATTGGGGTATCTGGCCTATACCGGCGACTTCGGGCCGACCGCGAGAACGACGGAGCCCTGGGTCAGGATCCGGAAGACTGCACAGCCCCGCAGCCTCGCGCCACAGGCGTGGACACGAACCGTGACGTCCGCATAACATGTCACCGTTAACTTAACGGCGACAACCTGAGGGGCCGCAATGACCATCACCGAGCAAGACGTCTACACCTTGACGCCGTTCGCCAGGACGCTCGGGATACGCTTCGGAGCCCTCAAGGCCGACGCTGTCACCGCGCAACTCGCCTACACGCCCGAGCAGTCCACCGTCGGCGCCGCGATGCACGGCGGGGCACTGATGGGGCTGGCCGATGTAGCCGGCGCCGTGTGCGCCACGCTGAACGGGACCGCCGACACCGCCCCCGCGACCATGGAATCCACCACCCACTTCCTGCGGCCCGTACACGGCACCGGCGCCTTCGCGACTTCCCGCCCGCTGCACGTCGGCAAGTCAACGGTCGCCGTGGAAATCGACATCAGGGATGACAAGGACCGGCTCTGCGCCCGCGTCACTCAACTCGTCGCCCTCCGGAGGCGCCATGACTAAGGGACCCGGCCAGACCACGACCGACGGCCGCGCCGGCACAACCGAAGGCCGTCGGCGCAGTCGCGCCAAGCGAGGCCACGGCGGCCGACTGAGGGACGAGCTCATCGAAGCGGCCGGCACGCTGCTCGACGACGCCGGCGAGGACGGCGTGACCATCCGCGCGGTGGCACAGGCTGTCGGGGTCAGCACCCCCTCGGTGTATCTGCACTTCGACAACCGACTGGAACTGCTGCACACCGTGTGCCTCGGTATCTGGGACGAGCTCGGCCGACGGATGCTGAGCATCAGCGCCCAGACCACCGACCCGTTCGCCGAACTCCACCAGCGCAGTGTCGCCTACATCAAGTTCGGGCTCGACCATCCCCTGCGCTACCGCCTGGTCGCGACCGGACCCGCGACAGCCGCCACTGAGCAGGTCGCCGACGCCTGCTTCCGATTCCTACGGGAAACGGTGCAGCGATGCGCCGACGCCGGCGTGTTCCACGGCGATGTGACGGCGCTGACCCGGGCCATCTGCGCGTGCCTGCACGGTGCCGTCTCGCTGCTGATCCTCCAGCCGACCTCGAAATGGCCCGACGACATCCCCCAATACGCAGACGATGCCGCCACCCTCGCCTGCCAGGGCGCCGCCGCCCTCTCACGCGCGCACCATGGCCGCTACGGAACGTGAACTGTTCTGCCCTGGGCAACGCTCCCGCTACGCCTCGCTGGCGTCCTCATCGGCCGACGGTTGGCGCAGCGGTCGGCGGCCGGCTGCGCGGGGCGGAAAAAGGGCTGGTCCTCCATGCCCAAGCGGTAGTGCTGGCGCAGTTCGCCGCGCTGGCCGAAGAAGATCCGCCGGGCCAGGCGGTGGCGGGCGTCGACGATGTTGAGCTGCTTGCCGATCATGTGCCGGTTTTGAAGTGGCCCAGACAGCGAGCTGATGTCTCATGAGACACATCAAAGTCTGGAGAACCGGGGCTGCGGTGTCCCAGCCGGCGCAGGTCGGCGGATCGGCTGCCGGCGGGCTGGAGGTCGGCGTAGGGGTGCAGGCGGGCGCCGGCGGTGCCGTCGGCGAGCGTGCGTTGGGGTGCGGCCGGTTGGGCCGGGGTGGATGCGGGGGTGGGGCTGCCGAGCAGGTCGAGGGCGGCCTGGGGGCCGTGGTCGCGGCGGGCTCCGGCGATCTCGTCCAGGTCCCACACCATCTCGCCGACGACCGTACGGCGCGGGCCGCGGGCTTCGACGGTGCCGCGCACCAGGAGCAGCCCGGAGTGGAAGACGGTGTGGGCGCAGGCCTCGTGGGAGTCTTCGAAGAAGGCGATGTCGACCAGGCCGGAGCCGTCCTCGAGGGTGACGAAGATGACCCGCTTGCCGGACGGGATGGGCGGGGTCTGGGTGGAGGCCCGTACCCCGGCGACCAGTACCTTCTGCCCGGGGATCATGCCGCGTAGGTGGGCGGCGTCGGTGGCGCCGAGCTCGCGCAGCAGCCGGTGGTGGTGCTCCATCAGGTGGTGGGTGACGTCGATGGACAGCGTCTCCAGCTCGGCACTGAGCTTGTCGCGGCACGGCGGGTCAGGTCGCCGGCGAGCGGGCCGAGGGCGCCGATGCGGATCAGGCGCTGTGCGATCGGCAGGGAGGGGCGGGCGCGTTGCCACAGGTCCTGCAGGCCGGTGTAGGGCTGGCCGGCCGCCAGGCGGGCGACTTCGTCCTCGCGGATGCCCTTGACCGTGGACAGGGCCAGCCGCACGCCGAAGCCGTGCGGCGCAGCCTCCGTGCCCCCTGGGTCAGACAGGGGACAGCACCATCTGGGCAAGGGGCGTCAGAGACTGGAAACCTACAAGGAGCCCAGGAGTACGGCGGCCAGCGACCCGGCGAGCAGGAACGGGCCGAACGGGATCCTGGTCGTCCGGTCGGCCCGGCCCGCGAAGATGAGACCGATGCCGTACACCGCGCCGAGCAGGTACCCGGCGAAGGTCCCGACCAGGACGATCGCCCAGCCGTACCAGCCCGGGACAGCGCCCAGGACGAGGGCGAGTTTCACATCGCCGAACCCAATGCCCTTGCTGAGGAGGAAGAGCACGAAGTAATTGGCGCCCAGGATGAGCGAGCCGAGCAGCGCCGACGTCCAGCTGGCGCCGGCGTCGGGCAGCACCGCGGCGACGCCGAGCAGGACGAGCGCGGCCGCGGCGAGCGGCAGGGTAAGCACGTCGGGCAACCGGTGCGCCCGGAAGTCGACGGTGGCGAGCAGCACGGCGGCCGGGGCGAGCAGCAGCCGGACCACCAACTCGGGGCGGGCCCCGGTGGCGGCCGCCAGCCGCAGACCACGGCCGTGACGGAGGCGACGGACAGGGTGCTCGACCCGTAGACGTCCCCGGCGGGGCAACGGGCACGCCCCAGCCATCCGCCGCCGGTCCCGGTGCTGGTGAGGGGATGGCCTGCCGGGCACGCCGACCGCCAGGGTTCCTCGGGCGGCACCGAGAACCGGTACGCGGGACGGGGTATAAGCACGCCCGTGCCGCATCCCCACACAGCGCTCGCCGCGATGATCAGCAACGTCTCCACCGGACGGAGCCTAATCCGTGATTAAGGGCGTCCCGATGGAGCGGATGTTGCTCGGGACGTTCGAGTACGGGGCTGCGATGTCTCTGGCCAGCCGGGTCTGCTGAGGCCTTCGCATAGAGCGGCACGCAGCCCCTGCTCGTGGTGGCGGCTGCGCGGGCGTCGGGCGGATGCCTAGACGGAGCCGGGCCCACTGCACTGCTTAGCCTCGGCCCGCCCAGCCCTTGATCTCCTCGGCGACCAGGCGCACGTCCAACCCGTCACGGGCGATCCGCTCGGCCAGGTCCCCGGCCTGCTTGAAGTCCGCTGTCACCACGACCCCGGACACCGTCAGGTACGAGGCGGCCACGACCGCCCCGAACAGCTCGTTGCCGAACTCCAGCGCCGGACAGCGGATGAGCTGGTGCATGAGCGCGGCCGCCCGGTGGTGCACCTCGGGATAGACGGGCCGGTCCATCACCTTGTCGGCGTGCCTGGCCACCGCGGCCTGAAGGGTGCCGAAGTCGGTGACGTCCGGATCGCCGGGCAGGCTGCGGTGCGCGAGGTCCAGCAGCCACGCACGGTCGATGTGCAGGATCACGCGGCTTTCCCGCGCGTCTCGTGCTTGGCGGGCGCGGGGTGGCCGAACCTCTCGGCGAAGTGGTCGCCCCACTCCTCGCTGAAGTGCGCGCCGGCGCTGAGGAACCGGTGCCGCAGGTCGTTGCCCTCGTCGGCGAGCACCGTGCGGGCGTAGTCGGGCACGTCCATGCCGGCCGCCCTCGCGCGCTCCTCGATGGTGGCGTACACGTCTTCTTCCACTCGTACGTTGATCTGCTTCTTCGCCATGCGTCCAGCGTAGCGGCTCGTACGCGCCGCTACAGCAAAATGGGCATGCGGACCGTGAAGCCTGCCGCCGTCAGCTCGGACAGGTGTTGGACGACTCTCTGCATGAGCATGTAGCCGGGGGTCGGCGACGCTCGCGGTGGACAGTTGGTCTGGCCTGCGCATTCACGCCGTCTTCCAATAGCCGGGGTCAGGCCCTGGAGGTGTCCGGCGCGGCGCGTCTGGTCGGCGGTAGGCCTTGCCTGGGTCCAACCTGGCCTTTCTCGGCCTCACCGCAGCAACGTGCTGCTACAAGCGATTCGTCCGCCTCACCACGTAGGACACCGTCAAATGCGTTCGGTGATCTCGAGGTACACCAAGCCGTTGACGAGGCGCTGCTGTTCGGTGCCGGCGAGCGTGCCGCAGCTGCCGAGGAGGGACCAGGTACCGCAGAAGGCTCTCGAAGGCGCTCCCGGAAGGTCCTCGGAGGGTCTCGGCTTTGACCCGGGTCTCTCGGAGGACGTTGCGGATGTTCCTGCGGTCGGCTCCCGGGCGGGGCGTGATGAGCATGCGCTGATCCTGCCGGGCAGGGCTGACAGTCCCGTCAAGGGCGAGGATCGCTTCGGCCCGCTCTTGACTCCCTCGGTGGTCCGGGTTTCGGCGGCGGCCGCTTGCACGCTGAGGCAATGGCCGAAGTGGGTGCCAAAGGTGCGTTCTTCGCGCTCAGCATGTCTCATGAGACACGTGGCTTGGCGCCGGCCACGTGATTGGCCTGGAGGGCAGCGGCGTTGGTGAGAGCCTGCCGGGGCGGTGGCGAAATGGAGGCTGAGACGTCTTGGCCGACACCATGCGTGAGGTCCGCCCGTCGCGGCCCCGACGCCTGATCAACGCCCCCTGGACGATGAGTCTGTCCCCGGCCCGCAAAGTTGAATGAGCGCGGTCACGCACAGGTACTAACTGCGAATGTTGGCCAGTACGGGTCGGCCTTGTAGGTGTCAGCCGGAAGAACAGACTTGGCGCCAGTACCACGCCACGGCATTGGCGCCCATGCCCCGAGTCCGCGTCAGGCGAGGTGTTGATTCGCGCGTTTGCTGTGCGGCAGGATCAACGCTCTTTAATCTGTGAGACAGACGGGCCACGGGGGAAGGGCGTTCAGTGCGGCAGCTCGACGACACCGATCCGCGCACTCTGGGCCCCTTCACACTGCTGGGCCGCCTCGGTGCGGGCGGCATGGGCACGGTCTACCTGGGGCGGTCGGCGGGGGGCCGGACCGTCGCGGTGAAGGTCGTCCGCTCCGACCTCGCGGCGGACGACACGTTCCGGGAGCGGTTCCAGGGCGAGGTGCGGGCGGCCCGGCAGGTGTCGGGCGCGTTCACTGCGCCGGTCGTGGACGCCGACACCAAGGCCGACGTCCCTTGGCTTGCCACCACGTTCGTACCCGGGATGTCGCTGCGCGACGTCGTGGCCCGGCACGGCCCGCTGCCCGAGGCGGCGCTGCGGACGCTGCTGTCCGGGATCGCCGAGGCGCTGGTCCATGTGCACGCGGCCGGGCTGGTCCACCGGGACCTCTCGCCCGCGAACGTGCTGCTGGCGCCGGACGGCCCGCACGTCATCGACTTCGGCATCTCCCGGCCGGTCGACGAGGCAGTGGTGACCGCAGCTGGAGCGTTCGTCGGCTCACCCGCGTACCTCTCTCCGGAGCAGGCGCTCGGCGAACCCTTCACTGCGGCGAGCGACGTGTTCTCCCTCGGGTCGACCATCGCGTACGCGGCGCTCGGCAGGCACCTGTTCGGCGAGGGGCATCCGGTCGCGGTGGCCTTCCGGGTGGCGAGCACGCACCCTGACCTCTCCGGGGTCCCGGACAGCATCCGCCCGTTGCTGGAGTCCTGCCTGGCCAAGACTCCGGCAGCCCGCCCGGCGCCGGCCGACCTGATCGCGTCGGCCGGGCAGCCAGAACGCCCGCCGGAGTCCGGCTCCTGGCTACCCGAGGCGGTGACCGCCGACGTCGTCGCGGTGCGGCGGGTCATGACGGAGCTGCGGGAGCAGAACCCGGCCCCTGAGAAGCCGCCCCCGCCGTCCGGCCCGCGCCGTCGCGGTGTGCTCCTCGGGCTGGCCGGGGCCACCCTGGCGGGCGCGGCCGGTACCTCGTACGCGCTGCTGGGCGGCGAGAAATCCGAGGCGGCGAAACGGCCCTCGGCCGCCGACGTGCCCGAGGCGACCCTCGCGTGGCAGCAGAACCTGCGAAAGCCCTGCCCGCAGGTGCTGACCGCCAAGGGCCTGGTCATGGGCATCGGGCTCCAGAACGTGTGGGGGATCACCACGCAGGGACAGGTCACCTGGACGGCTGACAGCGCAGGCCAGGACGTGGCCATGGCGAGCGGGACGAGCCCGAGCGCGGTCGCCTGGCTGGACGGCACGCGTCTGTACGTGGGCGGGCAGCACGCCAGTACACCTCTCGGGGCAGCGATCCTCGCGCTCGACACGACGTCCCGGAAGTTCCTCTGGAAGACCGTGCTCGACAAGTCCGCCGACACCACGGGAGTCCTGCGCTGGTGGGGAATCCGGGACGGGACGGCGTACCTGACAGTCGGGACGAAGAGCGGATCGACGTCGATCGTCGCGTTCGACCTGGCCTCCCGCAAGGTCCGCTGGTCCTACCCGAACCCGTCCGACGCCATCCCGGTCTACGGGACGCTACCGGACGCCTCCGCCAGCCCCTTCGTCTTCGGCTCCATGAAAGGGCTCACGGCGCTCACCGCCGACGGCAAGCGCGCGTGGACGCGGACCACGCCCGCCGGACTGATCGCCACCGCCGGACGCCACCTCGTCGTCGGCACCACCGATCTGCGCCTCTCCGAGCTGGACCCGGCGACGGGTGAGCCCCGCTGGTCCCAGGCCGGCATGTTGGCGTCCGCGACCCTCGGCACCGGAGTCGCCACCGACACGGACGGCACGACGCTGTACGCCTTGCGGCTGGACGACAAGAAGGGCGTCGACTTCTCCCTGCTGGCCCTGGACCCGGCCACGGGCCGTACCCGCTGGACCGCCCCCCTCCCGACCGACGGCAAGGCCATCGGGGCGGCCGGCTCCCGGCTGCTGTACGCCGACGGCAATCTGTACCGGATGGACGGCGCCTCGGTCGTGTGGGCGCTGTCCCCCTCGAACGGCAAGCCCCGCTGGAAGTACACGGGCCTGAGCAGCCGCGCCCCCATGGACCTGACCTGGGACGCCGGGAACGGCCACTTGTGCGTGACCGACGCGGAGGCCGGCACGATCGCCACTCTCAACGCGAACGGAGCGTGACCATGAGGGAGTTGGACCCCTTCGACCCGGTCGCCGTCGGCCCGTACACGCTGCTGGGCAGGCTCGGGGCGGGCAGCATGGGCACGGTCTACCTGGGTCGGTCGGCGGGCGGCCGTACGGTCGCGGTGAAGCTGGTGCGGGCCGAGCTGGCGCACGACACGGCGTTCCGGGAACGGTTCCGGCGCGAGGTGGAGGCGGCCCGGCAGGTGTCGGGCGCGTTCACCGCGCCGGTTGTGGACGCCGACACCGAGGCCGACGTCCCGTGGCTGGCCACCACATTCGTACCGAGCCTCACACTGGCGGAGGCGGTGGAGAGCGCTGGCCCGCTGCCTGACCGGACGTTGCGCGCGCTGACCGCCGGGATCGCCGAGGCCCTGACCGCCGTCCACACGGCCGGGCTGGTGCACCGCGACCTGAAACCGGCCAACGTACTGCTCGCACTGGACGGCCCGCACGTCATCGACTTCGGCATCGCGCGCGCCGTGGACGCGAGCACGGCGCTGACCGCCACGGGCCGCCGTCTCGGCACGGCTTCGTACATGGCGCCGGAGCAGGTGCGAGGTGAGCCGGTCACCCCGGCGGGGGACGTGTTCGCGCTGGGCGCGACCATCGCGTACGCGGCCGGTGGCAAGGACCCCTTCGGCGCGGCCGGGGACCCCGGGACGCCGGGCCGGGTCCTGTCGGCGGAGCCGGACCTTTGCGCCGTACCCGCGGGGCTGCGGCTGATGGTCGCGGCGTGTCTGGTGAAGGACCCGGCGGGGCGTCCGGCGCCGCACGAGATCGTCGCGTTCGTGGCGCGGGACGCGTCCCCGCAGGGCGGGGCCTGGCTGCCGCGCGCGCTGACGGAGGCGGTCGAGCGGGCGGCGGCGGTGCTGGCGCCGGCTGGGGCCGCGGACGAGGGGCCGCAGGACCCGCCCGAGCCTGCCGCCCGGCCCGCCCGGCGCAGGCTGCTGCTTGGGCTGGCCGGCGGGGCGGTCGTCCTGGCGGGCGGCGGTACGGCCCTGGGGCTCGCCATGCGGCGCGGCGAGACGTCGCAGGCGGCCGAGCGGGCCGCGCGGCTCGTCGACCCGAAGCGCTCGCTCGACACGAAGACGGTGGCGAAGCCGCTGTGGACGGCTCCGCTCGACGCGGCGCTGATCCAGCTCGTGGGCGCGGGCGACACGGTCCTCGCGATTGGTGAGAGCGGCCTTCAGGGCCACGACCGCCGCACCGGCCGACGGACGTGGGGCCCGCTGGCGAACGCCTCGGAGGCCCGGATGCTCGACTCGGGCGGCAACCCCGTCGCGTGCGCGGATGGCACGGCGTACGTGCTGGGCAAGGACGGGCTTGGCGGGAGTACCGCGCGCGCGTTGCGCGCCGTCGACGTCGCCACGGGCCGGGTGCTGTGGACCGGTGCGGGCCCCGGGGTGGGCTTCTACTTGGGGACGATGGTACCCGGTGTGTTGGGCGACCAGGTGTACGTCACCGGGACGTACAGGCCGATGGCCGAGGCCGGGACCACGGCCCGCAGAGGCAGCTCGGCCCTGGTCTGGGCGGTCGACCGGGCGTCCGGCGACCTCCTGTGGACGCGCACGGACCCGGGCGACGACCCGGCCCTCGGCGCGGGCGCTCCCCGGCTCTTCGTGCCGTCCTCGGGCACCCGCGTGCTGTGGCAGACCAGCAACCCTGACCGCAGCTCGCGCAGGCTCGCCGCGCTCGATACGACCGCCCGCGGGAAGATCCTTTGGAAGGAGCCCGCGCCGGGCGGGATCGCGAGCTCCCTGACCTGGCTCACGAGCATGACCGCCACCACGTACGACCCCGCGCACAGCTACGCGGGCGGTTTCTTCCTCTACCTGAGCGACCGCCTCTACGCGGTGGAACCGGTCACCGGCCAGACGGCTTGGCGCAGCGAGCAGCGACCGCTGCCGTTCCTCGCGGTGGTCGTGTCCCCGGACCGGAAGACCGTCTACGCGGTGACCCGCGAGTACCCGACGGGAGTCGTCGTGTACGCCTTCCACGCGGCGACCGGAGAGGTCCGCTGGGCGGGCAGCCTCCCCTCGGCCTCGAAAAGATCCCTCCAGATGGTGCTGGAGTGCGGGGACGACACCATCTACCTGTGGGTGGCGGGCCGCACCTGGGCCCTGGACATGGCCGACGGCCGCGCCCGCTGGACCTTCGACTTCGTCGGCGGCGAGACGACGAACGACCCGGCGCCGGTGGCACTGTGGGCCGGCGGCGGCAGGCTCTACGGCACGACGGACAACCGGTTGGTGGCGATCGCGGCGGGCAACTCGGCGGCCTGGTGACCGGGTCTACCGGGCCCACACCTTCTTCAGGAGTTGCCCGGCGGCCGAGTCCGCGTGCCCTAGGTGTACGACGTCCAGGTCGTCGGCCTTCAGGAGGACGCCGGTGAGGATGTCCAGCACGGTGGCGCCGTCGGCCGGGCGGTCCCCGGGGGCCTTGGCGAGCAGGTCGACGACGAGGTCGTCGAGCGCGGCGGGCAGCCCGGCCATGAGAGCGCCCGGTGGGACGGGGGCGTCGTTCATGTGCATGCGCAGGACGTTCACGAGGTTGGCGTCGTCGAACGGCGGGCTTCCGGTGAGCGCGTGGTAGAGGAGGCAGCCCAGGGAGTACAGGTCGCCCCGGTGGTCGGTCTCCGGGGCGCCCAGGGCCTGTTCGGGCGACATGTAGTGTGGTGAGCCGAGCAGTTGGCCGGGGGCGGTTAGGTGGCGGGCGCTGAGGGTGTCGCCCAGGAACTTCGCGACTCCGAAGTCCAGGACCTTGACGGTCCCTTCGGGGGTGAGCAGAGCGTTGGCGGGCTTGATGTCCCGGTGTACGACGCCCCGGCGGTGCGCGACGTCCAGCGCCTGCGCGATCTGCGCGGCCCAGGCGACGGCGACCGGCCAGGGGGGCGTGGACTCGCCGAGCCGTCGGTGCAGGGAGACGCCGGGGACGCGCTCCATCACGAGGTGGAGGAACTGGCGGCCCTCGACCGACACCTCGCCCCAGTCGTGCACGGTCACGACGTTGGGGTGGGAGAGCCGCCCGGCGAGCTGGACCTCGCGCTCGAACCGGGCCCGCGTCGCGGCCTCGTCGGTGCCGAGCAGCGGGTGGACGAGCTTGACCGCCACGTCCCGCCGCATGCGCTCGTCCTGCGCGGCCCAGACCTCGCCCATGCCGCCCGCGCCGAGCCGGTCCGTGATCCGGAACCGCCCGGCGAGCAGTGTGCCCCGCACCGGTGACCTCCCCCGCCTCGTAATCCATCACGAGTATCACCGTGCCCGGCCCGCCCCGGGCGTTCTTCACCGTTCCCGCGCACTACGTGAGACTGCCGTACGACCCGCCCGCCACCCCGCGTAGCCGTCGCGCCTCCTCGTCCAGGCGGCGGGCGACGCCTCCGACGCCGCCCGCGCCGTCGTCAAGGCCGCTGGCGCGGAGTTGGGCGGCGAAGGAGGCGAAGTAGCGCGCGGTGCTGAGGAGATGGCCCTCCATGTCCATGGACCCCGCGTCGTGGGGGATGCAGCCGACGTCGTCGAGGACGTGCTCGATCCGCTCCCTGATCATGCTCCTGACGTCCGGGGTGAGCAGCACGGCCCGGTCGACCTGGGAGAGGACGGAGCGGCAGGACCGGCGCAGTTCGTCCAGCAGGCTGTCGTCGCGGTTGCGGGCACTGCGCCCGAACACGATGGACCCGAAGCCACGGGCCTGGACGATACGGTCGCGCGCCACGAGGGGCTCGTACGGCCACAGGTGGATCGCGTCGGTCGCGCCGATCGCCTCGCGGAAGCACGGATGGATGTGGAACTCCGTCTCGTGCGGCTGCGCGGGCAGGGCGTCGTCCCCCGCGAACACCACGTCGTTGCCGCGCCGCACGCCGAGGAAGCCCACCGCGTGCAGGACGTCGACGATCCCGGTGGGCGTGAGCGTCCCCGCGTACGCGGGGAACCGCCCGTGCAGGGTCTCGCGGGCCCCCTCGAAACGCTCGGTGAGCACGGCACGGGTGACCACGTACCCGGCGTTCTGGAAGAGCGGGAAGAGGTTGGCGAGGAAGGGGTGGGCGACCAGGTACTCCTGGGACAGGTCCTTGAGCTTCCACGCGGAGAACAGCCGGCCCGCCTGACGGACGTCCGCCTCCGTGATCCGGTCCCGGCCCGGGGTCTCGCGCGCCGTGTCCAGACAGCGGTTGAGGAACTGGATGGCGTCGCGCGGCCGGGGCAGACAGCGGCGGAAGAGGTACTCGGCGATCTCCTCGCCATCCACCTCCGGCGGGAACACCTCGCGCCACAACCGCTGTTCGGTCAGCTCCGGCCCGGCGGAGGCGCGTGCACGGGCCATCGCCAGGTCGCGCAGCGCCTGCCGGGTCCAGGAGATGCGCAGTTCGTCTCCCCGGTACTTGTCGCCCTCCCCGAACGACAGCGAGTCGTAGATGTCCGAACGCAGGAACAGCAGGAACCGCGCGAACCGCCCGTAGACGCTCGCTCCGTGCCGCGCCGCCAGCAGCAGCCCGATCACCATGGAGTCGCTGTCGGGCTCGGCCGACCACACCTGTTCCAACTGGTCGACCATGAGCAGCAGGGGCTCGTGCGCGGTGTCGCAGCCGAGTTCGGCGAACGCCTGCGCCACGCCCCTCTCGACGACCTCCAGCTGCCCGCCTGCGTGCGCGCCTTCGGACGGCGACTGCGCGAGGTCGAGCCCCGCCTTGACGCCGAACGCCTCCAGGGACAGCGAGGTCTGCAGCCCCCTGGCGCTCTGTGCCAGCCGGCTGCCGAGCTGGGCGCCGGACGCGTCCGGCAACTCGCCGTTCTTCTTCAAGAACCGCCGCAGCGCCCGCACCGCCGCCGGTCTGCGGTCGTGCGCGTCCTCGGCGTGCGCCACGAGGAACCGGGCGGCGTGCAGGGCGAACACGTACCGCCAGATCAGCGCCTTGGCCGAGGCCCCCGGCAGCCCTTCCAGCTCGAACCGCCGCAGTTGCTCGCCCGCGGCGTCGTCCGGGGTGACCAGGACCCGCCCCGGGCGGTCCGTGCCGTCGGCCATCAGCCGCATGCACACGGCGCTCTTGCCGGACCCCTTGCGGCCGATGATCAGCATCTTCCGGCCCGACACGGCCGCGTCGTGGGCGGCGTTGGGCAGGAACCCGCCCCGCAGCAGCAGCCCGCGCCCGTCCCGCGCGTCCCGCTCGGCGTCGTCACGCCCGAAGTGCAGGCGGGCGAGCAGGGGCTCGTCCATGCCGTCTCCCTAGCTGTCGGAGCTGGTCAACACCATAGCCATACGGTCAAGTTCAGGCGTTCCGCCCGGCCACCGGGCACTCGAAGCGGCCAGTTCCTCGAGGTCGAACTGGGGCGGGCGGGCTGCTACTGGTCCCCCTCCGCGAGGGGCGGCATGGTCCAGCGTGCTTCCCGAGGAGTAGGCGATCCTGCAGATGGTGTCCGGTTCTGCGGCGCTGCTCAAAGTCGGGGAGGTCAGAGTGAAGCTGGGCAAGGGAACGCTGCCCGGCCAGATAGCGAGGGTGCGTGCCCGCACCATCAATTCCTGCCACGAGTCGTGCAACGACCCGCCGCAGAGCCACACCCCCGAGAACGAGTCCCGGGAGCTCGACGAACCCACCTCACCCACGTCACACCACACCCGATCCACCACCAAAGAAGCCGCCTCGTGCGCGGCACCCGCGTATCCACGACGACGCGTCCTCTGCGATGGACCTCACCGCACGCCACCCGCGCACCGGTGACCTGCTGTCCACGGTGAAGGTCATGATGCAGACCCTCGCCGCCGTCGCGGCAGGGGAAGACCGACGCCGTACGCACCGCGTACCTGGAGGGCCGGTCCATCGCCGCCCCGGCCCGCGAGCACGGCGTCAGCCGGGGCGCCATCCGCACGGCCGTCGCCGACCTCATGCCCGAGCACACCACCGCCGACAACGAGGACGCCCCGCCCCGGAGCCGCCCGTCACTGCGTGGCCAGGGCTACACCCTGCGCGGCAGCGCCAAACCCTCGGTCCACCGCCAGTTCCTCGCTCGCTGCCAGCCCCTCGACGGCGCCCGGATACCTTGGCGATCTCGGCACAGCGCAAGGCCCGCCGCGAGTACGAGAACCGCGTCAACGCCCTCTCGGGCGACATTCCGTAGCGAGTCGTCCGGAGGCCGCGCCCCTTCCAGATGTGGGCCGCAGTCACTCAGTGTTTCTTACGGGTGCTGACAGGAAACGCGGTCGGACCGTCCCGTAGGAGATGCCCATCAACTCCGCCACCCGCCGCATGGGGTGGCCGAGCACGAAGCACAGCAGAATCACGTCGTACTGACGTTCCGGCAGCCGGGCGATCGCCGTGTACAGACCCAACTTGGACTCCAGGACGGTGAACCGGGACCGGGAGGCATGGCGCACGGCGGCGAACGCGGCCGTCTCCACCAAGGCCAGGGTCCGTCCCTGTATCTCCAGACGGCGGACGACTTCCTCTTTCAGGGCAGCCCACGCGTACGCATCGACATTGGGTTGCTGCAGCACATGCGTCCGCGCCAGCTGAACGAAGACGTCTTCGACGACCTGCTCGGCCCCCTCACGGCTGTCCAACTGCACATGCGCGTACCGCAGATACGCCTTGTGCTGCCTGCTGTAGAACGCGACGAACGTAGTCGGCAGTACAGCGGCCAGATCATCGCGCACCGCCTGATCCGCCCACGGGTCGGGCTGCTGACCACTCACCGGGCCTCCCCCGAACCCCCGTCACCGGCGCCACTCCGCCGTCTCGCGGTCTCCCCCCGCCGGTACTGGGCGGCGAGCTGCGCCACCCCGACCCGTACACCAGCGCTGAGCAGGCGCCTGCCCACCGCGCGGACGTCACCTGCGAAAACCCGCACGGCGACCACCCCCGTCAGCAGGCGAGCAGCCATATCGAGATCCAATTGCCTCGAAACCCTTCCCGTTCGGCGGCCGTTGCCGACCCCCACCGTCGACACGGAAGAGCGGTAGCGCCCTCACCCATCAGCCAAGCGAATCGAGGAAGCAAGTGTGCACGCCGACCCAGGAATTCTTACGTACCGTATACATTCCATCACGCACACGCCCCCGAGTCGTCGCGTGCGCCGCCCCCACGCCGAACGGCGCCGCTGCAGATCTGCAAGCCTCATGCCGCAGCGGCGGCCGCCACCAGCTCGGGGAACCGCTGCTCCCAGCACGTGCGTAGCGGCTTACCCACGGCGATCCGCAGCCGCGGCCGCCATCGGTGGGATCCCGGCTTGCGACGTCGGCCTCCCTGATGCTCATGTACTGCGATGCGGCGGCATCTATCGTTGACCATGGGCGATTGGGGGTCGTCGTAGTGCGGGACACGCGGCTGGTGCACGCGGCAGTGATCGGGGATGAGCACTCGGACGTGCCCGTCGTACTGCCGACCGAGGCCATCGAGCTGGACGGGTTCCGCCGCTCGCATGCCCACGACACGTTCTGGTGCGGGCTCCTGCTCGGCGGCTGTGGAGCCCAGCTGGCGCACAAGTTGTACGTCGACAGGCAGTGTTCCCTGTCAAGTCGTGCGTGTTGAGGGGCTCTCAGCCCGCTTGCCGGCCTCACGGGGTCCACTTCGGGAGGCCCCTCACGGGTTCCGGGCTGCGTCAGCCGGCCTGGAGCGCGGGATAGATCTGCTCGACGCGGTCGCTGCAGGTCAGGGTGTGCAGGCGCTACCCGAGAAGATCTCGATCTTCACGCCGCCAAGCCCCACCTGGCCGGGGAGATGATCGTCGCCGCGTTGGACGCCGGAGTGACCGCGTCGTGGGTGACCGGCGACGAAGCCTACGGCCAGGACCCGCAGTTGCGCGCACGCCTGGAGCGGGGAGCGAAGGGCCCGCGCGTCTACGACTGGGCGTGGCTCCACACCGGCACCGGTGTCCATCGTCACCTGCTGATCCGACGCAACCGGACTACCAGTGAACTCGCCTTCTACCTGTGCTGGTCGCCCACTGAGGTCGCCCTGTCCGAGTTGGTCCACGTCGCCGGTGGAGTGCTTCCAGGCCGCCAAGAGTCAGGTCGGCCTGGACGGTGGCGCCGCTTTTGTTCCGTAACCAGCCCGCCTCGTCACCGGACAGGGTGAAGTAGTCCACCACCCCATCCAGACCCAGATGCCGTCCCGCCGACAGCCTCTTTCGTCACCCCCGTTCCCAGCGTTCGGGCTGGACGGTATGGGCGCCGGTGTACAGCGGGGACGGATATCGGCGACGGACTCCCTTACGAAAGGCGGACCTGGTGGATGGGCCGCCGCCGGAAAACTGTCATAGGCGTCAGCTGTGGCCGAAGGCCGCCGCGGTGGCCGCGCACAAGAGCGATGTGCTCGACGAGGTCACCGAACGCAGGCTGACCAGGAACTTGCGGACCGTCAACGCCCTGACGGACCCGACGGTCCTCGAGCCGGTGATCGCCGGTGTGACCGCGGGCTCAAAGAGGCGGGCACAGTGTCGCCGGTCGGGCGCCTGTCCATGGGTGAGTGGGGCTGCCGCATGGACAGGCGTGACTGTGGTGCTTCAAGCCGCTTCGAGGAAGGGGTAGTCGGTGTAGCCCTCGGCGCCCGGCCCGTAGAACAGTTCCGGCCGCGGCTCGTTCTCCGGGTGGCCACCCTGCCAGCGCTCGACCAGGTCGGGGTTGGCGATGAGGGCCCGGCCCACGACCACGGCGTCGGCGTGGCCGGCCTCGATCTGCTGGAGCGCCTGCTCGCGGGTGGTCTGCCCCCCGAAGGGGCCGCTGTTGACGATCAGCTTGCCGTCGAAGCGCCGCCGCAGCTCCTGCACCAGGTCGCCGCCCGGCTCGGCGTGCAGTACGGAGAGGTAGGCCAGGCCCAGCGGGCGCAGTTGGTCGAGCAGGGTGCCGTAGGTGGCCAGGACGTCGTCCCGGTCGGTCTCGAAGACGTCCCCGAGGTCGACCTCCGGCGAGATCCGCAGCCCGACCCGCTCGGCACCGACGGCCTGGGCGATGGCCGTGACGACCTCGACGACGAAGCGGGCGCGGTTGTGCGGCGAGCCGCCGTATCCATCGGTGCGCTGGTTGGCCGCCGGGGAGAGGAACTCCTGGAGCAGGTAGCCGTTGGCGCCGTGGATTTCCACGCCGTCCGCTCCCGCCTCCATCGCCCGGCGGGCCGCGGTGACGAAGTCCTCCAGAGCTGCACGGATCTCTGCGGTGGTCATCGCTTCCGGTACGGGGTAGGGCTGCTCGCCCTTCTCGGTGAACGTCTTGTTGTCGATGGCGATCGCGCTGGGGGCGAGGATGCGGCGGCCGCCGTTGATGTCGGGGTGGGTGCCGCGGCCGGCGTGCATGATCTGCAGGACGATGCGGCCGCCCTCGGCGTGCACCGCCTCGAACACCCGCTGCCAGCCGGCCGCCTGCTCGTCGGTGGCGATGCCCGGCTCACCGACATACCCCTGCGACGCGTGATCGGGGTAGGTGCCCTCGGTGATGATCATTCCGACGCTCGCCCGCTGCCGGTAGTACTCGACCATCAGATCCCCGGGGATGCCGGAGGAACCGGCCCGGACCCGGGTCAGCGGTGCCATGACGATGCGGTTGGCGAGCTCGATCTTCCCGAGAGAGACGGAGGAGAAAAGTGACGGGACGGGCGAAACTTCTGAAGTGTTGACAGGCATGGGTTGCTTTCTTTCTGCACTACGGAGGAAAACGGGATGAAGGTCAGCGACGCAGGGGGTCCACGCTGTCCCGGCGGATCGGGGTATGGGGGCGTCGGCAGAAAGCGCGAGGCTAGCTGAGCGGGACGTCCGCGACACCCTTGAGGTGGCTGAACGTCTCGAGGGAGTACCGGCCGTGGTACCGGCCCATGCCGCTTTCGCCGACGCCCCCGAAAGGCAGGCCGGGCATGAGCAGTTGCATCACCGGCTGGCCCCAGGCGACGCCGCCGGAGGACGTCTCGTTCACCAGGCGCGACTTGGTGGCCTCGGACTCGGTGAAGGCGTAGAGCGCGAGTGGCTTGTCGCGTTCGTTGATGAAGGCGATGGCGGCATCGAGGTCTTCGACTTCGACGACGGCGATGATCGGGCCGAAGATCTCTTCCCGCATGACCGGCGACGCGGGGTCGACATCGGTGAGCACGGTCGGTGCGATGAACAGGTCGTCGCGATCGTGCCGGCCCCCCACCGCCACCTGGCCGGAGTCCAGCAGAGCGGTGAGCCGGTCGAAGTGCCGCTCGTTGATGATCCGGCCGAAGCCGGCCGAGGTCTGCGGGCTGGTGCCGAACTGAGCTTCGATAGCCGCACGCAAGGCGGGAACCAGTGCGGCGGCGGTGGCGGGATCGGCCAGCACGTAGTCGGGGGCTATGCACTGCTGCCCCGCGTTGCCGAACTTGGCGCCGACCAGCCGCTTGGCGGTCTCGTCCACGTCGGCGTCGGGCGCCACGAAGACCGGCGACTTGCCCCCGAGTTCGAGCGTGACGGGGGTGAGGTTCTTGGCGGCTGCGGCCATGACGATCCGGCCGACCGTGCCATTGCCGGTGTAGAAGATGTGGTCGAAACGCTCTGCCAGGAGGGCCGTGGTCTCCTCGGCGCCCCCCTCGACCACCGAGAGCACGTCAGGGTCGAAGTACTCTCGCAGGAGGCGTGAAGCGACCGCCGAGGTGTGCACCGAGATCTCGCTCGGCTTGGCCACCACGGTGTTCCCGGCGGCCAGTGCGCCGATGATGGGGTCGATGAGAAGGTGCAGCGGGAAATTCCACGGAGCGATCACCAGGACCACCCCGAGCGGGTCGTACGTGGTGTAGGCCGTGGTCGTGGGACCACCGAAGTGGGCGGGAACCTCCACCGGGCGGGGCTGAAGCCAGCTCTCGAGATTCGCCAGCGTCTCGTCGATGTCGGCGACGGTGAAGTCGATCTCCTGCGTCTTCGCCTCGGCGGGGTTCTTCCTCAGGTCCGCCCAGAGCGCTTCGATCAGCTCCTGCTCGTTTTCGACCAGCAGTGCCCGCAGCCGCTGCAGCTGGTTGACGCGCCAGTCCAGTCCGCGGGTGACGCCGGTGTTGAACGTCGCACGAAGGCGGCCGACCACCTCCGCGGCCGTTTCGCTCTGGTGCGTCCTCGACTCGGTCGCCTGTGTTGCGGTCATGGGGTGTGCTCCGTTCTTGATGCAAGCCACGCCCCGGCTGCCTTCCAGCCGGGCACGGTCTCCAGCGTGCTGGGCGGTCCGGTATTCACCCAGGTCACGGCTTTGCGTATGCCGGCGATGCCTACCACTGGCTGGGTCAGGCTGGTGTGCGTGCGACCGTGGATACTCGAGGCATGGACGAATACCCCGAACCGGTGCACGAGCCCGCCGCCGGCGCGCTGGACCCGCGTGCCGAGCTCAGCGAGTTCCTGCGCACCCGGAGGGCCCGGCTGAAGCCGGAGGACGTGGGGCTGCGGAGCTTCGGACGGTACCGGCGAGTGCCGGGGCTGCGCCGCGAGGAGCTGGCGCAGCTGGCCGGGGTGTCCGTGGCGTACTACACGCGGCTGGAACAGGGCAACGGGCGGCACGTGTCGGCGGAGGTCCTCGACGCCATCGCCCGCGCGCTCAGGCTGAGCGACGCCGAGCACGCGCACCTCACGCACCTGGCGAAGCCGAAGCAGCAGAAGAAGAAGCCGGCCGGCCGCGCCCAGCACGTGCGGGGCCCCCTGCGGACGCTGCTGGACACCATGGACGGCGTCCCGGCGATCCTCGTGGGGCGGCGCTCGGACATCCTCGCCTGGAACCGGATGGCCGCGGCGGTCTTCGGCGACTGGGCCGAGCTGCCGGCGCACGAGCGGAACTGGGCACGGCTGGTGTTCCTCAGGCCCGAGTACCGCGACCTGTTCGTGGACTGGGAGCACAAAGCGAACAACGTCGTCGCTCAGCTGCGCATGGACGCCGGCTCCCATCCCAACGACCCCCGGCTGTCCGCGCTGGTGGGCGAACTCTCCGTGAAGAGCGAGGAGTTCCGGCTGCTGTGGGCCACCCACGACGTCAAGGACAAGTGCTACGGCATCCAGCGCCTGCACCACCCGCTCGTCGGCGAACTCGACCTCCACCCCGAGTCATTCCACCTGGCCGACGACCACGAACAGACGCTGGCGACGTACCACGCCGAACCCGGTTCCCCGTCGGCGGAGGCACTACGACTGCTGGCCAGCTGGGGCACCGACGCGACAAGGGCGGGAGCCGGGATGCCGCCGGCACGCACGGCTTGATGAACAGTTGATCATCGGTAGTTGACTGCGCGCCTCGGCCCCGGCACGCGCTGTCTCGCCAGCCCCTGTCGAAGCGTCGGCATCCCGCGCACCCTCGGAACCGCCCACTACCGCCGCACCCGCAGCTCGTCCGCCCGTCGCGCCAGTCACGCCGGCCTCGCGCGAACCACGGAAAACCGAAGTACGTGCGCAGATCCGGGCTGACTGGCTGACTACGGCTTTGGCCAGCTGCCCAACGCGAGATTCGCGACTTGCAGCAGCTCAGGGCGGGAACTACCACTCGCGGCCTGGACGGCAATCCCATTGGCGACTGTTCTCAGGTAGAGCGCGAGAAGATGAGGATCTGTGGAAGGCGGAAGGTCACCGGCGTCCACCGCCTGTTGAAACCGGCGCGTCAAGTGGGCTATCCCGTCCTCACGCCATGCGATGAGTGCGTCTCGGACCGGGCGGCTCTCATCCCCGGTAGCCAACGCACCATGCACGCCAAGACAGCCCGTGGGCAATCCCGGCATGGTTGCCGCCTCGACCGTCCCGTGGAGCACGGCAGTAGCCACTGCTGCACTTGTGGGCTCTGCCAGAGCCCGAGCGAAGTAGGAGGTCAAGCCCTCGGTGTACCGCTCCAGCGCCTTGTAGAAGAGGTCTTCTTTGCTGCCGAACGCCCTGTACAGGCTGGGGCGGCTGATACCCATCGCCTCGGTGAGGTCGTCAAGGCTGGCACCCTCGAAACCCTTTGACCAGAACACCAGGACTGCACGATCGAGTGCCTCGTCGATGTCGAACGCGCGAGGCCTGCCAGGAGGGACCGGTGTCGTCGAGGTCATTTCTTCATCCTACCCCTTCGGTACCGATCGGTACGGATGTGCTAACGTGTTTCGTACCAATCGGTACGCTATACGGAGAGGCGACATCATGTCACAGACCGTACTCATCACGGGCGGAACCTCAGGCATCGGCTTGAGCCTCGCGCAATCCTTCGTGGAGCTCGGGGCGTCTGTCGTCGTTTGCGGGCGTTCGCAGGCTGCGCTTGACCGATTCGCGCAGGCACACCCGCAGGCGCTGGCCGTGCAGGCTGATGTGACGAACGCAGCTGATCGGGCAGCGTTGTTGCAAGCAGTCGCTGATCGCTTCGGGAGTCTGGACGTGTTGGTCAACAACGCCGGTACGTTCGAGGAACGAGACTATGCAGTCGGCAAGAACCCCAATGCGACTCTCGATGCCGAGGTGGCGTTGAACCTCACCGCCCCCATCCACTTGACGGGTGAAGTGCTCGAGCGATGGCCATCGCCCGACGCGATCGTATTCATCACCTCAGGGTTCGCTCTGGTCTCGCCCACTCGCGCACCTACCCACGGCGCGGTGAAGGCCGGCCTGCACGGCTTTGCGGATGGCTTGCGCCGTCAACTCGCCCCGCAGGGCACCCATATCCTCGAGGTCCTCCCCCCGTCCACGGACACGCCCATGAACGCCGAAGCCACGGGGAAGAAACTGACTCCCGAGCAGGTGGCGGCGGTCACGATGAAGGCTCTTCGGCGGGGGCGGAACATGGCATTCCCCGGTCAGACGAAAGTCATGCCCGCCATGCTGCGCATCGCGCCGGGCACACTGCGACGCGTCGTCGCCGAGCTCTGAACCCCATAGAAAACCCTGTTCCCGCCGTCATCGGCGACGAACGCGTAGCACGCCACACACCGCAATCTGCGCCCGCGCGGAGTGGCGGCCATGGTCGTCGAATACCCCGTGGTGCCAAGCGGCTCTGCCAGACTGCGCCTACAGGTCATGCCGTCCCACACGCCCGAACAAGCCGGGCAGGCCGCCGCCGCGATCGCCGCCGCGGTGTCCGAGGCCCGAACCGCCATCGACAGCCTCGACGCCGCTTCGGGCCTCGCCCGCCCCGACTCGCGCTGAAGCGTCCCAGGATGAGCGGCCTGCCGGAGTCGCGTGGTTGCGGCTCCGGCAGACCGCCCGGTGTGTCAAAGCGCGGGATGTGATCTTCCGTCATCGGTGACGCCGGCAGCGGAAACCCTGGCCTACGCCCGAACTGCCCCGCGCGGTGAGGTAAAACGATACGACGCCGACCATTTCGAATTCTACCTGGGGGAGCCGTTCGACGCCGTCGTTGTGGACCAGGTCGAATTCCTGACCCGCCACCTCCTGAACAACTGACCGGCCCGTTCCGGATTGAAAGGATTCTCCATGTCCAAATTCCCCCTCCACCTGGTTCCTTCCCGCAGAGCGCTGACGACCGGGCGCTTCATCGTCGCGGCCACCCACTTGTTCACCCCGCGGCTGGCCGCGCGGTTTTTCCAGCTCACGGCTAGCGGTACCCCCGCGATCCCTTATTCGCGGATGTTCGCGATCCGCAACGCTGCTCTCGGGCTTGGACTGCAACGGATGGACAGTTTCACCCGGCCCCAGCAGCAGCAGTTTCTTGCGGTGAACATCGTCATGGACTCGGTCGATGCCGCCGCTTTCCTGGCTGCGGGCCTGCGGCGCGACGTCAGCCGTACCTCGACCATGCTGTCCGCCGCCGTGGCTCTTTCTGCGGTGGTAGCCGGTACCACGGCCCTCATCGAGCACAAGCAAGCGGCCGCCCAAGAAACGGAGCCAACAGCGATGGCGCCATCGAACAGCGACTGGAAGTGACCGCACCGGCGTGGCACCGCAGCTGATCCACCGCACCGCCTCCATTGGCTGGAGGCCGCCGAGGACGGGTTGGCGGTCTCTGTCGAGTTCAGCATCAGTCCCGATGTCAATGCCCCGGTTTCGTGGACCCTTCCTATGCAGCCAGCTCCTCGGTGAAGCCGGCCCGGTAGCCGTGTTCGTAGTCGATCGGGCTCTTCCAGCCGCACACGCTGTGTAGCCGACGTGCGTTGTAGAAGCCGGTGATCCACGTGGCGATCTTCAGCCGGGCCTCGGTACGCGTGGCGAAAGTGTGCCGGTGGATGTACTCGACCTTGAGCACGCTGTTGAACGCCTCGCTGACGGCATTGTCGAAACACGGCGTGACCCGGCCCACGGACTGGGTCACGCCCGTGTTTCCGGCAGGTCTGGCGGAAGCGGCGGGAGGTGTACTCGCTGCCGCGATCACTATGGAAGATCACGCACTTGACGTCGCCGCCGCGGGTGGCGACGGCCATGTGCAGGGCGGCGACGACCAGTTCGGCGTCGTGGAGTTCGCCCATCGCGTAGCCGAGCAGGCGGCGGCAGAACAGGTCGATCACGGTTGTAGGTAGAGCTTGCCCTCACCGGTGTCGATCTCGGTCATGTCGCCGCACCACACCTGGTCCGGTGCGTCGGCGGTGAAGTCCCGGCGCACGAAGTCCTGGGCGGCTGCCCGCCGTCCGGGCCTGCTCAGGCTGCGGCGCCGGCGGATCTCACCGCCCGGTTGGGGGAACTCGACGCGGAGAGCGAGAACTTGCGCATCACCCGCAAGACCCTCCTCGACATCCCCGCACCGGCCCCCACCGACGAACCGGCCCGACCCGACGTCCCGGACCACCCCGCCTACCAGCAGATCCTCACCACCTTCGCCGACACCGGAAAGCCGCTGCGTGCCCGCGACCTCTGCCAGGCCCTCGACCTGCCCATCGTCCCGAAGAACACCGAAGGCATCCGCTCCAAGCTGAAACGCCTGGTCACGGGGCATCCTCACCGAACCCGAGCCCGGCCTGTTCGCTCAGCCCTGCCCCTGACCGTCCACTCGCCCCGCCGACCAGGGCTCCTAACCCAGGCCCAACCCCGAAACGGACATCAGCTCACATCCCGCACTCTCAGTTCCTCATGCTCGGCGGTGGTCAACCCGTCGTCCCGCTCGCCGCGGTCGACCTCGGCCTGGCGGACCCAGCCGCGCGGAACTTGTTTCCGTGCGGCTTCGGACGGCTCAGATCTCCTGGGGCTTGTAGGAGCTGGGGTCGCGCAGGATGACGCGGCGCAGGAGATCGACGGTTTTGGTGACGCCCTCGACGGGGGCCACAAGAGCGTCCTCGTGCTCGATGCTCAGGACGTCGTCGTAGCCGGCTCGGCGCAGGGCGAGGCAGAAAGCGCGCCAGAACGCGTCGTCGTGGCCGTAGCCGAGGGTGACGTAGTTCCAGGAGCGTGCCTTGGCGGCCATGACCGGCAGCGTCTCCAGCCTGCTGGTCAGCGCCTGCCGGGAGGGTTCCAGCCGGGTGTCCTTGGCGTGCACGTGGTAGATCGCCTCGCCCAGGGCCTCGATGGCGGCCAGCGGGTCGGCACCCATCCACATCAGGTGACTGGGGTCGAAGTTGGCCCCGACCACGGGCCCGACCTCCTCGCGCAGGCGCAGGAGGGTGGGGACGTTGTAGACCGCCTGGTGGGCGTGCATCTCCAGAGCGAGTTTGGGTACGCCCCGGTCACGGGAGTGGGCGACGAGGTCTCGCCAGTACGGGAGTACGGCTTCGGACCATTGCCAGTCGAGGATCTGTGTGGTCTCCGGCGGCCAGGAGACCGTGATCCAGTTGGGGTTGGCGTCGCCCGGCCCGCCCGGCAGCCCGGACATCATCACCACGCGGTCGACGCCGAGGAGCGGGGCGAGAGCGATCGTCCTGCGCGCGACCTGGTCGTGCTCGCGGCCGCTGGGCCCGGGGTGCAGGGGATTGCCTGAGCAGGTGAGGGCGCTGATCGTGAGCCCTCGGTCGGCGACCTTGGCCAGCAGTTCGCGGCGCGCGCCGTCGCTGTCGAGAAGCCGGTCAATGTCGATGTGCGGGGCCGTGGACCAGGCGCCGGTGGCGAACTCCACGTGGTCCAGGCTGAGTTCGGCGGCCAGGTCCAGGGTCTCGTCGAGCGTGAGCTGCCCGACGCTGTCAGTGTTCAGACCGATCTTCATGTTGCGTCCCGTCTGCGGTGTGGTCGGGCGGGGAGCGGTCGTTCCCCGCTGGTTCGGTGTGCCGGCGGTGGGGGTCAGATGTAGAGGGCTGGGCGGTCGGCCAGTTCCACCTCGACGCGCCGGCCCTCGGTCTGGGCGCGGATGCCCGCCTCGCAGACCGCGGCCACGGCGTAGCCGTCCCAGGCGCTGGGGCCGGTGACCTCGCCGCGTCGGGTGGCGTCGACCCATGCCTGGACCTCGCGGTCGTACGCTTCCTCGAACCGCTCGACGAAGCCGGGGGTGACCGTGCCGCCCCAGCGTCCGCCGGTGCTGACGAGCACGTCGTGCCGGTCGCCGATGCGGGCGGTGCCGTGCTCGCACACCGCCTCGGCCTGGACCTGATAGCCGTAGCGGGCGTTGACGTAGATCTCGACGTCGACGAGGGCGCCGCCGTCGGTTTCGAAGACGACGAACTGGGGATCGGCCAGTCCTTCGGGCGCGTTGCCGGAGGGCCGCGGCCGCATGACGGTGACGGAGGTGATCTCCTGGCCGAGCAGCCAGCGGGTGACGTCCATCTCGTGGGTGACGGAGTCGTTGATGAGCATGGCGCTGGTGAAGTCCGGCGGGCACGACGGGTTGCGGTGCCGGTTGTGCAGCATCAGCGGCCGGCCCAGTTCCCCGCTGTCCAGCAGCGCTTTGAGCTTGAGGTACTCGTGGTCGTAGCGGCGCATGAAGCCCACCTGCACCCGGCGGTGCCCGAGCCGCTGCTCGGCCTCCAGTACACGCAGGGCGGAGGCGGCGTCGGGGGTGAGGGGCTTCTCGCACAGGACGGGCAGGTCGTGCTCGAACGCGGTGAGCAGTGCCGCCTCGTGGGCGATGCCCGGGGAGGCGAGCACTACGGCGTCGACGTCGGGTGAGGCCATCGCTTCGGCGACGTCGCCGTAGGCCGCGCATCCTTCGACGTCGGCGGCGACCGTCTTGGCGCGATCGATGTCGACGTCGACGACGGCGGCCACATGGGCGCCGCTGGTCACCTCGCTGATCCGGCGTACATGGTCGGCTCCCATGCGGCCGGCGCCGATCACGGCGACTCCGAGGGAGGTGTGGTGGGTCATGTGGTTCCTTGCCTTGGGGGGGCGGCGGTGACGGTCAGCAGTGGGCCGGCCGGACCCACATGGGTCCGGCCGTGACCCGGGTCGTACGCGTCACCGTGTTCCCTTGGCGGCGAACGCGGCGACGGCGGCGACGTTGGACTTGTCGACGAAGGCCGGGCCGGTCAACACGGGCGCGACGCCGCCGCCGCTGTAGTTGCCGTTGTTCTTGTAGAGCCAGAGGGAGTCGACAGCCAGGTAGCCCTGCAGGTAGGGCTGCTGGTCGACGGCGAACTGGATGCTGCCGTCCTGGATGGCCTTCACGAGTTGCTTGTTGAGGTCGAAGGTGGCGACCTTGGCCTTGCTGCCGCCGTCGGACACCGCCTGCGTGGCGGTCAGCGCGACCGGGGCGGCGAGGGTGACGACGTAGTCGATGGAAGGGTCCTGCTTGAGCTTGGCGGTGACGGTCGACTTCACGGACGGCATGTCGGCGCCGTTGACGAACAGGTTTTCCGTCGTGCCCGAGAAGCCCTTCTTGACGCCCGCGCAGCGTGCCTCGAGGGCGACCTGGCCCTGTTCCTGAATGACACAGGCGACCTTCTTGGCACCGAGGGAACTCAGCTTCTTCCCGACCGCCTCGCCCGCGACGGTCTCGTCCTGGCCGAAGTACTCGAGCAGGCCCTGCTTCTTCCAGTCGTCCACACCGGAGTTGAAGCCGACCACGGGTATACCGGCCTGCACCGCCTTGGCCACGGTGCCCTTCATGGCATCGGGCTTGGCGAGGGTGACGGCGATGCCGTCGACCTTCTGGTCGATCGCGTTCTGCACCAAGTTGGCCTGGTTGCCCCCGTTCGGGTCGGAGGAGTAGACCAGCTTGACATTGTCCTTCGCAGCGGCGGCCTGGGCGCCCTTGCGGATGGTGTCCCAGAACGTGTCACCGGGGACGGCGTGCGTGATCATCGCGATGGTCATGCGGGGCGTGGTGGCCTTGCCGGCAGAGACGCCACCGGCGCTCTCCTCCGACTTCTTGCCGCCCGAGCTGCTGGAGCAGCCGGCGACCGTGAGGACTGCGGTGGCGGCCATGGCCACGAGCATGGTGAATCTGCGGGAGCGGGAGGGAAGCGAGCGGTTCATTTCGGCACCTCACTGTGCTGACTTGCGGGAAGGGGTGACCCACTGGCGGGACACAACACATCCCGTTGTGGGTCGGACGGGGAGCTACTGGGTGGCCGGCTGTGCGGCTCGGGGTGGGGATCAGAGGGTGAACGCGGCGCGGAACCGCTCCATGGCGGTGTGACTGTCGCCGGAGGGCCATGCCTCCAGGGCGATCGTGCCGTCGTAGCCGAGGTCGGTGAGGGCGCGGGCGACGGCCGGATAGTTGATCTCTCCGGTGCCGGGTTCGCGGCGGCCGGGCACGTCGGCGACCTGGATCTCTCCGATCAGCCCCGCGCCATGCGCGCGGCGGATCAGCTCGATGAGGTTTCCCTCGCCGATCTGGGCGTGGTACAGGTCCAGATTCATCCGCAGACCGGGCCGATCGACTGCCGCGACCAGGGCGAAGGTGTCGTGGGCCCGCGCGAACGGGACGCTGGGGTGGTCGACGGCGGTGTTGAGGTTCTCCAGGGTGAAGGTGACGCCCGCGCTTTCGCCCAGTTCGGCCAGGCGGGCGAGCGTGCGGTGGGCGTTGATCCACATTTCGCCGGTGGCCTCGCCGGTCACCGGCACCACGGGCAGGCCCTCGCCGTCCAGGCCGGTGCCGTGCAGGTTGAGCCGGGGGCAGCCGAGATGCTCGGCGGCCTTGATTGATTCCTCGGCTGTGCGCAGGAGTTCGGCTGCGCCGTCCGGGTCGGTCAGGGTGCCGCGGATGTAGCCGGTCATCGAGGAGAACTCGGCGGGGGTCTTGGCCAGTGCGTTCAGGTCGTGCCGGGTCCAGTCCCAGATCTCCACCTGGAAGCCGGCCTCGTGGATGCGCCGGGCCCGCTCCTCGATGGGCAGGTCGCGGTAGACCATCTCGGCACAGACCGCCAACGTGTACATCACAGCTCCAGACTTATAACGTTCTAAGAGAACAGGAGCAGTACGCCAGGCGCGGGGCAGCCTGTCAAGGGTTTGTGCGGACATTTGATTTATAACGTTGTAACAACATTGACCAGTGCGTGTCCTGCTTGGCCCGGTCTACGATCACCTCGGAGAAGACCCTCGAGCAGGAAGGCCGACGGTGCCATCGCGCTCTGCCGTACCGGACGGAAAGCGGCCGACGCTCAGCGACCTCGCGGCGCGGGCAGGTGTCTCCGTGCCGCTTGCTTCCATGGTCATGCGCGGTGCCAAGGGCCCCAGCGCGGCAAGTAGCGAGCGGGTGCTGCGGGCCGCGCAGGAGATCGGCTACCGGCCGGACAGCAGGGCCCGCCTCCTGCGCAGCAGCCGCTCGCACCTGGTGGGAGTGCAGTTCGACCTGCGACAGCCCTTCCACGCCGACATGGTTGAGGCGCTCTACGCCGCGGCGGGGGCGGCCGGCTATCAGATCGCGCTCAGCGCCGTCGCCGCGAGCCGCAGCGAACAGGAGGCGGTGGAGATGCTGCTCGCCGACCGCTGCGAGGCGCTGATCCTGCTCAGCCCCCATGCCCCGGCGGCCCGGCTGGCAGAAGTCGCGGCGCAGCTTCCCGTCGTCTCCGTAGCCCGCCGGCTGCGTCCGCTCGCCGACGGCGTCGACGTCGTCCGCGCGGCCGACGACGAGGGCGCCCGCCAGGCGGTCGACCACCTCGTGGCACTCGGCCACCGCGACATCGCCCACATCGACGGGGGCAGGGCGCCGGGCGCGGCCGACCGGCGCCGCGGCTACAAGTCGGCCATGAAGCACCACGGCCTCACCGACCGCGTCCGCCTCGTGCCGGGCGGGCTGACCGAGGACCACGGCGCGGCAGCCGCACGAACACTCCTCGCCGCGGCTGCCCGCCCCACCGCCGTCCTCGCCTTCAACGACCACTGCGCCATCGGCGTCCTCGACACCTTCCTGCGCGCCCGTATCCCTGTGCCCGACGAGATCTCGGTCGTCGGCTTCGACGACAGCCACCTCGCCCGCCTGGCCCACGTCCAACTCACCACGGTCGGGCAAGAAGCCCGCCAGCTGGCGCGCCGGGCCGTGAGCCGGGCCGTCGCCCGGCTGGAGGGTGGGGCGACGGACGACGAACGAGAAGTCGTCGTCACACCACACCTCGTCATACGAAGCACCACCAGGGCACCTTGCCGCTCCTGACCCGCGCTGCTCCACGTCGCGGCTCGATCTGGTCGAAGTTCCACCGCGCCCCCATGGGACCACCCGCGGCTGCCCGCCGAGGAACCCGCCTCCATCCAGGCGGACGCGCGAGCCAAGGAGGCAGGCAAGCGGACGAACGCGAGCAGCTGCCGTGGATCGCGCTGTTCAGACACCGCACCACCTGGGGCATCAGGTGCCGTCGAATGTCTCTTCAGCAGCGATCACGGGAGCTCGTGCTTTTCCGGTGCGGTGTTGTCCGTACTGACCGCGGCCATGCGGTCCTCCACAGCGTGTGGTTCTGAAGCAGCTCTCCGTCGGCAGGCTCGCTCGGGTGCCGAGCCGCGTGCTGCTGAGGGGAACGTCAGCCTCGTCGGCCAGGAACTCGCCGTACTGGACATATCGTCCGCCGAGAGAAGCGGGAAGCCACCGTACGGCGATGCGGCAACCGCGAGTCCACCTGAGTCCCGCCGAGTGACCAAGGCAGTTCTCAGAGCATCCGGTTCGGGTGCGGTTGGGTTGGCAACACTCGAACGGGGGAGGTGGGCTGTGACAGTGCACCGCGCAGTTGTCGGTTCTCCACGGTCAGTTGGTTAACAGCGCGGACCAGGTGATCGACATCGGTCCGCAGCTGGGACAGCTCCTGTGCGTCCTTGGCTCGGAGCTCCTTGAGTTTGACGATCTGTTGGCGCAGGCGGATCTCGGAGTCCGGCGTCTGTCCGCGCGCCCTGACCTGCGCGTAGAAGTCGTTCTTGAGGTCCGGGTGACGCTGGGTGAGCGCGTTGCGCGGTAGGCCGGCTTCCTGGGCCAGGGCGACGATCGTCAGCGCGCCGTTGGAGTGCTGCGCGGTTCCTTGCAGGATGCGGTCCATGGCCGCGCGGATACGGTCGCGTTCGTCGGGTGCGGGGCTCATGCGGTGCCGTCCTGAAGGGTGGTGCGGGTGCGGTGGTGGGTGTCGGCGAGGTCGCGCAGCCGGGCAGCGTTGCTCTGTAGCCGTTCGCCCAGCGGGCCGGGGGTGTGGCCTGCCTGCTGGTCAAGCGAGGTGGCGCGGAGGCGTAGGCCGGTGGCGTGTTGGTCGGTGCGGGCGATGTTCGCGCAGGCGGGGATGCAGTGGTCGAGGCTGGGGGTGTCCTTGAGGCCGCGGTGGCACAGGGCCTTGTCGCGTTTGTAGACGCACATCAGCAGCGTGTGGGGATTGTCGTAGACGGCCAGGTGGGGGTTGGTGAGGATCTGTCGGGCCTGCCGTGCGGTGATGACGGTGCCGGTGTACTGGGGCGCGGTGGCGGCGGCCTTGATGGCGCGGCGGGCGGCGGGCCCGGAGATGCCGAGGCCGTCCTCGAGAGCGGCGTTCAGGTCGGCGACGGTGTCGATGGTGGCGCGGGCCGTCTCGACGTCGAGGAGGTCGTGGATGCCGTCCCGGCTGCGCGCGGCATATCCGGCCGCTACGGAAGTCCGCAGATGGCCGTACTGAATCGCGAGCGCGACCAGGCCCCGGGACGGCGGGCGATGTGCCAGGCCAGGCTCCTGCGGAACCGCTCGGTACCGATCCTGCCGTGCGGATCCGGCGGGATGACCTCGTGGACCAGCCCGCGGGCGGCTGCCTCGTGGTTGGCCCAGGTGATGAAGTCCTCCACCCGGGTTCCCAGGGTGTGCACGGTGAGGGAGCCGGTGCCGGCCCGGGTGCCGCGCAGGTCGTGGGCGTGGTGGTCGAACAGCAGATGCCCTTGGGGAACCATGCGCTCCAGCACACGGATGGCGTTCACGACGGGGGCGATGGCCACCCAGGGAGCATCGCGGACCTGGCCCTCGGAGCGGTGGTTGCCGTCGTCGTCGCGGGCGGTCTTGTACACGGTGCTCGTGATCAAGTGCCGCCCCGTGCGCCCAGCGCTGTCCGGCTCCGGGTCGGGACAGCAGCCGCTGCGCAGCCCGGCCGCCTCGCCGGGACGCATCCCGGTCAGGTAGGCGATGACGATGAAGCACGCCGTGCCCAACTGGCGCATCAGAAAGCCTGCTTCGGTGTAGTCGACAGCCTCCCTCCACGGGGCTCCGCCGAGTGTGCCGGTGACCGGCACACGGAGCCGGCAGGGGCCGGGCCGGTCCAGGGCGGCCTGCCGCCAGCCGTGATCACGGGTGGTGCTGTAGACCTGGCCGAGGGAGGCGCCGGTGAGCGCGGCGATATAGGCGCCGGCGATCGTGGTTCTGCCCAGCCACTGTGTGGTCGGAATCGGTAGTTGGCCGGCGTCGATGCGGTCCATGAAGGCCCGAAGGGCGGCTCTTGAGGCGGGCGTGGCGCTGTTGGCGGCAGCCTGCGCATGCAGACGGTTGCGTTCGGTCCAGGCGGCCAGGATGTCGTCGCTGTACTCGTCGACCGTGCGGATCGCCCACACGAGCAGGGGGCCCATGGTCTGCTCGGCGATCGCCTCGGCGGCGTTCTCGCCGCCCGGCGTCGCCGCCGGCAGGTAGTCGTCCAACCTCTCGGTCTCCCACGGCGGACGGCCGATTCCACTGGGACGGGCATTGAGCTGGTCGAAGACCCACAGCCGGGTCAGCGACGACAGCACGCTGTGCACCGTGATGCGGGCCGCCCCACTGTCGCGCACGTGAAGGCCGTACTCACCCAGTACCTGTGTGGTGCAGTCGCTCAGTGTGGTGATGCCCCGGTCGGTGAGCCACTCGGCGAGCCGGCACCAGGTCCCGATCGTCTGGCAGAGCACCTTGGGCGCCTGGCGTGAGCGCCAGGTGGGATGACGCTCACGCAGGAACACGGCGGGCAGTTCGCCGTTGATCAAGGTCCAGGCGGCCAGCCGCATCTCCTCACGGAACGTGTCGGGGAACCTCGGCCAGTGGATGGTGCTGTGCGTGACGCCCGGGTTGGCGTTCATGGGGATCAGAGGCCAGGCCGGCGCCGCGTAGCGCGCGATAGGGCCGGTGTAGCCGCCGGCGATCCGGTGGGCGGGGATGACGGGGGTGTCGGGTCCGGGAAGGACACGGACGGGAGCCGGGGTGGCCGTCACGGGTCGAGGTCTCCGTTGAGCAGCAGGGCGATGAGTTCGCGGTCGGTGTCGGTCACGTCGGCCAGGGCGCGGGTCCACACTGCGGTGCCGAGCTGGCCCTTGAGGTGTTCCAGGCGGGCGTGTCCGTCCTCCCACTGGCGGTGCCACTGGCCTGGGTCCAGGGCGGTGCGCAGGTTGTCGAGTGCGTGATGCAGGTGGGCCAGGCGGCTGTGGTGGGCGGGGTGGATCCGGGCGTTGGGGCAGGCCAGGCACATCAGGAACGAGGCGCCGCAGCCGCCGCCGGGGCTGGGATGGGGGCTGTTTTCGTAGTCATGGCAGTCGGCGGTGGCGGTCGGTTGGTCGGCCGGATCGGCTCCCTCGCGCAGTTCGGCGGCGAGCACGGTTGCGTGGGCTCGGGTCACGACGGCTTCGGCTGCCTCGGCGATGACCGGGATCGCGTCCTTGCGGACCTGGGGATCGGTCAGCGTGTAGACGCGGTCGTGGGTGGCCTGGCTGTTCTGTCCGGGCGCGCGCCGGTGCAGGGTGTTCACCGTCCGTCGCCCCCTGCGGAACGGCGAGGAGGAGAAGCCCTGCTGGGTCGCCCAGCCCTTGGCCGTACTGCCGGATATGCCGAACCCGAACACTCCGATGCCCGACTTCTTGCCGCTCTCGGCGGGCGGGTGCTCCAGCGGAGCCTTGGCGGAGCGCCAGATCAGGAAGCGGTCCGTGCCGGGGCTCAGCGTGTGCACGGCCGCGCGGGCGAACACGGTGGCCTCCAGGGCCTGCGTGATGAGCCGCCCGGGGGAGGCGGCCCCGTCGTCGGTGAGGTTGCGGGTCTCGAAGTACCGGCCGGCGCCCCGCTTGTGCTTCTCCAGCTCGACCCGGTAGATCCGCGGGCCGTCGCTGCCGGCATCCGGGGCCGCTTGCGGCACCTTCAACCGGTTGATCACCGACAGGTTCCAGCCGTGCTCGGCCAGCAGCAGCACCCCCAGCGCGACCGTCTCCATCCGGGTCAAGAACAGCCGCTGCCACGTGTGCTCGGGCCGCTCCCCGCCCAGCACCCGCGCATAGCGGGCGAGCACCCGGCCACGCTGGCGACGCACCCGGGTGTCGTGGGGTGCCTCACCGGTCCGGGCCAGACAGTCCAGCGCCTCACCCAGCAGCCATGCCTCGCTGCCGCGAGCGAACGTTCCCGACCGCCATTGGGCGAGGTGGCGGGCGTTGCCCGTAATCCGCAGATGCGCGGCACGGAACATTCGCCGCGCCGTGGTGACGATCGCGTCGAACTCGGCCTCCTGGAAGGACACTTCCTTGGCCCTGGGCTGCAGGACGCGGCGGGCGAGAGCTTCCCGTGCCGCCGCGGACAGCCGCGGGTCGTCCAGCAGCAGCCCTCGCACGGTGGTGATCTGGCGGTAGCCGAAGCGGGTGTTCTGTCGACTGAGCCGCCACTGCTTCCACACCCCCGCGGTCAGCTGGTCGAGGTCGGCAACCGGTGCGTCCAGCGTGGCCAAGTACGCGGTGAACGCCTGCAAGGGAAGCCAGAAGTACCTGCTGCTGTGGTGCGAGCTCCACCGGCTCGGCACGCACCGCGCGGCGAACAGGCGGGCCAGCGACCGGCGCAAGGCATTCGTGACAGGCAGAGTGCGGAAGTCGTAGACCGCGACGGCTCCCGTTCGATCTCGGTGCTCGACGACGAGGCCGTTGCCCGTCAGAACCGGTGGTCTGCGCACCGGCGCTGTCGGCAGAGGCGCCGTACGCCCGCTCCGGCTCATCCTGTCGTCCGCGGGGTGACCTGCAGCTTGGCATCGATGTCCTGGATGCCCTCGGCCTCCCGCGCCAGACGCGCGAACACCTCATCCATCTCCCGCGTCGGCCGCTCCCCTTCGCGGAACGGGGGCGCGGTGGTCAGCAGCGACCGCAGCCGCAGGTCGGCGACGGGGGCCAGATACCGCTCGCGGGTCGTCTCAAGGAACGCATGACCCAACAGGTCCTGCACCATCCGCCACGGATCCCCGTACAGCAGCCGGTAGTCCCGCCGCTCCTCCGGGCTCAGACCGAACCGCCGGTCCATCAAGTGGTGCAGGATCACCAGCATGTAGAGGGCGAAGCTGTGCCTTGTGTCCGCAGAGGCCTTGTGCGGGTGACCCCGTGTGGCGATTGAGCAGGCGGGTCGTTGCGGACCACTTTCGCGACGCAGGCAGCCGGAGGTGTTGCATTGAGAGACCATCGATGTGATGCGTATCACCCTCCGGGTGCTTCGGTTCGGGCATGCGCGATCATGATCGGAATGGACTCTCGTTTCCTTGGCATCGCTGAACTGGTCGAAGCCCCGCCCGTGGCGGTCGTGGTCGACGTCATGCGTGCTTTCACCGTGGCTGCCTGGGCCTTTGCCCAGGGGGCGGAAAAGATCGTTCTTGCTGAGTCGCTGGACGAAGCCCTGGCGCTCAAGGCTCGCCACCCGGATTGGGTGGCGCTCAAAGACGGTCCGCCCGCGCCCGGGTTCGACACCGTCAACTCGCCGGGCCGGCTGCGGTCTATTGACCTTGGCGGACGGACCGTTGTGCAGAAAACCACGGCAGGAACGGTCGGCGCCCTTGCGGTCAAGGAGGCCTCGCTGGTGCTGTGCGCCAGCTTCGTGGTGGCGGAGGCAACGGCTCAGCTCTTGCGGACATGCGAGAGCGACAGTGTCACGTTCGTGGTCACTGGCGACGATGGGCAGGCCGATGAAGATCTGGCGTGCGCTCAATACATCGCTCGGAGAGCCACCGAGGCTGAGACGGATGCTGCTGAGTTCCTCCGCCGCGCTGCCGAGTCGCGCGCCGCCGCCGAACTGGCGGAGGGGGTGCGCCAAGGAGTCCATCCCGATGACGTTGCACTCTGTCTTGAGCTCGACCGGTTCCCCTTTGCCATGGTGGCGACCTTGGAAGGCTCGCTCATGGTCCTGCGTCCACGCGCGATGCCTTCGCTGACTGACGAGGACCCGGTCTGATCGCTGGTGAGGTCTACTTTCAGCATGCGAGAGCGAGCACCCTGTCGGGCTTGCGGTATCAACTGCATGTCCCGATGGCGGTGGTTCGGGGCGGCGGCAGGCGGCTGACCCGAGTCGTTGCGGCGGCGGCTTCGCGGAGCCGGATGATCTCCTCGTGCTGGGCGGCCAGCCGGGCCAGGGCCTGGCCGCGGAAGTCCGCGAGCTCTGCAATCGTCTGCTCCGACTGGGCCAGCCGTTCCCGGAGCTTGGTGTTTTCTGCCTTGAGCCGGGCGATCTGGGCTTCGCGGGGATCGGGGATCTCGCCAGCCTCTTGGATGGCGTGCAGGCGTCGTTCGAACTCAACTCGTAGGTGGGAGTAAGGGCGAGTGCCGTAGAACGCGGTCCGGTCGACTGCGGCTTCGCGGGCGAGGGTCTTTATGTCACAGGTGCCGCCGAGCGGGATCTCGCCGCGAAGGAGCCGGTCCATGGCCGCCCGGATGCGGTTCTCGTTCTCGGTCCGTTGTGCTGCGGTGATCCTCATACGGAGTCCTCGTCGAGTTGGTCGAGGGCGACTGCGTCGATCTCGGCGACGACCCGAAGCGCCCGGTCATGGTCGTTCTGCAGACGGGCGTGTTCAGTCTTGCGCGTCTTGCCCAGGCCGCCGAGGAACGTCTTCGTCCGTTCGGCGTGCTCGGCCCAGACGGGCCGGTGGCAGGGGTGGTGTGTGGCTTGCGGGCAGCGGGCGGAGTCACACATCCCGACCAGCGGACGGTCGGCGGTGGGGGTGCCGGCGAGTTTGAGGCAGAGAGCCCGGGACGGATCGGTGAACCAGCAGTAGTTGGCCGGGCCGATGTGCAGGGTCTTGGCGCGCTTGGTCAGCAGGTTCAGCACATCCCGATCACTGCGCTGGATTTTGGGTGCCGATGCTGCTGTCGGTTCGAGCTTCTCGTCGATGCTGGCGAAGAACTCGGTGAGGCTCCGGGCGCCGGGCCCGGCGGGCAGAATGCCTTCTTGGTAGTTGCGAAACTCGGCCAGGACCAGGTCCAGGTTGCGGTCGCTCTCGTGCTTGTTGACCTCGGCCAACAGCTCGGCCTGGGCCCCGCCGGGGCGCGAGGCATACCCCTCTGTTGTCGCGACAGCGACATGCTTTAGGTGAATCTTGGAGGCCAGCACACCGCCGGGACGGTAGGCCATTTCCAGGGCCAACGTCCGTCTGAGCATTCTCAAGTTGACCTGGCCGTCGGGGATTTCAGTGAAGCCGAGCCGCTGTCCGGCTGGGGAGTTCACCCAGTTCTTGAACCACCGGTAGCGGACGGTGAAGGCGAACCGGCCGAAGAGCGGGGCTCCGTCCTTTCGGTCGTCGTGCAGGTCCTCAGCGAGTTCGGCGGCGCGATAGACCGGCTCGATGACGACCCACTCGTCGTCGGTGCCACCGAGCGGCTGTCCTTTGACGACCTTGCTGGCGAGCCGGTAGCGGTGCAGGCCCGGGACCGGTTCCTCGGGTGTCTTTCGGCAGCCGATCCGCAGTTCCATCAGCTCGCTCGCCCGCATGCCTGAGACCGTCGCCAGGACGATGATCGCGGCGGTGCGGACGATGCCGACCAGGGCGACGGCCTCAAGCCGATGCAGCGGCATGGTCCAGGGCAGCAGGGAAGACGCGTCCACGGCGGTGATCTCGACGGCGTCCCGGCCGAAGACCTCCTTCACCCCGACCGCTGCGACGGCGTTCTCCAACGGGCCGCGCAGACGGGGCATCCACCGTGCCCAGAACTGGCTGACCCCGATCTGGCGGGCCAGCACTCCTGTGGCCACCGGCAGGAGCGGGTCCTTGGGAGACCAGCCGTCTGCGAGCCGGTCGGTGACGTGGTGCTCGGCCAGCATCGGCAACGCTGTGCACGTTCGCCTGTACTCGTCCAGCAGCTCGGCGAACTCGGCCACTGGAGCAGAGCCACCGACGCCGAGCCCTTCCGTCTTCCGGGAAGAGAGCCGGTCGGCCTCCCGGACCTGCCGGGCCAGTTCGACGGCATGCGGCCCGAGCGTCGAGACCAGGAAGAGGGCTGCCGCGAGCATCGGCTGGAGGACGTCGTCCTCAACTGGCGTGGTCTTGTTCTGTGTCCGGCCGCTGGGCATCTCGGCGACCGCCGAGGCGGTGGCACCGCCCCAGGGGCGCAAGTCCGCCGCGACGCGGTCGGTGGTGAACAACTCGCGGTAGTTGACCAGATCGACGACGACCTGCGCGGCTGAACGCCGTGTTCCGTGACTCTGCTCGCCGACGACGACATCGTTCTTGTCGAGGATGTAGCGCCGGTGGGCCAGATACGCCTCGCAGTCCTGCGTATCGATCCGCTCCAGGCCGTCGAAGAGGACCGCGATGGCGAGCCCGAAGCCGATCATCTTGATCACGGACTCGCCGGCGCCGATGAAGCCGGAGAACACCGCCCTGCGGTCGCCGTCACCCACGACGACGGAGACGACCACGTCGCGTCCATGAGGTCGTCGGTGAAAGGGCCGTACGTCGGGCGCTGTCACGTTGTTGGGTGGGTAGGTGTTTGATGGGGTGTCGCGGTGTGGTGGAGCCCGGTTCCGGGCTGTGCTCAGGCCGTGGTGGACAGGCCGGCAACTAGTACTCCAGCAGTACTTTGATGTTTGACCTGGGGAAACGTCGAGCGGTGGGAGTGTAGAGGCCGATCGGCGGTCACGGGCGGGTTCCGTGCAC
>NZ_JBIAHG010000045.1:0-45898 GCF_042870385.1 Streptomyces sp. NPDC006602 | reverse complement strand
GCACACCTACCGCCAGGTCAAGGACCGCTGGGGACTGGGGGCGCAGGCCGCCCAGCACGTCATCAAGAAGACCTGCGACGCCTACGCCACGCTGATGCGGGCCGAGCTGGTCATCGACGCCCTCAAGATGGCGGTGGCGGCCCGCGGCGGCCACGTGGACGGCGTGATCTTTCATGCGGACAGGGGCTCGCAGACCAGGTTCAACCAGTGGATGCAACACCGGCTTATTTGATCGATAGTAGATGGTCGTTGAGGGCTTCGGCGGGTGTCTTCCAACCGAGGCTCTTGCGGGGGCGACTGTTGAGCGTGGCTGCGACCGCCTCGATGTCCTCCGCCGCCCATCGAGAAAGGTCGGTTCCCTTCGGGAAGTATTGGCGCAGCAGGCCGTTCGTGTTCTCGTTGGTGCCACGCTGCCAGGGGCTGTGTGGATCGGCGAAGTAGACCGGGACGCCGGTCTCGATCGTGAGCTGGGCGTGCGCCGACAACTCCTTGCCCCGGTCCCAGGTCAGCGACCGCCATAGTTGCTCGGGCAGGGTACCGATCGTCGCCGCAAGCGCATCTTTCATCGTCACCGCGCCGTAACCGGCCAGCGGCGGCCCGTTCTTGGTACGGGGAAGGACTCCGTAGCCGTCCTGGCGGGGCAGGTGGACGAGCACCGTGTAGCGGGACGTGCGCTCGACCAGCGTGCCAATCGCCGATCGCTCAAGTCCGATCAGGAGGTCGCCCTCCCAGTGTCCCGGTACGGCGCGGTCGTCGGCTTCGGCCGGCCGTTCGCTGATCAACACCTTGGGCGTGACGTGGGCCCACGCCTTCCGCTTGGACCGGGCACGAGGTACCCGCAGGGCTCTGCCGGTGCGCAGGCAGGCAACGAGCTCACGCTTGAGCGCTCCACGGCCTTGGATGAACAGGGCCTGGTAGATCGCCTCATGGCTGATCCGCATGGACTCATCATCGGGGAAGTCGACCTTCAACCGGTTCGCGATCTGCTCCGGACTCCACGCCATGACCCATTGGCGGTCGCCGCGGTGCGGCTTGTTCCTCCCCTTCCACCGCGCGCCCTGCGGCCCCAATACCGTCCCGTCCGGGCGGCTGACCTGGCCGGAAAGCCTTTCCTGCACGTAGTCCCGCAGCCGGTCGTTCGCGGCCAGCTTGGCTGTCTTCGGGCGCCGGGCCACGAGGTCGGCCTTCCACTGCGCGACCGAAGCCCGGTAGTCCAGTCGGCCGCCACGGGTCGCGGCGTTGCGCCGCAGCTCCCGGGATACCGTCGATGGATCGCGGCCGAGACGTCGCGCGGTCTCCCGGACTCCGATGCCCTGCGCTTTGAGGATCGCGATCTCTTCACGCTCGTGAAGGGACAGGTACCGGCCGGACTGCGGAGCAAGATCCATTGGTGGCATGCCGCCACCGTGACGGAACCACCTGCAACCCGCCGCCTGGGATACGCCAACCGCAGCTGCCGCCTCCTCGGCGAGCAACCCCTTCGCGATTTCCCGCCAGAACTGACGTTCCACCTCCCGTCGAAGCGCCGGCGCACCCGGGGACTTCATCGGCGACCGTCCAGTCAACGCCGCCATCCACCCTGCTGGCCTGCCCATCAACACCTCCGAGGACGAGGTGTTGCAACGACCGATTGAATCCGCCCAGTACACCGCTGCTGCGTTCGCGCAGGTCTGCGACGGTTTCGGGATCCGCAGGAGCATGGGCCGGGTCGGCTCGAGTTACGACAACGCCCTCGCCGAGTCGTTCTGGCAGGGACTCAAGAGGGAGACGATGCACCAGAGGCTGTTCTCGACGATGCGTCAGGCGAGGCTGGAGATCTTCCAGTGGCTGACCTACTACAACGCCCGCAGACGCCACAGTGCCCTCAACTACCTCTCACCGGTGGAGTTCGAACAGCAGCATCTGCGAGCAGCTAAACTCTCAATCGCGGCATGAGCCCCTGTGTCCACACTCCGGGGGACGCCTCAGGGACAGCCATCCCTTCTCCCTGGCCAACCGCCGGATGAAGACAATCATCAACAGCCAGACGGGACTTGTGGAGCGCCCGGTGCCGCGAGAGTGGCACGCCGGGTGCGGGAAGCGGCTCCGGGGAAACGGCTCGATCGAGAGACGAGACCGCGCTCTGGGCCGACTTCACCACCGGATGTTCTGTCACATCACCGCGAACTGGCGGGGGCGGCCGCTGACCAGCTACCAGGTCGTCATCGAGACCATCGCCGCCACAACAACCAAGACCGGCCTGATCATCGGGGCCGAACTGGACACAGGCAGCTACGACCTCGGCATCAGCGTCACACCCGCCGAGTTCCACGCCCTTCCGATCACACCCAACGCCTTCCACGGTGGCTGGAACTACACGCTGTCTCCCGTTCCACCGCGAGCGCCAGACGCGCCGGCAACGACATACCGGGCCGACCCGGCCCTGACCGTGGTGCTCACCGATCCGGCCCTGACCGGCATGTCACGAACCGCCTTCGAGTATTTGGTGACGGTCTCGGAGCCTTTCTGGGACGCCTTGGCCGAGGCAGCATTCCAGCGACGCTTCCACCGCCCGCGCAGCTACCGCCACCCACAGACCAGCAGCGTGGACCACACCCACCGGCTCCTGGCAGTCATCCTGCGCCGCCGCAGAGCGGTGACCATGACGTTCCTGGCCCAACTACTGGGTGTCAACCGCACCAACCTGTCCATCCAGTACCAGGACGCAAAACGGCTCCTGGACCTGCACCGGATCCTCGTCACGCCGATACCCGGATCGCCCGCCCGCACATTGGAACAGCTACACGCCCGAACAACCCCTGTGAAACCCCGTTACTGACAGTTATTGAAATACGGGCCCCCGGGCGGACCGAGAACTGCCAGATCGGCGTCTTCGCCGCCTACGCCACCACCCGCGGACACGCCCTGGTCGACCGCGAGCTCTACCTGCCCAAGTCCTGGACGGGCGACCGGGAACGCTGCCAAGCGGCCCGCATTCCCGACGAGCGCACCTTCGCCACCAAAGGCGACCTCGCCCGCGACATGGTCGTACGCGCACTTGCCTCCCCGCTTCCCGTCGCCTGGGTCACTGCGGACTCCGCCTACGGACAGGACTCGGACTTCCGGCGATTCCTCGAAGACCACGGCCTCTCCTACGTGGTCGCCGTCCCCAAGTCCCAGCCGGTTCACGGCCCGCGCATCGACCATCTCATCGCCCAGGCCCCGCCCGAGGCGTGGCAGCGTCTGTCGGCGGGGCCGGGAGCCAAGGGCGAACGGTTCTACGATTGGGCCGCCGCCCACCTGCCCGCCGTGGCCGAGTTCGATGGGGACGAGCCGACCCGGCAGCGGTGGATGCTGGCCCGCCGCAGCATCAGCAAGCCCGACGAGATCGCCTACTACCTCGCCTGCGCTCCGCTGGAGGCCACCGTCGCCGACCTGATCCGAGTTGCCGGATGCCGGTGGAAGATCGAGGAGTGCTTCCAGAGCGCGAAGAACGAGTGCGGCCTGGATCAGTACGAGGTGCGCCGCTACGTGGGCTGGTACCGGCACATCACACTCGCCATGCTCGCCCACGCGTTCCTCGCGGTGATGACCGTGCAGGAGCGCGAAGAGGGGGTGACAAGGCCGACACGCCCGACCTCGTGGCCCTCACACCAGCCGAAATCCGTCGTCTGCTGGCAGCTGAACCCGGCCGCCATCCTGCACACCGCGACCACGCGGTGAACAGGTCCCGCTGGAGGCGTCGCCACCAGGCACGAGCACGACGCTGTCATTACATGCGGCGCGGGCACACGTTGGTTGGACGGCCAGCTCAAGACCGCCCCATCCATGCCAAACCCCCGCTACACTCCCCACCGCCAAGCCGTTGACCAGCGTGCGGCAGATACGCATTGCCAGGCCTGTCCTATTCGGGTGGGGCGGGCCTGCCCACCCACGGCCTCAGCCCCCGCTGCGCGACCCGCAGCACCTCATCAGGCGGCAGTCCATCGGCTGATTCGATCACAACGAGTCCCCAGTTCTTCCGGCCGACGGTGTCGAGCGTCACCGCACGCTCGCGCAGCAGGTACTTCACCGCCGACGCGGCGTCCGCCACTGGAGGGCTTACCTCGTAGCGGGCGAGCTTTTCGACATACCAGTCCAGCCACTGCTCCCCTTCTCTCCTGGCGGCTCGGGACAATGCAGCTTCGGCGTTCCCATCGAGAAAGACCATGACCGGGCAGACTGGCGCGAGCACCTCCGTGAGGTCAGTCATGAACGCATCGATCGTCTCTTCGCCGTGTCCCGTGGCCAGCAGCGTCGGCACGAACGGCACCAGGGCGTCCGCGATCACCACGTCATCGCCGGTCGCCAGAACCGAATCAACGAACTCGGCAGTTGTTGCGATCAACGTCCCCAGGTCGACGGCGCCGGTCGCCTTGAACTCCCCAGCCACCGCGGCGAACTGCGGCCTGGTCAAGATCTCCTCCTCGCGGAAGTGATCCACCCGCAGTCCCTCATCGACCAGCCACCGGGACAGGGCAGCACATAGCGTCGACTTGCCCACTCCGGGAGATGCTCCCCACACGGTGATCAGAACCGTCATAGCTGCCGAGCCTAGGAACGGCAGTCATCGCTGCCAACCCCACCACGCCACGACGCACCATCAGACACCTACCCACCCAACAACGTGACAGCGCCCGTCGGCCTGCTCCAGCTCGAACCGCCAGCCCTTGCTGTAGCCGTCAGCGGCGTCCGCCGTCACCCACCTGAAAGGAATCCTGTCCCTGATCGCTCGCCGGACCATCGCCTTGGCCGTGGCCACCTTCGTCTCGAAGGCGACGCTGTCGTCGATGCCGGCCCGCCGGCAGCGCTCGCGGTCATCCGTCCAGGAGGTGGGCAGATACAGCCGCCGGTCGATCAGCGTGCGTCCGCGGTCGGTGGAAGCGGCCGGGGTGGGAAGGCCGATGCCGGCGAGGACGGTCCGCTTACCGGCGAGTTCTCGCGTCCCGCTACGCATGGGAGACGATGTGCATCGGCGGTGGGCAGGGGCCGGCGGTGGTGTTCGAGCGGGTGTGCCGAGCGGCCTCAGCCGAAGAAGACCTGCTGGAGCAGGTAGAGATTGATCCCGGAGATGAGAAGAGCCGCCACCCACCCCAGGAACGTGGTCACGGGCCGGTTGACCAGGTCGCCCATCAGGTCCTTGCGGCGGCTGATCAGAACCAGCGGGACCAGCGCGAAGGGGATACCGAACGAGAGGACCACCTGTGACATCACCAGCACGGTGTCCGGCGACACTCCCAGCGCGAGGATCACCATCGCGGGCGCCATGGTGATGGCCCGCCGGAGGAACAGCGGGATACGCATCCGCAGGAAGCCCTCCATGATGACCTGGCCGGAGTAGGTGCCCACGCCGGAGGAGGAGAGGCCGGACGCCAGGAGCGCGGCGGCGAAGGCCAGCGCGGCGCCGCCGCCGACGATCTGGGCGAAGCCCTGATGGGCGCTGCCCAGGCTGCCGTCAAAGCCTCCGACGCCGTGGAAGACCGCGGCGGCCACGCAGAGCATCGACAGGTTGATCAGGCCGGCCATGGTCAGGCCCAGGGTGGTGTCGACGCGCAGTGTGCGCAGGGCGTGCCTGCGCTCGGCCGGTCCCTCCGGAGCCTGTCGCTGCGCGGTCAGCGCCGAGTGCAGGTAGATGACGTGGGGCATGATCGTCGCACCGATGATCCCGATGGCCAGCACGACGGAGTCGGTGCCGTGAAAGGCGGGCAGCATCCCCGAGGCCAGGCCCGACGGTGACTGACCGCCGGCGGCGAAGAGGGTGTACACGAACCCCAGGGCGATGACACCGAGCAGGAAGACGATCGCCGACTCGAACGGCCGGTAGCCGCGCCGCTGGAGGGCCAGGATCGCGAAGCTCACCACCGCCGTGATGAGCGCGGCGGGCAGCATGGGCACACCGAAGAGCAGATAGAGGCCGATCGCGGCGCCCACGAACTCTGCCAGGTCGGTGGCCATGGCCACGACCTCGGCCTGCGCCCACAGCCCTACGACGACCGGGCGGCGGAAGCTGTCCCGGCACAGCGTCGGCAGGTCACGGCCGGTGGCCAGGCCCGTCTTGGCGGACAGGTACTGGATGAACATCGCGACCACACAGGCCGAGACCAGCACCCACACGAGCAGATAGCCGTGCCGGGCTCCTGCCTGGAAGTTGGTGGCGAAGTTGCCCGGATCGACGTAGGCGACGGCGGCGACGAAGGCCGGTCCGTAAAAGGCGAGGCGACGACGTCGGGCAGCCCGGCGGAGGGCAGGTTCTGATACGAGGGTCGGGGCCGCGGTGGAGGTACCGGTGCTCATCAGTGGCTCCTGCGAGTCAGGGAGGACGGCCAGGAATCGTCCGCACTTTGTCGGACGATATGGTGGGCTACACGTGCTCTTCGGCGGGCAGGGCTTGCTTGGGTAGGGCGTATACCCTGCTGGTTCAGGCCTGCGGGCACGCGACGAGCGAAATGGCCGCCCGATCAATCCGTATGATTGTCATACAATAATGGAGGTCGCGACGGGAGGCAATGGCGTGGCGGCTGTTTCCGGTGGTGTGAGCGGGCGGAGCCCAGGCCGCCCGGTCGGGGGGATTCAGTCCCGTGCGTCGCCGGGCCGGGCCGTGCCCAGCGCCCTCAGCGCGTCGAAGCCCGCCTCGTAGGAACGGTCCACGTGGGCCGAGCAGGCGAGGGCGGCCCGCTCGGCATCCCGGTCGGCCAGCGCCTCGTAGATCGCGCGCAGCTCGACCCCCGCGACGCGCGCTCGGCCCGGCGAACACAGGGAGGCGCACATCAGCACGATGATCCGTGCCCGCAGCTTGACCAGGGCGTCCAGCGTGACCATCACGCCGGCGGCGCGCAGCAGCAGGCCGTAGAAGTTGTCCCGCGCCTGCAGGAGGGCCCCCGGGTCCGGTGGGAGCTGCGCGAGGTCCTCGAACGCCATCAGCGCGCCGTGCAGTGCCCGCAGCTGGGAGTCGGAGGCCTGCGCCACGAAGCGGCGCACCGTGACCTCCTCCAGCGCGCGCCGGACCTCGTCGATCTCGGCGGCCTCCTCCGGTGAGGGCACGCAGACGACGCAGCCCTCGTCCACCGTCGTGAGCCAGCCCTGCTCGGAGAGATCACGAAGGGCCTGGCGCAGTACCCTCCGGGAGACGCCGGTCCGCAGCATGACGAGGTTCTCGTCGAGCCGCTGGCCCGGCACCAGCCGGGACCAGCAGATGTCCTCGCGCACCGTCCGCAGGACGCGCTGGCGCAAGCCCGCCATCACCACGGCGGACTCCAGACGTGCCTGGGGCTTCCTTGCCCACGAGCCTTCGTGCTCCACGCCAGGGAGGCTACGGCCATTTCGTCATACAATCAATGGCTCGTGTGGCGTGGTTTCGGCGGATCTGCCGGATGCGGCTCCGCCCCCGCGGCCGTCTCCACACGGTCGAGCAGGCGGGAGCGCAGCATCCGCCGCAGACGCACGATCGAGTCCTCGTTGAGGCGGTGCAGCGGGTCGTCGTACGTGGTGAGTTCGATCCTCGCGCCCAGAAAGGCCAGGGCGCCGGCCGTCTTCTCGGCGCGGGCCAGCGGGACGAACTCGTCCTCCTCCGCGCACAGGAGCACGATCTCGGTGCCGGGCAGGCCGGTTTCCGGTGCGGCGGACCAGGGCCGGGCCCGCGGCCCGAGGTGGCCGCCGGTGTGGAGGAACGCGCCGGCGCACGACGGCTGATCCCGCAGCAGGTACTCGGAGAGCAGACAGGCCCCCTGGGAGAACCCGAACAGGACCACGTCCCGCGACGCCCAGCCCATGCGGCCGAGGTCGGCGAGATGGGCTCGTACCGTGTCGAGTGCCTGGTCCAGGCGCGGCTGGTTCTCCTCCAGCGGAGCCAGGAAGCTCCGCGGATACCACGTGTCGGCGTCGGCTCCCGGGGCCACCCATGCCACCCCGGGAAGATTGACGCGATCGGCCTGCTCGACCATGAAGGCCGGGCCCTGGCCCCGTCCGTGCACCGCGTAGACCACCAGCCCGGCCCGGTCCAGGGGCGCGCCGTGCAGTACGGGCGGGCCGGCCAGGTGCGGGTTGTCGGCTGCGGTGGTGAACGCTGTCCCGTCCATCTCAGACCGCCTTGCGCTGTCTCGTGTCCATCTCGGGCCGCCCTCCGGCGTGTCGTTTCCCCATCTCAGGTCGCCTCCCGGTCCCGGGGCGGCTTCCCCGCCCACGCGCGGGCGAGCAGGTCGACGATCTCCTCCTGGCCGACCGGCACGGGGTTGTCCGGCGGCACCTGGGGCAGGACCAGTCGGGCCGCCTCGGGGATGTCCTCGCGTCGCATGCCGTGGTCGGCCAGCGCGCGCGGCGCGTCGAGTTCCTCGCGGAGCGTGTTCAGTCCGGCCACCGGCGTGGCGCCGCCCAGAGCCGTGGCGATCCGCTGTGCCGCGTCCGGCGCGCCCGGCGCGTTGAGCTCCAGCACGTACGGCAGCACGGTGGCGTGGGTCTGTGCGTGCGGCAGGTCGTACGCGCCGCCCAGCACATGACAGATCTTGTGGTGGAGCCCCGAGCCCGCGGAGGCGAAGGCCACCCCGGACAGGTAACAGCCGTACAGCGTGGCGTCCCGCCCGGCGATGTCGTCCGGCTCGCGAACGACGCGCCGCAGTCCCTCGGCGACGGCGCGCAGGCCCTCCATCGCGAACGCCTGGTTGACGGGGTTGGCGCGCGGGGCCCACATGGAGTCCACGCAGTGGGCGACGGCGTTGAGCCCGGAGGCCACCGAGAGGCCGACGGGCAGCGACAGGGTGAGCTCCGAGTCGTACACCACGCAGACCGGGAGGACGCCGTCGTCGACGCCGGTGGTCTTGCGGGAAGCCTCCGTGAGCCCCCAGACGTTGGTGGCCTCGGAGCCGGCGTACGTCGTGGGCACGGCGACGACGGGCACTCGCGTGGTGAGCGCCACCGCCTTGGCCAGTCCCGTGGTGGACCCGCCGCCGACGCAGACCAGGAGGTCGGCGCGGCACTCGGTGGCCGCGGCCCGGGCGGCCTCGGCCTGCGCCACGGGTACGTGGGGGCGTACGTCGCTGTGCCGCAGCACCACCGGCAGGTGCGCGGTGACGCGGTCGGCGATCTCGGCCTCGGAGGGCGCGGCGATCACCATGACCCGCTGGGCGCGCAGGCGGTCGACCTCCGCGCCCAGGTTCAGGGCGGCCCGGCCGTATCCGAAGAGGACGCGCTGGCCGAGCGTGATGTTCTCGAAGGTGAGGCTCACTGTTCGTTCCTGGTGGAGGCGGACGGGACGGTGGTGCGCCGGGGCCCGGGCGCGGCTGAGGCGCCCGGGCCCCGGGGCCGTAGGAGGCGGATCAGTCGGTGGTGACCGGCTCCAGACGGGCGAGGATGCTCTCCCGCTCGCTCTCGAACTGCGGCGGCAGCATGAAGTTCTTGCCGAGCTCCTCGGGAGACTCGTCGCAGTCCCAGCCTCCCTCGTCGTCGGTGACCGCCAGCTCGAACAGGGCACCGCCCGGGGTCCGCACGTAGTGGGACTTGAAGTAGGTGCGGTTCTTCAGCTCGGAGATGTCGGTGTAGCCGGCGCCCTCGATGTCGAACCGCACCGCGGACTGGTTCTCGAGGGTGTCGAGATTCCAGGCGAAGTGGTGGTAGGTGCCGGCGCCGTAGCGCCAGGTGCCCTGCTCGTCGCTGCGGTTCCCGCGCAGCTCGATGAAGTTGCCGTACTCCTGGGTGCCGGCCTGGAAGGAGGCGAGGTCGCCGTCCTCCTCGACCTTGCCCTGCGAGAAGAACGCCTCGTTCCCGAAGTCGACCATGCGGTCCTGGTCGTACACGTGGATGCCCATGCCGTGGATGCCGTGGATCGCGGCCTCGGGGGAGACGCCGTTGCCGGAGAAGCCCTCGCGCGGGTCGTTCTCGTTGCCGACCAGGACGTACTCGATGCCGGACGGGTGGAGGAAGGCGACCCGGCCGCGGCCGAGGGCCTCGAAGCGGCGGGCCTCGATGTCGTGCTGCCCCAGTCGCTTCACCCAGTAGTCGAGGGAGCCGGCCGGGACCGAGAGAAGAACCTCGCGCGCCTGGTTGGTGCCGCGCTTGCCGTACAGCCCGGCCTGGGCCCACGGGAACGTCGTCACCACAGACGACGGGTCGCCGTTCGCGTTGGAGTAGTAGAAGTGGTAGATCGGCGCGGAGCCGTCGTACAGCACGGTCTTCTTGATGAAGCGCATGCCCAGGACTCGCGTGTGGAAGTCCACGTCCTCCTGCGCACCGCCCACGGACAGCGTGACGTGGTGGGAGCCGACGAGATACGTCATTGCTCGGTTCTCCTTGTCTGTCGTGCCGGAGTGGAACTCGGCAAGCCGTATGATTGTCATACGATATGATGAGGAGGTCAATGCAGAGTTCCGCCTGAACTACCAGCCGGCTGGCGTGCTGCCTCTCGGGCCGACCATTGCGAGGGGGTCTGGTCTGCGCTAACGTACTCTCGCGACTGATTGTCTGACAATCATACGGAGTTACCGTGAGTCAAAAACCCGCCGACGAGACGTACGAAGTCCTCGTCGTGCGCTACGCGTCCCGCACCACGACGCGCGGCCAGGTCTTCCTCAACCACCACCTGTACGGCGAGCCGGACGGCCCGATCGGGATGGACTACTACGTCTGGATCCTGCGCAACGAACGGCGCACGATCGTCGTCGACACCGGCTACAGCGAACTCGGCGGGCGCAATCGAGAGCGGGGCCACCTCATCCACCCCCGGGACGCGCTGCACCGACTGGGCGTCGAACCGGCGGACGCCACCGTCGTCCTCACCCACGCCCATTACGACCACGCGGGCAACGTGGACCTGTTCGCCGACTCGAAGGTGATCGTGCCCCGGACGGAGTTCGACTTCTGGACCGGTGACTGCGCCCGCCGGTTCCAGTTCCACCACACGGTCGAGGAGAGCGAGATCGACCACCTCCGGACCGTCCACGAACAGGGCCGCATGGTGTTCCACCGCGGCCACGAGGAGATCGCGCCGGGCGTGGAGATGATCGAGCTCGGCGGCCACTCGCCGGGCCAGGCGATCCTCACGGTGAACACCGACGAGGGCCTGGTGCTCCTCGCCTCCGACGCGACGCACTACTACGAGGAACTCGAACGCGATCTGCCGTTCCTCGTCGTCGCCGACCTGGAGGCGATGTACCGGGGCTTCGACTACATGAACCAGCTCGTCGCGGACCGTGACGCGATCCTCGTCCCCGGCCACGATCCGGCCGTGCTCGACCGCCACCGGCGGCTCGACGGTCCGATGGGGGAGTTCGTCGCGGTGATCGGCGGCCCGCAAAGCCCCGGGCCGACCCAAGGTGGAGGAACAGTATGACCAGTACGACGGCGCCGGTGGGGTTCATCGGCCTCGGCAACATGGGCGGGCGGATCGCCCGCCGCCTGGTGGACGCCGGGCACGACGTCCTCGGCTACGACACCCGCCCCGAGCACGTCACCGCGTGCGGTGGCTCAGTGGCGGCGTCCGTCGCCGAGGTGACGCGCACGTGCGACGTCGTCCTGCTCTCCCTGCCGGAGAGCAAGGTCGTCGAAGCGGTCGTCCTCGGCGAGGAGGGAGTGCTCGCCCATGCCCGGGACGGACAGACGCTGATCGACCTCAGCACCTCGGCCCCCGCCTCCACGCTGCGCCTGCACGGACAACTCGCCGAAAAGGGCGCCACCTTGCTCGACGCAGGCATCTCCGGAGGCGCCGCGGCGGCCGAGAAGGGGGCCCTGACCCTCATGGTCGGCGGGGACACCGCGACCCTCGACCGCGCACGCCCGCTGCTCGCCGCCTTCTCCGCCCACGTCTTCCACTGCGGAGCCGTCGGGGCGGGACACACGGCGAAGCTGCTCAACAACTTCCTCAACGCCGTCGCGCTGTCGGCGACCGCCGAGGTGATGGTCGCCGGACGCAAGGCCGGACTCGACCTCCAGGTGCTGCTCGACGTGCTCAACACGAGCTCGGGGGTGAACTTCGCGACGCGCAACCGCTTCCCGAAGATCATCCACGGTGACTACCTCAAGGGCGGCCTCACCAACGCGCTGATGATGAAGGACGTCCTCGCCTACGTCGACCTCGTCGCCGGACTCGGCGTCGCAAGCCCCAACTCCTGCGCCCCCCTCGCCTCCTTCGGTCTCGCCCTCCAGCTGGGCTACGCCGACGACATCAGCAACACCGTCGTCGACGCGATCGGCGACGTCTCGGGACGGGTCCGCATCCACGACGGCGCGTACGACGCCGGAAAAGACAGGTGACAGGCCGTGAAGCTGATCCACGGAACGGCCCAGCACGGTGTCGGCAGCAAGACCGGTTCGCAGTTCACCGGCACGGTGCACGCCTACCTCACCATGCCCGCCACCGACGGCGTGACCATCAACACCGTCAACTTCACGCCCGGCGCCCGTACTTACTGGCACACGCACGAGCACGGTCAGATCCTCCAGGTGCTGGCCGGGAGCGGCTACGTCGCGACCGAGCAGGACGGGATCCGCCCGCTGCGGGCCGGCGACACCGTGTGGTGCCCGCCCGGCGAGCGGCACTGGCACGGCGCCGCCCCCGACTCCTACCTGACCCATACGGCCATCTCGCTCGGAGCGACCTCCTGGGCCGAGGAGGTCGCCCCCGAGCAGTACACGGCGCCCACCAGTGAAGAGGACTGAATCACTATGACGACCGAGCCCCTGGCAACCGAGGCCCTGGCAACCGGGTCACCGACCACCGAGCCCCTCACCACCGACATCTCCCCGGGCGACACCACACACCGCGACACCTACGAGGCCGGTCTCGCGGTACGCAAGGCGGTCCTGGGCGCCGAACACGTCGAGCGATCGCTCGCTCAGGTCAGCGAGTTCGCGCGGCCGATCCAGGAACTGGTCACCGAGTACTGCTGGGGCGCGGTGTGGACCCGTCCCGGTCTCGAGCGGCGTACCCGCAGCCTGGTCAACCTCGCCATGCTGACCGCACTGGGACGCAATCACGAGCTCGGTGTCCACGTGAAGGGAGCCCTCACCAACGGGGTGACCGTCGAGGAGATCCAGGAGGTGCTCCTCCAGACCGCCGTCTACGTCGGAGTCCCCGCCGCACTGGAATCCTTCCGCGTCGCCGAGCGCGTGATCGAGGAGGTCAAGGGCGATGTCTGACAGCTCCGCACCGCGATCCCCCCTGCCCTCGGTCGCCTTCGTCGGGCTGGGGAACATGGGCGCGCCGATGTCGGTGCGCCTGGTCCGGGCCGGATACGCCGTGACCGGGTTCGACCTGAGTCAGGAGGCCCGGGCCGCGCTGGCCGCCGCCGGCGCCCGTACGGCTGAGACCGGGGCCGGGGCGGTCCGGGGTGCCGACGTCGTCGTGCTCATGCTTCCCAGCAGCGCGGTCGTGGAGTCGGTGCTCGGCGACCCGGCCCTCCGCGCGGCCCTGGCCGAGGGCAGCACGGTCGTCGACATGAGCTCCTCCGACCCGATGTCCACCAGGCGCCTGGCCGCCGACCTCGAGACCGGTGGTGTCACCCTGGTCGACGCACCGGTCTCCGGAGGTGTCAAGGGTGCCGAGAACGGCACCCTCACGATCATGGTGGGCGGCGCCGAGGACGCCGTGGAGCGACTGTCTGCGCTGCTCACGGCCATGGGCACCGCCCGCCGCGCAGGCTCCGTGGGTGCCGGGCATGCGCTCAAGGCCATCAACAACCTGCTCTCCGCCACGCACCTGCTGGCCACGGCCGAAGGCGTGCTGGCCGGCGAGCGCTTCGGCCTCGACCCCGCGGTCATGGTGGAGCTGATCAACACCTCCAGCGGGCGCAGCGGATCGACGGACAACAAGTTCCCCAACTTCGTGCTGCCCGGCGGCTACGACTCCGGCTTCGGCATGAAGCTGATGGTCAAGGACATGCGCATAGCCCTCGGCCTGGCCCGTGAGCTCGGCGTCGCGAGCCCGCTCGCCCAGCACGCCGTGGCCCTGTGGGAGCGAGCCCTGAAGGACCTGCCCGACACCGCGGACCACACCGAGATCGCCCGGTGGACGTTCGACGGCCCGGCTGACCGAGAGCTGGTGACCGGATGACCACGCAGACCCCTTCGCCGCAGGACCTCCGGGACGCGGTGGTCGACCTGCACGGTGCCTGGGACGAGCAGTGGGAGGCGGTTCTCGAACTCGCCCCGCGACTCCTCGCCTCGTACGTACAGCTGGCGGGCGTGCCCCCGCGCAAGGGCCACCTCGACGCCAAGACCCGCGAGCTCGTCTACCTGGCCGTCGACGCGGCGGCCACCCATCTGTACGCCCCCGGAGTGCGCCGGCACATCCGCCGAGCCCTCGACCTGGGCGCCACCCCCGGCGAGATCACCGAGGTCATCGAGCTCACGACGACCGTCGGGATCCACGCGATGAACATCGGCGTGCCGCTGCTCGCCGAACTCCTCCAAGAGCGCGGCCTGCGCGACGGACCCGGCGAACTCGACGCGTACCAGAGCGAGTTGAAGGAGCGGTTCACCGCCAACCGCGGCTACTGGCACGAGTTCTGGGACGAGATCCTCGAACTCGACCCGGAGATGTTCGAGGCCTACACCGACTTCTCCTCGGTGTCCTGGCAGCACGGGAGCCTGGAGCCCAAGGTCAAGGAGTTCGTCTACACGGCGTTCGACTGCGCCTCCACCCACCTGTACGTGAAGGGGTGGAAGGCACACATGGACAACGCGCTCGGCTACGGCGCCACCGTCGGCGAGCTGCTGGAGGTCATGGAGATCGCCGCCACGATGGGCATGCAGAGCGCGCTCCAGGCCCTGCCCGTGCTGCGTGAGGAGCTCCTCACGAGGACGGCCGCGGTGACGGCTCCGGTGGACGCGTGACCCTGCCGGGCCGACGCCCTCGTCGGCGAACCGCGCGCGATCGCGGCTGCCGTCCGCACACCCCTACAACGATGTGAGGCGAACAAGATGTCACTGCGTGGACTGGCCGGGAAGGTTGCCGTCGTCACGGGGGCCGCGGGCGGCCTGGGGCGGGCAACGGTGGAGCGGCTCGCCGAGGAGGGCGTCAAGGTCGTCGCCGTGGACCTCGACGAGAGGGCCGCGAAGGAGGTCGCCGCGGCGGTGGGCCCGGATGCCGTGGGCGTCGGGGCCGACGTGACCTCGGAGGACGGCGTGGACGCCTATATGCGGGCGGCCGTCGACGCGTTCGGACGCGTGGACCTGCACCACCTCAACGCAGGGATCGCCGGCTCCCTGGCCGATCTCGTCGACGTGTCCGTCGAGGAGTGGGAGAAGGTCATGGCCGTCAACCTGCGGGGCCCCTTCCTCGGCGTCCGGGCGGCTTTCCGCCACTACCTGGAGCGCGGCAGCGTGGGATCGGTCGTCGTCACCTCCTCCATCGCGGGGCTGCGCGGGAGCAACGACCTGCTGGCGTACACGACCTCCAAGCACGGCACGGTGGGGCTGGTCCACGGCGCCGCCGTCTACGGGGGGCCCATCGGGGTGCGGGTCAACGCCGTGGCGCCGGGCATCGTGCCCACGCCGATCTTCGGCGAGGCCGGGATGGCCGACATGCGCCGCCGTGCGGGCACCTCACCTCTGCGACGCGCCGGCCGACCGGAGGAGGTGGCCGCGACGGTGGCGTTCCTGCTCAGCGAGGAGGCGTCGTACGTCACCGGGGAGATCTTCTCCGTCGACGGGGGCGCCAGTGTGCAGAACACCAACCGCCGGGGCGGGGGAGCGGGGCTGTGGGACGTGTCCGTGACGGACGACGCGATCCTCGAACGCCACCGCGCCGACGCGGTCAAGCGGGAGACCACACGATGACCACCATGCGTGCCGCCCTGCTGCGCGGCTTCGAACAGCCCTTGACCGTCGAGGAGGTCGAGCTGCTCGACCTCGCGCCGACCCGCGTGCTGGTCCGCACCAAGGCGACGCCGTTCTGCTCGACCGACGTGACCAGTTTCCACGGACGTCTCGGCAAGGTTCCGCCGACGATCCTCGGACACGCCTCGACCGGCGAGGTCGTCGAGGTCGGCAGCGAGGTCCGCGGCATCGAGGTGGGACAGCGCGTCGTCGTACCCGGCACGCCCGAGTGCGGCCGCTGCTTCTACTGCGGCATCGGCCGCCCCGACCAGTGCTCGGAGCTGTTCGACCTCAAGGGCGTCTACCCGGACGTGGCGCGCACCTCGGACGGCCTGGTCGTGAACGCGGCCGGATGCGTGGGCGGCTACGCCGAGGTCATGAACGTCTCGCAGAACCAGGTCTTCCCGGTCGAGACCGACCTGCCGTGGGAGGTTCTCTCCCTCCTCGGGTGCGGCGTCACCACCGGGGTGGGCGCCGTCCTCAACGTGGCACGCGTGCGGCCGGACGAGGTCGTCGCCGTCGTGGGCGCGGGACACCTGGGCCTGTGGGCGATCCAGGCGGCGCGTCTGGCCGGGGCCCGTGAGGTGATCGCGGTCGAACCGAACGAGGAGCGCCGCCGTGTCGCGGCATCCGTGGGGGCCACGCGGACGGTCGCCCCGGAGGACGCCCTGGAGGCCGTGCGGGCCGTCACCCAGGGGCGGGGAGCCGACAAGGTCATCGAGGCCGCCGGACCGCCCGCTTCCCAACGGCTGGCGCTGGAGATCTCCCGGCGGGCGGGCACCGTGGTGCTCTCCGGTCTCAAGGACGTGGCCGCAGAGGTCACGCTCGCGCAGATCCCGCTGGCCGTCCAGAGCCGCCAGGTGCTCAGCACCCAGAACGGCAACGTGCGCATGCGGCGCGACCTGCCCGCGTACGTCCGCCTGCTCGAACGCGGTGCACTGGACCCGAAGCCGATCGTCACCACGACGTACCGGCTCGACGACATCAACACCGCGCTCGCACGGTCCGAACGGCTCGAGGATCTCTCGGGCGTGTTCGTCTTCTGAACGCCCGCCCGCTGCTGAAGGAGCCCGAAATGAGAGCAGCCGTGCTGGAGGCGTTCGGCGCCCCCATGCCGGTCCGGGAGCTCGCCCCGCGTGATCCCGCAGAGCACGAGGTGCTGGTGCGCACGGTCGCCGCGCCGTTCTGCTCCACCGACTGGCTCGGGTGGCGGGCGATGCGCGGCAAGATTCCGCCGGTCGTGCTCGGCCACACCGCGCTGGGTGTGGTGGAGCGGTGCGACGGCGGCACCCGCGCGTACGGCTACGGCGTCGGAGACCTCGTGGTCGTCGCCGGAACTCCGCAGTGCGACGAGTGCTTCTACTGCGGCATCGGCCGCCCCGACCAGTGCGCGCTGCTCTTCGAGCGCCCCGAGCCGGTCGTCGCGACCGACCGCCAGGGCCGGCCGGTGCGCGCCGCGGGCGGCGTGGGCGCGTACGCCGAGCTCATGGTCGCCGACCGGAGCCAGGTGTGGCGCGTCGACAGTTCGCTGCCCGCCACCCATCTGAGTCTGCTGGGCTGCGGGATCACCACCGGTCACGGGGCGATCGTGAACGTGGCGCAGGTCCGGCCCGGCGCGTCGGTCGCCGTGGTCGGGCTGGGGCATCTCGGCCTGTGGTGTGTGCAGGCGGCGCGGGTCGCGGGGGCCGGCCGGATCATCGGCGTCGACCTGCTGGCCGAGCGGCGTGCGACCGCCGCCGCGCTCGGCGCGACCGATCTCGTGGACCCGGCCGAACACGACCCGGTCGAGCAGGTGCGTTCCCTCACCGAGGGGCGCGGCGCCGACGTGGTCGTGGAGGCGGCGGGCCCTGAACTGGCGGTACAGCAGGCCGTCGCCATGTCGCGGCGCGCCGGGACCGTCGTGCTGACGGGCGTGCAATGGGCGGAGGGGCGGGTCTGCCTGCCACAGAACGCCATCGCGATCCACGGCCGGCGCATCCTGTCGTGCCAGAACGGCCAGAGCCTGCTGGGGCGCGACCTGGCCCGGTGCGTGGCCCTGATGGAGAGCGGGGTGTACGACGCCCGCCCGATAGTGACGGCCGAGTACACCCTTGACCAGGTCAACGACGCCCTCTACGCCTCCGGCGAGTTCCGCGACCTCAGCGGGGTCATCACCGCCTTCCGCTGAACGGGGTCCCAGTACCTGCACAGGAGGTATCTTTGTATGACCGTCATGCCGTCATGCCGTCATGCGAAGCTGGGAACATGCACGGATCACCCAAGGCAGGGAAACCATGTCCACGACCTCGAACTCGCTCGCCTCGGCCTGGACCACGAGCCCGGTCGGCCGTGTCGCCGCACCGCTGCGCGAACAGGTCGTGACGGCCCTGCGGGAGGCGATCTGGGACTTCCGCCTGGAGCCGGGGCAGCGTCTCGTCGAGCGGGAGCTGGTCGAGCAACTCAATGTCTCCCGTACCACCGTTCGTGAGGCGTTGCGGGAACTGACCTCGGAAGGGCTGATCAAGGTCGTCCCGCAGAAGGGCGCCGTGGTCGCGGCGCCCACGCCGGACGAGGCGCGCGACCTCTACGAGGTGCGGGCCGCGCTGGAGAGTCTGGTGGTGCGGCGGTTCGTCGAGAAGGCGCCCCGCTCGCAGGTGTACGCGCTGGAGGCGGCGGCCGAGCGGTTCGCCGAGGTGGCGTCGCAGGAGTCCGTCGACCCGCGTCAGGTCCTCGCGGCGCGTCGCCACTTCACCGATGTCCTGATGGAGGGCGCCGGCAGCGAGGTGCTGCGGCAGCTGGTGGAGAGCGTTCAGGCGAAGGTGCGGGTGTTGCAGCTCAAGGGCATGTCGACCAGTCACGCCGAGGTGATCCAGGAGCTGCGCGCGATCGTCGCGGCCGTCCGGGACCGGGACGCGGACACGGCCGCCCAGGTCACCGCCCGCCACATCCGGCGGGTCGCGGTGAACGCCGTCGACAGCCTGAAGGAGATACAGGCCGGAACCTGACGTGGCCACGGCCCGGCGGGACCCGGTCCCACCCCCTAGCGGGGTGGGACACCCGTCGTCCCGGCCGGCCTCAGAAGGTCAGGGGCTGCCCGAAGTGATGGCGCGACACCGACCCGTAGGTGACGTCCCACTTGGCGGCGATGTGCGTCTTGAACATCGCCACGTCCCGGTAGTACTTCTCCATCGGCGATCCGAGTCGTGCCGCGCTGGACCCGGCCGTGGAGAACGCCATGTCGACGGCCTGGTTGGCCAGTTGGGCGCCCTGCAGGATGACGCCGCGCAGGCGGGCGTCCTCCTCGGGCGTGAACTCCTGGCGCGTGCGCTCCCAGCGCCGCCCCAGCTCGGTGTACCGGCGCATCGCGCCCAGCAGCAGGGTCTCGGCGGCGTCGACCTGGCCGAGCATCTTGCCGTACCAGCGGTGGTAGTCCGCGGACTCGGTGCGCGGCATGAACGGCGGGAAGCTGGTCGGGCGCCCGGCCATCAGTTCGTCGAACAGGTCGAAGGCGGCCCAGGCGGCGCCCACCTGGGTGGCGACGAGCTCGCAGTTGAAGAAGGAGATGGTCCGGCCCAGGTACACGGGATTGCGGTGGAGCCGGTAGCCGATCGTCCCCTCCTCGCCCAGGGTGTGGTCCTTGAAGTCGTAGACGACGCTGAGGTGTGCGGGGACGAGCGCGTCCTCGACCTGGATGGAGTTGGAGCTGGACGCCCGCATCCCCAGTACCCGGTCGCCGCCCCAGTCGTCGAGGATCTCGTAGTCGCACCGCGGGACGACGAACGCGCGCAGCCCGAGCGGCACGTCCGCCTCGGTGAAGGTCGGGGCGACGAGCATCGCGTGGGTGCTCCACATCGAGCCCGAGCAGTAGTCCCAGGTGCCGGTGAGGCGGTAACCGTCCGTGGTGCGGACCGCCCGGCCCCGGGGGATGGTGCGGCCGGGCGCGATGAGGTCGCCCGCGAAGAGCTCCTCCTGCGCCTGCTCGGGCCAGAAGGACGCGATGTGCCACGCGTGTCCGGCGCCGAGGACGAACGACCAGCCGACGCCCGGGTCGCCGCGTGAGATCTCGACGCCCACGCGAAGGAAGTCCTCCAGGGGCAGCTCCAGGCCGCCGTACCGCTTGGGTTGGAGCATCCGGTAGAAGCCGGCGTCGAGGAGTTGTTTGTGGACGGCCTCGGAGTAGCCGCCGAGCGCCTCGTGCTCCGCCTGCGCGGCCCTGAGGGCGGGGCGGAGCCTGGTCGCCACCTGCAGCAGGTGGTCGACCGTGCCCTCCGCCGCAGGGTGGGGCGCGGAGTCTGCGGCGTACAGGCTTGCGCTCATCAAGCTCTCCTCTCGACACGAAACTTTGTATGACGATAATATAGGCAGGCAGAGAACGACGCCAGTAACGGCCGGGCTTCGGTTCATCGCTTCTGGTGGTCGCCCCCTCGCCCCCTCTTTACGCCATTGTGCGATCGTCATACAGTCCAGCGGCGAGTTCGTGCAGAGTTCACCCCGGAGCCCGCCTGCCGCGCCGGGTCTCCAGAGGAGTTGGTTGTGATGTCCACGCCGTCACCTGTCACCCAGTCCGGCCCCCACCCGGTCGGCGCGCGGGAGTTCCGCGATGTCATCGGGCGGTTCGCCACCGGCGTCACCGTGATCACGACGGAGTACGACGGCTCGCGGTACGGCAGCACCGCGAGCGCGGTCAGTTCCCTGACCGACGACCCGCCGATGCTGCTGATCTGCCTCAACCGGAACTCGGCCACCGCCGCGGCGGTGCGCGACAGCGGAACCTTCGCGGTGAACGTCCTCGCCGAGGACCACGTGGACCTGGCCACGCGCTTCGCGTCCCGCGTCCCGGACAAGTACGAGGGGGTGCCCACCGAGACCGCGTCGAACGGCTCACCCCTGCTCGTCGGCGCGATCGCGCACCTCATCTGCCGGGTCGCCGAACAGGTGGAGGCGGGCACCCACGACGTGTTCCTCGCCCACGTCGAGGAGGCGACGTCCCACTCCGGTCATCCGCTCGCCTACTTCCGCGGCCGGTTCGGCCGGATGCAGACGGCGCCGGAGGCCTCGGTCCTGCGCGAGGTACGCGCCCGGGTGCTCGACACGGGCAGCGACGTCGAGGAGGTCATCGACACCGGCCGGTGGGCCGAGGAACTCGGGGTGGACGCCAACCGCATCCACCGCGCCCTGGTGGCACTGGCCGACGAAGGGCTCATCCGGCGCCAGGGCGGCGAGTACCTCATCACGCCCGTCCCGGACTCGATCATCGACGAGGTGTACAAGGCCAAGCTGGCCATCGAGACCGGCGTCGCGGAGCTGACCGTCGGCAAGGTGAGCCCCGCCGAACTTGCGGCACTGCGGGAGCTCATGGAGGACACCCTCGACTTCGTGAAGGACGGCCGCTTCACCGACCCCGAGAGCTGGGTGCGCGCCAACGAGCGCTTCCACGAGTACATGGTCGAGCTGGCGGGATCGACGATCCTCCTCGACACCTACCGCCGCCTCTGCCTGCCCGGACTCAACCTGCGGGCGCTCGACCGGGGAAGCTACGCGTCCAGCTCCCTCCTCGACGACCACCGCGAACTCGTCGAGGCCTACGAGGCCGGCGACGTGGCCCGGGCCGCCGCCGTACTGAGGCAGCACGCGCAGCGCCCGCTGGAGATGCGCCGGCAGGACCAACTGCGCAGGAGTGCCCCCGCGGGCACCGTCGACTGAACACCCCGACCCGCAAGACCCCCTGCCGCAGCGCGGCAGCCGAACGTGATGTGTCCCCCGGGCGCTTAGGAGAAGCGATGACCACAGCACACGCCGCCGCACGGCCCGACCTGACCGAGCCCTCGGAGGAGGAGCTCGTGGCACGGGCCAGGGCCATGCGGGAGGAACTTCTCGCCCGCCAGGAAGAGGCGGAGCGGCTGACCCACATCCCCGCCGACATCCACGAGCAGTTCCTCGCCAACCGCTTCTACGACATGTTCGTACCGAAGACGTACGGCGGCCTCGAGGTCTCGCCCAGGACGTTCTTCGAGGTGTGCAAGGAACTGGCCCGCGGCGACATGGGCAGCGCCTGGTGCTTCGCACTGGCCGCCAACCACGCCCTGCATGTCGCCTCCTGGTATCCCGAGGAGGTCCAGGACCGGGCGTTCGCGGGTGGCGACTTCCGGGCGGCCTCGGTGTCCGCGCCGACGGTCAGGGCCAAGAAGACCGACGACGGCTACGTCCTCAACGGCACCGTGGACTACTGCTCCGGCATTCCGTACTCCACCTGGTACCTCGGCCAGTGCATGGTCGAGCAGGCGGACGGCGCCACCCCGGTGATGGGCATGTTCCTGGCCCCCGAGAAGACCTTCGAGCGCCTGCACAACTGGGGCGAGTCGACCGGCCTGAAGGCCACCGGCTCGGAGAGTATCCGCTTCACCGACGCCTTCCTGGAGGCGAACCTCGTCATCGAGGACGCCAACATGATCGACATCCCGGTGAAGGACGGCACGGTCGGCTCCCGGCTGCACGGCAACCCCATGTACGCCGGCCGCGGACTGCTCACCTTCACGGTGTCCCTGGCCAGCCTGGCCGTCGGCGGGCTCTACCACGCCCTCGACGAGTTCGAGCGCCTCATGCGCACCCGCAAGACCCCGCTGCCGCCCATCCAGCTGCGCCTGTACGACGTGGACTACCAGCGCCACTACGGCGCCGCCTGGACGAAGATCAAGACCGCCGAGCTGGCCCTCGACGGAGTCATCGCCAAGCACATGGAAAACTGCCGCGCCACGGTCGACGGCACCCGCGAGTACACCTTCGTCGACGACTGGAGCCTGGCCTGCGCGGTGCGCGAGATCATCGTCCAGCTCTGGGAGACGCTCGAACACGACCTGCTCCGCGTCGTCGGCTCGGGATCCATGCGGCAGGGCGAGCGGTTCGACCGGATCTTCCGCGACATGAGCTCGTTGCTCACGCACCGCAACGCGATGCTGCGCGAGCAGGCGTTCCGCAACACCGCCTGCCTGCTCCTGGAGATCCCGCCGCCCGAGGCCCGCTGACTCCCCTTCCTTGCTCCACTGTCCCACCGGCGCCGCTGCGAGACAGGACCGCACATGAGCACGCATCCCACACCACCCCACCTCGACGACGGGGTGGAACCGATCACGATCCGCACCGGGTTCTTCTGGATCCCGGGCGAGCAGGTGGCCACCTTGCAGGGCACGTTCCCGCGCGGACCGCTCTACGTCGGGTGGATGGCGCCGGTCGAGGTCACCCGCCCGCACCCGCTGGTCCTCGTGCACGGCGGCGGCGGGCAGGGCACCGACTGGCTCGGCACGCCCGACGGCCGGCAGGGCTGGGCGTACGACCTGGTCCGCTCCGGATACGCCGTGTACGTCGTCGACCGCCCCGGACACGGACGCTCACCGCACCACCCGGACGTGCTGGGACCGGTGGCCCCGCCGCTGCCGCTGGAGTTCGCGAGCTTCCTGTTCGCCCCTGCCGACGCCGCCGACGCGCACACCCAGTGGCCCTGGGACCGCGGATTCGAGGGGGCGGAGTTCCAGCAACTCACCTCCGCGATGGGCTTCTTCCTTGCCGACTTCGCCGAAGGGCAGCGACTGGACGGCGAACGGCTCGCCGCACTGCTCGACCGGATCGGCCCGGCGGTCCTTCTCACCCACTCCGCGGGCAGCCCTGGCGGCTGGCTGGCCGCGAACCGGCGGCCCGAACTGGTGAAGGGGATCGTCGCCATCGAGCCGATGGGGCCGCCGTACGCCGAGTTCCCGGGGCTGGGCGAGATCACTTACGGCCTGGCCTACGCCGAACTGGCCACCGACCCCCCGATCGAGTCCCCGGACCAGCTGAAGGCTGACCCGGCCCAGTACCGCGTCCCCGGCCTCAGCGACACCCCGATCGCGGTCGTCACGGGCAGTGCGTCCGCCAGCGCGGCCCAGTCACCACCGCTCGTGGAGTTCCTCCGCGACGTGGGCGCGCATGCCGAGCTGATCGCCCTGGAGGACGCCGGGATCGTCGGCAACGGCCACGGACTGATCCTGGAGGCCAACTCGGCCGAGACCGTCAAGCCGGTCATCGCCTGGCTCGACCGGCTGGAGGAGACCCGATGACGACCATGGACGAGCACACGGAGCCGGCCACCCGCGGCCTCCCGGACGAGGTGGTGCGCCGCCTCACCGAGATCGCCGGCGCCGAGGCGGTCCTGCTCACCGACGCCGAACGGGACACCTACCGGGACCCCTACTGGTTCCAGGGCGACCGCACCTACGACTCCTCCGCCGTGGTCTTCCCCACCTCCACCGAGCAGGTTCGGGACATCGTGCGGGTCGCCAACGAGTACCGCATCCCGGTGTGGACGTCATCCCAGGGCCGCAACAACGGCTACGGCGGCCCGTCACCCCGGGTACAGGGCTCCCTCCTGATCAGCTTCCGCCGTATGAACCGGGTACTGGAGATAAACCGCGAACTGGCGTACGCCGTCGTCGAACCCGGGGTCAGGTGGTTCGACCTGTACGACGCGCTGGAGGCCTCCGGCAACGGCGACCTGTGGTGTTCCATCCCCGACCTCGGCTGGGGCAGCGTCATCGGCAACTCCCTGGACAACGGGGTCACGTACGGCCCCAACGGCTCCGACTTCCAGAAGCTCTGCGGGATGGAGGTCGTCCTCGCCGACGGCGAACTGCTGCGCACCGGCATGGGCGCCATCCCCGGCAACCCCTCCTGGCACGTCTACCAGCGCGGCCTCGGACCGGTCCTCGACCCGCTGTTCATGCAGTCCAACTACGGCGTCGTCACCCGCGCCGGCGTCTGGCTCCAGCGCCGCCCGCAGGCGTACGCCCCGATCTACCTGACCATCCCCCGGGACGACCAGCTCGAGCAGGCCGTCGACATCATCCGCGAACTCCGCCTCGACGGCGTGATCCGCGGCGTGCCCAACCTGCAGAACACCATCACCATGGCCGCCCAGTTTCCGGAGCTCCTCGGCGAGTTCATGGGCGCGGACGGCCCGGCGAGCGATCAGGCCCTCGACGACCTCGCCGCGCGCACCGGCATCGGACGCTGGGGACTGCGCACCGCGCTGTGGGGAGACCTGCCCGTCGTCGAGCACCAGCTGCGGCGCATCCGTGAGGCGTGGTCGGCCCTCGAAGGCTCGCGCGTCGACCACAACCGCACCTTCCTGCGCCACGAGTGGGGCGAACTCACCACCTTCATGGAGAAGGTCCAGGCCGGCATCCCGAGCATGGACCTGATGGAGGTCATTCCCGAGTTCGTCGGGCACATCGGCTTCTCACCCGTCGTACCGCTCACCGGCAGCGAGGTGCGTCGCGTCGTCGACGTGATCCAGCGCCTGGTCACCGACCGGGCCCGCACCAACTTCGTGTGCGCGATCTTCCCCATCAACGACCGCAGCGCCATCGTCGTCAGCAGCATCAGCTTCGACACGCGTGAGGAGAACCAGGTACGGGACGCGGTGGACACCGCGAAGATGCTGGTGAGCGAGGTGGGGGCGCTCGGATACGGGGAGTACCGCGCGCACCTGGACTTCATGGATCTCGCGGCCGACCAGTACTCCTTCAACGACCACGCCTACCGGCGCTTCGTGGAGCGCATCAAGGACGCCGTGGACCCGAACGGGATCCTGTCGCCCGGGCGGCACGGGATCTGGCCGAGCGCCCACCGAACCGGCACTGCGGCCTCTCCTTCGACCGACAGGGAGGCGCGGCCGTGACCGCGATAGCAGACGTCGGCGGCCTGGTCGCCGTGGTGACCGGCGGTGCCTCGGGCATCGGAAAGGGCATCGCGCAGCGGCTGGTGGAGCGAGGCGCCCGCGTGGTGATCGCCGACATCGAGGCGGGGCCGCTCGGTGCGACGGCCGCGGAGATCGGCGCCGTGGCCGTGCGTACGGACGTGTCCGACGCCGCGAGCGTGCAGGCGCTGGCCGACGAGGTCGTCGACCGGTTCGGCAAGGTGCATCTGCTGTTCAACAACGCCGGCGTCGCCCCGGAGTCCCGGATCGCGGACATGACCCTGGGGGACTGGAAGTGGATCCTCGACGTCAACCTGCACGGCGTCATCCACGGCGTCCACGCCTTCCTCCCCCTGCTGAAACAGCACGGCGAACCTGCGTACCTGGTGAACACGTCCTCCATGGGCGGCTTCGTCGCCGACATGCCGGGTCTGGCGGCTTACGCCACCACCAAGTTCGCCATCATGGGGCTCACCGAGGCACTGGCGGGCGAGCTTCAGCGGGAGCACTCCAACGTGGGGGCCGCGGTGCTCGCTCCGGGGACGGTCCGCAGCAACATCGCCCGGAGCCTGCGCACCAGGCCCGCCGAAGCGAAGAACACCAGTTTCGTGCAGAACGACATCTCCCAGAACGAGGAACTCGCCGCGCTGCGCTGGCTGGACCCGGCCGAGGTGGGCGACATCGTGCTCGCCGGCCTCGCCCGAGGTGAGACCCACATCGTCACCCATCCCGAGTGGTATCCGATGGTCGCCGAACGCGCGGCCGGCGTCGAGGCGGCGTTCAGCCGTGCGGCTGCCGCCTCCGAACCGACCGAGACCGCGACCGTATGAGACACAGGGAGAACTCCGATGGCCACTGACCCCAAGGACGTCGTCCGGGCATTCGTCGACGCGCTCAACCGCCAGGACTGGGACCGTGTCCGCGTGCTGATCACACCGGACTTCAGCTACACGATCATGTCCTACCACCTGCCCGGGGCTCAGACACCGATGGACGGGGAGACCATGCTCAAGGTGCTCCCGGAGATGCTGGCCGCTCTCTTCGACGAGACCGGCCCCCAGGTGGAACTCACCCGCCTCGTCGCGGAAGGGACGTGCGTCGTCGCCGAGGCGCAGGGCAGCGGGTTCTTCCGCGACAAAAGCCCGTACGCCAACCGGTACGCCAACGTCTACGAGGTCGCTGGCGACCGGGTCCGGACGCTTCGCGAGTACATGGACACCCAGCACACCCAGCAGTCGTTCGCGGCCGTGATGTCCGCGTCGTAAGCGCCGTGGCACACGTTCAGCCCAGGAATGCGCAGGAATGAGATGACGAAGATGTCACAGACGCTTCCGCCCGGCGTATCGGCCGAGGAGTTCTCCCGAGCGCTCAAGCTGTTGACGGGAATCGTCGGGGAACAGCACGTCCAGCGCTCCGAGGAGGAGTTGGCCGAATACCGGGACCCCTACTCGTTCGCCGGGCGTGACGAGTTCGTGCCCTCCGCGGTGATCTCCCCCGGGTCGGTCGAGGAGGTCCAGGCGATCGTCCGCCTCGCGAACGAGTCGCGCATCCCGCTGTGGACGATCTCGCAGGGCAGGAACAACGGGTACGGCGGCGCCGCTCCCCGGGTCCGCGGCTCCGTGGTGATGAGTCTGCGGCGCCTGAACCGGGTGCTCGAGGTCAACGAGGAACTCGGCTATGCCGTCGTCGAGCCCGGCGTGCGGTTCTCCGACCTCTACGACCATCTGCGGGCCGGCGGTCACCGGCTGATGATCTCCACGCCGGACCTCGGCTGGGGAAGCGTGATCGGCAACGCGCTCGACCACGGTATCGGCTACGGGGTGTACGGAGACCATGCCGCCGGCGCGTGCGGGATGGAGGTCGTCCTGCCCGACGGGGACCTCCTGCGGACCGGCCAGGGTGCGATGACCGGCTCGAAGGCCTGGCACGTGCACCGCCGAGCGTTCGGACCGTCCGTCAGCGACCTGTTCATGCAGTCCAACTTCGGGATCGTGACGAAGATGGGTGTCTGGCTGATGCCGACACCGGAGTGCACCCTCGTGGGTACGGCGAGCGTCCCCCGCGAGGAGGACCTCGAGGCCTTCGTCGACACCATGCGGCAGTTGATGCTGGACCGGATGATCGACGGTGTGCCGACCATCGCGAGCGCGCTGGCCGTCGCCTGGCTGATCGCGCCACGGGAGAACTGGTACCAGGGCGAGGGCCCGGTGCCCGAGGAGGTCGTTGCCGAGATCGGCCGGAACCTGGGGATCGGGCGATGGACCGTACGGTTCTCGGTGTACGGACCGCAAGCCGTGGTCGACGCGAAATTCGCGGCCATCGAGAAGGCCTTCGCGCGGATCGAGGGGGCGGAGGTCGTCGGCGCGACGTATCCCGGCGACGCCGGGGCGGACATCGTCGCACCGCCTCACCAGGTGCCGGCGGGAATCCCCAACCTGGACATGCTCGAGTCGGTGAAGTGGTGCGGTCCCCAGGGCGGGCACGTCGGCTTCTCTCCCGTGCTTCCCCTGGTGGGCTCGGTGGTGCGGGAGCAGCGCGACCGGGTGAAGCGCATCGTCGAGAAGTACGGCTTCGACCACATCGGCGGCCTGCTCCTCACCCCGCGCAGCGTCCAGGACGTCGTCATGTTCCTCTACGACGTGACCAACCACGAGCAGGTCACGGCGGCCTACGCGGCCTGCCGGGAACTGATCGTCGAGACGGCGAAGGCCGGTTACGGCGAGTACCGGGCGCACCTCGACGCGATGGACCTGGTCGCCGACCAGTACGACTTCAACGACCACGCGATGCGCCGCTTCACCGAAAGACTCAAGGACGCGATCGACCCGGCCGGGATCCTCGCGCCCGGCAAGCAGGGAATCTGGCCGGCCGCTTACCGGTCCGCCCCCCTGTCCTGACAGGACGGTCGGCGTTCGCGTTCGCGGGAGCGGGAAAGAGCACTGAGGCCCCGGCTCTGCCGGGGCCTCATCGCGTGAAGGGCGCCGTCTCAGTCGCGATCGGCCAGATGCCGCAGTCGCTCCGGCCAGATTCCGTGGCGGCCCGGCGACAGGATGCCGTTCGGGTCGACCGCGTCCTTGACCGTCTCGCAGAAACGCCGGTAGGCGTGGTCGTTGAAGGAGTACTGCGCCGACGCCAGGTCCATGAAGTCCAGGTGGGCACGGTACTCGCCGTACCCGCGCCGGCCCGCCTCCGCCACGAGCACCTTTACCGCGTCGTAGGCCTTCCGGCACTGCTCCGCGTCGCGGTAGTCGTAGTTGAGGCCGGTGACGTACAGCGCCGTCCGCTCATTGATGATCAGCAGCCCGCCGGCGACGTTGACGCCGACCTGCTCCCTGACGATCCGGTCGAAGAGGTCGACGACCTCGCGTACGTCCCTGCCGACCAGCGGGATGGCGGGCGAGAAGCCGATGTGGGCGACCCCCTCCGGGATGGCGTCCAGCAACTCGACGGTGGGCAGGCCCGCCTGGCACTTGTCAGGGATGGTGCGGAGCTGGTCGTACTCGTCCGGGCCGTAGGTCCGCTCGAAGAGGACCTTGCCGCCGGGGATGACGCTCCACGCCCTGCGGATCTTCTCCAGCTGATACTCGACGACGGGGATGTCACCCCACAGGGCCCCCCGCATGGCCCACCGGCCCAGGCCGGTCGCGTCGGCCATCTCGTCGAGGGTCTCCTCGCTGAAGGCTCCCTCGGCACCGGCGAACCGGCCCATCACGTCGGGGAACTGGGCCGCCAGCGTCACGGTGTTGTACATGCTCGGCACGCCGCGCAGCGTGCCGTCGAGGCGGAGTCCTCGGATGGTGTCGATCGCCTGGTCGAGGTGCTCGTCCCGCGGCACGGTCAGGAAGAACGGCGCGTAGGCCTCCGGCCGCGGCATGAGCCAGTAGCCCATCCTCGTCACGATGCCGTAGTTGGACTGCATGAACAGGCCGTCGAGGACCGGGCCGAGGCCGCGTTTGTAGGTGTGCCAGGACTTGTTGTCCGGGATGGCGCCCATGCCGGTGCGCAGCAACTCGCCGTTGGCCAGCACGACTTCCATGCCGCAGGGTGCCATGAAGTCCGCGCCGTAGGGCTGGTAGGTGATTCCGGAGTCCAGGGAGTTGCCGATGACGCTGCCCCAGCCGAGGTCGGGGACGGTCACCATGAGGTCCTCGTTGCCGGACTCCTTCAGCGCGTCGTGCAGGTCGAACCAGCGCACGCCCGGCTCGACCACCGCGTAGGCCAGATCACGGTTGATCTCGAGGACGCGGTTCATCCTCGTCAGGCTGACCACGACGGTCGCCTTGATGCGGGGGGAGGAGCCGCCGTACCCGTAGTTGCGGCCCTGGGAGGACGTCCAGATCGGCACCCCGAACTCGTTGGCGACGCGGACGACCGCCTGGACCTCCTCGGTGCTGCGCGGCAGCAGGACCGCGGCCGGGTCGTAGGAGTCGTCGTCGCGGTGCCAGTACTTGTCGCGGTACTGCTCGTGGAAACGGCCCTCGCCGAGCACCACACCGTCCTCACCGAGTACGTCGGTGAAGCGCTGGAGCGCCTTCTCGCTGAGGTACGTCGTGTCGTCGAGGTCGTGCGTGCCGCTCATCGAACCGCCTCCGCGGCCTCGGCGGGGGCCGGCTGCGCGGCTGCACCCGCGGGCGGCCAGGTGGCCGCGGCCTCTTCGAGGATCGAGCGCATCGAGCGCGGCGCCCGCCCGGCCAGCGTCTGGACGGCGTCGCTGAGGGACGACATGTGCCCCAGGCGGATCGCGCGGCTGAAGGACACCATGTCATCGCTGTTCCAGGGGATGGGGGAGGAGGCCATCGCCTTCTCGTCGTACTCGCGGGGCACGTCCAGGGAGTCGAAGATGGCGTACTGCTCTTCATCGCTGATGGGCGCGTACGCGACATCGGCGCCGCTGATCTCGGCGACCATGGCGCAGACTTGACGGTACGTCAGCTGTTCCGGTCCGGTGACCTCGTAGGCCCGGTCGTCCTCGCCCCGGCCGAGCAGCGCGCCGACGGCACTCGCCGCGCAGTCGTCACGGGAGACGAAACCGACCGTGCCCTCGCCCCAGGCGCCGACCATCCGGCCCATGGCGACCGCGCCCGGAGCGATGAAGTAGGCCACCGCCTGCGCGTACTGGGAGTCGCGCAGCGCGTTCCAGCGCAGCCCCGACGCGCGGAGCATCGCCTCGGTGGCGCGGTGCTCGGTACAGACGACCGCGTCGTTCTCCGGGATGCCGGCGCCGACGATCGAGGTGTAGGCGAGGTACTGGACCCCGGCGCGCCGGGCCGCCTCGATGGCGTTGCCGTGGAACCCGATCCGCGATCCGACCTGGGCGGTGGACACGAGCAGCATGCGCTCCGCCCCCGCGAAGGCCGCCTCCAGGCTGTCCGGTGCGGCGAAGTCGGCGTACCGCACCCGCGCACCCCGGTCGGCGAACGACTGAAGCCTCTCGGGCGCCCGCGTCGTCAGGATGACCTGGTCGGCGGATACCGACTCGAGCAGCAACTCCGCTGCGGTCTGTGCCAGACCTCCGCTGGCACCAGTGATGAGGTACACGCGCGCTCCTTCATTCCTCGCCGTCCCGGCCCGCCCGGGCGAGCTTCAGCGAACGCTACTCTTTGTATGACGAGACGACAATCATTCATTCTATCGTTTATCTGGGGCTCCGAGCTCTGGACGTGGGTTTCGCCGCGCGCTACCGTCTCCCTCGCCCCGTCAAGTTTGTATGACGAAACGACAATCATACGTAGGCGAATCCCGCGCCCTCAAGTCAGGAGGGGTCAGTGTCGACCCACCCACTCACCGACGAGCCCGCCGCGCCCGCCGCCGTCCTGGCGGTCGACGGTCTGCGGAAACACTTCGGCCCGACGGTCGCGCTCGGGAACGCGTCACTTCATCTGTTCCCGGGCGAGGTGCACGCCCTCGTGGGGGAGAACGGCTCAGGGAAGAGCACCCTGGTCAAGATCCTCAGCGGGGTACACCGGCCGGACGCCGGCGCCATGCGGGCCGACGGCCGCCCCTTCGCGCCGCGCACGCCCGCCCAGGCGCTGCGAGCGGGTATCGACACGGTGTTCCAGGAAGTGCTCGGCGTCGAGAACCGGACCGTGCTCGACAACCTCTGGCTCGGCGCCGACGGCCTGCTGCACCCCGTGTCCCGGGACACCGTCCGACGCCGGAAGGCGCAGGAGGTTCTCTCCGCACTGCTCGGCACGCCGCCACCGTTGGACACCCCGTTCGGCGCGCTGCGGCTCAGCGACCGGCAGGCCTGCGGTATCGCCAGGTCCCTGCTGCGCGACCCCCGGGTGCTGATCCTCGACGAAGCGACCAGCGCGCTCGACCACGACACCCGCACCCGTCTGTTCTCCCTGCTCAGGCACCGAGCGGCGCAGGGCATGAGCATCGTCCTCATCACCCATCGCATGGACGAGATCCGCGAGATCGGCGACCGCGTCACCGTGCTGCGGTCGGGGGAGACAGTGGGCACCCTGGACGCGGACTGGGACCACGACGAGATGATCCGGCTGATGACGGGCGGCGCGCACCTCGTGCCGGACACGGTCCGCGCGGCCGCGGACGAGAACACCGCCGTCGGCGACGCCGCCGCACGCCCGGTCGTCCAACGCGTACGGGGCTCCCGCCTGCGTCCGGACGCCGCCCCGTGCGACGCGGAGTTCCGCCGGGGCGAGATCGTGGGGCTCGCCGGACTCGAGGGCCACGGCCAGGACGAGTTCCTCCGCCTGCTCGTCGGCCACGGCGACACCGAAGGGGTCGTACGGATCGAGGGCGGCGAGGAGCACCGGGTCAGCGGCCCCGGGAAGGCGCGGGACCTGGGCGTCGCGTATGTCGCACGGGACCGGCGCGGGGAGTCGATCCTGCCGTGGATGTCGGTCCTGGACAACTTCGCGATCGCCACCGCCGACCGCGACGTCAGGAACGGGCTGCTGTCCGCGGGCTCGGCCGAGAAACGGTTCGGCCACTACGTCCGGCGCCTCAACATCAGGTACGGCCGCTCCTCGGACGCGATCACCACGCTGAGCGGCGGCAACCAGCAGAAGGTCGTCATCGCCCGCTGGCTGGCTGCGGGGCCCGAGGTTCTGCTGCTCAACGACCCGACGAGGGGCATCGACGTGGGTGCGAAACAAGACCTCTACCGGCTGCTGCGCGAGCTGTCCCAGGCCGGGCTGACCGTCGTCATGCTCTCCTCGGAGGTCGACGAGCACGTGGAACTGATGGACCGCGTCCTGGTGTTCCGGGAAGGCTCGCTCGCCGCCGAACTCGGACGGGCCGAACTGAGCCGGGAACGGCTCGTCGACGCCTTCTTCGGCGGAGCGGCGGTGACCGCATGAGCACGACCGACCCGGCCGTCCGCACCGCCGCCCCGCGGCCCGCTCACCAGGTTGCGGCATCCCGGCGCGGCGGCCTCAGGTCCCTGTTCGCCCGGCACACCTACCTGTTCGCGGTGATCCTGGCGGCAGTGCTGCTGATCGCCAACCTCGTGAAACAGCCCGGATTCGGCCTCACCTCCCAACTGGCCGCCCTGGCCCCGCTCGGCATCGCCGCGATGGCGAGCGTCCCCTCGATCATGAGCGGCCGCGGGGGCATCGACCTGTCGATCAGCCCGCTGATGACGCTCAGCGCGCTGCTCTACGCCACCCAGCTCCAGCCGGCCGGCCTGGGAGGCTACGCCGCCCTGCCCCTCCTCCTGATCGCGGGCGCGCTGGTCGGCACCCTCACCGGTCTCCTCATCGTCGTCGGCCGGCTCCAGCCGATCGTCGTCACGCTGGCGATGTTCTTCGTCCTCACGGGCCTCGACCTCAAGCTGGCCCCCAGCCCGACCACCGTCTCCGGCACCTGGATGGCGGACTTCGCAGGGTCCATGGGACCGATCCCCGGCGGCCTGGTCGCGCTCGCAGTCCCGGCGGTCCTCTGGCTGCTGGTCACCAGGGGCACGACGTACGGCGGTCTCCTGCGCTCGGTCGGCGGCAACGACGTCACGGCGTTCACCAGCGGCGTGCCCGTCGGAACGGTCCGCGTGCTCGCTTACGCGCTCGGCGGCGCGATGGCCGCCGTGGGCGGCCTCGTGCTCATCGGGCTGGCGTCGACGGCCGAGTCCGGCACGAGCTCCGCGTACACCCTCATCGCGATCGCGGCGGTCGCGCTCGGCGGCATTCCCCTCCAGGGCGGAGGCGGCGGGATCGCCAACGCGCTCGCCGGCGCGGCCGCGATCTACCTGCTGCAGAGCCTGCTCGGTGTGGTGCAGGTATCGCAGACCTGGCTGCAGGTCATCTATGGGGCCCTGCTCATCGGTGCGGTGCTCTTCGGGGCGATCGCGGCACGAGAACTGAAGGAAGGCCGATGACGACCACCCAGCAAGGCTCGCTCGAGACGGCGGCCCACGCCCCCGGCCCCGCGGCACCCGCACTCGAACGCCCCGTCCCCTCGACCGGACAGCGGCTTCTCTCCCTGCAGCGGCGGTTCCCGCTCGTCCAGATCCTGCTCACCGCAGCCGTCCTCGCCTACGGCGCACTCTCCATGCCGGGCTTCCTCGAGCCGACGAGCATCCGGTCCGTCCTCGTACTCTGCGCGCTGACCGGCCTGGCCTCAATCGGACAGACGCTGGTCGTGCTCATCCGCGGCATCGACCTCTCGCTCGCCGGATTCATCGTCGCGGGCGCGGTCACCGTGACCCAGTTCAGCGACGTTCCGGGCGTGCCGGTCCTCGTCATGCTGGCCGCGGCGGTCGCCTGCGCCGCCACGATGGGCGGACTCGTGGGATACGTGTGCCACCGCTTCGGCGTCCACCCGATCATCGTCACCCTCGCCGCGGGCTCGATCGCCATCGGAGTGACCGCGGTCCTCAGCGGAGGCGGCAGCGGCACCGGCGCCCCCGGCTGGGCGACCCGGCTGAGCGCTCCCATGTCGTCCACCTTCGGCATCCCGGTGCCGCCGATCGTGGTGATCTGGGTGCTGGTGATCGCTGTGATCTCCGTCGTCCTGCACCGCACTCTGCCCGGACGCCGGCTGCTCGCCACCGGCGCGAGCCCCGTGGCCGCGGACCTCGCACACATCAGCACGCGCCGGGTCTGGATCACCGTGTACGCCGTCTCCGCGGCCCTCGCCGTCCTGGCGGGCGTCGTGCTGGCCGGCTTCGCCGGGAACGTCGACAACCGGCTCGGCAACCCCTACCTCTTCCAGAGCATCGCCGCGGTGGTCCTCGGCGGGACCGCGTTCGGCGGGCCCGGAAGCTACACCCGTACCACCGTCGGGGTGCTGCTGCTCACCGTCGTCTCCACCGTGCTCGTCGGGCTGGGCTTCCAGGAAGCCGACCAGCAGATCCTCAACGGCGTCGTCATCCTCGCCGCGATGGCCGTCTACGGCCGCGAGCGCAGACTCCGCGACCAGGTCTGACCCGGTCGCCGTAGCCGGCCCGATCCGGGCTTCACCCGCCTCAGGTCCGACCCGGCAGCCCGAACCCGGCCCATCTCGCGGGATCTTCACCGACCTTCCCCCCCCCCCCCGCGTCAGCACCGTCCCAGAAAGGCAGTCCATGAACAGACCCACCTCCCGGCGCGCCCGCACGCGCGTCGCGGCGACCTCCACCGGGATCGTCCTCACCGCCCTGCTCGCCGGCTGCGGCGGAGCCACCGGCAACGTCAGCGGCGCGAGCGGCGACAGCTCGACGGACACCCAGGGCAAGGCGGCGGCCGACTGTGGCCAGGTGCCCACCGTCGCCCCCAAGGACCCCGACGGCGCAGTCAAGGCACTGCCCGCGGACCTCCAGAAGGCGTACAACGCCTACGGCGAGGACGTGCTCGCGAGCGTGTGGCAGGACAAGAAGGCGCTGGGCCGCCCCGCCAAGGTGGGCTTCTCCTACCTGCCCGCCTCCAACGCGTACGCCGCGGCCGTCGTCAAGCAGGTGGAGGCGAGTTTCGCCGACGCCAAGTCCGAGGGCCTGGTGCAGGGCAAGCTGGTCAAGCGGATCATGACCGACCCGGCGACCATGACCCCGGCCGAGCAGATCCGCGGCTACAACGAACTGGTCGCCTCCGGCGTCGACATCATCTACGTCACGCCGCTCTCCGGCGAGGCGATGGTCTCGGCGGTCGACGCCGCCGGCAAGAAGGGCGTCGTGACGGTCGCGCTCTCCTCGACCATCCGCTCCGAGTACGCCGTCAACGTGGCCGAGAACGCCTACCTCAACGCCGCCGAGCCGACGGCCCGGGTCGCCGGGCAGCTCAAGGGCAAGGGCAATGTCGTGGTCGTCCGCGGCTTCCAGGGTCTGTCGTCGGAGACGATCGCCTACAAGGCCGTCAAGGACGTCCTCGCCGCCTGCCCCGACCTGAAGTCGATCGGCGAGGTCAACGGGGCCTACGTGCCGCCGGTGGCCAAGACCGAACTGCTCAAGTTCCTCTCCAGCCACCCGCAGAAGATCGACATGGTGGCCCAGCTCGGCGTGATGGGCTCCGGGGTCTACGCGGCCTTCGAATCGACCGGTCGGGACGCCCCCAAGGTGGTCGACGCGGGTGCCTCCGCCTCCTCCCTGGCTTCCTGGAAGAAGCTGTCGGCCGACGGCTACGAGACCGCCGGTACGGGCGGCAACGGGACGCAGCAGGCGAAGGCATGGTTCACCGTCGGAATGATGGTGATGCAGGGGGCGGGCCCCAAGGTCAACACCATCACCCGCGAACCGTCGCTGATCACCAAGGCGAACCTGTCCGACTACCTCCCGGCGGGTGCGACCGTGAGCGATCCCGGAGAGGTCAAGGACGGCGCGGCGTGGATGCCGCGGGAGTACCTTGACACGTTCTTCGACGACCCCGCGACCGCGAAGTAGGCACCGGCATGGACGACTCGGCGAGAGGCGGCCGGCGTAAGTCCGTCGGCGGCCGCCTCGCCGGAAGGGCCGCTCTTGTCACCGGTGCCGCCTCGGGCATCGGCCTGGCCACCGTCCACCGTTTCGTCGAGGAGGGAGCCAGGGTCGCGGCCGTCGACCTCGACGCCGCCAGGACCGCCGAAGCGGTGGCCGGACACGACTCAGTGGTCGTGCTGGGGGCCGATGTGAGGGACAGCGCTCAGGTGGACGCGGCGTACGCGAGTGCACTCGCCGAGTTCGGGCGGCTCGACATCGCGGTGAACGCCGCGGGCATCTCAGGTGTGCGGGCCGACATCTGCGACCTCACCGACGACGACTTCGCGGACGTCATCGCCGTGAACCTGGCCGGAACGTTCTACTCCGTGCGAGCCGCCGTGCGCGCCATGCGCGGCAACAGCCCCTCAGGAGGTTCCGTCGTCAACGTCTCCAGCGTGGGAGCCCTGGCCAACTTCCCCTTGCCGGCGATGTATCCGGCGTCCAAGGCGGGCGTGCTGGGGATGACCCGGGCGGTGGCCGCGCTGGTGGCACCCGACATGATCCGTGTCAACGCCGTGGCGCCCGGGGCGACGGACACCCGGATGCTGCCGCAGGACGGCGAGATCCGCCGTGCCGTCGTCGAACTGGGGGTGCTGCGCCGGGCCGCCTCGGCGGAGGAGATCGCGCACACGATCCTGTTCCTCGCGAGCGAGGAGTCGGCGTTCTACACGGGGCAGACACTCTCACCGAACGGCGGGTACGTCATGCACTGAGCCGCGTACGGCATGCCGCCCCCCCCGCACACAGGGGCGCGGCTCAGGCCGTGGCGTTGCTGAACGGCAGCCCGCTCGTGGCGGACAGCCCCTCGAGTCCGGCCCGCTTGGCCTGCTCGATGTGATGGTTGCAGGCCCGTACGGCGGCCTCGGCGCTGCGGGCCTCGACGGCCTCCACCATGGTGCGCAACTCCTGCACGCTGCGTTCGATGCGTCCGGGCTGTGCCAGCGACGTGGCCCGCAGCAGGCTGAGGCGGGCCTGCACACCACCGAGCGTGGAGTGGACCGAGCGGTTGCCGCAGCCTCGCAGCAGGACGTCGTAGAAGTGGTCCTTCGCCTTGAGGACCCGCAGGGTGTCACCGTCCCCGCTCGCAGCCTCGGCCAGCTGCTCGAACGCCGCACGCAGCTCCGCCACCTGCTCGTCCGACGCGACCTCGGTGAACCGGCGTACCGCCAGCGCCTCCAGCACGGCGCGCAACTCGTACAGCTCCAGGGCCTCCTGGGGCGAGGGCACCACGACGACGGCGCCCTTCTGCGGGATGGTTTTCACCAGACCCTCCGCCGCCAGTTCACGCAGCGCCTCGCGGATGGTGGTGCGCGAGACGCCGATCTCCTCGATCAGCTCGCGCTCGATCAGCCGCTGCCCAGGGGCATAGTGAAAGCTGAGGATCGCCTGACGCAGGACATCGAGCACCTGCTGACGCAGGGGCGCGGCTACCCGGCCGACCTGGGCTGCCAGGTCGACTGATTCGGCGGAGCTGCGGGGCGCTGAGTTGCCTGATACGGTCACGCGATCAGAATACGGTAAGGCCGTCGTACAACCCAGCAGCGGCCGTGTCCAGCCGGAAAATTCCGGCCACTGACTCCCAATGTTCAAACGGACGACACATCGGCGGCTGGACAGGCAGCGCGGTTCGACCGCTGGTCATCATTTGGTACGCGAAATGTACCCTTCACGATACGGTTCGCGGTGATGTTGCTGGTCGTGGTGAGGCACACGAGCTGATGTTGGGGGCGAGGTCAGCACCCTGCAGGTGGGGCGACGGCCCAGCGGCTGGTTCCGAGGAAGTCATGCCAGGGTGACGGCGGGCTGTCGTGATCAGGCGATCGGAACACGTTCGTCCTCGCAAGGGCAGACTCGCTTCGGCGTTCGTCCGCCAGCACGATCGAGGACATCCTCGCCGTCAGTCCTCCTCGGCCGACTCCAGCTGCCGCACCAGCACCCGCGAGGCTTTCGCCGGCGTCCGCGAGGCCTCTTCCAGCTGCGGCAGCGTCGCCAACCGCTCCCGTTCCGAGGCCCGGCGCGACGGGCTGATCAGCGCGGTGGCCATCAGCAGTGCAAACAGGTCCGGCGCGTCGGCGATCGCCGCGGCCTCCAGACGGCGCACCGCCGCCGTCAGCAGGGCCGTCCGTCTCTGCTCCGGGGACTGCTGCGGCGTCGCGACCTTGGAGGCCAGCCCGCGCCGGGCCAGCGTGGACAGCCGGTTCACCGGCACCCACGTCAGGTTCACCGGCCGAGCTGTAAGGCCGAGATCTCGTTGACCCGCTCCAGGGCGCGGGCCATCGCCGTGGCCGTGGTGCGAGTCGGAGGCCGCCGCAGCCCACTCCAGCTCCGAGATCCGCGACCCGTCCGGCACGTCCGGCCGCACCAGTTCGGCCGGCAGCGCCGGATCAGCCCGGTGCGCAGCCTTGGACACAGTGCGGAACAGCCGCTTGTGTGCGACCGCCCGCACCTCGGAGACCTGCCGCGCCAGCACCACACCCCCGGCAGCAGACCCCTGTTCCGGTGCAGCCACGCGGTCGCGTGGTCGAACAGAGCCGGCGGCCCCTTGGCGTGCGTCCAGGCCCGCCCGTGCAGGAACACCCGGAACCTCCGGCCCCATCCCGGATCCTCGAAGTCGTGGTACCCGTAGGCGTCCTGGATCTCCCAGGAGTCCTCGCAGAGAGTCATCTGCCGCTCTTCGTAGCGCTTCACGCACGAGACGTCCTCGATGCCCAGCTGCTCGGCCAGGTGTGTGTTCCGCCACCGGCCACGAGACGTCCAGCGGATGATCTCGAAGTTGCTCAGGGCGCGCAGGACCGCGCAGCTCACGCTCGTGTTCCACTCGTTGGGCGGCCATCACCTCGGCACCTCGTGCTGCAGTGGCCTGCGGCGTGCGACGGCGTCGTCAGCCAGGCGGTGCGCGCGGGCCGGTCGTGATGTCGGGTTCGGCATGGCGCGCCCTGGTTCGATGGCGGGCGTCGGGAGGGGACCCGCATCACGGGTACCTCGTCGGCGGACTGTGTCACTGGGCGGAAGCCCGGGGAGGGATTCTCCCCGGGCTTCCCGGCTGTCGTCCGTAGCGGCGGCAGCTCTCTGCGTCAGGATGCCGCGCTGAACGTCGCTCCCAGCTGGCTGAGGAGTCCGACGTAGTCCTCGAGGTGCCAACTCTGCACGATCCGGCCGCCTTCCACCCGGTGGATGTCGGATGCGTTGAACTCGACCTGCCTGCCCGTCGCGGGGATCCCCATCATCTCGCCCTTGTGGGTGCCCCGGGCGACGGTACGCACCGCCGCCCGGTCGCCGGAGACGACAACGTCCTCAATGGTGATGGTGATGTCGGGGAACAGATTCGTGTCGCCGGTGGTCAGCGCCTCATAGAAGCGCCGAACCGTGGTCTCGACCTCTGTTGTGCTGCTCGTGGACATGATGCGACTCCTTCTGTTCGTGTTTTCGCTTCGTGACAGGACGGCATGCGCGGCCACTGCCAGGCGCCGGGGGACGGCCCGAAGTCAACAAGAAGAACTGTAACCCATGATGGAACTACGTACCACTTAGGATCTGTGTATCCTTCTGGCACGTCAGTTCATCCACGACACGAAGGAAGTGCGTCATGAGTGCTGCGGGACAGGATCTGCTGGGGCTGGCCGGCCGGAGGGTCGCGGTGCTCGGTGCGGGGCAGGGCATCGGCCTCGAAACGGTGCGCCTGCTGGCCGGGGCCGGTGCGAACGTCGTCTGCGTCGACCGGGACCCTCATCTCGCGACGGCCGTCGCGAAAGAGGTCAGCGGCGTTGCCGTGACGGCGGACATCACGGATGCGAGGGAACTCGAGCGGGCGTTCACCGAGGCCACCGCGGACGGTCCGCTGAACGGCATCGTCGACATCGTCGCCATAGCCAAGGCCGGGCCGCTCTCGGCGGCCAGCGATGCCGATCTGGACGAGAGGATCACCATCACCACCCGCCATGTCATGCACGTGATGCGGCTCGCGAGCACGTTCATGGTCGACGACGGGAGCGGCGCGATCGCCATCGTGGGGTCGATGGCCGGGGTGACCGCGATCCGGAACCAGGGTGTCTACGGGGCGGCGAAGGCCGCAACCCACCAGCTTGTCCGCGTCGGCGCGGTCGAACTCGGGGCACAGGGCATCACAGTGAACGCCGTGGCGCCGTACTTCACCAAGACCCCGGTCCTGCTCGGCAGGCTCGCACCCGAATCCTGGGCGAAGATCGAGCAGGTGACGCCGAACGGCCGGGTCGGGGTGCCTGCGGATGTCGCCGGCGTGCTGCTGTTCCTGATGTCCGGTCTGTCCCGGCACATCAGCGGCCAGATCTTCCCGATCGACGGCGGCTTGTCGGCCACCGTCGCGCATCCCTCCGTTCCCGAATTCGGCTGGTAACACGTCGTTCCGCATCCAGAAAGCCGTGCGTGACTGGGCGCGCGATGATCTGCGCGACGTCGGGACCGGCCAGTCGCGTACCGGCTCCGCCCGTCGGAGATGTCGCCGCCGGGCGGAGCCGGACCGAGCCGGTCTCCCGGGTTACCCGTGCAGCCCCTGCGCAGGCGCAGCGGTAACTCGCAAGGCGCCGGCCGTCCAGTGGTCGGCGCTGTCCTTCTGCCGGTTCCCGCCTGCCGGAAGGGAAGCCGATGGCTGATCAACGGGGGGCGGCGCCAAGGCGGCCGGTGGCCATCCGAGTAGGTCGGCGTCCGCGGCGGGCCCCAGTGCAGTCTTCGGAGGGTGGGTCGCAGGGTATCGGCCGTGCCGCAGGGCCTTCTGTGCCCCGACGGACCTGCCCACCTCCAGCCGGCGAGTGCGGTGACACCCTCGTTGATTCCATACCCAGTTCATTATTGAACCCAGTATGGCTTGCTGGTTGCGTGACAGGGCTTCGTGAGCGCAAGAAGGAACAGACCAGGCAGCGGATCGCCGCGGTGGCGTTGCGGATGTTCACCGAGCGCGGTTTCGACGCGGTGACGGTCAACGAGATCGCCGAGGCCGCGGAAGTGGCGAAGGCAACGCTCTTCGCGTACTTCCCGACCAAGGAATCACTCGTCCTCCACGGTGTGGGCGGCGACGACCTGGCAGGGATCGTCACCCGGCGGGCAGCCGACCAGACGCTCCTTGAGGCGCTACGAACACACCCTCGCGCGTTCGATGCCGGGCAGGCGGCGAAGGCGGATCTGAACGCACTGATCGCCCGCCTGCGCGTGATCCAGGACAGCCCGGCACTGCAGTCCGCAGCACACGGGCTGTCCTACCAGCAGCGCCAGGCACTGGCGCAGGTCCTGGCCGACGAATACGGCTCCACGACAGCCGCGCTCATGGCGGCCCAGATCACCGCGTCCCTGCTCGCCCTCCAGGAGACGTACTACCAGCGTCTGCTGGGCGGTGCCTCCGCCAACGACGCCGGCCGCGCTCTGGCCCAGGACGTCGACCTGGCCTTCGACCTGCTGGAACACGGACTCCAGCAGGTGGAAGGACGCTGACACGCGTGCGCGAGGCATCGACTACGCCACCCCGGGCCCTCTCCTGGCGACCGGCTCACTCGAAAAACGCTCGCCCCCGAGACGGTCCGCAGGAGATGGCGACGATCGCCTGTGACCTGACATAGCGCGACGTGGCGGACGACGGTGCACTCCGAACGGCGCATGAAGTCCGTGAGATCGGAAGGAAAGCGATATCCGGACGGTGGCAACGTGTCGAATCCAGGCTCCGTCCGGGTATTCCCGCGGACGGTGAGACGCATCGGCGTCTGGGTCAACAAGCCGGACGGCTGCTCAGTTCCGGCCGTTCCTCCAGCTGAGGAGGGACGAGTGGCACCAACCTGCACGGCTGCTACGGATTCCGGAGCACTTCGTTCCTGCGGGACGAAGCCCAGTTCAGTTCTCGCTGAAAAGGAGTGAGTTGTATAAAGGAGTGAGTTGTATGAGGTATCGCGGGGTCGTCTACGACGTCGGTTTGAAGTACACGGACGAAGGGTTCTCAGTCGAGCCCTTCGACCCCGCGCTGGTCGACCATGACATGCGCGTGATCGCCACCGAGTTGCATGCCAACGCCGTGCGCATCGAAGGGGAAAATGTAGGGCGTCTGCTCACGGCCGGGCGCGCCGCCCATGCAGCCGGGCTCGCCGTCTACTTCAGCCCTTGGAAGATGAACGCCGGTATCGACGAGACGCGGGCCTACCTCGCCAAAGCCGCGGCGGCTGCCGAGCAGCTCAGGAGCGAGGGTGCCGACATCGTCTTCGTCACCTCCTGCGAGTACACCAGCTTCGGCGACGGGATCTTCCCCGGAGCATCGTGGGCCGAACGAAGCACGTGGCTCGGCGTCCAGACGGCCGGCGCGCACATGCCTGGTGCGAGCCTGCCCGACGCACTGCTTGAGAAGTCGGCGAAGCTCAACAAGGTCCTCAGGTCCTTCGCGGAGACGATCCGTGCAACCTTCGGCGGTCCGCTGACGTACTCCGCGGGGACGGAGGCCATCGACTGGAGCATCTTCGACATCGTCGGCGTCGACTACTACCGCCGTGGAGAGACAGAAGAGGAGTACGTCGCCGGCCTGTCGGCCTACCGCCACGGCAAGCCGCTTGCCGTGATGGAGGTCGGATGCTGTACCTACGAGGGAGCGGCCGTCCGTGGCGACGGTGGCTTCATGATCCTGCAAGGCGTCAACCCCGACGGCAGCGGCATCTTCGAGGGCGGCGTCGTCCCGACCCGCAGCGAGCGGGAGCAGGCCGACTATGCCGGACGTCAGCTCGAGCTCCTCGCCGACGCTGACGTCCACGCCGTCTTCGTCTTTACCTTCTCGTTCCCGGCCATGCGAACGGGCGAGGGGGCGAAGGACCTGGACATGACATCCTTCGCGCTGGTGAAGACATTCGGGCACGAGGACCCGAAGTCGAAGGCTATGCCGCCCTGGGAGCCCAAGGAGTCGTTCCACCGCGTCGCCGAGTTCTTCCGAAGCCATGCGGCAGCCACCGCTTCGGATGGGTGACTACACCAACGGCGCATGTATTCGCTTCGCGTGCACGTCCCGCAGTCGCGGTTGGGACACCCTGACCGACTAACTGGGCTTTGGATCTCCGCAGATGGACGCCTTCAACCTCGATCTTTCGTGACGGTCCGTCGGATTCGCTGGCGGGCCGTTTTGTCTTGTGAGGCGGGTGGTGGGCAGGCTGGTGGCCCGCCTGTCGCGTCGGGTGGGCGCCGGGTTCCACTGCTCCGGGCGGGTGAGAGGGTTCGTCGGGATGAGACGTTGTTGCTGGTCAGCCGGGTTTTGGTAGGGCTTGCAGGCGGTCGAACGCGGTGGTGATCAGGTGGGTCCAGGGCCAGTGCCGGGCGAGGCGGAGGTAGCGGCGGCGGCCGGTTGTGGCGAGCTGTCCGGCGGCGGAGAACAGCCGTAGCCGGAGCCGCTTGGGTTCCCAGCGGCGGGCTTCGCCGGTCAGGGCGAGCATCGGCATCCAGGCCAGCAGATCGAGTGCGATCTGGACGATCTCCAGCCAGATCCGGTTCTGTGCGGCGCGGTGGAGGGTGAGGTTGCGCAGGCCGGTGTCGCGGGCGGCGCGGATGCGGTCCTCGGCGCGGGCACGCTGGCGGTGCCGCAGTTCCAGCTGGGCGATCGGCGCGTTGGCGGTGTTGGTGGCGAAACAGGTCAGGCGCATTCCGTCGGCGTCGGTGAAGCGTAACTGCGCCCCTGGATGCGGGCGTTCCTTTCGCGCAATCAGCCGCATGCCCTTCGGCCAGCCTTTGAGGACATCCCCGGCCAGTTCGGCGACCCGCGCCGTCGCGTACCTCGCCGCCGGGCTCGATGGCCGGTGTCCAGTCCGAGGCCGGAACCAGGAGCACGGCCTGGTGGATCGCGTCAGTGATGGTCATCCCGACCGAGTACGACAGCCAGCGACCACGGGCGGCAAGCCAGTTCACGAACTCGTGAGTGCCGCCGCCGGAGTCGGTGCGGATCAGCGTCCGCCGCCCGCGCCGATATTTCGCCGGGAGCTGGGCCAGCGCGATCCGGGCTGCGGTGATGTGGTCGGCGGCGGTGTTGCTGCCCGCGTTCCCCGGTCGCAGCAGGCCGGCCACCGGCTCTCCGGATCCGGTGGCGCCGTGGTCTATGAACGCGAACAGCGGGTGGTGGCCGAAAGTCTTCTTCCAGGTCGCGGCAGCGTCCTCCTTCTCGGAGCGCGCCAGGACCAGGACGCCGTCGATGTCCACGGTCACCTCACCACCCGCGTCTGGGGCCTGGTGCCCGGCAAGCCTGCCAGACCCGCTCGCGGGCATCCGCCCTGGCCCGGCGTACCGCTGCCAGGGCGCGCGGACCGGCTGCGGCCAGGGTGTCGATGAGCCGGGAAACGGTGGGGTCGGAGGCGACCGGCCCGAACACGGCCGGCTCGGCGCGCAGCATCGCGATGTCGGCCAGGCAGTCACCGCCCAGAGCGGTCGCCAGAGCCAGGTCGAGCAGGATCTTGCCCGGATCGTGCACCGCCCTGGGCTTGCGCCACGGCGCGAGGGTCGAGGACAGCGCCGCATCCAGCCCGGCCCGGCGGGCCGTCTCGACCACCAGCACCCCACCAGCCTGCGCGACCACCCCTCGGCCGCCACCCGCCACCCGCACACGCGGGTACGACCCGATACGCTTACTCACCTGAGAAGTGCCTCCGACGACGCGGAACGAGGGCCTAGACACTCCTCATTCTCGCTGGCCAGAGGCACTTTTCGTGTAGGTGATCACCTATCGGACAGTTCACCTCTTGGAGCTCGAGGTCAGCAGAGGGGAATGGGCGGGATGACGTCGCCAGGCTCTCAAGAAGCCACCACACGGGCCCGGCCGGTGTGGGTGCTCACCCCGCTGGAGAGCGTCGGGCCGTTGCAGTTCGGCATGAGTATGGATGAGGCAGCGATGGCGCTGCCGAAGACCTCTGAGCTACGTCGGTTCCAAGCCGAGCCCTATTTTCCAGAGGTCGTGGGTATCCAGCTGGGGCTCAGCCCGGCGGAACCTACCGTCTACGAGTACTTCGACGGCTCCGGCCGACTGTTCTGCATCGCCATTGATGCCGTTCGCGGGCCGCAGGTGACACTGGACGGGGTGGGGCTGGTCGGTGGCAGCCCGGCTGAGCTGGAGGAATGGCTGTTCGATCTGCCCGACTCGATGGGCGGCGTGTCCTATGGGCCGCGCGGAAACCCCGGGATCAACGACCTGGGTCTGGTCCTGCGAGTGCAGAACGCCGCAAACGGACTGCTGACCCGGCCGGTGCTGGTAGGCCGCGACTACGCCGACCGTTGCACCGACGACTGGGAAGGTTCGATCCCAGAATGCGAATGGGTGGGCCACGTGTGGCCCCACCCGTCGTTCCCACAGGACCCCGTTTGGCCTCCAGCCGGATATACGCCGACCTGGGCAGGACGTTGGTCGCCGCCGTTCTACTGACTTCGGCTCGTCAGGGTGAATTTTCTAGAAGTCCCTGAGGGGCCCGGTGTGGTGGCTGTATCTCGTGGTGTGTGAGGTATGCGGATGG
>NZ_JBIAHG010000044.1:0-45991 GCF_042870385.1 Streptomyces sp. NPDC006602 | reverse complement strand
TTCGCAAGCCGTGCTGTACACACCGGACAGCCGATCGGTGGGGCGACGGACATGAGCGTGCGCGCGGGCGTCAACAGCTTCAGCCGCACCGTCGAGTACGACACCTCAGAACGTCTTCGGCCCGTACGACAACGAGTGGGACTCCACCAACCGCCTGCTCGACCTCACCGGTTACGTGGCGGCCCGGCCGGCCGGGGGAGCCGGTCTTCGGAGACCGTCAGCCGCAGAAGACCAATGGGGACGCGGAGAAAGACGCCGGAGGGCCCGTCTCTGGCACCCGCCGGTGATCGACGAACTCGTTGTCGCCCTCTCCGGCTCATCCCGCTCCGTGCCGGGGCCCTGCAGCGCGGGGGTCAGGCCCTGGCTGCGGGGACGGTTGCCGTGAAGGCGTCCGCGTGTTCCGCGGCCCACCGGGCGAAGGTGCGGGCCGGGTGGCCGGTGACCTTTTCAACGGTGTCGACGACCGTACGGCCCACCTGTGGGGTGTCCCCGTACGCCTTGAGCAGGAAGCTGATCACATCGTCCGGGTGGCCCGCCGCCCGCCACTGCGCGACGGCCTGTTCCTCGGTCAGCTCGACAAGGGTGATCTCCCGGCCCCGGGCGGCGGCGATGGTCGCCACCTTGTCGCCGACGCTCAGCAGCTCGGGTCCGGTGATCACGTACTCCTGGCCCCCGTGGCCCTCCTCGGTGAGCGCGACCGCGGCGACGGCGCCGATGTCGCCCTCGTGGACCATGGCGCTGAGCCGGGTCACGAACGGCTCGCGGACTTCGCCCGAGGTCACGATCCCCTCCGCCCACTCCAGGGCGTTGGCCATGAACTCGACCGGCATGAGCACGGTCCAGTCCACATCCTCGTCGGCCCGCACGGCGTCTTCCAGCAGCGACGGGCCGCCGCCGTGCAGCACGGTGACCCGGCGCACGCCGGCCGCGCGGGCCAGCTCCACGATCCGCGGACCGGTCTCCAGCGGGGCGAAGTAGGCCCCGCCGAAGGTGATCAGATGAAGGCCGGTGATGCCCTCCAGGACCGGGATGAGGCTGTCGGGTCGGGTCAGGTCACCCTGGACGACCTCGACGCCGACCGGAAAGGTGGCACTGGCCCTGGCCGCGTCCCGGGTGAGGGCGCGGACCGCGTGGCCGCGTGCGAGCAGTTCGGCGACGACCTGGCGGCCGACGGTTCCGGTGGCGCCGGCGACAAGAATCTTCTGCGTCTGAGTCATGGCACGACCGTAGGGAGCCTTGCGGTCAGATTCTGTCCGCAAGGCTCAGCCCGGAGCGGGGCGGGAACCGTCATGAGGCCGCGGCGACCGGAGCCACGGCAGGAAACGTGGTGAGTTCGCGGCGACTCCCGGGCACGGCTCCGGAACACATCTTGGGGGAGCGGCTGCGGTGCGTCACCCCGATGTTCGATCGCGATGGGTCGGATTCGCGGGAGACCGTTCCAGCAGCCACTCACGGCACGCGCGCGGTGGGCGATCGCCGGCGGCCCCCTCTCGGCTACGGCGACTGGACCGGGCCTGGCGCGGTGCTGCCCGCCGGGCTGTGCCGAACCGGCAGCGCCGGGTGGTGCCGCGGAGGTCAGGTGCGCAGGTCGAGCATGACGGACACGGCATCTTCTCCGCGTCGGCCTGCGACAGTTCCCCGGCGGTGATGGGCGGGGCCGCGCGGCACTTCGGCCCGGGTGTCAAGGAGGGGCAGTTCCGCGACGTCCGACTTCGACATGTGTCTATGTTGACACTCGTCGATACGGGTGGCAGGCTCCAGACAGCGACATACATCGACAGACATCGATGCAAGGAGTCGTCCGTGATGACACGGATCCGTACCGCTTTCACCGCCGCCCGGGCCCGCCGCGCGGCCCATCACTTGGCCGGCGTCAGCTTCTGCGACAGCTGCGCCCAGGTCTGCGACAGCTCCTGCCGGGCCACCGCCCAACGGCGGCGCACCCAGTCCGCACTCCCCATCGCCCGCTGACTCGCCCCACCAACCTCAGGGATCGACCACCATGAGCAAGCAGCAGCTCCCCGTCGTCATCATCGGAGCCGGCCCCGTCGGCCTGGCCGCGGCCGCCCACCTCGTCGAGCACGGCCTCGAGCCCCTGGTCCTGGAAGCCGGACCGGCCGCCGCCTCCGCGGTGCGCGAGTGGAGCCACGTGCGTCTGTTCTCCACCTGGGGCGAGGTCACCGACCCGGCCGCCGAGAAGCTGCTCGCCCCAACCGGCTGGGCCAAGCCGGACGCCGCCGGCTACCCCTCGGGCGGCGACTGGACCGAGCACTACCTGCAGCCGCTGGCCGACGCCCTGGGCGACCGCGTCCACTACGGCACGCGCGTCACCGGCGTCTCCCGCGCCGGACGCGACCGCACCGTCGACGCCGACCGCGACGCCCAGCCCTTCGTCTTGCACCTCACCACCGCCGACGGCCGCGAGGAGCGCCTCCGCGCGCGTGCCGTCATCGACGCCTCCGGCACCTGGGGCACGCCCGGCCCGGCCGGGGCGGGCGGCCTGCCCGCCCTCGGCGAGAGGGCCGCCGCCGACCGCATCACCTACCGCGTGCCCGACCTCAAGGACCCCGCCGTACGCGCCCGTTACGTCGGCAGGCGCACCGCCGTCATCGGCTCCGGGGCCTCCGCCTTCACCGCGCTCGCCACCCTCGCCGACATCGCCCGCGACGAGCCCGGCACACATGCGGTGTGGATTGTGCGGCGCGGCATCAGCGGCTCCACGTTCGGCGGCGGGGAGGCCGACCAACTGCCCGCCCGCGGCGCCCTCGGCCTCGCGGCGAAGGCCGCCGTCGACCACGGCCACGCCGATGCGGTCACCGGCTTCCGTACCGAGGCGATCGAACGTGCGGAGGACGGACGGCTGGTCCTGGTCAGCGAGGACGGCCGGCGTCTCGACCCCGTCGACGAGGTCATCGTGCTCACCGGCTTCCGACCCGACCTGTCCTTCCTGTCCGAGATCCGCCTCGGTCTGGACGAGCGCCTCCAGGCCCCCATCGAGCTGGCGCCGCTCATCGACCCCAACCAGCACTCCTGCGGCACCGTCTACCCGCACGGACACCGCGAGGTGTCCCATCCCGAGCAGGGCGTCTACCTGGTCGGCATGAAGTCCTACGGCCGCGCCCCCACCTTCCTCGCCATGACCGGCTACGAGCAGGTCCGCTCCGTGACAGCAGCCATCGCCGGCGACTTCGAGTCCGCCGACCGCGTCGAACTCACCCTCCCCGAAACGGGCGTGTGCGGCGGTGCCGGCCTCTTCGACGACCGGGCAGCCGAACAGGCAGACGCCGGCGGCTGCTGCGCCCCGGCGCCCGCGCTCGTCCCACTCGGTGTCGGCGCGACCGCCGCCGGCGTCGTCGAGGAAGCGTCGGCGGGCGGCTGCTGCGGCTCGTGACCAACCTCAACACCCCTGCGCACAAGGCCGCGACCGGCACCGGAGACCGGTCGCGGCCCCGCGCCGCCCTGCCCGCCCTCTGCCTGACGCAGGTCACCAGCTGGGGCATCGTCTACTACGCCTTCCCCGTGCTGAACCCGCAGATCACCCACGCCACCGGCTGGCCGGCCGGAGCGACCACGGCCGCGTTCTCCCTCGCCCTGCTCGTCGCCGCCGTCACCGGGATCCGCGTCGGCCGGGTCATCGACCAGCGCGGGCCGCGCGCCGTGATGACCGCCGGATCGGTCCTCGGCGTGCTGAGCATCCTCATCATCGCCGCCGCCCCGAACCTGCCCGTCTTCGTCGCCGGCTGGCTCCTCGCCGGCACGGCGATGGCATCCACCTTCTACCAGCCCGCCTTCGCGGCCCTCACCCGCTGGTGGGCCCCGGACCACGTCCGCGCCCTCACCCTCGTCACCCTCGCAGGCGGCCTCGCCTCCACCGTCTTCGCACCTTTGACCGCAGCCCTTGCCGAGCACCTTTCCTGGCGAGCGACCTACGCCGTGCTCGCCCTGGTGCTCGCCGCCGTGACCGTCCCCGCGCACGCCTTCGCACTCAACGCACCCTGGCCCAAGGCGCCCCCCGCCCCCGCCCACATCACCGGAGACGCGGCAACGGTGGCCCGCGGCCGCCCCTTCTGGATGCTGGCCGCAGCCCTGACCCTGTCCGCGTTCGCCGTCTCCGCCGTCGTCATCGCGCTCGTGCCGCTCCTCCTGGAACGCGGCTGCTCCACGACCCAAGCAGCCTGGGCGCTCGGCCTCGGCGGGGCCGGCCAGACCCTGGGCCGCACCCTGTACGCGACCATCGCCCGGCACACCAGGACAACAACCCGCACGACCGCACTGATCGCGCTCGGCGCGCTGACCACAGCGGCCCTCGCGCTCGTACCCGGCCCGTACGCCCTGCTGGCGGCCCTGTCCGTCGTGGCCGGGACGGTCCGCGGCAACCTCACCCTCCTACAAGCCACCGCCATCACCGACCGCTGGGGCACCACCTACTACGGCCGCCTGTCCGGACTCCTCGCCGCGCCCACCACGGCAGCCTCCGCACTGGCCCCCTTCGCCGGCGCCGCCTTGGCCTCGCCACTGGGCGGCTATCCCCATCTGTTCGGAGTGCTGGCACTGATCGCCGCACTCGCCGCCCTCATCACCTTGGGCACCAAACCGCCGCCCGCCCCCAACCAGCGCTGAAGCAGCGGTAACAGGGCAACGGTGCCCGGTCGACGACCGGACACCAGTGCCGTGAGCCGGGCTGTGACCGGCCGGCCATCGGTTCATCGAACCGCGTTGCCCGTGGTGGCTTGTGCCTATGCGGTCTTGGGTCCCGCCTGCTGCACGACCTCGAAGGACCACAGCGTGGACCCGCTCGCTGCCGGCCGGGGGCGTTCACCGCTGTTCGCGTCACCGCCCTGGTGGGCCGTCTTCATGGGGCCTTCCATCCAGGCCTGGAAGGATTCCTCGTCGCGCCAGCGGGTGTAGACGAGGTAGTTGTCGGTGCCTTCGGCGGGACGCAGGAGTTCGAACCATTCGAATCCGTCGGAGTTCTCCACGGCGTGGGCGCGGGAGGCGAAGCGCTTCTCCAGCGTCTCGCGCTGCTCGGCGGGGACGGTCAGTACGTTGATCTTCACTACGCTCATGGCGACCATCCTGGCTTACAACGGCCGGCACGCGGGCAGCGGCCCGTAGGTCACGCGTGTCGAACCGGCTGTGGGAGGAGTTCGTCCCGCTCGGCTGCACGGGAGTCCGGAAACCCTCACCGAGGTCGAACACCTTCAACTCAGGGCCACTTTCTCGCACCCAGCCCCCCACGCCAACCCCACCTGTGACTACCAGCTGGGACACAGCTGATGTACGCGGCGGTTCGGGACAGGGCCGCGAATAGCGGCCCGGACCCTGTTGGGCGGGCTTCGGGGGCGGCCGCGGCCAGTGCGAGGCACGCGGATATGGCTACCAGTACCGTCTGGAACTGCGGGATGTCTTGCCGGTGACCGCGGTGACCGCGGTGACGGTGAGCGAGAGCGGCTTTTGCCATTGACTCCGGCGGGCGGGAGGCGGTGCGTATACAGGGCAACCAACTCGGGCGTCGGTCCCGCGCCAACTGCTGCCGTGCGATTTCCGCCGTCGTACTCAGGCAGCCGACTGGCATTCCCGATGCAGCGCCCCGCGAAAGTCGTCGCAGGCCACGGTTCCTCAGTGGTGGAACAGCCTGACCCCGGTGCGTGCGAGCGCGATCCGATGTCAGTGGCGGCTGGCAGGCTGGGCGGTATGGACAGCGACGATGAGCAGCTGCTGCGCGGCCGGGTCTACGGCCAGGACCCTGGCGATCCGCACCAGGGCCCGCGGCCGGGACGGGACTACGTCGAACTGGTCGGCGGACCGCTCGACGGGCTCTTGCTGGAGGTCACGGGCTGTACGCCGGACGAGATCGACACCGGCGTCGCCCTCCAGACAGAGCTGGGGCGGTTCGGTGCCGGCGGGCGGGCCATGTACGACCCGCGCCCCGGTGACCGGCGCCGCTTCGACTGGTCCGGCGACACTCCCTGACCGATGCCGCACCATGCCGCGCCGGCCTGCCCGGCACTGCTGAAGAGAGCGACGTCGCCAGGGGGAGCGGTCGGGCCGGGCGCGGTGCCGGCAGGCACGACAGCGACCGGTCGAAGAGCGGCGCGGACGCACGGAGGACACACGCCAGCACCATCCGTGCCCGCTTCGCCAGGCCCTGCGCGGTTGTCCGACGCTTGGCCCACCCCTGCAACGTCAGCCGCTCAGCATCGGATAACGCCAGCGGTTCCAGCCTGTTGTCCCCCATGGCACCAGCAGACCGCACACCACCGGAGCTGTCAGCAGCAAACCCATGATCTGAAACAGGACACGACTCACGTGGCGAGACGAGACCTCAAGACCAGCTCACTAGATGTGGCTGACGACGTCGCGGAGCTGCCACACGGGATGTCGCTCTTGCTGAAATACGTCGGAGGAGTTGAGAGGGTCGGGCGAGGCTCACTGGCGATGGGCGGAGGCCGAATTGCTCATTCCTGGCTGGCCTCCGTTGTCTCCCTAGCAGGTCGTCAAAGTCATTGACAGGTACACGGGCGGTGCTTAGGTTCGCCGATACACCCGATGTATCGGTGATCCGTCAGGTCTGGAGGACGATGATGACCTCGCAGCCGGAGAAACACTCGAAGGTGGCCCGTAGAGCCGTACTCGGCACCGCACTGGGCGGAGCGGCAGCCGCGGCCCTGCCGAGGACGGCCCACGCCGAACAGCATGAACAGCCGTTACCGTCCGACGGCGATGGCAGACGCCCCTGGAGACTCCGCGACACGATGACCACCGACCGCGCCTGGGACACCTTCCTGCGCGGCCAGGACCTGTTGTGGTCCAAACTGCCCACCCGCTGGTACGAAGGCCCGTTCCTCGGCGACGGACTGCTCGGCAGCATGGTCTACCAGGAGCCCGACGCCAACCAGATCCGCTTCACCGTCCAGCACGGCCGCGTCCAGGACCACCGGCCCGAGTTCGGCAGTGGCTGGGGCACCTGCCGGCTGCCGGTCGGCCACCTCACCCTCGAACCGGCCGGCACCATCACCGCCGTCGACTGGCGGCTGAGCCTGTGGAACGCCGAACTCACCGGCACCGTCACCACCACCGCCGGCACACTCACCCTCGCCGCCCTCATCCACGACGAGGTCTTAGCCGTCCGAGTGACGGCCGACGGCGGCGAACGGGTCACCTGGACCTTCCACCCCGAGGAGGCCATCAGCCCCCGGAAAATCAGCGAAGCCCCACCCTCCGGCTACACCGCCAACCCGCCCTGGACCACTCGGACCGGCGCCGACGGCACCGGGCAGGTCCTCCAGCCCCTCACCGGCGGCGGCCAGACAGCCACCGCCTACCGCCGCACCGGCGACGACCTGCTGCTCAGCGTCGGACACAGCTTCCCCTCCGACACCGCCGCCGAGGCCGCCTCGCTGCGCAACCTGCGGCGCGCGACGTCGTACGACGCCCTCAGACGGCGGCACACCCGCTGGTGGCACGCCTTTTACCGCAAGAGCTTCGTCTCCTTCCCCGACCAGCGGCTGCAGAGCTTCCACTGGATCCAGCTCTACAAAGTCGCCTCCGCCAGCCGCGCCGGCGGCCCCGTCATGGCCACCTCCGGTCCGTGGCTGGAGCCCACGCCCTGGCCCGCGGTCTGGTGGAACCTCAATGTCCAGCTGGAGTACTGGCTCATCCACGGCGCCAACCACCTGGAGCTCGACGCGCTCGCCACCACACTGCGGCAGAACCAGGAACAGCTCATCGCCAACGTGCCCGCCGCCTACCGCGCGGACAGCTCCGGCGTCGGCCGCAGCTCCGACATGTTCGCCAACCGCGGCGTGGGACAGCCGGGCAGCGGCGCCGAGACCGGCGACCTCACCTGGGCGCTGCACAACGTGTGGCTGTCCTACCGGCACTCCATGGACACCTCACTGCTGCGCGACACGGTCTTCCCGGTGCTGCGCCGGGCGATCAACTACTACCTGCACTTCCTCACGCCGGGCAGCGACGGCAAGCTCCACCTGCCGCGCACGCTCTCGCCCGAATATCCCGTCGTGCCGCCGCAGGACACCAACTACGACCTGGCCCTGATCCGCTGGGGCTGCCGGACACTCATCGAGTCCGCCGAACTGCTCGGCATCGACGACGAGTTGATCCCACGCTGGCAGGAGGTGCTGGCCAGGCTCACGCCGTACCCGGTCGACGACAACGGCTTCATGATCGGCGCCGACACCTCGTACGCGCAGTCCCACCGGCACTACTCGCACCTGCTGATGGTGTACCCGCTGTACCTCGTCAACTGGGACCAGCCCGAAAGCCGCGACCTGATCGCGAAGTCGCTGGTCCGCTGGCACGCGCTGACCGGCGCCCACCGCGGCTACAGCTACACCGGGGCCGCATCGATGTACGCGATGACCGGCGACGGCGACACCGCGATCACCTACCTGCGGAAGTTCTTCGACCCCACCACCCGCTATCCCTGCCGGCCCAACACGCACTACACCGAGGCCGGTCCGGTCATCGAGACCCCGCTGTCCGCCTCGCAGTCCCTGCACGACATGTTCTGCCAGAGCTGGGGCGGCGTGATCCGCGTCTTCCCGGCCGTGCCGACCGCCTGGGCGGACGTCACCCTGCACGACTTCCGCACCCAGGGCGCCTTTCTGATCAGCGCCGTCCGCAAGGCGGGAAAGACCCGGTTCATCCGGATCAGGAGCCTGGCGGGCGAACCGCTCGAACTCCGCCACGGCCTCGACGGAACACTCACCGTACTGCTGGACGACGGCACCCCGGCACGCACCCAGGACCTGGGCGACGGCACCCTCGCCATCGACCTGCCCCGCGGCCGCGAGGTGCTCGTCCACTCCGGCTCACGGCCCGACCTCTCCATCGCGCCCGTCACCGTCAGCGAACCGGGCCCGGCCTGGGGACTGCCGTAGCGATCGTTCGTACGGACACACACCACCCCACCACATCAACAGGGAGGGTTCTCATGGCGGTTCCGATCAGGACCGCGGTCGCCGCGCTCTGCGCCGCGCTGGCGGCCACACTCGTCACGACCGGGCCCGCACGGGCGGAACAGGACGTCGGCTCCTCCGACCACACCTGGTCCCTGTCCGCGGCGGCACACGCACCACGCGCGCGGATATCCCTGGACGACACCACCGGCACGCTGAGCGTCGCGGTGTCCCGTGGCGGCCGCACGGTCATCGAACCCTCGCCCGTCGGCATCGTCACCGAACAGGCCGACCTCTCCAAGGACTTGCGCTTCCTGCACCGCAAGGACCGGCTGATCGACGAGCGGTACCGGATGAAGTCCGGCAAGCGGCTGGACCGCCGGGTCCGCATGAACGAAACCCGTCTGTCGTTCGCCACGTCCTCCGGGGCCCGCCTCGACCTCGTCGTCCGCGCCTCCTCCGACGGCATCGCCTACCGGTACGTCCTGCCCGCCGGGTACGGCGACGTGCTCGGTGAGACCTCCGCGTTCAATCTGCCGCCGGACGCGAGCGCCTGGCTCGGCACCTACCGGGTCGACAACGAGGGCCAGTTCAACCAGTACACCGCCGCGACCGCCCCCACCGGCGCGTACTCGCCCCAGGCGCTGTTCGCGACCGACGGCGGCTACACCCTGCTCGCCGAATCCGACCTCACCGGCACCTACTCCGGCGCCAGACTCGCCCACGACCAGGGCACCGGCACCTACCGGATCAAGCTCGCGGACGACCGGGTCCACACCGACGGCCCGCTCGCCACCCCCTGGCGGGCCATGGTCACCGGTGACCTCGCCACCGTGACCCGATCCACCTTCACCGACGACCTCGCCCCCGCCTCCAAAGTCGCCGACCCCTCCTGGATCCGGCCCGGCACCGTGCTGTGGACCTGGCTCGCCGGCGGCCGCGAAGCCGGCCAGAGCCTGACGGCGCAGAAGGCCTTCGTCGACTACGCCGCGAAGCGGAACTGGCCCTACGAGGCCGTCGACGCGGGCTGGTACTTCAAGACCGACGAATGGGACACCACCGACCCGAACTGGCAGACCAACAGCTGGATGCCGGAGCTCGTCGACTACGCGCGCGCCAAAGGCGTCGGCATCATCGTCTGGATCCACCAGCGCGATCTCGACACGCCCGAGGAACGCGCTCAGTGGCTGCCCACCCTGGAACGCTGGGGCGTCAAGGGCGTCAAGATCGACTTCATGAACTCCGAGGCGCAGCCCATGCTCCAGTGGTACGACGCCATCCTCAAGGAGACCGCCGCCCACCACCTCGTGATCGACTTCCACGGCTCCACGATCCCCAAGGGCATCCAGCGCACCTGGCCGCAAGTCATGACCCTGGAGGGCGTCGCCGGCGAGGAGAAGCGCACCAACACCGCCGCCCACCTCACCACCCTGCCCTTCACCCGCAACGTCATCGGCTCGATGGACTTCACCCCCGGCGCCTTCCAGCGCGTCGGCCTGCGCCCCAACACCGACGCGGCCGAGACCGGACTCGCCGTCGTCTACGAGTCGGGCCTGCAGATGTTCGCCGGCACCCCCGAGTCGTACGACGCACGGCCGCTCGCCAGGGCCTTCTACGACCAACTCCCCGCGGCCTGGGACGACACCCGGCTGCTCGCCGGACAACCCGGCCAGGAGGCCGTGCTCGCTCGCCGCAGCGGCGACCGCTGGTTCCTGGGCGGGGTGTACGCCGGTGCCGCCCACTCGGCCGAGGTGCCGCTGACCATCGGACCCGGACGCTGGCTGGTCGAGACGGTCCGGGACGACACCGACGGCCTCGTCCAGGACCGGCAGGTCCTGCGCGGCGGCGACACACTCGGCGTCGGCGTCGCCGCCAACGGCGGCTTCGCCGCCATCGCCTGCCCCTGGCGCCCGGGCATCACCACCTGCTACCGCTGAGCGCGATCCCCGGCCGTGCGCCCGACGTGGGCGCACGGCCGGAGACGGGGCAACGGCCATGGGCCCGGTCGAGGTGCCGGGCAGCTGATCAGGACCGTGCGGCATGGTGACCCGGCCTTGCGGAGTCCGCGCCGGGCAGGGGGCGCCTGCGGCGCTTGCTGACTGCGGGGGACCGACGACCGCGCCGACCCGCTACGGCGTGCCGGGCGCCGGCGCGATGACGTGGAACTCCGCCCGACCTACGGTCAGTACTCCGTCGGTCAGGGGAGTGCACCGCACTCCGCCCTTGTCGCGCAGGGCGCGCTGTGCGCCCGGGCCGATGGTGGTGTTCATCCATGCGCAGGGCCTGGCCGGTCGATTCACGGCGAACGTCACGGGCCCCCAGCCGCAGTCGAGGGAGATCCTGGCGCCGACGAGGGAGTCGACGTCGACGCCCCGCAGGAGGATGTTGCGGCGGGTCTGGAGGAGATCGACGTCCGGATCGATGTCTCGGGGGAGGTTCTCCTCGGAGATGATGGTCACGGACGCGTTCCTGTGGGCCGGACGGCCGAAGTAGCGGTCGCCGACCAGCCCGAGCCCCGCGAGCACCTCGACCCGCTCCACCGAGTCGTCGGGCGGCCCGTCCGGCGGGGCGTCCGCGGGGCGCCCCGCAAACCGGTGCGTCGGTGAGACAAGCAACTGGACCACCTCGACCTCGGCCATGGAGACCACCCTAAGCGTGACGCCGGCTCCAGTGTTGCCGTAGTGGGCCGAGGCCGACGTGCCTCCCTTCGGAAGGGTCGTCCGAAATCCCTGGGCGCCACAACGGAACAGTGCTCCGCCGCCCCTGACGGGGGCAGACGAGCCATGGCCTGTGCGGCTCGATCGGGATCGGTCAGGTGAGGGGCAGCCCCCAGCGGGGCGCGTCCTCGTTGGGGCGTACGGGCGCGACGGCCAGGTCGGGTCGGTCGCCCTCGGCGGTGATCAGCGCCGACTCGCCCTTGAGCAGGGCGATCCGGATCGTGCCGTCGCCGGCGTCGGCGTGCCGAAGGGGGCGGCCCCGTCCGTCGCGTACGTCGACCGGTCCCGCGATGTGGTGCCACACGACGCAGGGGGCGCCTGCCTCACTGACCAGCCGCACCCAGCGGGTGGTGCCACCCTGGCGGAGCGCGCTCAGCAGGAAGGCGCCCTGCGTACGGAAGTTGTGCACGACCACATCCGCCCACGCGGCGGGCAGCGCGGGGAACACCCGGATGACGCCGCCCCACGACTGGCACACCATGTCGTGTAGTGACTGGGCCGCCGACAGGGGTGTCTCGATGACCGGCCCCGACTCCTGGTACATGGTGTTGGGCTTGATGAAGCGGGTCATCAGCTCACCGAGGTAGTCCAGTGCCTCCTCGCCCTTGCCGAGCAGCGCCGACATGGAGGCGGCGCCTGTGAAGGTGTAGCCCTGCAGGGCGCCCTCGAAGCCCACCCAGTGCGCCAGCGACGTCTCGATCAGGGCGCGTTCGTCGGCGGTTCGACCGGTCACCTCGTACAACGGGTAGACCGCGAGCAGATGGGAGTAGTGGCGGTGCGACTTCGCGAAGGGGATGTCCGCGCCGATCATGAATCCGTTCGCGTCCGTTGGATATGGTGCGCGTTTCGCCAGCACTTCGCGCCAGCGGGGGGCCAAGGCATCGTCGATGCCGAGACGTTCGGCCGATTCGAGGAGGGTGCGGCAGCCCCAGGTCAGGAGCATCAGGTCGAAGTTGCAGTCGCGCGAGTCGCCGCCGTACTCCGGGGAGAAGGTGGCGGGCAGGTGCAGTTTGCCGTCCGGGCCGGGTGCCAGGAAGTGCAGGTAGTAGTTGATCGACTTGCGCAGGAGAGGGAAGAGGACGTCCCGGAGGATCGACTCGTCCATCGTGTGGCGGTAGCTGAGCCAGACGTTGTGCAACGCCCAGGTCAGATTGCCGACTTCGGGGACCGGCGGGTCCTGGCCGGGGATGCCGACGCCGTAGCCCATGAGGGCGCTGGCCGCGCCGTTGACCAGCTGGGGGTCGGTGGTGCGGGGGATGCCGAGCGAGTCGGCGCGGTACGGCGGCTCCACCTCTCTGGCGAGGTTGTCCCGGAACTCGCTCAACGCCCTGGTGATCGCGTCGAGTTCCAGATGGTTGGAGCCGTGGATGAGCCAGTACTCGAGCTGGGCGTTGAGGTTCCACCAGGTGTTGGGCCACGGTGTGGGTTCCAGCCACGGGCCGCTCGTCGCCATCACCGGAGCGTCCCGGCGGGCGGCGGAGGCGGCCTTGTACAGCTGGATCCAGTAGAAGCGCTGGATGCGTGCGTCGGGAAGGGACAGGAAGCTCTTGCGGTAGTAGGCGTGCCACCAGGCGCGGTGGGTCACCGCCAGGGCGGAGTAGGGCAGTTGTGCCGCGGCCCGGACTGCTTTGAGGGCCTGCCCCAAGGCCGTGTTCCGCGGGTACGAGTGGGCGACGTGTACGTACAACGTCCGCGTGCTGCCTGCGGCCCGCTCCCGCCACGCGGCGACATGCTGGCCGCCCGCCAGCAGCGGTTGCACGGAAGCGGTCACTCCCTCGTGGTCGGCGACCTCGGCGGGCGGGTTGCCCTGGTAGCCGTCCGGCAGCGGCTTGAAGCCGGCCCGTGGACTGATCGCGTCGGCCGGCTGGAACACCCAGCGGAAGCCGCGCTCGCCCTCGCTCGCCGTCACCTCCACGGCCAGGACCGAGCGGTCGTTGTGCACCAGGGCGCGCAGGGCCAGAGTGCCTCTTTCGGTGGTGAGTGTGCCGGTCAACTCGGCGTCGTGCAGCGACAACCGCCAGTCGAGGCCGGTGATCGCACCCACCGCCTCCAGTGTGAAGTGCCCGATCGGCAGCCGGGCGAGGCCGAAGAGGGAGCCGAACTCGGGGCGGTGATCCTGCACTTCGGAATGCTGGACGTTGAAGCGTACGGCCGTCGACGCGGCACCCGGCTCGGCGTAGATCCCCGAGCCGAGGAAGCCGTTGCCGAGGAACGGGCCTTCGTACCAGGCCGTCGGCATTCGCTGCCAGACCAGGTCGGCGTCGTCGAGAACGGTACGCCAGGGGTCGGCGGAAGACGCGGTGGCCTCGGCAGGCTCGGCAGTTGCCGCCTGCCCCGTCAGGCCCGAGGTCAGCAGTACGCCACCCAGAGCGGATCCGGTGGCGAGGACGGTACGTCTGGACGGGTCGGGCGCGGCGGGAGAGGGCACGCTGCCTCCAGGTCGGGCTCGGCGAATCATCGGAGCTATCCCGCGACGCAACATAGAGAAGGGAGAAGTGTGCGTCAATGCAACTGGATAGATCCGATGTGTGAGCGGCTGTGAGCCGAGACATGTGGCGAGCGGCTCGACGCTGCGAGAGCGTCCTCGTCGGGAGTGATGACCTCGATGAGACCGCCGCGCTCGGCGATCGAGGCCGCGTCGGCGTCGAGCACCGGGTCGGGCATCGGAGCGATGGCGAGGGTGCGGGCGCAGTCGGCCGCGAGATCGAGGTTGGTGAAGGAGCGGACGCCGCCGTCGATGTAACGAGCGTCGCCGATCGTCACGGCCGGGCCAGACACCGGGAACCGCGCAACTCGCGGTCACGGCGTCGTCCTTTCTTCATCGCGACGAGGCGGAGCTCAACCGGAGGAGAACGGCGGTGTTGGCACGCGGCAGGGAGAGGGTGAGCTTCCCCTCGGCGGCGTCCCACTCCGTGGTGGCCTCGGCCGTCGCGGGATGCAGCACCGTGGGGTGAACGTGAGTGCCACGCAGGTGGGGGATGGCGAGTGTGCACTGGTCGTCGACGGGCGCGTTCCGGCCGTGACGGCTCGGCACGGTCCCGCCTGCGCCCTCACCGAACTCCCGCCGCCACACCGTGAGGAACGTGGATTCCTGACCCCGCAGGCCATGGGCGATCCAGGTGTCCTCCCACTCGGGCAGTCCCAGCGGCCAGAACGGGCGTGCGCCGCCGATCTGCGGCCGGATGTCCTTGTAGGCGGAGATCGCCGAGCGGACGAGGTAGAGCTGTTCGTCGTTCATGAGGTTGAGGAAGCCGGAGAGGTGGATGCGGCCGAGCAGTGCACCGGTGAGGGTGAAGGCGATCTCGTCGAGGTTCTGGTCCGGCTGGGGGTAGGCCCAGACGGCGGCCTGCTCGGGAGTCGCGGCGGTGGCGGCCGCGGCGGCGATGGGCGGGTAACGCAGGGGATCCTGCTGGTCGCTGGTGGACTGCAGTTGTGCCACCGCGAGCTGCGCGTAGTCCATGCGCAGTCCTCCCGAGCCGCAGTTCTCCAGGACGAGATGGGGGTGGCGGTCGAGGAGGGAGTTCATCCAGTCGAGGTGGGCGCGGTGGTGCCCGAGCAGGCCGGCGCCCGCGCTCTCCCCACCGTTCTCCGTACCGGGGCCGATGTTGACGTTGTAGTCGAGCTTGAGGTAGCCGACGCCCCACTCGCCGACCAGCCGGTCGACGACCGCGTCGAGGTGGGCGCGGGCGGCCGGGTGGCGCAGGTCCAGGTGGTGCCGTCCGTGTTCGGTGACGCGCAGGCCGCCGCGCCGGAAGAACGCCTCGGGCGGCAGGGTGTGGGCCAGAGGGCTGCGTACGCCGACGACTTCCGGTTCGAGCCAGAGTCCCGGGGTCATGCCGTGGCGTCCGACGGCGTCCAGAACCTCCTGGATGCCGCCCGGGAAGCGGTTGGGAGCGGCTTCCCACACGCCGACGGCGTCCCACCAGCCCTGGGCGTCGTCGTCGTACCAGCCCGCGTCGATGACGAAGACCTCGGCGCCGGCCGCCCCCGCCGCCTCGATGAGGGGCAGGAGCCGTTCGGTGGTGGGGTCGCCCATGAGGGTGTTCATGTAGTCGTTGTAGATCACCGGGAGGGCGCGGTGGTCGGGGTGGTCGCGGCGGATGCTGCGGCGATGGTCGGTGAGTTCACCGAAGGCGGCGTCCAGACCGCCCGCCTCGGTGCGGACGAGGACGGCGGGGACGGTCTGGAACTCCTGACCGGGCGCGAGGACATGGTGCCACTGGTGGTGGGCGTCGTCGGGGCCGAACAGGGCGACGTAGGCCGCGCCCTCGCGTTCGCCCGTCTCGAAGCGCCAGCCCGCGCTGGACTCGATCTGCCACAGCCAGGCTCGCCCCTCGCGGTCGGTGAGCGCGCCGATCGGGAGGTGGCGGCCGGTGGACCAGCTGCCCTGCGAAAAGCGCTCGAAGCAGCCGCGTCCCTCGTGACCATGGGCCGACCTGCTCAGCGGGACGACCTGGTCGCGGAACGCCGCCTCACGCCAGCGGCACTCGGCGAGCCAGTCGTTGTCCGCCCAGTGCAGCTTCAGGCCGCTGAGATCGCCATCGGTGTCGGTGATGCCGCCGAGGGTCAGGGTGGTCACACTCTCGAGCCGGAGAGGTGCGCTGCCCTCGTTGACCAGACGTACCCGCGCGCGCAGGAAACCGGCTCCGGAAGTCGCCTGAAGGGTGACCTCGGCGGCCAGTCCGGTCGCCGAGTCCGCCAGCCGGATCGTCGTACGCTCCCGGCCTGAGTCCCGGATCGTCTCGTGCGCGCGGTAGGTCAGGCGGTCGCCGATGGCCGTCTCGATGAAGCGTTCCCCCGACCACATGCGCCCGTGGCCGGTGGCGGTGACCTCGACGAAGGGGACCAGGCCGGCCCAGTCCTGGTCGGGCCTGCCCAGCCTGACCGAGCCGGTGGCGTCCACGAGGGCGTGCAGCCCGAGGTCCGGGTGGGACCAGATACGGGTTCTCTCAGTGGTTCCGACGGCAGCGGTCAAGGCAATTTCCCCTTCCGGGACGGTTCGGAACTGCGGTGGCTCTCGTCGGCGCTGAGCAAATCCCCGGTTACGGTCGCTTGACGCCCATATTGTGACCGGTCACAATCCTCCCATGTTTGTGACCGGTCACACAAGCTCCGGTGATCCTACCGACCTCCCTCAGAGCCAGCGGAAGGCCGCCAGCATCCGCGATGTCGCCCAGGCGGCAGGCGTCTCGTACCAAACCGTTTCGAGGGTCATCAACGGCCGTCCGAACGTGAAGGACGAGACGCGCCGGCGGGTCGAGGCGGCCATCCAAGCCCTGGGATTCAGGCGCAACGCCACGGCGCTCGCGCTGGCCAGCGGTGTGACCCGGTCGATCACGGTCCTCACCTCCAACACCGTGCTCTACGGCTACGCCGCCACCCTGCAGGGCCTGGAGGAGGCATCCCGCGCCGCGGGCTATGCGCTCGGCGTCCGCGTCGTCACACCCGAGGACGACCTGGACCGCACGATCGCCTCGGCCGCCGACGCCGGTGGCGGCGTGGTGGTCATCGGCTTCGACCGCCTCGGCGCCGCCGCCCTGGACCGCGTGCCGGCGTACGTGCCGTGCGCGGCGGTGGTGGAAGCGCCGTCCCCCGGCCGGACCCCTGGCCGTCCGGCGGTGTGGGCCGACGACCGCGAGGCGGCCCGCGCCGCCACCGAACACCTGCTGGCGCTCGGGCACGAAACCGTGCACTACGTGGCGATTCCCGCCTCCACCGGAACCCGGCGTTCGACGGGACCCCGCGCCGAAGGCTGGCGTCAGGCCCTGCAAGCGGCCGGCGTCACCCCTCCCACGCCGGCCGGCCAGGGATGGGACGCCCAGGCCGGATACGAGGCCGGCAAGAAGCTCGCCCAGAACACGGACGTCACCGCCATCCTGTGCGGCAACGACGACCTGGCGCTCGGCGTCCTGCGGGCCCTGCATCACGCGGGCCGGCGCGTCCCGGAGGAGGTCAGCGTCATCGGATTCGACGACGCCCCGCACTCCGGCTTCGTCACCCCGTCCCTCACCACCGTCCGGATGGACTTCCACGGGCTGGGCCGCGCCGCCTTCGGCCTCCTGCGCGCCCAACTCGACACCGACCAGCAGACACCCGGGCCGGTGCCGACCGAGCCCACCCTCATCCTCCGGGAGAGCTCGGCGGCTCGAGCCACATGAGCCGGAGCGGACGCTCGCGCTCCCCGTATCCGCCGGCCGCCTTCCCCGCCGCCCCCACCTGTCTCCACAGCACGGCCCGCCTCCCCTTCCCGCACGACCAGGGATCTCGCCATGAGAAGAGCCGTCTCCGTCGTCGTCACCGCCTGTGTCCTCGGGCTGACCGCCACCGCCTGCAGCGACGGCGAGGGTCCCGGGCGTGGCCCCGTTCTTCGAGGTCGCGGCGTCGACCGCGTCACCGTCGCACCGCTCATCGGCTGACGGCTGACTCCCGCAGGGGCTCGGCCCTCGCCGGCGTCGGCAGGGTGGTCTAGCGTGCGCCGACGATGTGGAAGTTGAAATCGGCGTGACCGAGGGCGCCGTACAAGCGCAGCCAGATCGGCAGAAGCATCTCGGCGCCCCGGGCCGTCTCGATGCCGCCGAGGTCGATGACGCTGCTCTCGGGCCAGCCGAAGGAGACCAACAGCTCGGTGACCTGCCTCTTGGCGCCTACGTCCGCACCGGAGACGAAGACGTTGTGAGCTCCGGCGATGCGGCCGGGCTCGACCATGATGGAGCAGTTCATCGTGTTGAGGGTTTTCACGACGCGGGCGTCGGGGAAGGCGCGCTGGACCTGTTCGCCGAGGCTGTCGGTGTTGACCGGGTTCAGCGTGGGCGGCATGCCCTGGGAGAAGTCGAGCGGGTTGGCGATGTCGATGAGTACCTTGCCGGCCAGGTTGTCGCTGCCTGCGGCGTGGAGGGCGTCGAGCGCGGCGGTGCCGGCGGTCGTGTTGACGACCGTCTCGCCGAAGCCTGCGGCCTCTGCGAAGGTCCGCGGCGGCACGGCAGGGTGGGCGGCGTACCAGGTGGCGAAGGGCGGGTTGCCCATGGCGTCCGGCTCGGTGCGGGCGAGGGTGGCTTGGGGGTCGCGGGTGCCGATGGCGACCTCGTGGCCCAGGGAGGCGAGCTTGGCGGCGATGGTCCGGCCGGCGATGCTGGTGCCGAGGACGGCGTAACGCATGCGGGTGGCTCCCTTCCGGAGCGAGCGTGAAAGTACTACGGGCGCGCACTACGAGTTCCCCGCTGCACGGCACGCCAGGCGCCGTACAGACTCCTCGCCGGCCGCGGTAAATCGTGTGCCCGGCAGGTGCGGGCACGTTACCGTCGGCCCTATGAACGTCATCGGACGGCGCAACACCGCGACCGCGCGAGCGACCAGCTCGCCGGTTGCCGCCGCCTGACGTACTTCCTGCTTTCCACCGGCGACCGGAAACGGCCCGCCGGTGGTTCCGTGGTGCTCCTGTCCCGGTTCTCTGATCGTACGGCCGTTGTCCGGTGCCTCCCCGCTGTGATGCGAAGGAGCCATCCCCATGAACACCGAACAGATCGTCCGTACGTTCATCGAGTACTACGAGGAGCGCGGCCACCGCCGGATCACCGGCTCGACGCTGCTGCCACCGCCCGGTGACCCCGTGCTGTTCACCACCTCGGGCATGCATCCGCTCACCCCGTACCTGGAGGGGCGCCCGCACCCTCTGGGGAAGCGACTGGTCAATGTGCAGCGGTGTCTGCGCACCACGGACTTGGAGGAGGTCGGGGATGCCACCCATCTGACCGTCTTCGAGATGCTCGGGACCTGGTCGCTGGGCGACTACGAGGGCCCGCTGAGCCTCGACTGGGGTTACGGGCTGCTCACCGACGGGTTCGGCATCGATCCGCGAATGCTGCATGTCACGGTTTTCGGCGGCGATGACCGGACCGGGCCGGACACCGCCTCTCAGGAGCTCTGGCAGGACCGCGGGATTCCGGTTGAGCTCACCGTCGAGGACAACTGGTGGTCCAACGGACCGACCGGCCCGTGCGGCCCCGACTCGGAGATCTTCCTGTGGACCGGCGACACCCCGCCGGAGTCGACGCCCACCCGCGATGACCGATGGGTGGAGGTGTGGAACCACGTGATGATGCGCCATCGTCGGCTCATCGACGGTTCGCTCGTTCCGCTTCCCCAGCGGAACATCGACACCGGGCTCGGCCTGGAACGGCTGGCCTCGCTCCTGCAGGGCCGCACGTCGGTGTTCGAGTGCGACGTCTTCGGCCCTTGGCGCCATCGCGTGCCGCTCCTGTGGCCGCTGGACGAGTCGTCGCTGCGGCTGGTCTGCGATCACCTCCGCTCGGCCATGGTGGTGATCGGCGACGGGGCACGCCCCGGCAGCACCGGACGTGGCTACGTGCTGCGCCGGCTGGTGCGACGGGTGCTCACCGTGCTGTGGCGGGACGATCCCTCGCGCGGTCTCGGAGACCTGCCAAACGAGCTGATCCAGCACTCCCTGGACCGCTTCCGCCAGGAAGTGGATCGGGACGACGTGCGCCGGGTGCTGCTCGATGAGGAGCGCCGGTTCAGCCGGCTCCTGGAGCGCGGCCGACAGGTACTTGCCCGGCCCCGGTTCCGGGGCCCTCTGGACGACGAGGACTTCCACTATCTGCACGACACCCACGGCCTGCCGCGCGACATCGTGATGAGCCTGCGGCCGGAGTGACGGCTCGGATCCCACCGCCGGCAGCCTGTCGCCACCGCCGCCTACAGTGCCGGACCATCCGGCGCGGGCGGAAACTCTTACCAATATTTAGATAGGGTGCCTATGTAACTGGGTGATACTCGACACGTGGATCAGTTGCATTCGCAGGACGACGCTCATGTCACGGCGCGGGCGCTGGCGGACATGGCTTCCGCCGTGATCAGAGCCGTGCCGGACCGGCGGAGTATGAGCTTCACGACCGCCTCCACCCTCGCCCGGCTCGAGCGTGAGGGACCTCTCCGGCTGACCGCACTGGCCGCGGCGGAAGGCGTCAGGCAGCCCTCGATGACCCAGCTGGTGCAGCGCCTGGAGCGTCAGGCGCTGGCGGTGCGGATCGCCGACCCGGATGACGGCCGGGCCACCCTGGTCGCCATCACGGACACCGGGCGGGAAGTGCTCGCCGAGCGCAGACAGGCCCGCGAGGCCCGCCTGGCCGACTTGCTGGGGGCTCTTCCGGATGAGGAACAACGAGCCTTGGGGGCCGCGATGCGAATCGCCCTGCCGGTGGTGCACAGGATGCTCAAGGACGGCACACAGCGTCGCCTGCTCGAACAGAACCACGCGGGCGGTGAACGATGACGACCGAGCAGTCCGGCACACCCGAAACCACCGACGGCGGGCGCCGGCGCCGCAGAACGTGGGTCGGCGCGGACCATCCCCGCTACAAGTGGGTCGCGCTGACCAACACCACCGTGGGCATGCTGCTGGCCACCATCAACAGCTCGATCGTGCTGATCTCGCTGCCCGGGATCTTCACCGGCATCCGGCTCGATCCGCTGGAGCCCGCCAATGTGAGCTATCTGCTGTGGATGCTGATGGGTTACATGCTCGTCACCGCGGTGCTGGTGGTCGCGCTGGGCCGACTCGGCGACATGATGGGGCGGGTCCGCATCTACAACGCCGGCTTCCTGATCTTCACGCTCACGTCCGTGGTCCTGTCTCTCGATCCCTTCCACGGCGCGGGCGGGGCGCTGTGGCTGATCGGCTGGCGCATCGTCCAGGCGGTCGGTGGCTCGATGCTGATGGCCAATTCCGCGGCCATCCTCACCGACGCGTTTCCCGACCGTCAGCGAGGCATGGCCCTGGGCGTCAACATGGTGGCGGGCATCGCCGGGTCCTTCCTCGGCCTGGTACTGGGCGGAGCCCTGGTCACATGGAACTGGCGCTCCGTCTTCTGGGTCAACGTACCCATCGGTCTCATCGGCACGGTGTGGGCGTACAAATCACTGCACGAGAACGGCGTGCGCAAGCCCGGACGGATGGACTGGTGGGGCAACGTCACCTTCGCCGTCGGGCTGACCGCGCTGCTCGCCGGCATCACGTACGGCATCCAGCCCCACGGCGGTCACACCATGGGCTGGACCAACCCCTGGGTGCTGGCCGGACTGATCGGCGGGGCCGCCATGCTCGCGGTCTTCTGCCTGGTCGAGATGAAGGTCGCCGAGCCCATGTTCCCGCTGCGCCTGTTCCGCAACCCGGCGTTCGCGAGCGGCAACGCGGCCACTCTGCTGGGGGCCATCGCCCGCGGCGGCCTGCAGTTCATGCTCATCATCTGGCTACAGGGCATCTGGTTGCCCCTGCACGGTTACGACTACGCCGACACCCCGCTGTGGGCCGGCATCTACATGCTTCCGCTGACTGCCGGCTTCCTGCTCGCCGGACCCGTCTCCGGCGCGCTGTCCGACCGGTTCGGTGCGCGACTGTTCGCAGCGGCCGGGTTCGCTGTCATGGCGGTGTCGTTCGCCGGACTGCTTCTGCTGCCCAGCGACTTCTCGTACGGGGTCTTCGCCGCACTGATCTTCCTCAACGGGGTCGGCGGCGGTCTCTTCGCCGCACCCAACACGTCGATCATCATGTCGAACGTGCCGGCCGACGTACGCGGCGCCGCCTCCGGCATGCGCGCCACATTCCAGAACGCCGGCATGGTGCTGTCCATGGGTGTGTTCTTCTCCCTCATGGTGACCGGGCTCTCCGGAACCCTGCCGCACACCCTGAGCTCGGGGCTCACCGCCGAGGGTGTCCCCGCGCACGCCGCCCACACCGTCGCCGAACTGCCGCCGGTGGGCGTCCTGTTCGCGGCCTTCCTCGGCTACAACCCGATCCGGCATCTGCTCGGTCCTGACATCCTCTCCCAGCTCTCACCGACTGCTGCGGCGCACCTCACGGGACGCGAGTTCTTCCCCCACTTGATCTCTCAGCCGTTCCACGACGGCCTGGTCATCGTCTTCTCCCTCGCCATCGCCATGTCCCTGGCCGCCGCGGCCGCCTCCCTGATGCGAGGCCGCACCGGCGCCGTACCCGCCGCCGCGTCACCCGTGCTGCCGACCGCCCCGGCGCTCGCGCCGCCGACCTTCGTGGCCGGCGCTGACGCCCAGACCGCCCGGACCCTGCGCGGCAGTGTTCGCGACGGCGTGGGCGAGCCGCTGGCCCACGCCACCCTCACCCTCGTCGACCGATCGGGCCGCCGGCATGGCCTCACCAGATCAGGAGAGGACGGGACGTACGAGCTGACGGCAGCCGACCCCGGTTCTCACTTGCTGATCGTGTCCGCCCAAGGACATCACCTGGACGTCATGCCGGCAGGCGCCGGCGGCGTGGACGGCCCCGTGCTCTACGTGGACACCGGCGGACCACTCCCCGACGCCCGCGTCACCCTGCTGAACACCGAAGGTGACGTGCTGGCCGCCACGACCGACGCGAACGGCATCCACACGCTGCCGGACCTGTCCCCGGGCGCCTACACCCTTGTCGTCTCCGGCTGCCCGTCTGTCGCCGCCGACGTCGCGCCGCGCAACGGAGAGACCGGTCAAGAGGATCTCCGGGCGGGTCACGCCACCGACTGACGGATCCCGGGCGGCGCGCCCGCGCACGTCAGGATCGCCTGCGGCTTTCCTGCGGGTGACTGCGCTGGGCCGGTGTTGCGGCGCGGCGCTCCGGTGCGGCGGTGCGTGTTTGCTGGTACGTCGCCGGACGCAGGCACTCGATGAGGTAGTCGCCGGTGCCGGGTTCGACGGTCACGCCGTGGGTTTCGCTGCGGAAGCCGAGGAAACGACGGTCGAAGGATTCGAGGGCGGTGAGGTAGCGCAGCAGCGGGCCGTCGGGGGCACCGACGCTTTCGCCGGGCATGAGGACGGGAATGCGGGGCGGGGTGACGGTGACCATGGCGGCGGCCACCTGGCCCGGCGCATCGGTCAGCCGCACGCGGTGCGTGCCGCCGCGGATCAGCTGCTGGTAGCACAGCTGCGGCGGGGCGACCGGCTCCGGCAACTGCCGAAAGGCTTCCCGGCGACCGGTGCCGCCCTGGCTCAGTCTCCGAGCAGGACGAGCCGAGTTCGGGGCCTCCCAGCCGTAAACCACCCGCAGGACGGAAAGACGGCGGCTACGGAATCGTCTGGACCCTTGTGATACGCGCCTGTTGGTTCCGGAGACGACGGATCCGGCGTCTGCCCCCGACGGGGCCGGTCGAGATCCTGCTCGCCGGACCCACGGTCGACTGCGCGTGAGTGCCTCCGGCTCCCACGCGGGTACGTGGGCCGGGCCCTATTCCGGCCGTCGGCCGGGGGCGTTCGCGCGCGTGAGGAAGAGGTTGCGTTCAGCCTTGTTGCGCGTGAGTTGCGCGGCACGTGCGAACTCGGCACGTGCCTCGTCATCGAGGCCCATCCGGGCCAGCAACTCTCCGGGGTGTTCGCGGCCGCTTTCACCGTATTCGTCTGGGACATCGTCCCTGTTCCCTTCGAGTTCGAGGGCCGGCGTATCAGCCCTTCTACCTGGAACTCGAACGGGAAGACCGGGATTCGACATGGCCACCAAGATTTTTCGCCTGGTGTGTCGGTAGCGGCTCGATCGGTGCCCACTGGGCATCAGCCAACGACACACCCAGACCAACGATCAGATGATTCGCAAGAAGCGTCCCAGTGGATCCCGGAGGGCCCTGCATCGGACCTCAGCGCCGGGCCAGCGCTAGCACACTCAGGCCGAACATCAAGACACCCAGGGGGAGATGGACCGACGGGACGTGCGCGATGCCGAGCACGACCTGGACCGAGGCGAGTACGAGGAAACCTGACGCGTGCCAGACGGGCCGGGGCGAGCCGCCACCCGGCTTCCAGGCCAGCACCGCCGCGAGCACGTACAGCATCGACGCCCCGTACATCACACGGGCTCCGACACTGTGCAGCGTCTCTCCGTAGGACGAGGTCAGCAGCAGTCCGGCGGAGACCGCCTGAAGGAAGATGGTCAGGGTCTGCAGGGCGATCGCGATCCGCAGGAACGAGGAGCCGCGCTGTGCGTTCGCCGTCGTCGTCACCTGAGTGGCCATGTCACAGTCCCCTTTTCCGCCCTCGGGCAGCAGATCGATAAGGTCTCACCAGCCCGACGACGCGGGCCCGCGAAAGGTAAGGCGAGGGGGTGGCCGGAAGCATGGGGACTGTCGGGACCAGCACAGATGAGATAGCCGGCGAGCGACGCCAACTGATCAATGTCGCTTACCGGTTGCTCGGTTCGGTGACCGAGGCCGAGGACGCCGTACAGGATGCCTACGCCCGCTGGTACGGGTTACCACGAAGCCGGCAGGAGGAGATCCTGTCCCCCGGCGCCTGGCTGACGACGGTGACCAGCCGCATCTGCCTGGACCTGCTCGGCTCGGCGCGGGCCCGCCGTGAACGCTATGTCGGCGCGTGGCTGCCCGAGCCGCTGCCCGACCGCACCGAGTGGAACCACGCGGGCGGCGCCGACCTCACCGGCCCTGCGGACCCCGCCGACCAGATCGTCCTGGACGAGTCGGTGGCCATGGCCTTCCTCGTCGTCCTGGAGTCGATGACGCCCGCCGAGCGGGTGGCGTTCGTCATGCATGACGTCTTCCGGTACCCGTTCGCCGAGATCGCCGACGTTCTCGGCCGGACCCCTGCGGCCTGCAAGCAGCTGGCGGCCTCCGCCCGGCGGCGGGCGAGCATCGCGCGCGCTCCCGCGCCGGCGACCGGCCAGACCGACGTGGTGCGGCACGTCAAAGAGGCATGGGAGACCAAGGACATCGCAACCCTCGTCGGCCTCCTCAACCCGGCCGCCGTGATGACCGCCGATGGCGGCGGCATGGTCGGCACCGTCCTGCGCCCGGTCGAAGGCGGCGCGCGCATCGCCCAGTACATGGTCGCCATCGCCGACAAGGCTCCGGGGCTCGAACTCCTCGAGCGGTCGGTCAACGGTATGCCGGGCCTGGTGGCCCAGCGTGCCGGCGTCGTGATGACCGTAGCCTCGTTCGAGGTCTCCAACGGGCGCGTCACCCGGATCTGGGCGGTCCGCAACCCGGAGAAGCTGCGGCCGTGGGCGCGGAAGGGATAGGGCCCTCGCTTTCCGCGCTCCTCGGTTCCCACTGCGTCTTCGGGGTGCTGTCGGCCCGGCCGGTGAGGGTGAGTCTGTGCCGGCAAGGCAGTCGTCGATGAGGTCGGGGCGGTGTTGTATGTGTCGCGGGCCTTGACGGAAGGCCACGCCGGGCGGTCGGACACCGATAGTCGAGGTGGTGTTCGAGGTCGGCACGGCCGAGCGTTTCACGTTCGCCCTACCGTCAGATCTGTCGGCATCGCCCTCTGGTCCGGGTACTGAGGGCATGGGATTCGCCGTCTTCATGACCTTGCCCGGACTGGTCATCCTGTTGACCGTCGTGGCCTAGATCAGCTGCTTCTCCGTGCTGGGCGGGCCGGACTTCTGCCATGGCGCAACAGCGTCCGACAGGGCCAATATCAGCGACCGGGTTTGAGCAGCTCCACGCGAGCTTTGCGCCCGGGCAGCAGAACGAACTCAAGGAGCGGCAGTCGGCACTCGTGATGCGGGACGACGAGGAAGACGGGGCGCCACCGAACCGGACAACAACTGAATGCGAGGCCGACGAGCCCGTCGCGGACGCGGCTGACGGGCCGCACGGCGCTTGCCCACGCCTTACTGCTGCGGCCCTGAACCAAGGGCGCACGGCATACCTGTCGAGCCTGCTGCCGGGCGTCGCAAGGACGCTGACCGATGGCGAGGCGGTGGACGAGTACGAAGCTGGGTGCCGTCGCTGCGATGAGTTCGCCGGGGCCCACAGGTCTACCTTCCGAGCGAGACAACCAACTCACCGGGAGTAAGGCATGGGCCTCATCCACATCGAGCTGTTCGCAACCCTCGACCTCGTCGGGCAGTCGCCCGGCGGCCCGGATGAGGACCCGGTGGGGTTCCCGTTCGGTGGCTGGCAGGCGCCGCTGCTGGACGAGGTCGCCAGCGCTCAGATCGGTGCCGCGTACGAGGGAACGGACGCCCTCCTCCTCGGCCGGCGGACGTATGACATCTTCGCCGCCTATTGGCCGTACCAGGAGGGCGGCGAGGACAACGAGATCGCCACGCTCTTCAACAGCGTCCCGAAGTACGTGGCCTCCCGCGGCAAGCCCGACCTCTCGTGGGCCGGGTCCACGCAGCTCGGCCCGGATCTGGCCGGCGCGGTCCGGGAGATCCGTGACCGGCATGAGAACGTGAAGGTCGTCGGGAGCCTGGACCTGGTGCAGACCCTCCTGCGCGAGAAGCTCTTCGACCGTCTCGACCTCTGGGTGCACCCGGTCGTGCTCGGCGTCGGGAAGAAGGTGTTCGACGGTGGCGCGGTGCCCACGAACGTCACACTCCTCGAACCGCCGGCAGCCAGCCCGACGGGCACCGTGTACCTGCGCTACGGGCTCGCCGACGGCACGCCCAGGACAGGGGACATGAGTGCACCCGATCGCGGTGTCGGGCGCGACGACTGAAGCCGCCCCGCCAGTGTGGGTCACGTTCTTGCCGCCGGGGTCCTCGCTTTCCTCGGTCGGCAGTCCCTTGGTCCAGTCGTAGGCGAGCAGGAGGATCCCGGCGGCACGTTCCGGGGCGTCGAGGCGCGGCCGGACGCGGGCGGGGCTCGGTCGGCGGATGCGGGCCTTGATGTCGTCAGGGGCGGCACGGCCCACTACCGGTTGGAGGTGCGGGGCCAAGATCCTCGGGGACTTCGGGGCCGGGGCCTGATGGCGCAGCGAGATCCCGACCAGCATGGCTGATTCGGTCCACATGAGGCCGCATGAGGCCAACTCGGAGCCACTTGGAGCCACTCGTCCTTAGATCCGGCACATGCGCTGGTTTCCCATGATGTGGCCTTGTGTTGCCTGGAAAGCCTCATCAGTGGTCGAATGCGTCTTCGGCAACAGTGATGGCGAGTCGTGCAGGGGTGTCGAACATGGTCGGTCGCTGGCTGGGAAGCCGAACGAACCGGACGCAGCGGGCGAGTCCCCTGTCGGCGGTGCGGACCCCGCCGAGCGCCGGGGTCCTCACCTGCCGGGTGCTCGATCCGGTCAACGAGCCAGTGGTCCAAGCCGAGTTCGCGGTCACCGACTCCACGGGCCGCAAGGTGGTCGGCGGAGGTATGGATCCCTTCGGGTCGTTCGTGACGACGGTGCCGGCGGGGGAGTACCGGCTCGCGGTCTCGGCCGAGGGATACACGCCGTACCGGGTGACCGCCGTGGTCGGGGAGAACGCGCTCGCCTCGCTCGGCGATGTGACGCTCCAGGTGGCCCGGCCGCCCGAGCTGCCGTCGCCCGGGGACTGGGAGATCGAGCCGACGCACTCCTCGATCGCCTTCACCGCGCGGCACATCGGGCTGGCCCGGATCCACGGGCGGTTCAACTCCTTCGCGGGGGTGATACGGATCGCTGACCAGGTGGACCATTCGGCGATGCATGTCGTCATCGACGCGGCGTCCATCGACACGAACGTCAGGATGCGCGACGACCATCTGCGGTCGGAGGACTTCCTCGACGTGCAGCGCTTCCCGACGCTGGAGTTCTACAGCGAGCGGTTCGTGCACAAGGGCGGCAACCGGTGGGCGATCACGGGCGCGCTGTCGCTGCACGGTGTAACCCGTACGGTCACTCTCGACACGGAGTACCTCGGGCTCGGGAACGGCATGGAGGGCGAGGTGCGGGCGGCCTGCCGGGCCACCACCGAGCTGCGCCGGGACGACTTCACGGTCAGCTGGCAGACGATGCTGGCGCGGGGGATCGCGGTCGTCGGGCCCAGCATTCGGATCGACCTCGACGTGCAGGTCGTGCCCACGGGGTGAACCGGTCGCCCCGGGTGGGGTTGGGAACTGCTGCCGCTGTTCTGAGCAGAAGTGACTTCTGGTGAGCGTGAGTGAGTGCCTGTACTGGATGGGGTGGTTCATCCGCGCGCCAGGAGGGTCTTCCGGCGGGGCTGTGCTGTGGTCCTTCGCACTCGGCAGGGGAACGGGAGTTCTCGGGTCGAATGTGTGACCTTTGCGGGGGCGGCTCGTTGACTTCGGTGACGGGGGTCTTCGGCCGGGGGGGTGAAGGGGTGGGCGGGCTGCGGGAGTTGGTAGCGTCGTTCGTGGTGCCCGGTCCGGCCGGGGTGGCGGTGCGGGACCGGCTGCGGGTGTCGGAGGCGGACGCGGCGGTGCTCGCCGAGGTCGGGGTGTTCCTGGGTTCGCTGGCCGCGGGTGATCTCGCCGTACGTTCCCGGCAGGGGCTGGCGCATGATGCGGCCTCGTGGGCGGTGCGCAAGCGCGCGCTGACGGGGAGGTCGTCGGCGCGCTGGGCGGGCAGTATCACCAAGGCCACCCATGACCAGTGGGCGCTGGCCCGCCGCGGCCAGGCCGCCCACCTCACCTGGCTGCGCAGGCAGATCGCGTCGATCGAGGCGCGGCTGGCCCGGCCGCTGGGCGCCAAGGCCGACAAGCGGGCAGGGCTCGCGCGCGGCTATGCCACGCGCGGTGAGTGGCATGCCAAATCCCGCCGCCTGCACACCTTGAAGGACCGGCTCGCGGTGGTGGAGGCGGACCGGGTGGCGGGCCGGGTGCGGGTGGTGCGCGGCGGCAGACGCCTCGCGAACACCCGTCACCACCTTGAGGCGGCCGGACTGGATACAGCGGCGTGGCGTCAGCGGTGGCGGGCGGAGCGGATGTTCCTGGCCGCCGACGGGGAGTCGGGCAAGCGGTTCGGCAACGAGACGATCCGCGTCACCGACACCGGACAGGTCTCGGTCAAGCTCCCGGCCCCGCTGGCCCACCTGGCCAACGCCCCGCACGGCCGCTACCTCCTCGACGCGGTCGTACGGTTCCAGCACCGCGGGCAGGAGTGGCGTGACCGGGTCACCGCGAACCGGGCGGTGGCCTACCGCATCCACCACGACACCGGGCGCGGCCGCTGGTACGTCACCGCGTCCTGGCAGCGCGCCGCCGCCCCCGTCCTGCCGCTTGAGGCGGCGCTGGCGCGGGGTGTGGTGGGGGTGGACATGAACGACGACCACCTGGCCGCCTGGCAGTTGGATGTGCACGGCAACCCGGTCGGCGAACCCCAACGGTTCTTCTACGACCTGTCGGGCAGCACGGAGCACCGGGACGCGCAGATCCGGCACGCCCTGACCCGGCTGCTGCACCACACCCGCCGGTGCGGGGCCGCCGCGATCGCCATCGAGGACCTCGACTTCACGGCGGAGAAGGGCCGCGAGCAGCACGGCCGCAACAAACGCTTCCGCCGCCTCATCTCCCGCTTCCCCACCGCGAAGCTCAAGGCCCGGCTGGTGTCGATGGCCGCCGAACGGAACGTGGCCGTCGTCGCGGTCGACCCGGCCTACACCAGCCGCTGGGGCGCCCAGCACTGGCAGAACCCCCTGACCACACCGACTCGCAAGATTTCCCGGCACGATGCGGCGAGCATCGCGGTCGGGCGACGCGCCCTCGGGCATCCGATCAGGCGACGGACGGCACCGCCCCCGCATCACCAGAGTGATGGTGCGGGGCATCGGACCGTCCAGGCCCGACCGGACACCCGCAGGCGTGAGGAAACCCGCCCCCACATTCCCGGACCGCGCACCGGATGCGCGCCGCCCGGTTGTGGAGCGAAAGCGGGCGACCAGGGTGCCCAACACCGTTCGGGACACCCGGCTGAGCAAGAGTCCTGGCAACAGGACTCACTCCCGCTCAGTCTGTACGAACGGTACCGGACCATGACTGGCGTGAGTGCACTTGCGCCCCCCGCCCCGGAGCCGTCCCGCGGGTTGCCGCCTACGAGTACAACGGACGTGTGTGGAATCCGCCCATGCCGTTGCTGTTCCAGCACGACCGCAGCGGCGACCCTCCCGCATGACCGGCGAGTTCCTCCGCAAGGCCCTCAACGACGTTCTCGAAACAACTGGCTGACCGATGCCAGTGGCTCGGCTCCGGACTTCGCCCCCGCGTTACTTCAGGCGGATCTTCATTGCCGGGCCGGTGACTACGCGGGAGGGGCGAAGGGATTCCGCTCGGAGGTTGGCCTGCCGTCCGCCCGGTACCACGGTGGCGGCACAGGAAGCCAATCCGGTCCACGATGGTCCAGCCACCATCTCCCGATGGTGTGGAACTTCTCCTCGAACTTCTGGTCCCAGGCGAGGAACCCGGTGACGGGGGCGCGCAGGCGAGTACGGCGACCGCTTGCCTCGTAGATGACAACCGTCCGGGTACCGAGGAACGCCTCGACCTGGATGCTCTGGACAGATACCCATGGGATGGGCCGCCGTCGCAAGTTGCGAACGACGGCCGCTGACGGCGTGAGGGTGACACCGAAGTACCGCTGAATGATCATGAACAGCAATGGCATGGCGATCCAGAATGCCGTCGCTCCGGCAAACCCGGGAGGATGGGACCCCTCGAACCAGAACAGGACCTGGGAGACCGTGCCCACCACGCACATCGGCAGTAGAGGCAGCCCCCGCTGCCAGAGGGTCAGCCGGTAGCGCACGCTCTCCGGCACCGGAGCCTCACTCGACGATCGCTCCATGCCATCCCACTCCTCCACGCGGCCACCACTGCAAGTGGGCACGCTGCAGCATGCAGTGCCCAGGGCGTGCTGTCCAGATCGCCGAGACTACCCGCGTCCGCGCCCGGGTCACGTCCCGCGTTGATTGGGTTCGGGTGGGGGAAGCTGCCGGTCGTTCTCGGTGGAGTTGTTCGGTGAGGAGTTCGGCCACTGAGGCTTCGGAGAGGTAGCGGCGGTTGAAGACCTGCCCTTCGTCGTGAAGTTCGGCCAGGACGGCGTCGGTCTGCGGCCATGTCCGCGGAGCCCTTCTCGATCACGGAAAACACGGGGCGCCAACTTCACTGGCCCGGTGCTTGAAAGCACCGGGCCAGTTGCCCGTACCCTCCCCGTCCCCACAGGTGGGCGCGGGCCACCACATGCCGCTTACATGTGGACTGTGGGAGCTGCGTCCGCGTCGACCGCCGGGACGCCGCGCCGGTAGAGCAGCACCGTGATCAGTGCGCCGGCCGCGAAGAAGCCGGCCGACCACCAGTAGGCGGTGGAGTAGGACTCCAGTGCCGCCTGGGCCTGGTTGAGCTTGTTGGTGGGGTCCTTGTCGACCAGATAGGAGGTGGCGGCGCTGGCGGCGAGGGTGTTGAGCAGCGCCGTGCCGATGGAACCGCCGATCTGCTGCATGGTGTTGACGGAGGCCGAGGCGACTCCGGCGTCCTCGGCGGCCACACCACTGGTGGCGAGGCTCATGCCCGGAGCCATGATCAGACCGATGCCGAGACCGACCACCAGCAGTGGCGGCAGGATGTGGGCCGCGTACGTGCTGCCCATGTCGAGAGCGGTCAGCCAGACCAGGCCGACGGCTCCGAGAACCATGCCGAGCGGGACCACGATCTTCGGGCCGAAACGCGGGATCAGGAAACTGGTGGACGTGGTGGCGCTCACCATGAGGGCGCCGACCATCGGGAGGAAGGCCAGGCCCGTCCGGACAGCGGAGAAGCCGAGGCTGAGTTGTAGGTAGTAGGCGAGGAAGAGGAACACGCCGAACATTCCGGCACTGGAGATCAGCATGGCGATGAAGGACGCGCCACGGTTGCGGTCCAGGAGTACGCGCAGCGGCAGCAACGGATGCGAGGCCTTGGTCTGCCACCAGGTGAAGGCCGTCTTCGCTGGTCCGGCCCAGCATCGAGAGGAGTCGATGGCCTACGGGTGCACCGGCTCACCGGCGGAGGCCAACCGCTTCGGCCGCGAGCGGGGCGTCATCCACACCCGGCCGACGCGGATGCCGGCCGGCGGCTCAGCATCACATCACCTGGGCGGCCGAACGGACTCCCGGATCACCAACTGCGTGCTGAGCACCACGTGGTCGTCGCCCGCGATGCTCTCCTCCCGGTCGAGCGCCAGGCGTACAGCGGTCCGGCCCAGTTCCACGTACGGGACACGGACCGTGGTGAGGGACGGCGTCAGGTCCGTGGCAAAGGGGACGTCGTCGAAGCCGACCAGTGAAACGTCACGGGGGGCCCGCAGGCCCGCCTCGCGCAGGGCGGCCAGGGCGCCGACGGCGATCGCGTCGGTCCCGGCGTGGACAGCCGTGAACTCCAGGCCGGCGCCCAGTGCGTCTCGCACCCGGCGGTAGCCCGAGGTGCGGGTGTACGAGCCCGGTACGTCCAGTTCCGCCTCGTAGGGGACCGAGTGGGCGCGCAGGGCGGCCAGATGGCCGTCGCGGCGCTGGTCGGCACTGCTGAACCCGGGCTCGCCGCCGAGGAAGAGGATGCGGCTGTGTCCGGCGGCGAGCAGATGCGAAGTGGCCTGGAACGCGCCGCCCCGGTTGTCGTACTCGACCACGGTCGCAGGGATACCGCCGGGCAGCGGAGGACGCCCGACCAGCACCAGCCGGGATCCGGCGGCATCGAGGGCCTTGGCGTACTCGGCCATACGGCGGTGATAGGCGTCGTCGGGCACCACTCCGCCGACGAGGACGACCGCGGCGGCGTGCTGCTCCCGCATGAGCTGGACCAGGTCGTCCTCCCGGGCGGCGTCGCCGTGCGTGGAGCACACCAGGCTCAGCCGACCGCGGCTGGTGGCCTCCTGTTCCACGCCGGCGGCGACGTGCGCCAGTGAGGGGCCGGTGATGTCCTGGATGACGAGGGCGACGGGACCGGCGACTCCTCCGGAGAGGGCCTTGGCGTGGACGTTCACCACGTAGTGCAGTGACTCCACGGCTGCCATGACGCGGGCCCTGGTTTCCGTCGACACCGGGTAGTTGCCGGCCAGAGTGCGGGAAACGGTTGCTACGGAAACGCCCGCCTTGGCCGCGACATCGCGGATCGTGCTGGGGCCGTCCGACGCGGCTGATTTCCGCCTGGTCTTGCGGCCTCCCGGGCCTTTGCCGGCGCTCTTCCCGTGGTCCATCACAAGACCGACGTTACTGCATCCGGTGCTGCTCGAAGCTTGCGAGCGTACGGACAAAGGGGGACCTGCAGTAAACGTTTGCTGTGCCAGGTTGTCGCCATGTCCGTCATCTACCTGCGCCGGGGTCACGACGACCTCCCTTGTCTCCTCCTGTCTTGAGACCGTGAGCTGCTGCGGGAAAGGGTCTGCACACGGCCGACCGCGGATGGGCCCGTGGCTCGGAACCTCCGTGGTTCAGGCACTGTTGACCAGGTCGGCCTGGACCACGGCGTGCGCGAGTGGTACTCCCGCGGTGAGCAGTGCCAGTTCGTCCACGACGGTGCGGCCCAGCCGCTCCAGCTCGTTGCCGAGTGATCCGGCGATGTGCGGGGTGAGAAAGACGTTGGGCAGTCGGTACAGCGGCGAGTCCGCGGGCAGTGGCTCCGGTTCGGTCACGTCCAGCACGGCGCCGATCCGCCCGGTGACCAGTTCGTCGGTGAGCGCGTCGGGATCGACGAGTGCGCCCCGGGAGGTGTTCACGAGCACCGAGCCGTCCGGAATCAGCGACAGCCGCCGACGGTCGAGCATCCGGTGTGTCTCCGGGGTGTCGGGAGCGTGCAGGCTGACGATGTCGCTGGTGCGCATCAGCTCGTCCAGTGGCAGGAGGGTGGCGCCGAGCGCGGCAGCCTCGGTGGCGTCGACGTACGGGTCGTACAGCGTCACCGAGAAGTCCAGCGGCCGCAGCAGTTCGAGCAAGCGGCGTCCGACCCGGGAGGCGCCGATGATCCCGACCCGCCTGCCGAGGTTGCCGACCCTCCAGTAGGCGCCGGACGGCGGGAACACGTGCTCGGTGCGGAAGCGCTCCCGCAGTCCGAAGGCGTCCTTGCCGGACAGCAGGATCGCGGCGAGCGTGTACTCGGCCACCGGAAGCGCGTTGGCCTGCACCGCGCTCGACACCGTGATGCCCCGGCCCCAGACCGCGGGCGCGAGCAGGTCGCGCACGCTGCCCGCCGCGTGCAGCACGGCCCGCAGCCGGGGTGCCGCGGACAGGACGTCCTCGTCGACGCGCGGGCACCCCCAGCCGGTGATCAGCACCTCGGACTCGGCGAGCTGCCCGGCCACCGCCGGATCGGCGAAGTCCCGTACGACCAGGGCGGGATCGAGCCGTGCCAGTGAGGTCAGCCGTGCCATCTGGCGGGGCGGGAAGAGCGCGGGAAGGTGCACCGGGTCCATGACGAACACGGCGCGAGGCAGCTGTGACGTGGACATGGGGCTCCGCATCTCGAGGGAGGGCCGAAGAGGCAACCGATGTAGTAACCGTATTCCAAATTAGGGCTCGTGATGGCTGTCGGTCAACGAGCCTCTGGAAGCGCCGGGGCCCGGGCCGACCGGGCCTCGAAGTGGGTGAGGCCACCAAGCCGCAGCTCAGAGGCATAAACCGCGTAACCCATGCGCAAGCCTGGCGAAACAATTGATGGCCTGCCTCTTGTGGTGGGTCCTCCGAGGTCTTACGTTCCACGGGAAACGGTTTCTACAGCCGACGCTTCCTCTTCCCCTCTCCCGCTTACAGCCGCCCGCGCCCTCCCCCGCCGCAGGCGCTGTCCGCCCATCTCCGGAGGACCGATGAGCACCACCCGTACGAAAGCCTTCGCCGGCGCGGCCGCCGCCCTCTCCCTTTCCCTCGCCCTGAGCGCCTGCGGTGGCGGCGGCGACACCGACTCGGCGGCGGCGAAGACCACCAAGGGCAAGGTGCAGCTGGAGTTCTGGAGCTGGACCGAGGGCATCCAGCAGCAGGTCGCGGTGTGGAACAAGGAGCACCCGGACACACAGGTGAAGTACGTCAACGCGGCCGGCGACACCGTCTACCAGAAGCTGCGCGCCGCGATCACCTCGGGCAACGCCCCCTGCCTGTCCAAGATGGACGGGATGAACCTGGCGAACTTCGCCGCCGACGGGCTGCTCACCGACATCACCAAGGTCGCCGCCCCGTACAAGTCCCGCTACACGACCCCCGCCTGGAACGCGGTCAGCCCCGGCGGCGCCACCTACGGAATCCCCACCGGATCCTCCCCGCTGTTCACCGCCTACCGGGCGGACCTGTTCCAGAAGTACGGCATCAAGGCCCCGACCACCTGGGACGACCTGATCGCCGCGGGCAAGGCGGTGCAGAAGAAGGACAAGGGCGTCAAGATCTACAACATGGCGGGCGAGGACCCGAGCACGCTCGTCGACCTGTCCTGGCAGGCGGGTGCGCAGTGGTACAAGATCGACGACGACCACTGGGAGATCGGCTTCACCTCGCCGGACGCGCTCAAGGCCGGCGACATCGTCCAGCAACTCGTGGACAACGGCCTCGCCTCCAACGCCTCCTACGCCGACCCCGGCGTCTTCAAGACCTGGGACCTCGGCAAGACCATCCTGATGACCACCTCCACCTGGCAGTTGCCGATCTACGACACCAACTTCCCCAAGTCCAAGGGCAAGTGGCAGCTCGCCGACGCGCCGGTCTTCGACCCGGCCAAGCCGCAGACCTCCAGCAACTTCGACGTCACCGCCGTACTCAAGGGCTGCAAGTACTCCGACCGTGCAGCCCAGTTCGCGGCCTGGCTGTCCAGCAGCAAGGAGTCGCTGACCGCGCTCACCGACCCCGCGTCGAAGTCGGGTCTCTTCCCGGCGGTCAAGGACGTCTCCCCCTACGTCGACAAGATCATCCCGGCGGAGATGTTCAACGGGAAGTCGGACAGCGCGCAGATCATCACCACCGCGGCCTCCCGCGTCGGCGAGCAGTGGCAGTACGGGCCGAACTACGCGGCCATGTACTCCGAGATGCAGAAGCAGTGGGGCAAGGTCATGAAGAAGGAGCTCACCGTGAAGGAGATGCTGACGCACCTTCAGGACTGGGTGCTCGCCGACCTGAAGAACAAGGGCGTCAAGGCCGTCGCCGCGAGCTGACCGCCAACCTCCCACGGGCGCGACCCACTTGGAGACATCGTTGTCCACCCTCACGCGACCGGCGAAGGTCGCCACCGACTCCCCGGTCCGGCGGACCTCCCCCCGCCGGGCCGGGAGACGGGGAGCCTACAAGGGCCTGCTGTTCATGCTGCCCTTCCTGATCGGCTTCCTCCTCACCTACGTGGTGCCGATCGGCTACGCCCTCAACCAGAGCCTGCACGAGAAGAAGAGCAGCGGCATCGGCTTCGGCCCGACGAAGGTCGTCTTCGCGGGCTTCGCCAACTTCGCGGCGATCCTCGCGGACGGCACCTTCTGGGCCGGCATGCTGCGCACCCTCCTCTTCGGAGCCGCGCAGATCACGGTGATGCTGGGCATCTCCCTCCTGCTGGCCCTCCTGCTCGACGGCATCGCCGCCCGCGCGGTGCGCTTCTTCCGCGCCGGACTGCTCATCCCGTACGTCATCCCGGGCGTGGTGTCGACGCTGATCTGGCTGTTCCTCTACAGCCCGACGGCCAGCCCGATCATCGACATCGCGGACAAGGCAGGCACGAGTGTCACGTTCTTCGGCGGCCTCAACACCTACCTGTCGCTGGGCAACCTGCTGACCTGGCAGGGCATCGGCTTCAACATGATCCTGATCTCCGCCTCGCTGCAGGCACTGCCGCGCGAGCTGTACGAGGCGGCCCGCCTCGACGGGGCGAAGGAGTGGCGGATCGCCTGGTCGGTCAAGGTGCCGAACATCACCGGCATCCTGGTGCTGACCGGCATGTTCTCCCTGATCGGCCGACTCCAGCTGTTCACCGAGCCGCTGTTCCTGCGGTACGTGGCACCGGAGTCCATCAGCACCGACTTCACGCCGATGCTGGAGATCTTCGACCGGGCGTTCAAGACCGGCGACTACCAGTACGCCGCCGCCGAGTCGCTCGTCCTGGCGGTCGTCACCGGCATCCTCGCCTTCGTCTTCTACCGCGTCACGAACAGGAAGGTGTCATGAGCAGCGTCTCGAACGCGGCGACCGCCACCGGTGGCGGAGCCCGCCCGACGCGCCGCGCGGTGGCCCTCACCACCGGCCTGCTGATCGTGTTCCTGCTCTACTCGCTCGCGCCGACCTGGTTCCTGCTGGTGGCGTCGACGAAGAACCAGACGGACCTGTACTCGACGTTCGGCCTGTGGTTCTCCTCCAACCACCTAGCCGACAACTTCCAGGCGATCTGGGACTACCACGACGGCGTCTTCGGCCGCTGGATCTTCAACTCCGTCCTGTACTCCACCGTCGGCGCCGCGGGTTCGACCCTCGTCTCGCTCGCCGCCGGCTACGGCCTGGCGAAATTCGAGTTCCGGGGGCGTGGCGCCCTCTTCGGCGTCATCGTCGGCGCCTCGCTGCTGCCGAGCACGCTGCTGGCGTTCCCGCTCTACCTCGTCTTCGCCGAGATCGGCCTCACCAACACGATCTGGGCGGTGCTGATCCCGTACTTCATCAACCCGTTCGGGGTCTACCTCGGCAAGGTGTACGCCGACACCTCGGTGCCCACCGAGCTGATGGAGGCGGCCCGCATCGACGGCGCGAGCGAGACACGGATCTTCTTCTCGGTCGCGCTCAGACTGATGCGCACCGGCGGCATCACCATCTTCATGCTCGACTTCGTCAACATCTGGAACAACTTCTTCCTGCCCCTGTTCATGCTCAACGGCGAGCGCTCCTTCCCCGTCACCCTGGGCCTCTTCTCCTGGGTGCAACAGGCGCAGACCTCCCGGGACATGAACACCCTCGTCCTCACCGGGTCGCTGCTGTCGATCATTCCGCTGGCGGTCTTCATGTTCGCCCTCCAGAAGTACTGGCGCAGCGGAATCCTCATGGGCAGCCTCAAGTAAAGGAACAACCGTGCCCAACGCACCCAGAAGACGTGACGTCCTGAAGTACGCAGGAGCGACCGGTGTCGCCGCGACAGCTCTCGGCCTGCCCCTGGCCGCGCCCGCCGCCGCGGCAGAACCGGACACGTCCCCCACGCCTGGCCGTACCCCACTCGATGTCGTCGTGTTCGCAGACGCGGACTCCGAGGCCGCGCACAACCTGAACGCCACCCGCTCCGACACGGTCACCGGCGGCCTCGGCCAGCCGGCACGTGTGCTCAACCCCTCTGACCCGGCGTCCTTTTGGGGCGGCACGCTGAAGTTCGACGTCGCCGTCAACCCGACCGGGACCACCTACGTCACAGTCCGGCTCTGGGGCGACGACCACGACGACACCTCCGAGGAGGCCGCGTCCGGCACCAACATGTGGCGGCTCCAGCTCTTCTGCGAGGGCAAGCAGGTCGGCTACGAGGACCAGGGCGCCGTCGACAGCCTCGACATCCTGGACACCGCGCCGCGCACCCCGGGCCGCTTCTTCTTCCACACCCTGCCGCTGCCGGAGAAGATGACCGCCGGCAAGGACAAGGTGACGCTGGAGATCCGCGCGATGGGCCGCATCTGGTCCTACGGCCAGAACGCGAGCCAGCTGTACCGCACGATGACCGCGGCCTCGCGCGGCATCTACCGCCTCTACACCCACACCGATCCCTACTTCGTGCCACCCAAGGGCGAGGTCCAGGGCACCGCGCCCACGGCGACCCCCCGCACCGGCGGCGAAGAGGTCATGGACGCCATCAAGGCCCGGGTGCAGAAGGACCAGAAGAACCTCCTCACCACCGCGACCCCAGCCGCCATGGACGGCTGGGCCATGCAGTCGCTGGCCGAGGGCTATCTGTGGTCCGGCAGCCCCGCCCACCAGAACCCGCAGGCGCTCGACCGGGTGCTGCAGGCGATCGACGGCCGGTACATGGCCTGGAAGGCCGACAGCACCGTCCTGACCGGCTCCGACCAGCAGTGGCAGGGCTTCGGCCGGGTCGGCCTGGTGCTGGCCCTGCTGTGGGAGCACCTCGGCGACCGCCTCGACACCCAGGTGACCGGATCGCCGTACGCCATCGCCAACCCCGGCTTCGAGCTGGGCACCGGCACCCCCACCTCCTGGCAGATGCCCGGCTGGGCCACCGCCGGTGGCGGCACCTGGGCCCGCGACACCACCGTCTCCCGCTCCGGCTCCGCCTCCCTCAAGCTCCAGGCCACCACCACGAACGGCTACAGCTACGTCTTCTCCGCCCCCAGGACCCGTATCGGCCAGGGCACGTACAAGTACGGCGCCTGGATCAAGACCGACGGTGTCACGGGCGTCGGCGCGCACATCGACCCCCTCTTCTTCGACGCGAGCGGCAAGCTGGTCGGCAGCGACCACAAGGTGTACGCGAGCAAGGGCACCCACGACTGGGAGTACGTCGAGTTCGTCTTCGACACCCCGGCCGGCGTGACCCAGATGGAGATGCACCTGCGCCTGTCCGGCCCCGGCACGGCCTGGTTCGACGACGTCAGCCTCGTCGCCCCCACCGACACGACCACCCCCGTGCCGCCGGTGCGCAAGGACGCGTACGTCGACATGCTCAAGTCCAGCCGCGACTACTGGCGCCGGCACTTCCCGCACTACAGCAACCAGGCCCAGATCTGCGCCATCGGCCTCTACCAGACCAACCGGGGCCTGAAGCTCCTCGCCCCGGACCTGGCCCTGCCGGAGGACAAGGCGCGCGACTACCTCTACCAGTCGATCGGCATGGTGCCCTACCTCGGCCCCGAGGACGCCGACGGCAAGGCGACCAAGCCGCTCGGCGACGGCTACTACCAGGTCACCAAGGCCGGTCTGACCCGCGAACTCGGCTACGTCGGCAGCTACGGCGAGGTCATCGACTGGCTGGTCATGATGTACGAGTCGGTCACGCGTGGATACCAGGGCCAGGAGGCGACCGAACTGCGCGACCACATGGTCATGATGACCAAGGCACGCGGGAAGTTCCGGGTCATCGACGTGGACAAGGACCACTGCCGGATCTCCCGCATCGAGACCGTCATCGGCTGGCGCAACGAGGTCTACCCCGGCGAGACCGCCTACGCCTCCCGCACCGCCTGGGACTCCAACCCCGTCATGTCGGCCGCCGTGTTCAAGGACCCGGAGATCGTCGGCTGGACGCAGGAGATGGTCACCGACGGCCAGCTCTACCCTCAGCTCAACCTCCAGGCCACCCACCCCTGGACCCGGGTGGGCCTGAACGCCCTGCGGTTCCTCTCCCGCGACTGGGACGACTTCCAGTCCCTGGCCTCCCGGCCCGGCCGTATCCCGACCGGCTGGGACCAGCCCGACTTCGTCCTCACCGACGAGGAGAACGGTTGCGTCGCCGTCAAGAACGGCACGGAGCTGTTCTTCGCCTCGCTCTACTTCCGCTCCCGCCAGGGCGTGAACAACTACGCCCGCATCCACCACGTCACCCCCGTCGACCAGCGCTCGGCCACCCTCCGCGAGCGCACCGCGGGCACCACCGACGCCACCTTCACCGCCCGCGACTGGGTCCTGTGGGACTACGCCATCAACGACCCCGGCGCCTCGCACATCCCGCCCGGTGGCTTCCCGCAGCCCGGCGAGACCCTCCACCAAGCACTGGAGGGAGACGTCTACCGCCTCGCCCCCGTGCCCGCCGACATCCCCGACCCCACCCTCGGCGTCCACTTCGACGGCGTCGAGACCATGCTCGTAGGCCGCGCCCCCTTCTACCTCTGCGAGTACGGCGACTACCTCATCGCCATGAACACCAGCACCGACAAGACCTTCGTCCTTCCCGCCCGCCCTCCCTTCGGCCCCGCCCGCGACCTCGCCACCGGCAGGACCGTCGGCGCCTTGGACCGGCCGAAGCTCGGCCCGCGCAGCACCCTCGTGCTGTACCGAGGCTGACCGTCCGAGCCGGGTCGGTGCGGTACGGGGGACCGCACCGACCCGCGCTCCACACCCTTTCCACACTCAACGCCGAGTGAAGAGGAACCCCATGAACGAGCCGCGCTCCCGCCGCCGCTTCCTCCAGATCACCGCCGTCGGGGCCGGCGTGACCGCCGGCGCCGCACTGACCGGCACGAACCCGGCCGCCGCCGTCACCTCGGGCCTGACCTCCCTCACCCACCCCGGCGTCCTGCACGGCCGAGCCGACCTCGACCGGATGCGCACGAAGGTCGCCGCGGGCGCCGAGCCCTGGCTGAGTGGCTACAACGCCTTCGCGTCCGACTTCTTCTCCCGTTCCTCCTACGTGGTGGCGGGCGGCCGGGCGACGGTCACCCGGGGCAGCGACACCGAAGACGGCAACACAGAGCTCTGGTACGACTGCAACGCCGCCTACCAGAACGCCCTCATGTGGTACATCACCCGCGACACCGCCCACGCCACCAAGGCCCTGGAGATCATCAAGTCCTGGACGAACGCCCTGCGGGAGATCAACGGCAAGGACGCCGAACTCGCCGCCGGCATCTACGGCGCCAAACTGGCCGCCGCCGTCGAGATCATGCACTACACCGGCCCGTCGGGAAGCTGGTCAGCCGCGGAACTCGCCGCCACCGTCGCGATGTTCGAGAACATCTTCGTGCCCCTCGTCAACGTCTACGGCGACGGCGGCTATGGCCTGATGGGTATCAAGGGCATGCTGCAGATCGCGGTGGCCTGCAACAACCTCACCCTGTTCAACGACGCGTACAACGCCTTCCAGACCAACAGCTGCTGTGGACTGACGAAGTTGATCCAGCCCGGCACCGGCCAGTGCTGCGAGTCCGGCCGCGACCAGGCGCACACCCAGCTGATCCTCGGTTCGCTCGCCGAGATCTGCCAGACCGGCTGGATCCAGGGCCTCGACCTGTACGGCGCGTCCGAGGCCCTGCTGCTGTCCGGCTTCGAGTACACGGCGAAGTACAACCTCGGCAACACCGTCCCGTACGACGCCACCTTCGGCCGGTGCAACTGGCACTGGTCCGCCATCTCCACCGACGGGCGTGGCACGTTCCGGCCCATCTACGAAATGGCGTACAACCACTACGTGAAGCGGGCCGGCAGATCCGCGCCGTACACCGCGCAAGTGGCGGCCCGCCTGCGTCCGGAGGGCGCTCCTGTCCAGTGCGACCACCCGGGCTTCGGCACCCTCCTGTTCTCACTCTGAGTTCCGATCGGACCCCAGTGGCGTGCCGGCGTGACCGCGCCTGCCCGGGGACTTCGCATACGCCGCCCACCAGGAGAGCCACACGTGATCGACCTCGGACGCATCCGCCTGTTCTGCACGAGCCTGGGGCCTGTCGACGCTCCCGCCCTGCTGCTGACGCACGGCTGGGGCGGCGACGGCCGGGAATGGTCGGTCCACGCCGAGACCCTGGCCGACCGGTTCCGCGTGATCGTCCCCGACCTGCGCGGCCACGGCCGCTCCGAGGTGCCGGAACAGGGCAACACGCCGGTGAACATGGCGGACGACCTGGCCGCGCTGGTCGAGGTCCTCGGCTGCGGCCCGGTGGTGGCCGTTGGCCACTCCATGGGCGGGCAGGTGGTCAGCCTGCTCGCCGTACGGCACCCGGAGCTGGTCCGCTCGGTCGTCGCGCTCGACCCCGCCCACGGCGCGCAGGGCATTGAAGTGGCCGGGATTCCGGGCCGGTTGGCCGAGTACCGCGAGCGGGGGGCGCGGGCGGCGGCTTCCTTCGTGGCAGGCGCGTTCTCCCCTCAGGCCCCGTCGGGGCTGCGCACCGCGCACGTCCGCACCATGCTCGGCACCCCCGACCATGTCATCGCTCAGACGTACGCGGGGATGTACACCGACCTGGATGCGGTCGGCGTCCGTCCGCGCAGTGAGGCGTATCTGCGCCGCCGTATCCAGCCGGCCCTGACGGTGTGGACGTCGGCCGAGGCCGCCGGCTGGGAGAGAAGCACGCTGCACGTGCGCGGCTCGCGCGTGGACCACTGGCCCGGCGTCGGACACTACCTGCACGAGGAACACCCCGAGCGGACCGTGCGGCTCGTTCAGGACTGGGTGAGTGGGGCCGTTCCGCAGTGACGAGGCGTTGGCCAACGCCGAAGCCATGTTCTGGAGTCCTGACCCCGGCCGTGGGGGCCTTACGGCTCTGTACGTAACCGTCGATGTCCGTACGACAACCCTATTGGTTACCCAAAGTGTTCGAATTGACACAGACGGCCACTAGCCGCGTACTGGACATAAGGGGCTTTTGCCTAGAAGTCCCCGTGGTGTACTCCACCACCTGACCTCTCCCTTCACGGAGTCACGATGTCTGTGCAGCAACAGCAGGCCATGAACCAGACGGTCCTGGTCTACGAGGACGATCCCGGACCTCCTCCTGGGGTCGTGCCGGTGCGGCATCCGGTGCCGCAGCTCGAGACGCAGCCCTTCCCGACGGCCATCGCGCAGCCCGCGCCCCAGCCGGACAGCGCCGGGCCGGGCACGGAGGCTTTCCGCTACTGGGTGGCGGCCGATGCGCTGAGCAGCGCCAGCATGACGTGGGGTCCGCTGGTTCCGTCGGGAACGCAATGGGTCCCGTCGGTCGGACGCGTGCTCACCGCGCACCTCGACGAGGGAGTCGACCTCAACGCCTTCTACGACCGCAGGGGCCTGCAGTTCTTCCACCGCACGGTGGCAGGGGTGGACGTCTTCTCGGCCCAGAGCCCCGAGGTCGTCCGGCATGAGCTGGGCCACGCGGTTCTCGACGCGCTGCGCCCCCAGTTGTGGAGTGTGGCGGCGCACGAGCCCGATGGCATGCACGAGGCGTTCGCTGACATCAGCGCCCTGCTGACCGCACTCCAGATGGAGTCGCTGCGGGTCACCGTCCTGGCCGAGACTCAGGGCGACCTGGAGCTGTCCTCACGTGTGTCGAGGGTGGCCGAGCAACTGGGCTGGGCGATCCGCCAGATCAAGCCGGACCGGGTCGAGCCGGACTGCCTGCGCAACATGTCGAACAACTTCTTCTACCGCGACCCGGTGCAGTTGCCACCGCTGGGACCCGCGAACACGCTGTCCAGCGGTCCGCACTCGTTCTCCCGAGTGTTCAGCGGCGCGTTCCTGAAGGTCGTGGCCGGGATCTTCCGGCAGCAGCCCGTGCAGGACCAGGCTGCCCTGGCGAAGGCGGGCGAAATCGCGGGTCAGCTGCTGGTGGACGCGGTCGTGGCCGCGCCCGTGGTGTCCGCGTACTACGCGCAGGTCGCGGGGCACATGATCGCCGCCGACCAGCGTCGGTTCGGCGGCGCCCACGGCCAGTCCCTGCGCTCGGCGTTCATCCGGCACGGCATTCTCTCCCTGGAAGCCGCCACGTCCCTCACCGGTCCGGAGGTGGCCCGCCGGGCCGCCGGAATCGCCGAGGCGGCGCCGGGCGGCAGCGACGATCGGGGCTTGACGACCGTCACGGTCCAGGGGATGGCGTACGGCATCAAGGGGCCGCTCACCCTCGACGCCCCGGGGGAGGTGCGCCGGTTCGGCATCGCCGGCTCCGACCCCGCCGGCGGCTCGCTCCGGCCCGCCGACCCCGAGCAGGTCGCCACGTCGTTTCTCGAGGACCTTCTGCGACGCGGCCGGGTCCACGTACCTGAGGAGCATCGCTCCGACACGGCGGTCGTCGACAACAACCCCTCCCGGCTGAAGACCCACGAGATCGCCCGCAGCGAGAGTACTGAGGGCCTCGCTCTGCTACGGCGCTGCTTCGACTGAGAAGTCAGCTGGAAAAGCGCAGACGGCGGACGGTGAGCCGTCCGTCGTCTGCGCGCCTGACGATGTGCGTCGTGCGGGGTGTCGGCTCCTGGCCTTCGAAGACCGCCTGGCCCCGTGCCAGCAGGTCGCTGATGTACTTCTCGGCTGCCAAGCGCTCGGAGTCGTCGCCCCGCTCGCCCTCGTCCGGGCGCCTGTCCTCATTGATATTCATATAGTGAACTGTATGACACTATTCCCGGCATTCGTAGCAATTGGGTTGTATTGACGCAGGGCTCTGGGACCGCCATGGTGCTGACTTCATCGGGACTCCTTCGTGGATACCCCTACCTTTAGGTGGGGGAGGAAGCGAAGCTCCTGCGGAGCAGGGCAATGGGCTGCGATTCGCCCCCTGGGCGGACCGCAGTGCTCTGACCCGCAGCTTTGATCTTTACAGGACTGCGGTCTAGTTTGTGACCGTGACTACCACCGATGTGAAGCGGGCGTTCAAGTACCGCTTCTCTCCGACCGATGCGCAGGCAGCCGAGCTGTCGCGCACGTTCGGGTGCGTCCGGAAGGTCTACAACCTTGCCCTGGCCGCGAGGTCGGAGGCGTTCACGCGTCAGGAGCGGGTCAACTACAACCAGACCTCGGCAATGCTCACGGCGTGGAAGAAGACCGAGGAGCTGGCCTTCCTCTCCGAGGTCTCCAGCGTCCCGTTGCAGCAGACACTTCGGCACTTGCAGACGGCGTACTCCAACTTCTTCGCCAAGCGGGCCAAGTACCCGCGCTTCAAGTCGAAGAAGAAGTCCCGCAAGTCCGCCGAGTACACGTCCTCCGCATTCCGGTTCCGGGATGGGAAGCTCACCCTCGCCAAGATGACGGAGCCGCTGGACATTGTCTGGTCCCGACCTCTTCCCGAGGGCACGGTGCCGTCCACGGTAACGGT
>NZ_JBIAHG010000043.1:0-52914 GCF_042870385.1 Streptomyces sp. NPDC006602 | reverse complement strand
GCACAAGTGATATCGCGGCGCTCCGCGCCGCGACCACGAGGATGCGATTCCTCCCAGGGCTGAAGCCCTGGGGTTCCTCGCAAGAATCCGCTGAACAGGTACCGGAAGGCGACCTCGGGGAGGAACTGCCCGGCCGAGGAGCCGGTGGCCGGACGTTGGTTCGTCTCGATGCTGTGCGCTGACCCGGCCAGCCAGCCAGCCCCACCCCGCCACCGACAGCGGTGTTGTTACGTCACCGAGGTCAGCGTCGCGTAGACCACGACATTGCCTTGGTAGCCGGTCTCTTCGGCGTATTCACCCCCACAGGTGATCACCCGCAGTTCTGGCAGGTGTGAAGTGCCGTAGACCTTCTCGTCTGGAAACGCCTCCTTGTCGTAGAGCTCCACAGCGTCGACGGTGAAGACGGCTGTTCGCTGGTCTGCTCGGGTGATCTCGATGGTGTCGCCCTTGGCCAGCGCCCCGAGGCGGTAGAAGACCCCGGGGCCTTCCGGAGTGTCGACATGTCCCGTCGTGACGGCCGTCCCCACTGAGCCGGGAGTCGTGCCGTCGCCGTACCACCCGGCAAAGCCTGGCATACCGGCCGATGGCGGGCGCAGTGCCCCTGTCTCATCGAGGGTCAGTTCCGTCATTGGAGCATTCACACCGATGGCGGGGACCCGCAGCCGGACCGGATCCGACTGGGGCAGTGCCGGCACAGAGGGGTACCGGGCCGAGACGGTGCTGCTGGGACCGGGTCGTACGGAGGGGGAGAAGGACTGTGCGGTCGAAGGTTGCGGAGGCTGTTCATCCCGGAGCGCCGTGCTCACCAGCATCATGCCCGTCACCAGAGCGCAGGCGAGAAACTTGGTGGAGGCGGTGAACGTGGGAGAAGGATCGACGGGCTTGTCCCCGGGTTCCATCGTTGGGGAGCCTCCGCTTCGGGCCGAAATGATTGAAGGCAGGGTGATCCTGAGCCCCCGGACCGACACGGGCTCGGGGGCTGTGGCAGAGCAGAGCGTCAGGTGCGGGCACCGGCCGGGCGGCGCCGCATCTTGATCGCGCCTCCGGCGGCGGCTACGGCGAGCAGCGCCGTCCCGAGGGCAAGCTGCGCGCCCTTGTCGTTCGCCGCCCCGAAACCAGCGTCGATCGCGCCGCTCGGGTTGCCGGCGCCGACCCGGTACGCGCCCGTGATCTTGACTCGGGGCGGGCACTTGAGAGTGACGGCGTATTCACCGGCCTCGGTTCCATCCGGCACCTCGAATTCGCCGGTCAGTACGCCCTCACGGTCGCCTGAGAAGAGATGAAACTTGCCTCCTGCCTCAGACTCGCCCTTCCCGTAGGTCTCCGAGCCGCAGGCTGTGGTGCTGACGGTGACGGTAGAGCCTGGGGCGGCGTGTCTCGGGCTGATGTGGATACTTGCTTCACCGGTGGGGTCGCTCGCGGCTGCTGCGGCCGGGCTTGACAGGCCGACGGCACCGAGAACCAGACCGATGCCGACGCCTACACACTTGATACGCATGAAGTTCCTCCGCGGAGCAGGGGCCGGCCGGAATGCGCGGCACCTTTTACTGCTCCGCTCATGAGGGAACCGACAGACCGTCAGGGCTGCAACACGACATACGGACGGATGGGTCATCCGGCCAGGCCCAGCGACTGCACTCCTATGATCATTTACGCAGGTGAGCGCCCCCGACGGCGAGATTGGAAGAATGCCCCGGACAGGCGACCAACGGCCCAGCGTCCATCTTCGAGATGATCTTGAAAAGGCAGGCGCGGACGGCACGCGCGACTCCGACTGCACACGCGCCCACGCGGTCCACACACCCGCACCGACCTGTCGTCCGGCGGCATCCGCGACGCCACCGCCATCACGACCTACGACGACACGACCGGCGCGGCCCTGACGGTCGACGACTCGGCCGACGATGCCGTCACCTGCGACGAGCAGTGCACCCCCACCACCTTCGATCCGGATCCCGATGCTGACGCTGACAGGCGTACTCCTCTGAAGTAGCCGATAACCAGGCGCACTTGGAAGTGGCATGAGCCCGTCAGCTGTGAGTGTCCGCCACCCGGGGCCTTTCTGGAACGCTCTCCTGGAAGTTTCACCGGGTTTCGTCGCGGCAGGCGTAGGCTCCTCTTCCTCTGCTCAAGAAGACGGGCACAGTGCCGCGCGTGATGGTCATGGAATGGTTCCGTTCCCACGGCACCGCCCACCGGGAGGTCCAGCCTCCGTGGAGCACCGTTCCCACAAAGGCCTCAACAACCCGGCCGAGAACAGCCACCAGCCCACCCGGTAGCGCGAGCGCGGCCCCCGACCTGCACGAAGTCCTGGGCTGGTGCCGACACGAGGGCGTGACGCACGTGATCCTCGACGGCACGCTGATCGAGTCGGACCGCCTCGCGGGCGTCCGCGGCAACGGCCATGACCTGTGGTTCAGCCAGTAGCACAAGCCGTTCGGCGGTGACATCCAGATCCTGTCCGCCCCGGACGGCGCCCCGCTGTGGGTCTGCGACGGCGAACCCGGCTCCACCCCCGACATCACCGCCGCCCGCATCCACGCGCGATACAAGGCGGCGGCCCGCAGCCTGCCGACCCTCGCGGACAAGGGCCACATCGGCGCCGGCATTGGCATCGTCATCCCCGTCCGCCGCCCAAAGGGCAAGTCCGGACAGGTACTTCACGTCGACACCCGCATGTTCAACACCCTGGTGCGGCACGTCCACGCCCGGGCGAGCGCACCGCCGCAGAGTTCAAGCAGCCATGGCGCGCCCTCGAGCACGTCACGCTCAACCCCAGCCGAATCGGAGACATCGCCCGCGCCGCCCTCGTCCTCAACGGAATCTGGAAGTGAGCACCGTTGGGAAAACCTCGGTGACTTGAGACGAGCCCCGGAATTTCCGGGCCCCTGGAGCGCGGTGGGGGGCCGCGGGGCGGCCAGCGTCTGGCGGCCCGTCAGTGGGCGAACAGCGGCGACACGGCGGCCTCCGAACTACTGTTCCAATACGTCACGCGGGCCTTGTCGTCCACGCGCACGCCGCCCTTCGGCATCTCCAGGAGTACGCCCTCGCCCGTGTTGGTGTCGGGGCTCTGACCGTGCGGCGCGAGCGCCATGTTCTTCACGAGGGTGCTGACGTCCTTGTTGCTCTGGCGCAGGAGCAGACCCGCGTACGCCCCCTCGCCGGGGGTAAGGGTCACTTCCGTCTGCGGCTTGGAGTTCTCGAAGACCCCCACGAGCTGGCCGTGGCCGTCATCGAGCCGGAGTACCGGATAGGTCCGCAGCTTGCACGGCTTGGTGCTGGTGTTGGTGACGATCAGCAGGAGCTTCGAATCGTCCTTCGTGGGAGGCGCGGCCCACTCCACCTTGACGTCGGTGTAGGCGTCGGGACAGTTGCCGTCGATGCCCTTCGGGTCGCCCGCGGCCTCGCCCGGACGGCCCGGCGCGGAAGGCTTGGCAGAGGACGGCGCGGAGGTCGAGGTGGAAGCCTGCGTGGACGCGGAGACGGAAGGGGAGGTGGAGGCCTTCGGCGGCGGGGTGGCGCCGGCCTTGTCGCCGCTCGGCTCGCAGGCCGTGGCGGCCAGGAGTGCGGCGGCGGCGAGGCCAAGGGCGCCAAGCGTCCGGGCGTGGGTGGTCTTGCGGAAAGTGCGCATCATGAGCCCCCGTGGCTGCTGACGTACTGGGATTGGTCTTGACAGGATGCTCGCCCTGGCTCTGGAATCACGCCTCCCGCAAGGACTGTTACGGCTCTCGTACATGACGGTGACGGTCCCGTCCTGGCCGGGGTCAGGCCCTGATCAACGGCACTCCAAGGAGGCGGTCCACCTTCGCCGCAGGGATGGGAAACGCCGCACGGGGCACGTTCACGACGATCCCCTCGACCGCACTCCCGTCGTCCGGAAAGGCCGAGGCGTCGCACGGGTGCGACGTGTCGTACAGCAACAGGTCCCCAACCCCCACCGACGCATCACGCCTGCCGTGGGAGATGCCCTGCCGGCCTCTCAGGGTCAGGGCCAGGTGGTACAGCTCGGGGTCGGAGCGACGCACCAATGCGGACGTGCGACGCGAACGCAATGACGGATAGGCTTGGACCGCCGCGCCTCCACACCGCCCTCCCGCCAGCGGGCATACCAGGCATGGGCGGACTTCCGAGAGATCCGTAACCGCCGCTGAGCGGTGGCGGCGCCGCCCCTTGCGTGAATGACTCTGCAGCCTCGAACCGCACTTGCTCCCCCTGGCACCCGCAGGGAGGAGTTCCGCGTCCCTTGGGCCAGGGCACAACATGCGCCTACCCACACTGGTCGCAAGTCCTTCCGACACCCGGCCGTCGGCGTTCTCACCCTCGACTTCGACGCCGTGGAACTGCCCGCCAGCCCGGCCTGACCCTCACCGCTTACAGCGCCGCCCCCGGCACACCCGAGCACCAGCCCGCAGCTTCTTGCCGCCTGGGCCGCCACCGTGGGTTACAGCGGTCCAGGCAGCCGCATTGCTGGCCGCAAGCAACGGCATCGGCCGCTTCGTTTACACCCCGATCCTGCCGCTGATGCACGACCAGGTCGGCCTCTCGGCCACGAGCGGGGCGAACCTGGCGAGAGCCAACTATGTCGGCTACCTGGCCGGCGCGCTGACCGGCAGCTTCGCGCCCCAGCTGGTCCGCTCCCGCCTGGTGATGCGTGCCTCGATGATCGCGATGGCTGCCTCTCTCGCTCTGATGCCATTCACGCAGGACGTCGCGCTCTGGTCAGGCCGCCGAAACCCTTCGCGGCCCATGGGTAGCCTCAGCGAGGTTTGACAGCCGGGGTGTCCCGGCATCCGGATCACGACGTCGCCTGTGTGGCGGAGGGCCTGCTCGTTGGCCGGTCGGCTCCCCACGGCGGTCTTGGGACGGGCCGAAGCCGCGGCGGGCGCCGACCGGGGTCAGCGGCACGGCGTCGTCAGTTGTTGAGCAGCTCGATCAGGGCGTCGGCCGCCGGAGCGGAGGAGGCCGGGTTCTGCCCGGTGATCAGCAGACCGTCCTGGAGGACGTAGGGCTGCCAGTCGCCGGTCTGGGAGTAGACGCCTCCGAGCTTGGTGAGTTCGTCCTCGACCAGGAAGGGCACTACGTCGGTGAGCTGGACAGCCTCCTCCTCGGAGTTGGCGAATCCGGTGACCTTCTTGCCCGAGACCAGCGGGGTGCCGTCCTCGTTGACGGTGTGCCGCAATACGCCGGGTGCATGGCACACCAATGCCACCGGCTTACCCGAGCGCAGTGTCGACTCGATCAGCCGCACGGAGACGGTGTCCTCGGCCAGGTCCCACAGTGGTCCGTGCCCGCCGGGGTAGAAGACCGCATCGAAGTCGCCGGCCGACACCGAGTCCAGGCGCACGGTGTTCGCCAGCGCCTCGGTCGCCTCCGGGTCGGCCTCGAAGCGCCGGGTGTCGTCGGTCTGGAAGTCGGGTTCGTTGCTCTTGGGGTCCAGCGGCGGCTGTCCGCCCTTGGGCGAGGCGAGCACGATCTGCGCGCCGGCCTCCCTGAAGCGGTAGTACGGCGCCGCCAGCTCCTCCAGCCAGAACCCGGTCTTAAGGCCGGTGTTGCCCAGCTCATCGTGCGAGGTGAGAACGATCAGAACCTTCATGACACGCTCCTTGTGAGTCAGTAGACCAGTCTACTATTTGAGGTGAAGAGGGAGCCCCATAACCGGGGCGGGCATGGGGCTCGCACCTTCTACAGGTGCAGCAATCTGCGGGTCACCGCTGCGACGGTGTCGAGCGGCTCCAGACTGCGATGGATCTTGGCCATGACGCTTGCGCCGAGCCACATGTCGTACAGGGCCTGTGCGACGTCGCGGGCCTCGCCGTCGACCGAGAGGGAGCCGTCCTCCAGGCCGCTGTTGATCGTGCGCTCGATGCGGTCGACGATTGCACCGGTGCCTTCCTTCAGGGCCAGGCGCATCGACTCGGACAAGTCCGCGACCTCGGCGCCGAGTTTCACGGCCAGGCACTTGCCCTGGCACTCCTCGATGCTCTGTGTCTCCCGCCACTGCTGCCAGTAGGCCATCAGCCGCTCGGCTGCCGGCTGACCGGGCCGGGCGAGAATGCCGTCCATGTCCGTGAGGTAGTCCGCGAAGTAGTTCTTCAGGATCGCTTCACCGAAGGCGTCCTTCGAGGCGAAGTAGTGATAGAAGGACCCCTTCGGCACGCCGGCCTCCGCGAGCACCTCATTGATGCCGACGGCGGAGTAACCCTTGCGGGCCATGATCCGCTGGGCGGTCTCGAGGATGATCCGACGAGTGTCCGTGGTGCGCGTGGTGACCGGCATGAGTGGACCGTAACATCCGAGTAGACCAGTCGTCTACCAGGTCGCGGCAGAGGGCTTTGTTCGGCTTCATCACGTGATGTCGGTCAATTTCGCCTTGGCCGTGGTGCCGGATGTTCATGACGTTGAGCGGCGTTCTGATGGTGTCGTGTTCGAAGTTCGCGATAAGTGACAGCACCGGCTCGGTGGCGCTGTTACCCGCCGGCGTCTCCGGCTGTTGAGAGGCAGTCGCTCAGATCGCGCAGAGCGACCAGGTCGCGATGCCGCTCGTCGGCATCAGGGCGCGTGAGGTCGCTGAAGTCCCTGGAGGAGGAGAGCGATCAGGCGTCGAGGGTCGTAGCGGGAGTCGTTGTCGCGTCCGACGCAGAGGCCCCCTCCGACCGGTCGGCGCCCTGACCGGGACGTCGCGCGAATAACTCGGCAGCCTCGAACCGCACTTGCTCCCGCCGGGCCCGCTGCTTCGCGGTCAGGCCACCCCCATCGGGATACCGCATCCTCCACGGATACACCCACCCGCGAGATCACCGTCACCCTAGGACGATAACCTCAGTAGTCTTCCCCGGTGCACACGTACGAGGAACTCACCCCAGCAGAACGCCAGTTGTGGGACGGCTACCCCACTGGCCATCCGGTGGATTTCCGCACGGGTCGCCCAGAGGATGACCCCGGGAACGGGGACAGCTGGGGCGGAGAGCGGACGGTCAGGGCCAGTGTCGTCAGCGCCCTGCTCCTTGGACGTAACCCTGGGCAGCCGGGGAGCGTTCCGGCGCTGCGACTTGCCGGGGCCCGGATCAGCGGCGTTCTCGATCTGAGCGGAGCCGAGATCGTGCACGGCATGTGGTTCGAGGAGTGCTGGTTCGAGCAGGGCGTGGGACTCTACGGAGCCGCGACCCGGACGGTCGAGATCAAGGGCAGCAGACTTCCCGGACTCGATCTCACGATGGCGCGGGTCGAGGGCAGCGTGGTCCTTCGGCGTACCGTCATCAACGGCAGGCTGAAGCTGTTGAACGCGCGCGTAGGGGGTGAGTTGACACTCAGCGACGCAGTCATTTCCTCCCCTGGCGACTGGGCTGTCTTCGCCGGCGGACTCGTCATGGAAGGCGGACTGTTCTGCCGTAGAACTGCCGTGGACGGCGGAATACGTCTGCTAGGGGCGCAGCTGCCGGGCGGCCTGCACATGGAGCGGGCGCGGCTACGGCATGCCGAGGGTGTCGCACTCCTGGCCGACCACGCGGTGGTGAGCAGTCTGGCGCTGTCCGAAGGGTTCAGCGCCGAGGGGACGATCAGTCTGCGCGGCGCGCAGATAGCAGACCAGTTGACGTTTGACGGCGCCGTCCTCCGGGCCCGTGGAGCCGCACTGGACTGCTCCCGCATGCAGGCCGGAGTCCTCGTCTTCACCCCGGGCGAGCCGCCGTCCGGCCTGGTGGACCTGCAGGACGCCCGAGCGGCGGCCGTTCACGACCGAGCAGACGCCTGGCCCGACACCGTACGTCTACAGGGCTTCACCTACGGATCCCTCCATGAGAGCGGCGACGTCCATGCGGCCTCGGTCGAGCAGCGCGTGGCATGGATACGGCGCCACCCGGGATACGCCGCCCAGCCTTACGAGCAACTGGCTGTCTGGTACCGGCAGATAGGGCACGACGACGACGCCCGCCGTGTACTACTGGCCAAACAGCGCCATCGCAGGAAAGCTCTGGGGCTGCCCGCCCGGCTGTGGGGACACCTCCTCGACTGGACGGTCGGATACGGCTACCGACCCTGGCGCGCGGGCGTGTGGCTCGCGGCGCTCATCCTGTTCGGCACCGCGGTCTTCGGGGCGCACTCGCCCCGGTCGACCGACCCCGGTCAGGTGCCGCCCTTCAACGCATTCGTCTACACGCTCGACCTGTTGATCCCCATCGGCGGTCTCGGCCAACGCACATCCTGGTATTGGCAGGCGGGAGCCACGGCCTGGCTGGCCTACGCGCTCATGGCCGCGGGATGGATCCTGACAACGGCAGTCCTCGCCGGGATCACCCGCACCCTGAACCGGAACTGACCACCCTCGCGGCCTGTGCAGTCGACGGCGAGCGACACCCGTAGATCACGGCAGGTTTGATCTTGATCTACGGGTCTGGCTCGTTTTTGGGCGTGGCCGTGGCCCATGTGAAGCGGGCGTTCAGGTACCGCTTCTATCCGACGGATGCGCAGGCAGGCGAGCTGTCGCGCAGATGGTCTCCCGCCGCGCGGTGTAGGCCGTGAGCATCTCTGCGGGGGTCCGGTACAGCACACACTGCCGTAGCGGCCCTTCGGGCACGCTCGGATCCTCGAAGTCGTCGGCCGGGTTTCGCATCATGCCGATCCGGCGCATCACCGCCTGGGAAGGAAGGTTGTTGACGGTCGTGGACGCAACCACCTCCGGCAGCCCGAGGGCCTCGAAGCCGAAGGCCAGGCAGGCCAGGGCGGCCTCGGTGGCGTAACCGTGACCCCACGCCGAACGCATCAACCGCCATCCGATATCCACCCCCGTGAAGGGCATGTCCTCGCTGACCTCGTCCAAGCCGACGCGGCCGATGAACTCACCTGTCCTTCTTGCTTCCAGCGCCCACCACCCAAAGCCTCGGTTGTCGAACTCGGCCTGCATGACTGCCACCGTGGCATCGCTTTGCTCCCGCGTCAGCAGTTCCCCCAGGTGCTCTCGGACTTCGGGATCGGCGTTCATCGCCGCCCACGGCTCAAGGTCGGACTCCCGCCACCGGCGAAGCAGGAGACGATCGGTGCGCAGTTCAGGCATGCCCCACAGCTAACGCGATCAGGATCCGCGTGGCGATCGCTTATATCGAGCCGTGCGGTCCTCGCCAATGCCAGGCCCGCTGCGGAGATTCTCAGGGCCTACACCACCCGGCGGGACGCCATCGTCGTGCACGTTCGGGTGCGTGCGGAAGGTCTTCAACCTGACGCTCGTCGCCCGCACGCAGGCGTGGGTGTGGCAGGAAGGGTGTGGCAGGAACGGTCAACTACAACCAGACCTCCGCCATGCTGACGGCGTGGAAGAAGACCGAGGAACTGGCCTTCCTGGGCGACGTGTCGTCGGTGCCGCTGCGGCAGACGCTGCGGCACCTGCAGAGTGCGTGCACCCACTTCTTCGCCAAGCGGGCGAAGTACCCGCGTTTCAAGTCGCGGAAGAAGTCGCGGAAGACGGCGCAGTACACCACCAGCGGGTTCCGCGTCCGCGGCGGCCGGCTGATCCTGGCGGCCGGTCCGGCCGCCGCTGACGCCCTCACGGAGCGGAGGTTGAGGAACTCGCGGCCAGCATTGCCGAGGGACGTGCCGTACTCGACTGACCGGCCGCCGCGGCGAGGTCACTGGCGCAGCGGAAGCCGAGCCTTCCGGAGGAGGACTCCGGGCCGTTGGCGAGGCGGGAGGCGACCCCGTAGCGGTCGCGGTAGTAGTCGTGACATGTACGAGGCGCCGCGCAGGACCCTCACGGCCCCGGTCTCCGGGCCGTGCGGGTCAGCGGCGGCCACCTGGGCGTAGTGGAGGGGCGAGCACTGGTCGGCGCGCGCCTCGATCCGGCGGGACGACTCGTCGCCGAACCGGGCCACCGGGCCGAGCTCGTCGACGCGCCGCAGCAAAGCGCCCGCCGCGCGGGTTCCGTCTCGGGTCCGCGGGTGACCAGCCCCTCGCGGACCGGCGGCTACGTGATTGCCGTGCGACGCCCGACGAAGTGGGTGAGCTGCACGCTACCCAGCAGGACGATGGCGATGAGCCCGAAGAGCGCGGTCATCCCGATCTGAGTGCCCAGCACGGCGCAGCCGACGGTCCCGGCGAGGACGCCGATGCCGGCCGAGATGCGGAATTTCGCCAGGCCGGCCGAGGAGTCGCCGACCTGCGCGACCACCAGCACGGGGAGGCTCGCGGTCGCCCCGGCGAGGCTGACGCCGAACAGAACCGACATCGCCAGGTAGACCGTCAGATCGGAGGTGAGGGCGAGCACGGTCGCGCATACCGTTCCCAGCGCGAACGCGGTGAGGAGCACGGCGACGACTCCGACGCGCCGGATGAGGCGGTACGCCACGGTGAGGACGGCAATCTCGAAAGCGGACATGAGCGCGATCGCGAGGGCGATCGTGACGGTGGGGTACTGGCGTGCCGCGCCCGCGAGCGGAAGAGCGGTGAACAGCACGCCGCCGCGGAGGAATTCGCCGCACATCGCCAGCACGAGAGCGGCGCCGCCGCCGGTCGACTTGCCGAATCGAGGCAGGCCGAGCCGCGGTCGCGGCAGGCCGGGCGGCGGCGCCAGGTTCGGCAGCGCGGCGGCGAGCGCGGCGGCGACTACCAGCGCGCAGACACCGGTGACGACGAGCGCGATCCGATAGCCCGCTTCGCCGCTGATCATTCCGGCGAGCAGCAACCCGCCGGGCGACCCGACCGCACCGCCGAAGAGGAAGGCGGCGTTGAACCGCCCCAGGGCGCGGGCGGTATCCCCGGCTGCCGGGCGCACCCGCACGGCCGCCTGCAGGCCGGCGCCGAGCATCATCCCGCCGCCGAAGCCCTGCACGACCCGGGACGCCATCAGCAGCACGTTGTCGTGTGCCAGTCCCATCCCGATGGACGACAAGCCGAACAGGGACAGCCCGATGGTGAGGGCGACCCTGGCGTCCAGGCCAGGGACGAGCCTGGTGCCGAACACGTCGATGAGGATGACGCCCACTGCCGAGGTCAGCATGAAGATGCCGATGTACACGCTGCTTCGCGAGAGCTCGCGGCCGAACAGCACCTCCAGCGGAGCGGTGAAGCTCATCGTCACTCCGGCGGCCGCCATCAAGGGCAGGAACCACCGCACCCGACGCGTCCATACCGCACCACGTTCGGCGTACTCGACCGACAGTCCCACCGGCCACCTCCCGACGCTGGGCAGTGGGAGCACCGACGGTTCGACGCCCCAGAGATCCGCCTGCGCCAGGAGACCCCGCCGACATGACCCCGACGATTCCTTACGGTTCTGGATGTATTGCGCGGGCACGTCGCCACAGGCGCCAGCCCGACACCGGCGCTAGACAGGCCGCTGGGCGAGCAGTTCGTAGGACCGCAGGCGGGCGGTGTGATCGCCCACGAGGTCGCAGATCATCAGCTCCTGAGCTCCGCTCTCGGCGCCGATCAGCGCGAGCTGCTCGCGCATCCGCTCCGGTGACCCGGACAGGTGGCGTGGCCAGTGACCGGGTTTGACGGTCACCGGTGCCGGAACGTGGCCGAGTTCGGCGAGCGCCCGCGCCGGGGTCGGCAGTGGCAGATCGACGGCGGGGTCGCGCTCCGCGACACGGCGGGCGTGCAGCTCGGCGCCCGCGCGCAACCGGTCGGCCTCGTCGTCGGTCGGGGCGCAGACCGCGCTGACGGCGAGCATCGCGTACGGCACCGCCCCGCCGGAAGACGGGCGGAACGCCGAGCGGTAGATCGACAGCACCGACGGCGCGTCCCGCGGATTGAGGTACGCGGCGAAGCAGTACCGCATGCCGAGTTGGCCGGCCAGGACGGCGCTCTCGGCACTGGACCCGAGCAGCCATGGCTGTGGCCCGCCCGCGACGCCCGGGGAGAGCGGATACGCGGCATAAGGGTGCTCCGGCGGGAAGTCGTGCGAGAGCCACGCCAGCAGTTCGGCCAACTGCTCCCGATATCCCATCAGCGCGGTCGCCGCGGCCAGCGCGGCGAACATGGGGTCGTCGTCGTAGTCATCCGCGCCACCCAGGGCCGCCTCCACCGGCGGTGGGCTGCTGCCCCGCCCCACGCCCAGGTCGATGCGGCCGGGGAACAGGGCGTGCAGTACGCGGAAAGTATCGGCCACTTTGTACGGACGGTACTTGTCGATCAGCACCGCCCCCGAGCCGACGCGGATCCGCGAGGTCAGCGTGGCCAGGTGCGCTATCAGCACCTCGGGTGCCGACCCCGCGTTGCGGTGGCCGATGCCGTGGTGCTCGGCGACCCAGTACCGTTCGTACCCCGCTCGCTCCGCGACCGAGATCAGCTCCGCGCTCTGCCGGAAGGCATCCGTGCCCGTCCCGCCGGGCGGGACGGGCGAGATGTCCAGGACCGAGTAACGCAAATCAGAACTCGCGCAATGTGTCGCGCAGGTGCGACGTCGTGTACTGCGTGCGGGTCAGCCCGCGACGCTGCAGGGCGGGGACGAGCCCTTCGCAGATCTCGGTGATGTACTGCTTGCTGACTCGCATGTACGGGGCGCTGATCAGGAAGCCGTCTCCGCCGCCCATCGCTTCGTTGGCCTCTTCCATCCTTTCGGCGACCTGATCGGGCGTGCCGACCAGTTCGATGGAGTCCGATGTCCCGCCGTTGTCGAGGACGAGCTGACGCAGCGTCTTGTTGCTGCCCCACTGGGCGAACTTGTCCAATGAGCCCCGCTCACCGTTGGTCTCCAGACGGGGGAGCGGCTTGTCGAGGTCGAACTGGGAGAAGTCGATGTCGGTGACGGACGACAGGCCGGCCAGCGACTGCATGATCGCGTCGGGATCGGAGTCCATGCGCTGCTTCTTCGCATGCGCTTCCTCCTCGGTGGCGCCGAGGACAGGGCCGATCACGAACAGCACCTTGATGTCGTCGGGGTTGCGGCCCTGTGCCGCGGCCCGGGCCCTTACGTCATCCCGGTAGGCCTTCATCCCCTCCACCCCGTTGGCCACGGCGATGATCGAGTCGGCGGACTTGGCGGCGAACTGCCTGCCGCGCGGCGACCCGCCCGCCTGGACGAAGACAGGACGGCCCTGCGGCGAGCGCACCGTGTTCAGCGGGCCGCGGGACTTGTAGTACGTGCCGGAGAAATTGATGGGGCGGACCTTCTTGAAGTCCGCGTACGTGTTGGTCTCCCGGTCGCGGACCACCGCGTCCGGCTCCCACGAGTCCCACAGCTTGCACACCAGGTCGACGTACTCATCCGCCTTGTCGTAGCGCAGGTCGTGCTCGGTGAGCTTGTCCATTCCGAAGTTCTGCGCCGAGCCGTCCTCGCCCGAGGTGACGATGTTCCAGCCGAAGCGCCCCTCGGCGATGCTGTCCAGCGTGGAGCAGAGCCGGGCGAGCATGAAGGGCGGGTAGAAGGTCGTCGACATCGTCGCGACCACGCCCATCTTGCTGGTGGCCGCCGCCATGATCGCGGCCAGAGGCGCCGGGTCGCCCTTGGGCGCCATGCTGGCGTACTTCAGGTACGCCTCGGAGGTGCCGCCGTAGGCCTCGGACACCATGAGGGTGTCCTCGATCATGATGTAGTCGAAGCAGGCCCGCTCCATCGCCTGGGCCATCTCGATGTAGAACTTCCCGTTCCAGGGCATGCCGTCGTTGCCGAACGGGGTGTTCCACTCGTTCGTCGTGAAGTTCATGAACCAGCCCATGTGGAACTGCTTGCCGGCCATGTCAGAACTCCCGCAGGTGATCGCGCAGCATGGTGGTGGTGTACTCCTGCCGGGTGCGGCCCATTTTCTGCAACGCGGGTATCAGGCCGTCGGTGATCTCGGTGACGTAGCGGCGGTTGAGCCGCATCACCGGGCTGGTGATGAGGAACCCATCGCCGCCGACCTCGTCCATCACCGCGGCCATCTCCGCGGCGACCTCCTCGGGCGTGCCGGTGAACTGGACGTTGCCGCTCAGGCCGCTGCCGGTGACCAGCTCGCGCAGCGTCTTGTCCTTGCCGCGGGAGATGAAGCTGTTCAGCGCGCCGCGTTCGCCGTTCGTCCACACTTCCGGCAGGGGCTTGTCGAGGTCGAACTGGGCGAAGTCGATCTCGGTGATGGATGAGATCTCGGCGAGCATGTACTCGATGTAGCGAGGGTCGTTGAACCACCGCTCCCGCTTGGCCAGTGCCTCCTCCCTCGTGTCGGCGACGATCGGGGCGACGATGTAGAGCACCTTGCAGTGCGCGGGGTCGCGGCCATGGGCGCGCATCCGGGCGTGGATGTCGTCGCGGTAAGCCTTCATCGCCTCGACACCGTCCGACGGGGCGACGATCGTGTCGGCGTGCTGCGCCGCGAGCTCGCGCCCCGGAGGTGACGCGCCGGCCTGGGCGATCGAGGGGCGGTGTTGCGGGGACGGCGCGGTGTTCAGCGGCCCTCGGGACCTGAAGTACTTGCCTTCGAAGTCGATCGTGTGGACCTTCGTGTGGTCGGCGTACGTACCGGTCGCGTAGTCGCGCACGATCGCGTCCGGCTCCCACGACTCCCAGAGCCTGCTGACAAGCTCCAGGTACTCGCTGGCACGGACGTAGCGCTCGTCGTGCTCGTAGAGCTTGTCGAGACCGAAGTTCTGCGCCGCCCGGTCCTCGCCCGACGTCACGACGTTCCAGCCGAACCGTCCCTTGGTGATGTGGTCGATGGTGCTGGACAGCCGGGCCAGCAGGAACGGGGGATAGAAGCTGGTCGACATCGTCGGGATGATGCCCAGCCGGCTCGTGGCATTGCCCATCAGCAGGGCGAGCGGAACCGGGTCGTGCTTGGGGTTCACCCCGTGCTTGAGGTCGTGCTCCATCGTGCCGCCGAAAGCTGTCGACACCATCAGCTTGTCCTCGATCAGCACATAATCGAATTTGGCCCGCTCCAGATCCCTGGCCATCTCGACGTAGAAGTCACCGGTGAAGTCCCGTCCGCCGTCGCCCCAGTTCCCGTTCCATTCGTCCGCGACGAAGTTCAGAAACCATCCCAGATGAAACTTACCTGCCATGCCTTGCCTTCCTCTCCATGCGCTCATATCGAGAGGACCAGCGGGCCGTTACCTCGCAATGTCTGCCCGGTACCCCCGGCATTGCGCTGCCGGGACCGCCGATAGAACTCAAGCCTGGACACGCTGCTCACAGCTACTCGGTCCGCGCGTCAAGGCGCTGGGGGTCCGGTCATCTCCCGTGCGACGAATCGAGACCGGCCGAGTGGACCCTGGATGCCCTGGCCGCAGTGGCGCGGGCCGAGGGGATCGAGGTGGGCCGCTCACAGGTCCGGCGCATCCTGCTTGTCGAAGGCGTGCGCTGGCGCCGCACTCAATCCTGGACGCGCTCGAAAGACCCGGAGTTCGTCCCCCCCCCGCTCCCGGGCGGCAGCAGGCCACCGAACTCCCGGCATCCGGGAATGCGACTGCCGCTCTACCAGATCGAAGATCAGCGTGAGGGGAGAACCCGCTCAGGTGTTCTGCGAGCTCTGCGGTGCCATCTCCTTCGGCCTGGTCACGGTCCTGATCCGCGTGGTCGGTGCCACCGAGAACCACTCTGTGCGGTTCCGCCGGTACCACCTGGAGGACATGGGTCGGGTACGGGTGCGGAAGGTGTGCGAGTTGGAGGAGCGCGAGGTCTTTCAGTCCGAGATCGGCAAGGGCTATGAGTGGTCGAAGGACCGGATCGTCGCCGTCAGTACTGCCGACCTGCGGGAGCAACCGGTCAAGCGTCTGGACTTACCGTCTCCCGGCTTACCGTCGTGGGTGACCGCATCAGCTGTGGGCTGCCCAGCAGCGTTGCCATCAGCGCGACCAGCCCCACCACGGCCGACACGAGCATCGCCAGCCGGGTACCGAGCAGGCCGGCCGTAACGCCAAGGATCACCATGCCGGACGGCAGCGCGAGGCCGATCGTGGTGCTCAGCAGGCCGAGGGCGGCAGTGCGTTCGTGGGGGTGGACGGCGTCCACCGACAGGGTGGCCTGCATCGTGCCGAAGTAAGCCTGACCGATCCCTGCCACGCCGAGTGCGAGCAGAGCCACCGCCACTGCCGGGGCGTAGGACAACACGCCCAGGCAGCACAGGCAGAGCGCTACCGCGAACGCGTAGGAAGCGCCCGGCCGCCGGGCCGGCCAGATGACCAGCGCCGCCGCCGTCACCAGTTGCACTGTGCCGGCGGCGGAGCCGATCACCCCGGCCATCGCCGCCCCGGCGCCCAGGCCGTTCGCGATGACCGGGACGAGGGGCATGAACGCGAAGTAGGAGAGGTTGCAGATCACCGTCACCAAGAGGACCACCCTGAGCGCCGGCGAGCGCCGCAGCAACTGCCAACCCGTCGGGCCAGGCGCGGCCGTGGACGTGGAGTCCGGCCCGGCGGTCGCGGGCGCGTCGGCCGGCATCCCGCGGGTCGCGCGCCACAGCAGGACGGTGGAGCAGCCGAGCAGCACCGTGGGAACAGCGAACGCGGCGCCGAGGCCGAACATTCCGATGGTGACGCCGCCGATCAGCGGGCCGAGCATCGTCGCGCTCGCCAGGCCCGCCATCTCGGCGCTGAGTGCACGATGCGAGTGCTCAGGCCCGGCGATGCGGAACAGCAGCTCGCGCTGCGCGGTCATGTTCACCAGGCCGCCGAACCCGTACGCGAGCTCGAACAGGTACACCATCCAGGTCTGGACGGCACCGGTGCTCACGACCGCGATCATCACCGCCGAGATCGGCAGCAGCGCGAGTTCGGTGAAGAGAACCAGTCGGCGGGGCTCCACGTCGCGTCGCGTCCTGGAGGCGACGTAGGCACCCAGCAGCATGGGCGAGAACATGGCGAATCCGGCGAGCTGGTTGTCGATCGGGCGCCCGCCCAGGTGAGTCACCAGGTATGTCCCGAGGAAAAGCCCGTCCCAGCGCGTCAGATGCCACAGCCACGAGCTGATCAACACCTTCGGGAGGGATCCACGCCGGTCTCCACGCATAGCCATGTCCACACGGCCCACCGAAGGACACTGCCGTCACCTGGAAGAGTCCGCCCGATGCCCGGCCGATTGCGCTGGTGTTCGGGGTGGCGCTCGCTCAGACGGCGACGCGCGGGTCGGCGACCGATTGCACGGGGTCGAGGCTGATGTCCGTGATCACATGGAGCGCGACCATCGCCCAGCGTCGCCACCGGCGATCGCCTTGATGTCCCCGACGTCGATCGCCTGCGCGGCGAACAGCCCGATGCCCTGACGGGCGAAAGTCAGCTCCACGAGTTGCGCGGCGCGGGCATGATCAGGATCCGCTTCTCACCCAGGCGCCGCAGGATGAGCGTCCAACCGCCCGTGGCCCCGACCCCGCCGCCGCAGGATGAGCGTCCAACCGCCCGACGCCCCGACGCCCCGACGCCCCGACGCCCCGACGTCCCGACGTCCCGACCGCGCCGCCGCAGCCCGTCGGCGTCGCACGCGGCGATCAGCGACGCGACGCTGATACCGTCGACCGCCTTCAACGATGCGCGCCGGGTCCCTTCAGCCGGGGACCCGGCGCCAGAGCTCCTGGTCAGGCCCTGACCCAGGCCTGACCAGGGCTTGATCAGGCCCTCTTCAAGGCCTGCGGCCAGAAGATGGTCGGGTAGAAGGAGTTGTCCTCGATCCCGCTCACGTACGTGTGCGCGATCGTGGAGTTCGGCGTGATACACAGCGGGATCCAGATGGCGTCGCCGAGGATGATCTTGCTGCAGGTCGCGTAAACCGCCTCCATCTTCGCGGTCGTCGGCTGCTTGATCGCCACGTCCATCAGTTTGTCGAGCTTCGGGTTCGAATACTGGAAGAAGTTCAGCGGCTTGGCACCGGTGCGCAGCAGGATCCGCAGCGTGGTGTCGAGGTGCAGCGCGTCCCCGCCGAGGAAGGAGACCAGGATGTCCGGCCGCTTGGAGGGCGGCTGGTTGGGCAGGTCGAACTCCTCCGACGTCGGCATCTCGCGGACGGTGACGTCGAGGCCCAGCGCAGCCAGTTGGGTCTGGATGAGTTCGGCCATCTGCTGCCGCGGCGCGCCGCCGTCGGCGCCCCAGGCCAGATCGATTTTCTTCCCCTTCAGGCTTGGCGCCAACGCCTTCAGCGGAGCGGTGTCCACCTCAGCCGGGAACGGTGCCAGCCTCGAGGAGAGCGTGCGCTCCGGAAACAGCCCCTTCTGGACCGTGGCGAGGCCGCTCCACGCCGTGTCGACGATCGGCTTGCGGTCCAGGGCGGTGAGCATGGCCCTGCGAAGCGCCTTATCGGCGAAGACGCCGGCCGTCGGGTTCAGCCAGATCGCCTCGCCCACGCCGCCGAAGGAATTGACGACTCTGAACTGCGAGTTCTTCTGGTACTGCAGCACGTCCCGGACCGCGAAGCCCTTGGTCACCATGTCGAACGCGCCCGCGTCGAGCTGCAGCTTCTGCGTCGCGATGCTCGGGGTGATCGCGATACGGACGGTCTTGAACGCGGGCTTCTGGCCCCAGTAGTCCGGGAACGCCTCAAGCGTGTAGTGGCTGCCCGCCACGAACTCCTTGATGATGTACGGCCCGGTGCCCGCGTCATGCGTCTTCAGCCACCCCTTTGCGAGATCGCCGCCGACGGCGTGTTTGGTCACCGCGGTCGGACTCGTCGCCAGTGGTTGCCATGGGCAGGCCATGTAGTGCAGGAACGCGTTGTTCGGCGACTTGAGCGTCACGACGAACGTGGTGGGGTCGGGCGCCGCGGTCTTGGCCACTCCCGCGACCATGTAGGCGGGCCCCTGGGCGACCTTGGCGCGCCGCGCGAAGGTCTTCCGCCACGCCTCCGCGTCCGCGGGCGTGCCGTCGTGGAACTTCACGTTCGGCTGCAACTTGAAGGTGTACGTCAGCTGGTCCGGCGAGAGCGTCCATGACTTCGCCAGCCCCGGGAGGAACTCCGAGCTGCCTGGCTTGTAGCGGACAAGTCCCTCGTAGGCGGATTCCATGACCTGGACGCCTTCGCCCTCGTACATGATGTCCGGGTCGGGAACCTGCATATCGGCCAGGAACGGAATCCGCAGGGTGAGCTTCGAACCGCCCGACCCCCCGCCGCCGCTGCCGTCGGGGCCGCATGCGGCGATCAGCGACGCGAGGCTGATACCGCCGATAGCGAGACCGCCGGCCTTCAAGAATCCGCGGCGGTCCAATCCAGCCGGAAAGTCCGGCGATCTCTGCTGTTGGCGTGCCGTTATATCCACCAATGACTCCTGCTCTGCTTCCACTGCCGACCTGAAAGCACGGCATGCGCTGGCGTGCCTCCACTTTTCCGAGCAGTAGAACTGCGTCAGGTGACGCAGTCGCGTCGCATCAGTACCTCTCCTATTGCGCCGTCAGAAATCGAGGAGGTTCTCGCGGAACGTGCTGTGGTTGTAGCCGTCCCTGATGAGGCCGCGCTTGCGCAGGGCGGGCGCCAGGCCGTCCGCGATCTCGGCGATGTTGCGCCGTGTGACGGTTGGCGACAACAGGAATCCGTCGCCGCCGATCTCCTCCATCGCCTCGCCCATCTTCGACGCCACGGTGTCGGGCGAGCCGACGAACGCGAGGCCGGCGTGGGTGTCGACGGTGGCGATGGCCTCGCGCAGCGTCTTGCCGCGGGCGCCTTCGATGAACGTACGCAGGGTGCTCGTCTCGCCGTTGCCCCAGACGTCCGGGACCTCCTTGTCGAGGTCGAACGTGGAGAAATCGAATTCTCCGCCGGAGGTGTAGCTCAGCCCCCACAGCCCCCGTTCGATCGCCTGGTCGCTCCAGCGGGCGGCCTTCATGTCCTCCACGCGCGCCTGCGCGACGCGATCGCTGTCACCGAGCACCGGGTCGATGAGGAAGAGGATCTTCAGCGTGCTCGGATCGCGACCGTACTCCTTCATACGGCGGTGCATGTCCTGCCGGAACGCCTTCATCTGCTCGATGCTGGTGCCGTGCGCGAGCATCGACTCGGCGTACTTGGCGGCCAGGTCACGGCCCGCGGGCGAGGCCCCGGCCTGCACGATGACCGGTCGGCGCTGCGGCCCGGGGATGGTGTTGAGCGGCCCGCGGGTCTTGAAGTACTTCCCCTCGAAATCGACCGGGTGCACCTTCGTGTGGTCGGCGTAGCGCGGCGTCTCCTGGTCGACGAGGACGGCACCCTCCTCCCACGAGTCCCACAACGCCCCGACGGCTTCCATCCATTCCTTGGCCATCTCGTACCGCTCGCTGTGCTGCATCAGCGTGTCGTACCCGTACTGCTGCGCCGCGCGCGACGAGCTCCCGGTGACCACGTTCAACCCGACCCGCCCCTCGGTGAGGTGGTCGAGGGTGGTCATCGTCCTGGCCGCCATGAAGGGGTGGTAGAAGCTCGTCGACAAGGTCACCGCGATGCCGATGTGCTTCGTCCGCTGCGCCAGCAGCGGGATCAGCGGGACGGGGTCGCTCTTCGGGGCCAGCAGCCCGTACTTGAGCGTCGTCTCCATCGAGCGGCCGTAGGCGTCCTCGACCATGCTCGTGTCCTCGACCAGCAGGTAGTCGAAGCGAGCCCGCTCCAGCGCCGCTGCCAGGTCGACGAACAGGTCGCCCGTCATCCAGTCGTGGCCGGTATTACCCGCCCACGGGTCCATCGCCCAGGTCTGAACGCTGAAGCCACTGCCCATGAACCAGCCCAAATGAAACATGACCCCAACCTGGCTCTCCGATGTTTCCGCGCACCGAGTCATGCAGTTGCGCCCGCATTGCGCTGCCGGCGTGTCCTGTCACCAGGCAAGAGGCAAGGGCTGCCCTGGCACAGTTCCGGGAACTGAACCTCGATCGTTCACGACTCGTGGAGACCTCGACCTTGTGGGCGAGGTCTGACCGTTGATGGAGAGGTGGCATCTCGTCGTGGCCGGTGTGATCACGGCGTCAAAGGCCGTCCGTGGAGCTTGGCTCTGGAGGACACAGGGCTGCCGGTCGCCGCGTACCGGCACCACTACGCCATGCTCGGCAGCGCCCGTCCCGGCCTCGGGACATCCCTTGGCGGGGACCCGCCCTCACCGCTCCGGCCACCGGTTGGCCGGTGGCCGCGGGTTGCCGGCCGGTAGGCGTGCCTCCGGACCGGAGCGCGGGTCAGGTGGACAGCGATCGGAGGGCGGACAGGTCGGCGGTGGTGGGATACCGCCAGACGAGGTAGCCGAGGGGGACCCCTGTTCGGTCGGCCAGCCACTCGTGGTTGAGCTCGCTGGGGCCGGCCTGCCGGGCGGCATCGATCAGCAGCCGGATGCGGCGAGTGGCCCGGTCGGATGCGATGACGCGATGGTCACGCGGCCTTTTGCGGCGAGCGCCGTGCCAGCGCCCGTACCTGGTGTCTTCAACCTTCATGCCGGGGAGTCAAGCGCGCCGCTGTTGCTCGAGAGTCACTCTCCGGTTGCGGGCCCTTTGCGCCGGGCCCGGCGGAGCTTCGAGGGAGAAGGGCGGCGTGCTGTGGCCCTTTGCCGACGTCCGAAGGCGCGTCGGCAGGGTGCGCGTCACAGCGCCACAGACGGCGTAATCCATATGTCACCGCCGACTCGTCCGCCCGCAATGGCGGTCCGTCGCACTGGTCCTGGACAATCCTCGACCACTCCGTCCCCCCCTGTGCCGAAGGAGCAGACAAAGATGGACTCGATCTTGGGCAGCATCGTCCCCCGCGTGCCGTTCGGTGTGCTACCGAAGCTTCGCCGGAACTCGGAGAGGTCAACGACCAAGCAGGCGGGGCTCATCGCGGGACGGGTCGAGCACGGCGACCGGCGGGGCCGCGAACTCGGCTTCCCCACCGCCAACCTCGTGCTGGACGACGAGAACGTGAGCGACGGAGTGTGGGCCGGGCTGGTGCACCTGCCCGACGGCGCCACGTACGGGGCGGCCGTGTCGGTCGGCCGGCGGGCCACCTTTTACGGTCGCGACGGGATCCGTGTCCTCGAAGCACACCTGCTGGACTTCTCCGGCGACCTCTACGGTCAGTGGCTGCGCGTAGGGCTCGATCACAGGATCCGACCGCAGCGCCGTTTCTCCGACGTCGATGCGCTGGTGACACAGATGCATCAGGACATCGCCGATGCCCGGCTCTGGCTGCACGCGAACGCGCGCCCGCAAGTATCCGGCGGCATCGCCGACTTGCCCTGAGTGGCGCTCTGTTGTCCGAGGGTCACCGGAGCGCAATACGTACGTCGCATTCGAGGACGATTCAGGCAACACTCCACTGCTTCCATGGCCAGGCTGGACGAACGCCTCTTCGAAGGGGGTTTCCTCGTGGCAGATGACCTGTTGCCCCGTCAGGGCGCACAACCGAGGCCGCCAACGGTGTCGACCCACCCTGTCGGGCCGGTGCGCCCCGAGACGGTGTACCAACGGCACCGACAGACTCCGGACCGGCTGAACAACTCCATGCGCAGGGCCTACGACCTGCTGCGTTCCTCCCTGCAAAGCAGTCCCGAGAGCCTGTACTTGGTCGAGAGTGAGCTGACCGAGTCCTTGTCGGCCAGCCGCAACACCGTGCGTGCGGTCCTGCAGCTCCTGGCGAAGGACGGTCTGGTCACGCGCAGCCCGAAGCGCGGGACGCGCTCTGCCCACGTGACGACCTTGCGGATCAACCAGATCGCCCCCGTCGAGGCTTTCGGCGGCGAGCGGGCCGTCCACACCCAGCTCCGTGCCCTGGATTACCAGATCCTGGGCTGTCCGGGCCTGGTGCGTGAGCGACTGCAGCTCGTGGGGGACTGGACCGTGCTCATGATGGAGTCGCTCGTCCTGCGGCACGAACTGGTGCTGGGCATCCTGGTGAGCTACGTCGCGCTGAGCCCCGAGCAGTCCCGGGACGTCGTCGTCGACGAACCGGACGCGATCTTGTTCCTGGAGAAGCACTTCGACATCAGGATCCGCGGAACCAAGTCGACGACGATCGGTGCGACCGCGGCCGACGCGCAGTCCGCGCGGCTGGTGGGTGTGGACATCGGAGCGCCCATGCTCTTCCTGGAAGACGTCCTGGAGGACGAGCACGGCCAGGCCAGGGCGCTGTCGCAGTTCCGGCTGCGGAGCGACTTGATCGCCTTCCAGACCCACGCCGTTCGAACGGGCTGACACCCGCCGATCAGCCTGCCGAGGACAGCCCACGACCCCACCCGCCTGGCGGATGGGGTCGTGGGCTGTCCTCACTCGCTGCGGGCGGCACTCGTCACCATCGCCGCCCACAGCGCCGCGTACTGGCCTGCGAGTTTGAGGAGTTCGTCGTGGGAGCCGTCCTCGACGATCAGCCCGTTGTCCACGACCAGGATGCGCTGGGAGGCTCGTGCCGTCTGGAGCCGATGCGCGATCAGCAGCGTCGTACGCCCCCGCGCCACCAGTCCCATCGCTCGCTGGACGCGTGCCTCCGTGGCGAGGTCCAGGTTGGCCGTCGCCTCGTCGAGCAGCAGGATCGCGGGGTCGACGAGGAGTGCCCGGGCCAGGCTCAGCAGCTGGCGTTGGCCGGCCGACAGTGACCGGCCCTGCTCGCTCACCGGGGTGTGGTAGCCGAGCGGCAGTTCGGCGATGAAGGCATGCGCGCCCACCGCGCGGGCGGTCTGTTCCACGAGGAGGTCCGGCGCCTCGGGGTTCCCGTAGGCGATGTTGGAACGGATCGTTCCCGAGAACAGGAAGGGTTCCTGGGGGACGAACCCGAGCTGGTGGCGGTAGGCCGCCAGGTCGAGCTGCTTGATCGGGATGCCGTCGAGGCTCACCGTGCCCGCAGACGTGTCGTAGAACCGGGCCACCAACTTGACCAGGGTCGACTTGCCCGCACCGGTGGTGCCGACCAGGGCGACGACCTGCCCGGGCGGGATCTCGAGGCTCACGTCGTCCATCGCGACCAGGCCGGTGCTCTCGTAGGCGAACGTCGCGTGGTCCAGGGAGATCCGTCCGGACAGGCGCTTCGGGGCGACGGCGTCCTCGGCGAGCGGGGTACCCGTCGGCGTCTGCAGGAGCTCTCGCAGCTGGACGACCGCGACCTTCGCCTGCAGCCATTGGTCGAAGACGAAGGACAGCTGCTGGATCGGCGTGAAGAACTGGTCGAGGTAGAGCAGGAAGGCGATCAACAGCCCGTAGGACAGGTCACCCGCAATGACACGCGGAGCGGCGACCACGAGCGCGATGGCCTTGGCGACGGTGCTCAGCAACTGGAGCAGCGGGAAGAACCGGGCCATCAGCTCGGCCGAGCGAATCCGGGCCTCGCAGTAGGAGTCTGCCAGCACCGCGAACCGCTGTTCGTTCGCCTGCTGCTGGGAGTAGGCCTGGCTGACCGCGACGCCGGCGAGGCTCTCCTGCATGTCGGCGTAGAGCATCGACACCCGGTCGCGCGCGATCAGGTACGTCCTCCCCGAGGCGGAGCGGAACCACAGCGTCGAGACCAGCAGGACCGGCAGTACCGCCGAGACCGCGAGGGCGAGTTGGGCGTCGAAGACGACGAGTCCGACGGCGATGCCGGCACACGCCAACAGACTCACCATCGCGGTCAGCAGTCCCTGCTGCAACAGCTGGGCGAAGGCCTCGACGTCGGAGGTCATCCGGGTCATGATCTTGCCGGCCATGTGCTGCTCGTAGTAGTTGAGCGACAGTCGTTGCAGGTGCGCGAACGTGCGCACCCGCAGCCCGAACAGCATGCGTTCGGCGATGAGCTGGGCGAAGTAGATCATCACCCTGCTGTTGACCCAGATGACGCCCTGGATGGCCAGGAGGGCCACGCAGATCCAGGCCAGCGTCCGTTGGGAGTGATGCAGGACGCCGTGGTCGATGCCCAGTCTGATCAGCACCGGCGTCGAGATCCACGAGACGGCGTCGACGACCACCATGACCGAGGCCAGCAGCAGCGGCTTGGTGAAGGACCGGAAGACGCTCCCCATGGTGAACCGGTCGTGCGGCGCGACTGCCTCCGCGAGGTCGATGTCGGGCTCGCCGCGCAGTTCGGGAAGGCGTTCCACGGCCTTGAGCAGCGTGGGCGACACGGTGGCCAGGCCAGCGAGGGTCGAGGTGTCGCCGCTCATGCCGGGGCCGTGCGAGCCGGACGCCGCCCGCGTGGCGGCCTCGCTGGTGTGGCTGCTGATCTTGGGCGCGCCCAGCCGTGACACGTCCTCGGGCCAGGCGGGTCGGTCCAGCTCGGTGACCGGTTCCTCAGGTTCTTCCTCGAAGTCCGCGTCGGGTCCGGTCAGCAGCTCACGGAAGAGCGGGGAGCCAGCGAGCAGCTCTTCGGTGGTTCCGACGTCGACGATCCGGCCGCGGTCGAGGACGATGACCCGGTCCGCCAGACGCAGGGTCGAGTGCCGGTGGGCGATCAGCACGGTCGTCCGATGGGCGAGGACTTCCCCCAGCGAGCGGTGGATGGCGTGTTCCGTCCGTGCGTCGATGGCGGACGTGGCGTCGTCGAGGATCAGCACCTGGGGGTTGGTCAGTGCCGCCCGGGCGAGTGCGAGTCGCTGCCGTTGCCCGCCGGACAGGGTGAAGCCGCGTTCGCCCACGGCGGTGTGGTAGCCGTCGGGGAGTCCCGAGATGAAGCCGTGCGCGCCTGCCGCGACGGCCGCGTGCTCCACCTCGTCGACGGTGGCCGTCGGTCTGCCGAACGCGATGTTGTCGCGGATCGTCGTCGAGAAGAGGAAGCCTTCCTCGAACACGATCCCGACAGCGGCGCGCAGCGAGGTCAGGGTGTACTCGCGGATGTCGCGGCCGTCGATGCGCACCACTCCCGACGTGGGGTCGTGGAACCGTGCGATGAGGTGGGCCAGGGTGGACTTCCCGGAACCCGAGGCGCCCACGATGGCGATCCGCTCTCCCGGGTTCACCCGCAGCGAGATGTCGTGCAACACGCGTTCGCCGCCGGGGTAATGGAAGTCGACATGCTGGAGCTCGACCAGGCCTGCGGGGTCCTCCAGCCGGACGGCGTGGGGACGCTCCTGCACGCGGGCCTGCGTCGACAGCAGCTCGACGACCCGCTGGGCGCCGGCGCGCGCCTGCTGGCTGGTGGCCATCAGACCGGACAGGAAGCGCACCGGGGCGACCAGCTGAAGGACGTAGCTGGAGAAGGCGAGGAACACGCCGAGTGAGACCTGGCCCTCCATGACGAGCCAGCCCCCGAAGCCGAGGATGGCCAGCTGGGTGAGACCGGGGATGGCGTCCATGCCGGCGCCGAACACCGCGGTGATCCTCGCGGTGCGGAGCCGGGACTGGAAAAGCTTGCGCGCCTCGCCGTTGAGCGATGCCTGCTCCTGCTCCTCCTGCCCGAAAGCCTTGACGACCCGTACTCCGGTGACCGCCTCCTCCACGACCCCGGCCACGCTGCCCTGGAACCGCTGGTCCATCCAGCTCGCGGGAAACGACCGGCTGCGGAACGTCATGGCCACGGCGAGGAACATGGGTACGGCCACCACCATCACCGCTGCCAGCAGCGGGGAGAGGGCGACCATCACGGCCAGCGACACGACGAGCAGGGTGACGTTGCCGTAGGCCAGGCCCAGTTGCTGGAGGAACATCTGGATCAGGGTGAGGTCCGATGTCGCGCGGGACATCACGTCCCCGGCACGCATCTCGTCGCGCCGCGAGGCGTCCAGGTACTGCATGTGCCGGTGCAGCTTGATCTGGAGGTCCCGCTGGACGTGCACGGCGGCTCGCCCGCCGATCGTGCGGCGCAGGTAGTTCGCCACGAAGCTGACAAGTCCGGTGACGAGCAGGAGCATGATCCACACGGTTCTGGAACGCTTCTCGGAGAGGATCGTGTCGTCGAGGATGACCTGCTGGATCAGCGGTACGAGGCCCATCAGGCCCATCGCGGCGACGGCGAATCCGACGCCGAGCCAGATGCGGAAGCAGGCCCGCCGGTCGAGCACGGGTGCCAGCAGTTGGAGGGTCCCGCGCGCGTACACCGGACGACGCTGGTTCTCCACCTCCACCTCCGCCTCCACCTCCAGGTCGGGCTCGGGGGAGTCTGCTTCGCGCATGTCGAGTGGAGCGGTCACGGGCGTATGAGAGTGGTCGTGGTCATGGGCACAGGAGAAGGGGCGCGGATTTCCGCGCCCCTTCCCATGCGTTGCCGGCCGATTGCGCCCCTGGCCCCCTCTAGACGGCGATCCGCGGATCGGCCGCGGCTTGGAGGACGTCGACGACGATGTTGGCCACGACGTAGAGAAGGCCGACGACCAGCGTGATTCCGGCGATGGTGTTGAAGTCTCCCTTGCTGATCGACTGGGAGATGTACAGACCGATCCCGGGTCTGGCGAAGATCGCCTCGACCAGGATGCTGTTCCCGATCATTCCGGCGAGTTGCAGTCCCATCAGCGCGAGCACGGGGCCGAGGGCGTTGCGGAGTGCGTGCTTGACGAGGACCTCGGTCCCGCTCAGGCCCTTGGCCCTGGCAGTACGGGCGTACTCCGCTCGGAGGGTGCCCTCCAGGCTGCTTCTCAGAACGCGGCCGACGGCCACCGCGGGTCCGATCGCGATGCACAACGCCGGGAGGATGAGATGTTTCAGGTCGTCGAAGAACAGGCTCGGCCGGCCCGCCGCCAGGCTGTCGACCAGGAGGAAGCCGGTCGGGCCCGATGGTGCGTCGTACGCCGATGTCTGGCCGGTGACGGGCAGGACGTCGATCCAGCGGTAGAAGACCAGCATCGCGATCAGGCAGGCCAGGAACACGGGCACCGACGCGCCGGAGATCATCACCACCCGCAGCACCCCCGATCCGGGCCACCGCTGCGCCGTGGCCAGCCCCAGGAAGAACCCGATCACGGCGATCAGCACGAGAGACATGAACACGAGCTCCAGCGTGACCGGCAGGAACTTCACGATGTCCGACGCGACCAGCGTGCGCGTCACCGAGGAGGTCCCGAGGTCACCCTGGACCGCACTTGCCAGGTAGTGGAAGAACTGCACCGGCAACGGCTTGTCGAGTCCCAGTTGTTGGCGGGCGGCCTCGTACACCTCCGGGGGTGCCTTCTCCCCGACCAGGGCGACGACGGGGTCGACCGGCGCCACCTGCTGCAGGACGAAGACCACCAGGACCAGCGCGATCAGGACAGGAAGCGCTCCGAGGAGCCGACGACCCAAGATCAGCAGCATGATGTCACCTCCACGTTCGTCTGTACCGGTCAGCGGTCACGGATGCGGTCCCTGAGTGCGTCGCCGGCGAAGTTGCTCACGATGGCGATCAGTGCGACGGCCGCGGCGGGGAACACGGGGATCCACCACGCGCTGAAGATGTTGGTCATGCCTTGTGCGCTCATCGCTCCCAGCTCGGGCGCGGGCTGCGGCGCACCCAGACCGAGGAACGACAGGCTCGAGAGCATCAGCACCAGCGCCGACACGTCCAGACTCGCGGTGATGATGGTGGTGGGGACGGCGCCGGGCAGCAGGTGCCTGGTGAGCCGGCGCACCGGTCCGGCTCCCGAGATCCTGGCCGCCTCCATGTGCGGAGAGGCCCGCAGCTTGCGTACTTCCGCGCGGATGATGCGCGTGTACAACGGCCACCACACGATCGAGACGCCGACGAGTGTGTGGAAGTAGGACGGGCCGAGGGCCGCCACCACCGCGACCGCCAGGATCGGCCCGGGCAGGGCCAGGAACACGTCGGTGATCCGCATCAGGACGCTGTCGACGATGCCGCCGGCAGCCCCGGCGACGAGACCGACCAGCCCACCGAAGAAGACACCGGAGGCGACGACCGCCAGGGCGCCCCACCAGCTGGTGGACATGCCGACGAGAACGCGACTGAGTACGTCACGTCCCACCGTGTCGGTCCCGAGGAGATAGCCGGATCCGGGCGCGGACATCGGTGCCCCGGCCGGCACCAGGGGGTCATAGGGCGCGATGGCCTCGGCGAAGGCCGCGATGAGGAACATCGCTGCCAGCGCGGTGAAGGCGACCCAGCCGGCAACCGGTGTGCCCTGGAAATACTGTCTGAGGCCTTGACCGAATCTGGTCCCGACCGGGACCAGATCCTTGGCGACGTAGGGCTCAGCAATGGCCATGGCTCCTCCGTGACTGAACGGCCCGCTCGTCCTCGACCCTGCGGTTCACGGGCTTGTGATGGGTCCGTCGGGAGGCAAGTCCATCTCCCGGTGGTATCATTGAAAGTTCACTCAAGTTGCTGGTTCATTGCGCGCGTGCGGCGTGCGTTTCCCGCAGGGGTCTCGACCCGGCCAGCACAGCCGCGGACAGCAGGACGAGCCCCCCACCGATCACGCACCCCGTCGTTCCCAGCGCCCCGAAGAGCAGATTGACGCTGCCCGAGCCGCTGAACGAGCCCACGCCGCAGGCGATCCGGTAGTTGGCCACGGCGATCGACGGGTCCGGGCTGGTGGCGACGACCAGCACCGGTGGTGCCGCCAGAGCGACTCCGTCGACGAGGCCGAACAGCACAGCCGCGGTGAGGAAGCCACTGAGCGAATGTGCGACCAGAAGGGCACCCAAGGCGATCACACCGAGCGCGAGTGCCCACACGAGCGCGTGAGCGGGACGGACCTTCTCGAACAGCGTGCCCGAGGTGCCGAGCACCACGATCTCCACCATGGAGAGCACGCCCAGAGAGATTCCGATGCCCGCGGGGGTGAGACTCGCCGCGTCCCCGATCAGCGGGAAAGCGGTGTTCTCGATCCCACTCCGCAGGTAGTTGCCGATGAGCCCCAGCGCGAGCGCGACGCGGACGGCCCGGCCGACAGCGAGTCGGGGCAGACCGACACGGGGTCGGCCGAGTTCGTACGGGGCGGGAAGACGCGGTAGCAGCAGGACCACCAGCGCGCCCGCCGCCAGTCCCGCTCCGCAGCAGACCGCGAAGGCGAGCCGGTAGCCGTCGATCCCCGCGGACTGGGTGGCCAAGAGGCCGCCGACCGGAGCGCCGACGGAGCCGCCGAGCATCTGCAGGCTCGCGTTCGAGCCGAGAGCGCGATGCGGGCGAGCGCGCATCCGCACCGTCACCTGCAACGCCGCGCCGGCGACCACCGCGCTGGCCAGCCCCTGGAGGACCCGGGCGGCGATCAGCTCAGGCGCGCGGTCAGCCAGCCCGTAACAGGCCTCGCTGACTGCGAAAAGCACCATCCCGACGACAGCCGTCGAGCGAGCGTCGATCCGGGTGACGACCCGCGTTCCCAGGACGTCGACCAGCATGAGCCCGGCCGCGGAACTCACGATGAACACGGTGACGAGGACCGGGCTGAGTCCCAGCTTGATCGCGTAGAGCAGCTCGATCGGCGCGGTCATGGCCATCACGAATCCGACCAGGACCATCGTCAGCTGATGCCCGGCCGACTGCCGGAACCGGGCCGGCGGGCTGGCGTGGGAGGTGTGCGGTGCGCTCACACCCGCACACGATCAGAACTCACGGAGGGTCTCGCGCAGGGTGGACTTGGTGTACGCGGTGCGGGTGAGGCCCTGGCGCTGGAGCGCGGGCATCAGGCCGTCGCAGATGGCGTTGATGTAGTTGCGGGACAGGTCCCAGCCGGGCTTGCTGATCAGGAAGCCGTCGCCGCCGACCTCCTCCATCGCCTCGCCCATCTTCTTGGCGACCTGCTCCGCCGTGCCCACCAGCTCCAGCCCCCGCTTGGCACGGTGCAGCACCAACTCGCGCAGCGTCTTGCGGCCGGGACTCCCGTCGCCCCGCATGAAGTACTCAAGGGATCCGCGTTCGCCGTTGGTGGTCAGGTCCTCGGGGAGCGGTTCGTCCAGGTCGAACTGCTTGAAGTCGATCTCGGTGTTGGAGGAGATGTTCACCAGCGACTTCTCGATGTACGACGGGTGGTTGTGAAGCCGCTCGACCTCGGCGCGGGCTTCGGCTTCGGTGGCGGCGACGGTGGGAGAGACGACGAAGAGGAGCTTGATGTCGTCGGGGTTGCGGCCGGCCGCTTCGGCGCGGGCGCGGATGTCGTCGCGGTACTCCTTCATGCCGGCGATGCCGGTACCGACCGCGATGATCGCGTCGGCGGCACCTGCGGCGAACGCGCGACCCCGGGGAGAGGCTCCGGCCTGGAGAAACGCGGGGCGGTGCTGGGGTGAGGGCACGGTGTTGAGAGGCCCGCGGGACTTGAAGTACTTGCCGTCGAAGTCGATGGTGCGGACCTTGCGGTAGTCGGCGAACGTGTTGGTGTCGCGGTCCATGACGACCGCGTCGGGCTCCCACGAATCCCACAGCTGGTTGACGACGTCGAAGTACTCTTCGGCGACGTTGTAGCGCTCGTCGTGTTCGGGCAGGCCTTCGAGACCGAAGTTCTGGGCGGCGCGGTCCTCGGCGGAGGAGACGATGTTCCAGCCGAAGCGGCCCCCGGCGATGGAGTCGACGGTGGAGCAGGCGCGGGCCAGCAGGTACGGCGGGTAGAACGACGTCGACATCGTCGCCACCACGCCCATCTTGGCTGTTTTGGCGGCGAGCAGAACGGCAAGCGGGATCGGGTCCTGCTTGGGCGCGAACGCCGAGTGCTTCAACGCGCCTTCCATGGTGCCGCCGTACGCGTCGGCCACCATGACGGTGTCCTCGATCATGATCAGGTCGAAGCAGGCCCGTTCCATCGACTGGGCCATGTCGACGTAGAACCTGCCGTTGGCCCAGTTCTTCACGTCCGGGGAAGCCCACTCACTGTCCCACTCCGGCGGGATGAAGTTCATGAACCAGCCCATATGGAACTTCTTCGGCATGATGTCTCCTACGCGGTCGTGGCGCGGTGCTGTGGTGGAAGTCCGGGGATGTCTGCGGCGGGCTCAGAACTCGCGGAGCGTCTCGCGCAGGGTGGACTTGGTGTACTCGGTACGGGTGAGGCCCAGGCGCTGGAGCTCGGGGACCAGGCCGTCGGTGATCGAATGGATGTACTTCCGATTCAGATCCCAGCCGGGCTTCATGATGAGGAAGCCGTCGCCGCCGATCTCCTCCATCGCCTCGCCCATCTGCTGGGCAACCTGCTTCGCGGTCCCCACGAACTCGACGCCTGTCTTGGCCCAGTCGATCGCGAGCTGGCGAAGGGTCTTGGGGCCGGGGGTGCCGTCGCCCCGCATGAAGTGCTCCAGGGATCCGCGCTCGCCGTTGGTGGTCAGGCCCTCGGGGAGCGGCTCGTCCAGGTCGAACTGCTTGAAGTCGATCTCGGTGTTGGCCGAGATGCTCACCAGGGTCTTCTCGATGTAGGCGTCGGACGAGGTCAGCCGTTCCACCTCGGCGCGGGCCTCTGCTTCGGTGGCGGCGATGGTGGGGCAGACGCAGAAGAGGAGTTTGATGTCGTCGGGGTTGCGGCCGGCTGCTTCGGCGCGGGCGCGGATGTCGTCGCGGTATTCCTTCATGCCGGCGGTGCCGGTGCCGACCGCGACGATGGCGTCGGCGGCGCCTGCGGCGAACGCGCGGCCCCGAGGAGAGGCCCCTGCCTGGAGAAACGTGGGCCGGTGCTGGGGTGAGGGGACGGTGTTGAGCGGGCCGCGGGACTTGAAGTATTTGCCGTCGAAGTCGATGGTGCGGACCTTGCGGTAGTCGGCGAAGGTGTTGGTGTCGCGGTCCATGACGACGGCGTCGGGTTCCCAGGAGTCCCATAGCTGGTTGACGACGTCGAAGTACTCTTCGGCGACGTTGTAGCGCTCGTCGTGTTCGGGCAGGCCTTCGAGGCCGAAGTTCTGGGCGGCGCGGTCTTCGGCGGAGGAGACGATGTTCCAGCCGAAGCGGCCCTCGGCGATGGAGTCGACGGTGGAGCAGGCGCGGGCCAGCAGGTACGGCGGGTAGAAGGATGTGGACATCGTCGCGACGACGCCCATTTTGGTGGTGTTGGCGGCGACCATGACGGCCAGCGGTATGGGGTCCTGCTTGGGCGCGAAGACGGCGTTCTTGAGGGAGCCTTCCATGGTGCCGCCGTAGGCGTCGGCGACCATGACGGTGTCCTCGATCATCATGAAGTCGAAGCAGGCCCGTTCCATCGACTGGGCCATGTCGACGTGGAACTTGCCGTTGGCCCAGTTCCTCACGTCCGGGGAAGCCCACTCGGACTGCCAGTCCGGCGGCGTGAAGTTCATGAACCAACCCAGGTGGAACTTCGTCATGTGCCTCTTCCTGCCTCTCCTGCTGCCTCCGCTGCCGCGAACGAGATCGCCGGGCAGGTCGGCACCGCTCCATTGCGTGTCCTGATCCGTGGTGAACCCATGACATCCAGCGCCGGTGTCATGACGAATGCACCGTCATAGCACTCGCATTGCGCCGCTGCGACCGTGGTCCGCCCCTCGGTGGACGGGGTGAACCACGCCTGGTCATCCCTGGTTCGCGGGGACGCTGACGAGATGACACGAGGCCTCCCGGCCCCCGACGCCGTCGATGGAGTAGAGGAACGGCGCCTCGGTGGAGCATCGGTCGATCCGCTCGCGGCAGCGCGGGTGGAACGAGCAACCCGATGGCACGGAGAGCGGGCTCGCCGGCTCGCCCGGGAGTCGCACGGGCGCGGCCCCAGGCGTGGGGATCGCGGCGAGCAAGGCCTTGGTGTACGGGTGCTTGGGGGAGCTGATGACCTCCTCGGTCGGCCCCAGCTCGACGATCTGCCCGAGGTACATCACCGCGGTGCGGTCGGAGATGAAGCGCGCGGCGGCCAGATCATGGGTGACGAACATGACGGCCATCCCGAGCTCGCGCCGCAGGTCCTGAAGCAGGTTGAGCACGGAGGCGGCCAAGGAGGCGTCCAGAGCGGAGGTGGGCTCGTCGCACAGCAGCAGCTTCGGAGGAACGATGACGGCCCTGGCGAACGCCACCCGCTGGCGCTGACCGCCCGAGAGCAGGCCCGCCTTGATGCCGGCCACGTCCGGGGGAAGCCCCACCTGGCGCAGCGCCCGGTCGACCAGCTCCCGGCGGTCTGCCCTGTTGTTCTCCTTGAGCAGCCGCTCGCCCACGATCTCGCCCACGGTCAGCCAGGGCGTGAGCGAGGCACCGGCGTCCTGGAACACCATTTGAGGCCGGCCGCCGAGTCGCTCGATATCCCCGCCGTCGGGCTCCATCAGCCCCGCGACGACGCGGAGCAGCGTCGACTTCCCTGACCCGGACTCGCCCACGACGGCCATCGACTCGCCGGGAGCGATCTCGAGAATCACGTTGCGCAACGCGTGGAGCTCGTCCTTCTTGAGCATCCCGCGTCTGACCGTGAAGTGCTTGTCGACGCCGTTGATCCGCAGCGCGGGAGCGGTGTCGTCGACCTCGGCCATGGGCCGGAACGACGGTGCGGCGGCGAGTACCGCCTCTTGGCTCGTCGCTCCGGGGACGATGCAGGCCGCCACACCCGAGTGCGTGGCTGCGGGGGTCGGCACCGGCAGCGTTACGGCGCAGTCGTGGATCGCCGCCGAACACCTGGGCGCGAAGGCACAGCCCTGTGGGTGTGCCCGAGGGTCCGGAGGTTCACCCGGGAGCGCCGGGATCGGCCGGCCGGTCGGCAGGTCGAGATCCAGCCGGGCGTTCAGTAGGCCCACGGTGTAGGGATGTGACGGTGCTCGCAGGACCTCCTCCGTCTTCCCGATCTCGGCCACCCGACCGCCGTACATGACCGCGATCCGGTCCGCCACCTGCGAGGCCACGCCGATGTCGTGCGTGACCAGGATGAAGGAGGTGCCGAGCTTGTCGCAGAGGTCGCGGATGAGTGCGAGGACCTGGGCCTGGACCGTCACGTCGAGTGCCGTGGTCGGCTCGTCGGCGATCACCAGGTCGGGCTTGCCGGCGACCGCCATGGCGATCATCACGCGCTGCCTGAGCCCACCCGACAGCTCATGGGGGAACGCCTTCATGCGCCGCTTGGGGTCCGGGACGCCGACCAGGTCGAGAAGCCGCAGCGCCTCCTCCTCGGACCCGGCCGCCTCCACCACCTGGCGACCGATGCGCATCGTGGGGTTGAGCGAGGTCATGGGGTCTTGGAACACCGCGCCGAGGTGCAGCTTGCGCATGCGGCGCCGCTCCTCGTCCGACGCGGACACCATGTCGACGCCGCACACCTCGGCCTTTCCGGTGACGACGGGCATCGGGTCGCCCGCGAGCAGCCCGAGGAGGGCCAGCGCCATCACGCTCTTGCCCGAGCCGGACTCACCGACGACGGCGAGGATCTCGCCGGGGGCGATGTCCAGGGTGACGCCGCGCAGGGAGTGGACGGGCACCCCTCGACGGCTGAATGTGACCGTGAGGTCCTTCACCCGAGCGCGTGACGCGGTCGGTGGTTCGGCGAGTGCCGCGGCGCTGTTCCCGGGAGTGCTGGTGCTGGTCATGGTGGTGCCCTCCTCAGCCTGGTGGTGGTGACGATGTCGGTGAGGTAGGAGTTCTGCTCCAGCCCCTCCAGGTACGTGCGCAAGATGACTTGCCGGTCGTGGGCAGAACGGGATCCGGCGCTTCGTCGAGCAGGACCTCGCTCATTTCTCATGGGCCCCGTCGGTCTCCTCGGGCCTGGGAACAGGTCCAACTCAGCCTGCCCGGGCCTGAGTTAGGGGTCGCGACAGGCGTTGCCCACGGGCATCCCGCCACCGGCTCAGACCCGTTTGATCTTGGCCGGGTTGAAAATGTAGGGGAGGTAGGAATCGAGCTCGATCCCGCTGATGGCGGAGTGGGTGACGAAGTTCTGCGGGATACGGCACAACGGGACCCACAGGGCTTCGTCCGCGATGATGTCGGTGATCTGGAGGTAGACGTCGTTGGTCTTGTCCTCGGTGCCCTTGGTGATCGCCTCGTCCATGAGCGCGTCCACCTTGGGATTGCCGTACTGGAAGGCGTTCAGGGGCTTCGCGCCGGTGCGCAGGAAGATCCGCAGCGCGGTGTCCAGGTGCAGCGCGTCACCCCCCATCGACGCCAGGAGCAGGTCCGGCCGCTTGTCGGCCGGCTGGTTGCACAGGTCGAACCACTCCGCGGAGGGCATCGCCCGGATGGTGATCTCCAGGCCGGTCGGCGCGAGCTGCGTCTGGATCAGCTCGGCCATCTGCTGGGCCGGTGCGCCGTTGGACGACACCCAGGCGAAGTCGATCTTCTTGTTCGACAGCCTGGCGACCTTCTCGGTCAGCGGACCGAGGTCCACCTTCGGGTCGAAGGGCGCGAGCCCCTTGGGGAACATGTTCTCCGGCCAGAAGTTCTCCTGGACCGTGGTGAGCCCCTGGAAGGACGTCTCGACGGCCGTGGCGCGGTCGATCGCGGTCATCATCGCCTGGCGCAGGGACTTGTCCTTGAACATGCCCGCGCCAGGGTTCATGTAGAGCGACATCATCGACGCGCCGAGGTTCGTGGCGACCGAGAACTTCTTGTCCTTCTTGTAGCTGAGTACGTCGGCGATGGCGAACCCATGGCTGACCAGATGGAAGGCGCCCTGGTCCAACTGGAGTTTCTGGGTCGCGATCTCGGGGGTGATCTGGATCCGGATCGTCTTGAAATAGGGCTGCTCGCCCCAGTAGCCGTCGAATCTCTCCAGGACGTAGTGGCTGCCCGGCACGAACTCCTTCATGACGTAAGGGCCGGTGCCCGCGTCGTGCGTCTTGAGCCACGTCTGGGCCAGGTCGCCGCCCACCGCGTTCTTGTTGACCGCCGTCGGGCTGGTCACGAGCATCTTCCAGGGACAGGCCGCGTAGTGGAGGAAGGCGTTGTTGGGTTCCTTGAGCTTGATGACGAGGGTGGTCGCATCCTTCGCCTCGGCCTTCTCCATCCCTGTCACCATGTAGGCAGGTCCCTGTTCGACCGCGGCCCGGCGCTTGAAGCTCTTCACCCACGCCTCGGCGTCGGCGGGTGTCCCGTCGTGGAACGTGACGTCCGGCTTCAGCTTGAAGGTGTAGGTCAGCTGGTCGTCGGAGACCGTCCAGGAGTCCGCCAGCTGCGGGATTATCTCGGACGTACCGGACTTGTAGGTGACGAGGCCGTCGTAGCACGCTTGCATGACCTGCACGCCCTCGCCCTCGTACATGATGTCCGGGTCCGGGACCTGCATGTCCTGTAGGAACGGCATGCGCAGGGTGAGGTTGCCCTCGCCGTCCTCGCCGGCCTCGTCGGCGCCACACGCCTGGAGCAGGCTCATCAGGCTGACGCTGCCGAGCGTGATGCCGGCGGCCTTGAGCATGCTGCGACGGCTCAGCTGGGTGCGCGGTTCCGGTCTGTGCTGGGTTTCGATCTCGGTGGGCACGGACGCCTCCTACGGCGGGGTCTCACGGAGCAACTGGACAGTGCGGTGAGGGAAAGGCGAGGCGTTCGGCTCGTCTCCACGCTGTTCGACCAGATAAAAGCGGCGGTGTGTGACACCGCAGCGTCGTCATCGTGGCTTTCCTATTGCGCCTGGTTAGTAACAGATAGGGTTTTGCTCACAGACCGACCGATGTCATGAGGGTGTTCGGAAGGCCAGGGGTGCGCGTCACCACGCGGGATCGGTACGCCGTCCGCACCGGCAGGCAGCCGCTGCGACATCGGTGCTCAGGCCCCGGGAGCGGGGCGGAGAGCGGTCTCCGGGGCGGCTGACAGCAGGTCGCGCAGGCGCAGGACGACCGTCAGTACCGCGGCCATCCCGACCAGGGACGACAGCATCAGGGCGTTCCTGGTGCCGAGCAGTTCGGCACCGGCTCCGATCACCACCATTCCGATCGGCATCGCGCCGATCGCGGTACTGAGCACCCCCAGGGCGATGCCGCGTTCGGTGTCGTGTGCGGATTCGATCGCGAGGAGACTCTGCATGGACCCGAACGCGGCCTGTCCCATCCCGGCCACGAACAACGCGACGAACGCGAGTTCGAACACGGGTGCGGTGGAGAAGCAGAACAGGCCGAGCAGAGCAACCATCGAGCCGACCGCGAAGACCAGTCCGCGCCTCAGGAGGGGCCGCGTGCTCAGGACGATTCCGCAGAGGATCTGGCCGCCCCCCGCAGCGGCGCCCAGGGCGCCGGCGAGCACGGCGTCGGCGGAGAACTCATCGGCCACGAGAGGTACCAGCGGAATGTAGCCGAACATGAACAGGTTCATCGCCACGGTCACACCCAAAGTGGCCATCAGGCGCCTGCTGCGCCGGGCGAGCCTGATGCTGGCGGCGGCCTGCGCGGCGATCGACACGCGCACACCGGGGTCGCGCGGGGTGGCGTAGCGGGGACTGGGGACCAGCCGCAGCAAGGCCGCCGAAACGCAGAGCAGCACGCCCATCCCGGCGAATCCCGCTCCCATGCCCACGTGGTCGATGAGCGCACCACCGCCGAGCGTGCCGAACATGGCCGACCCCGCCTGCGCGGTGGACTCGATCGTCATCGCCTGCCCGGCGAAACGCGGACCGACGGTCTCGTAGATGAGGGGGCGCTGCGCGGTCATGTTCACCAGGCCCCCGGTTCCCAGCGCGAACATGAAGGGAAGGGTCATCCAGACCTCGACCCGTCCGGACTGGACGAGTCCGAACATCGCGAACTGGACCGGGATCAGCATCAACTGGACGCGACGGACGAGCTTGCGGCGGTCAAGTCGGTCGCTGATCACCCCGGCCACGAAGCCACCGATGAGCATCGGGAGGAAGACGAGCGCGCCGACCACCTGGTTGAGGATGGGCGACCCGGACATCTGGGCCAGCAGGTAGCTCGTGGTGAAGAGGCTGCCCCACCGCGTGGTGTGCCAGACGAAGGAACTCACGCAGAGGTAGCGGTAGCCGGGGACCTGGAACAGCGCCCGCAACGAGTACGACGGCGCCGGGTCGGCGGGGTGTGCCGTGGATCGTGCTTCGTCCGTGGTCATCCGGCGTCCACCGCTGCCTTCTCCCGCCGCCGCAGACCGGACACCCCGAGGAGGATCAGCAGGCTCAGGCACGCGGAGCCCAGGGCGAGCGCGGAGAACCCGATCCAGCTGAGCAGGAACCCGCACAGGACCCCGGCGACTCCGCCGGAGACGGCGGTGACGAAGTCCGCCGCGCCCTGGACCTGCACCCGATCACCGGAGGTGACGGTGTCCACCAGAAGCGTCGAGGCGCCGATGAAGACGAGCGCCCAACCGAGCCCCACGGTGAACATCGAGACGAACATCATGGTGACGTTGTCCGCCACCGTCCCGGCGCAGCCGGCGAGAACGAGCACGAACGCGCCGTTCCGCATCGTCACGAGCCGCCCGAAGCGGTCGGCGAAGCGGCCGACGAGCGGGCTGAAGGCGAACATCCCCGCCATGTGGGCGGAGACCACGAAAGGGATGATCACCTCGTGGTGGTGCGTCTTCATCTCGATCGGTGACATGGCCATCACGCCGACCATCACGGCCTGGGCGACAACCATGGAGAGCAGAGCCAGCCGGGCCGCGGGTGTGGTGGCGATCACTCGGAGTGAGCCGGTGACGCGGATCGACCGGGCGGCGACGGTCGCGACATTGCCCTCCGCCCAGACCGCCAAGGGGTCGGGGCGTAGCCGTACGCCCACGTTGACCATCGCGCAGACGAAGAAGAACGAGCTCAGGAGCCAGGGGCCGGCGTACTTGTCGAGCCCGAACACCGAATGGCCGAGCGCCTCGGCGGGTCCGACGAGAGTCGGGCCGAAGATCGCTCCGAAGGTGGCCGCGAAGAGGATCCGGCCCATCGCCCGGCTTCGCTGGTCCGGCTCGGCCAAGTCGGTCGCCGCGTACCGGGCGAGCAGGTTGGTGGCGGAGCCGGCGCCGTACAGCAGGAGGCCGCACAGGAAGAGCGCGAGGGACGAGAGCTGCACGCCCGCACACGCGACAAGACCTCCCGAGGCGGCGAGTGCGTAGCCCAGCTGCATGCCGACCCGCCGCCCGCGCAGCGCCATGACCCGGGCGAGCACCTGCGCCATGACTCCCGAGCCCGCGGTGACGGCCGCGGTCGACAGACCCACCCACGGTGTGGCGACGCCGACGATGTCCTCGACCACGAAGCCGCCGATCGTCACGGCCGCACCGAGCGCACCGGCGCCCACCACCTGTCCCAGGGTGAGCACGCGCAAGCTCCTCCGTTGGATCTCCGCGCGCTCGACCGCAGTTCGGGACATCCCCCAGGACGGGGAAGCCACGTCAGAACTCGAGCAGGTTGTCGCGGAACATCTCATAGGAGTACGAGGTCCGGGTCAGCCCGCGCTTCTGCAACTCGGGCACCAGCCCGTCGCAGACCTCGCTGATGGAGCGCCGCGTGAGGACGTCCTGGGTGAGCAGGAACCCGTCGCCGCCCACTGCGGCCATGACGTCACCCATCTGGTCGGCGACCTCGGACGGCGTCCCCAGCAGCTCGACGCGCTGTCCGGCGCTGGTGGACGACTGCGCGGCGACCTCACGCAGAGTGCGGTCCCCGTTGTGGGCGACGAACTGCTGCAGCGAGCTCTGGTGGCCGTTGGTCACCAGCTGGGACGCCAGATCCTTGATCGGGGTGTCCAGGTCGAACACGGAGAAGTCGATGTCCGTCGCGTAGCCCATCCCGGCAAGGCGTGTCACCGGGTTGGCGGCCGCCTCCTCCTGGGCCTGCTGCCGGCGGTCCACGGCCGCCTGATGGGTCTCGCCCAGGACCGGTGACACCAGGAACAGCACCTTCACGGAGTCCGGGTCGCGACCGTGCGCCTCTGCACGGGCCCGGACATCGTCGCGGTACTCCTTCATCATCTCGACCGTGGTCGCCGAGGCGATGATCGAGTCGGCGTACTTCGAGGCGAAGGCGCGGCCCTTGGGCGATCCGCCCGCCTGGACGATGACCGACCTGCCCTGCGGGGAGCGGGCCGAGTTGATGGGGCCCCGCGACTTGTAGAACGTCCCCTGGAAGTCCACCGGGTGGACCTTGGACGGGTCCGCGAAGACGCCGTCCTGGTCGACCACCATGGAACCCGGCTCCCAGGACTCCCAGAGCTTGACGACCAGCTCGGCGAACTCCTCGGCCATGTCGTAGCGGACGTCGTGATCAGGCTGGGCGTCGTGCCCGTAGTTCTGCGCCGCACGGTCCGAGCTCGCGGTGACCATGTTCCACCCGGCCCGTCCCCGGGAGACATGGTCCATCGTTGAGACGAGCCGTGCGAGCAGATACGGGGGGTACTCCGTGATCGCCAGCGTCGCGACGATCCCCAGACGCGAGGTGTTCTGGGTGAGGATCGAGGCCAGGACCGACGGGTCGAACTTGGGGACCGCGTACGCGTTCTCCAGGTAGAAGTCGTGCTTGCCCTGCCAGGCGTCGGGCACGAACGACGAGTCCTCGAGGATGAAGTAGTCGAAGCATGCGCGCTCCAGCGAGCGCGCCATGTCGACGTAGAAGTCCGGGAGCATCCCCTCGGACTTGTGCGTGCCGATCCACTGGTCCCGCCAGCCGTGCACGCGGTAGCCGTTCATGAACCAGCCCAGGTGGAACTTTTTGGCTTGCAACCCGGCCTCCCGCTCTCTTCCTGCGACCACGGCGTACGGTCCTGCCGTCGGCCTTCGTGCTGGAAACTAGCCAGGCGGCGTGACACCGACAGATCACGACCGTTCCGAGGCGATTGCGCCGACCAGGCACTTCTGCCGACGACGTGGCAGCGGCGCAATGGAAGGTTTACTGCCCACACCTGACCGGGAAATCCGCCGCTCCTTCACTGACGAGGTCAGCATTCGTCCGCTGCTATGGAGGACTCATATGACGGTCGTTGTCGTTGGTAACCCCAAGCCGATGTCGCGTACCCGGGCTGCCGCCGAGCTGATCGCTCGGGAACTCAGCGGGAGCGCGCCGTCCGCGGTGATCGACGTGGTGGATCTCGGGGCCGGCCTGCTCGGCTGGGGTGACCCCAAGGTGGCCGAGGCCAAGGCCACGGTGCTGGGTGCCGACTCGCTCGTGGTGGCGTCACCGACGTTCAAGGCCACGTACACGGGTCTGCTCAAGCTGTTCCTCGACCAGTTCGGACAAGGCGAGCTGGGCGGGACCCCGACGTTCCCCGTGATGCTCGGGGCCGGCCTCCAGCACGCGCTCGCACCCGAACTGACCCTGCGTCCGGTGCTGGTCGAGATCGGAGCCAGCTGCCCCGCGCCCAGCCTGTACCTGATCGACTCGGAGTACGAGACCTCGCCGGACCTGGCCATCTGGCTCGAGTCGGCCAGGAAGTACGTCCCGGCGGTGGTGACGCCATGATCCGGGCATCCGACATACGGTTCGACGACGGCCTGCTCCGGCAGGCGTTCGGCTGCTTCCCCAGTGGCGTGACCGCCTTCTGCGCGATGGTGGACGGCGTCCCGGAGGGGATGGCCGCCAGCTCGTTCACCTCCGTCTCGCTGGATCCGGCCCTGGTGTCCGTCTGCGTGGCGAACACGTCCTCCACCTGGCCGCGACTGGCTGAGGCAAGTCGCCTGGGGGTGAGTGTGCTGGCCGGCGAGCACGGTTCGGTGGCGCGTTCGCTCGCGTCGAAGAACGGTCAACGCTTCGCCGGCGTCGACTGGGTCGCCACCGAGACCGGAGCGGTCCTCGTGCACGGCGCCACGCTGTGGCTCGAGTGCTCCATCTACGAGGTCGTCGTGGCAGGCGATCACGCGATCGTGCTGCTGAAGATCGAGGCGCTCGACATCTATCCCGACGTCCCCCCGATGGTCTTCCACCGCAGCGGCTTCCACGAGCTCGCTTCGAGCGCATGAGAGCAGGCCGCCGATTCGAACTCTCGGGTCGGCGGTCGGTCTCGTGCTCACGTCCGCGCCGGATGGCACGACGCATCGACTTGTCCCTGGGAGTGGTTCGTCCGCTCGTCCGGCCCGTGGAGGTGGCTGGGAATGCGGGGTGATCGCCTCCGTCACCAGCGCGACAGCGTGCTGCGCCGACTGGCGCACGTCCCGCTCGGCTGGCGGGCAACGATCCTCCACTTCCGCACGGGGAAGGGGCCAAAACCGCGCCGTCGGCGGCAGCCCCTGTGCCCATGGACCGGCAGGAGCTGCGGCTTCCCGGCCCCGACGCGGAGCTGGCCGCCGTGCTCGCCGCTGCCGGAACGGGCCAGTGGGAGCCCGCTGCGGCGCTACTCCGCGACGCCGGGGGAGCGGCGGCGGTGCCGGGTGCGGGCGCTGGCCCGCGGTGCTGCGGAGGATGCCGGTTGGCTGCGGGCCTGGCAGCGGCGCGGCCGACAGCGCCGACGCGGCGCTCGGGCCGTCCGATACCGTGACCGGCACGGCGTCTACCGTCTCTACGAGCTGACCTGGGCGGGAACAGCCCCGCTACGTGGCAGTTAAGGGACAGGGGTCACTCGCCGGGCTTGATGCGCCCACGCCACGCTCCGGACTCACCACCGCGGCCCTCGATGTACTCCTTGAAACGCTGCATGTCGCCCTTCACACGCCGGTCGATCACTCCGAGCATGTCGCCGGTCTTCTCCGCCACGCCGGTGGGCTCGACGTCCATGACGAGCTCGACCCTGGTGTGCGTGTCGTCCAGGCGGTGGAAGCGGACAGTGCCCTTCTGCCTGGTGTCACCCGTGGTGGTGCGCCACGTGATGCGCTCGTCGGGGAGCTGGTCGACGATCTCGGTGTCGAACTCGCGCTTCATCCCGCTGAATTTGGTGGTCCAGTGGTTGTGGCGCTCATCGAGCTGCCTGACTTCCTCGACCCCTTCCATGAACTGCGGGAAATCCTCGAACTGGGTCCACTGGTTGTAGGCGGTGTGCACAGGGACCTCGACTTCCACCGCTTCCTTGACCGTGCTCATCTGAACCTCCCTGTCTGCTGGATTGGCCGCAGCCAGCGCCAACGACCGGCCGCGCGGCCTCGGCACGCTGAGACGAGTACCCGAGGATCACTCGTCTACTAGTTGCTTCAGCAGGTGTTTTTCAAGAGGTACGCCTCCAGCTCTGCGGCTCCGGTCAGCAACGTCCGCCCGCGGGCGGACAGCCCACCGTGCCAGTCGCGCAGGCTGCCTCCAGCGGCTCCAGTCCGCCGGGCCGCCGGCACCTGGGCGATCACTGGGGCGATCTGCTCCAGCAGGTAGCCGCCCCGCCTGAGCTGGTGGGCCAGCGGACATCGCGCGCGTCGGCCTCGTCGTAGATGCGGTAGCCGGTCTGCGGGTCGCGGCGTGGGTGCGTGAACCCGGCGCGCTCCCATGTGCACAGCGTCGCGGTCGGAGCTCGAGCTTCCCTGCTATTGCTGTGACCGGCACAGACACCCCCAGGGGATAGCCGTCGGCGCTCGCTCGGGGACACCAGCAGGGCGCCGGCCGGCCTTGCGGCCGCCGACAGCTGTGCTCACAGCAGGTCTGCCCAGCCCGTCCAGCCGCTGGTGGCTTTCGCGGCGCGGGGTTTGAAGGTGCCGGTGCCGGTGGCCGCGTAGAAGTACAGGGCGCCGGAGGAGTTCGTGGCCATGAGGTCGGCCTTGCCGTCGCCGTTGGCGTCGCCGGGCGAGAAGAGTTTGCTGTATTGCTGCCAGCCGGTGCCGATCTTCACCCGGGCCGAGAAGGGGGCGGAAGCCGAGCCGGTGCCCGCGTAGCGCCACAGGGTGCCGGAGGTGTCCCGGGCCAGGAGGTCGGGGCGGCCGTCGCCCGTGAAGTCGCCCGCGCCGACAAGGGCGTTGTACTGCTGCCAGCCGGTGCCGAGCTGGACGCGGCCGGCGACGGACATGCCGGAGGCGTTGCCCGCGTAGAGGTAGAGCGTGCCGGTGCTGGTCACGGCGAGGAGGTCGCCCTTGCCGTCACCGGTCAGGTCACCGGGGCCGACGATGCGCCTGTACGAGGTGGAGCCGGCGGACAGCAGAGGGTCCGCGAGGGCGTAGAAGGCAGGGTTGGTCAGCTTCCCGCTGCTGACCGACTGGACGACCAGGTCGGCGAGGCCGTTCTCGCGGAGCGCGGAGGCGTACGCGAGGCGGGTGCTGGAGGACGGCCACGCGCCGCCGACCAGGAGCTTGCCGGTCAGCGTGCCGGTGCCGGTGACCTCGTAGCTGTAGACGTTTCCGGCCGACGTACGGCCCATGATCCCGAACTTGCCGAAGTGCGGGTTGTTGCCGGCTCCCGCGAACTGCGTGGCCTTGCCCCAGCCCTTGCTGCGGGCGGAACGGGTGCCAAAGGTGCCGTTGCCGTTGCCCGCGTAGAACCACAGGTTGCCGGAGAAGTCTCTGGCCAGCAGGTCGGTCTTGCCGTTGCCGTCCCAGTCGCCGCCGCCGACGATCTGGTTGTACGACGCCCACTCGGTCTTCGAGTCCTTGACCTTGGCGCTGAAGGTTCCGCCCTTCTTGCCCAGGTAGCGATAGAGGGCACCGGCCGGGGTGCGGGCCAGGAGGTCGCCGACGCCGTCGCCGTTCAGGTCGCCGGCGCCGATCAGTTCGTCGTACTGCTGCCAGCCAGTGCCGATCTTCACGCGGCTGCCGAAGTCGCCGGTGCCCTTGCCCGGGTAGTAGTAGAGGGTGCCGGTGGGGGTGCGGGCCAGCAGGTCGGCCCTGCCGTCGGCGTTCATGTCGCCTGGGGCGGCGATCTTGTTGTACGCCTGCCAGCCGGTCGCGACCGTACGGCGTGAACCCAGGCCGCCGGAGACGCGTGCGTAGATGCCGGAATGGAAGGACAGCACGCCGCTCGAGCTGAGGGTCAGCACGTCCTGGACGCCGTCCGAGTCGAGGTCGCCCGGGGTGAGTACGTCCTTCACCTTCGCGACGTCCGTGTCGACGACCATGGTCTCGGCCGAGCCGGTGTTGATGTACAGCTGGCCCGCGACGTTGCGGTAGACCAGGTCGGACGTGCCGTCGCCGTCGAAGTCGCCGCGCGCCGGGGCGCTCGCGTCCGCGTCGCCGGGCAGCACCGCGAAGACGCCTACCGCGAGCAGCGCCGCCGTGCCGGCCAGCACGGATGCCTTCATGGCGAGGGGACGCCGGTGTCTGTGACCCCCGTCGCGCAGCCGGGGTCGGGTGGTGAACACGTTCTCTCCCGGAGGGTCAGGGGGTGGTGGAGGGGGTCGTCGAGGACGCGGTGGAGATGTTGCTCGCGGACTCGGTCGCTGTGGCCGACGGCCCTCCCGACGCGGCCGAACTCGTCTGATCCGCTGAGGCCGTCGTCTCGCCCGTGTCGGCCTGGGTGGCCGTGGCCGTGTCCGTCGGCGTCGCGGACTCCTCCGCGCTCGTGCTCGCCGAGGGCGAGGACGCGGTCTGGACCCCAACCTGGTACACGCCCGGCACACCGTCCTCCACCCGGAAGGTCGCGGCCTGGGTGGTCGTCCCGTTCCTCGTCGACACGGTGGAGATCGTCCTCAGTTGTGCCTCGATGCGGTCCGCGGTGATGTCGAAGAGGAGGTAGCCGCGCCGGGCGTCGATCATCTTCCAGTGCGGGTTGTCCGCCAACTTGGGCGCCCACTCGGCGGCGAAGGCCGCCAGGTCCTCGTCTCCGGCACTGGAAATGGACGTCCCGACGAACTCCGCGCCGACCACGGGCGAGTTCACGTCGTCGAAGTCCAGCTTGAGGTCGCTGACGATGGTGCGGTGCCGGTCGCCGGAGAGCACCACGGGGTTGCGGACGTCTTGGAACTCCGCGAGCAGGGAGGCCCGTTCCTTCTGGTAGCCGTCCCAGGCGTCGTACGCCCACTCCTTGCCGACGCCGGCGAGGAAGTCGGTCTCGGCCATCATCACCTGGGAGGCGACCAGGTTCCACTGCCTGCCGGAGCTGCGTGCGCTGTTCACCAGCCAGTTCCGCTGGGTGTCGCCCATGATGACGCGGCCGGTCTCCGTGGCCCCCTCGTCGGTGGTCGCCTGGTCGTCACGGTACTGCCGCGTGTCCAGGACGTGCAGCCGGGCGAGGGTGCCGAAGTCGAGCTTGCGGTACATCAGGACGTCGGGGCCGCTGGGCTTCTGCGCGGCACGGATCGGCATGTGCTCGTAGAAAGCCTGGAAGGCGGCCGCCCGGCGGGCCAGGAACTTGTCGGTGGGCCAGGCCACCGGGTCGTTCGCCACGTCACCGGCCCAGTCCTGCTCCACCTCGTGGTCGTCGAAGACGACCACGAAGGGGGCGGCGGCGCGCATCGCCTGCAGGTCCGGGTCGGTGTTGTACTGCTCGTGCCGGGCGCGGTACTCGGTGAGCGTGACGGGCGAGCCCGTGCCCTCGTGGCGGCGTACGCGGTAGGAGTAGGCGGGGCTCTCGTAGATGTAGTCGCCGACGAACAGCACGAGGTCCGGCTTCTGGTCGCGCATGTCCTGGTAGGCGGTGAAGTAGCCATGCGCCCAGTTCTGGCAGGAGGCGAGAGCGATCCGCAGCTTCTCGGGGGTGCTTCCGGCGGCGGGGGCGGTGCGGGTGCGGCCGGTGCGGGAGGTGCGGCTCAGCGCCTTGAACCGGTACCAGTAGTCGGTGGCCGGGGTCAGGCCCGTGACGTCCACGTGGACGCTGTAACCGAGGCTGCTGCTCGCCGTCGTCGTACCGCTCTTGACGATCTTGGTGAAACCGCTGTCCGAGGCGAGCTCCCAGGTCACCGCGACGGTGGGGGGCAGGATGCCGGAGCTGCCCGGATTCGCGGGCAGCACCCTGGTCCACAGCACGATCGCGGTGGGCAGCGGGTCGCCGGAGGCGACGCCCAGCTTGAAGACCGTGCCGCTGACCGACGTACCGGCACCGGCCGTCGCGGTGGTTCCGCCCACGGAGGCCGAGGCGCTGCCCGACAGCAGTTGGCCGGCGGCCACCGCGCTCGCGGCTCCCAGCGTGACCGCTCCCGCGCCCAGGAATCGCCTGCGGCGTATATCTCCCGGGTCCATGTTGTTGTCGCTCGGCTGCACAGCCGTGCCTTCCCCCCAAGGCGGTGCCCTGCGCAGCGCCGGTGAACGTGATCGGCGTGGATTCTATGCAATACCCTCACACCTGTGGGACCCGGGTCCGTCAATTCGTTCAAACAACCGGCAGGAGACATGCGCCGACCACTGATGTCCGCAGGCAGCACGGTCCTGTTTGTCGTCCTTGCCGTCGGCACGGCGGGGTGCTCGTCGTCGTCCGGTGCTGCGGACGATTCGGGAAGCGGTTCCGGTACTGTCTCCGGTTCCGGTTCCGGTTCCGGTTCCGGTTCGGTTTCGGGCTCGTCGAGCACGGCCGACGGGGGCGGGTCGCCGGCCGGCGGTTCGCAGACCGGCGGGTCACTGAGCGTCGACGGAAGCGGAACCCCGGGCGGCAGTGGCGGCAGTGGCGGCGCGTCCTCCCCGCCCGGGGTGCTCTTCGGAGCCGACTCCCTCCCCAGCCCCGCCGCAGACCACTGCCGTACGAAGAACCTGAAGGCCGTGGCACACAGCACCGGTCAGGGACGGGCCTCGGTCGTGATCACCAACAAGGGGGCCGGCTCCTGCACGGTACGCGGCTTCCCCTCCCTCCTCTTCACCAGCGAGGCCGGCCGGACCGAACTGCCGGTGGACTGGGACGGATCAGCCGCCGACGCCGCGAAATTCACGCTCGCTCCCGGAGACTCCGCTTCCGCTTCGCTCACCTTCTCCAGCCTCGACGAGTGCGACCCGATCACCGGACTCGACATCGTCCCTCCCGGCGAGTCCCGCCCCCTCACACCTGCATTCACCAACACCAGCGGGAAGAAGCAGGCGGTACGTATCTGCGACACCGGAGTACGAGTGAAGGCGTTCTCGCCCGAGCGGTGAAGTACCCCGTCGGCTCAGTCTCTGCCGACAGCCACGTCGAAGATCGCGACCACCCTCGTCGGAGCGCTTAGTACTCCAGTGCGGTTTCGTGATCTATCCAGTGGGTTCGCTGGCGGTCCGTCGTCGGTAGTGGCTGCGTCGGGCTGTTGCCTGGTGCCGTCTGCGCCAGTTGGACCAGTGCAGCAGCCTGGTCACAGTCACGGCCGGTGGGTGCAAAACGGCGGTGAGTAGGTGGCGGATCTCCGGGACGGTCAGCGTGATCGGATCGCTGCTGCGGGCGGGCTGGTGCGCGTCGACGGGCCGTTCGGGGGCCGCGTCGGCGGCGAGGGCGGTCAGGAAGGCCAGAGCGAGCATGGCGAGCGTGATGTGCCGGTGCCATGAAGTCCAGTGCCTGACCTGGTAGTGGTCGAGTCCGACCTGGCTCTTGGCGGCCTGGAAGCACTCCTCGATGCTCCAGCGGACACCAGCGACGCGGACCAGTTCCGACACGGGCACTTCGGTGGCCGGTTGCGTCGGATGAGCAGGTGCCGGTGGCTGCCGGTGCCGATGTGGATCCAGGCCCAGTCGTAGTATCGCGGCCCTTTCGCGCCGTTTCCGGCGCTGCGCCGCTGCCAGGCCGTGGCGGGCAGGCAGCCGGCGACGGTGTCCGCGCGGACGGGAGTGCGGCCGTGGTTGATCCTCACCCGCATTGAGCAGGCGACGGCCATCACGTAGCCGATGCCGCGTGCCTCGAGGGCGGCGCGGAGCTGGGGGTCCTGTCCGTAGGCTTCGTCGCCGGTCACCCAGGAGGCGCCGATTCCGGCATCCAGCGCGGCCTCGATCATCTCTCCGGCCAGACGGGGCTTGGTGGCGAACTGCGCCGTCTCGGGTATCCCGGCCGTGTTGCGGCGTTCGGGATCAGTGGACCAGGAGTGTTCCGGAAGATAGAGCCGTCGATCGATCAGGGCCCGTCCCCGGCTGGTGGCCAGGGCGAGGAACACGCCGACCTGGGCATTCTCGATGCGTCCTGCGGTGCCGGTGTATTGCCGCTGCACTCCTGCCGAGGACCGGCCCTTCTTCAGGAAGCCGGTCTCGTCGACGACGAGAACGCCGCCGTCGGTGCCGAGGTGTTCGGCGGCGTAGGCACGCAGATCGTCGCGGACGGCATCGGCGTCCCAGCGGGCGCAGCGCAGCAGGCGCTGCATCGGCCCAGGCCGCGTATGGCCCGCCTGTTCGGCCAGCTGCCAGCAGTTCTTCCGTTCCACGCCCGACAGCAGCCCGAGCAGGTAGGAGCGGGCCGCGGCCCGGGGCTCAACCCGCCTGAACCGGCCCGCGATCCGGGCCATAACCTGGTCGAACATCGCCCGCCAGCGGGCAGGGTCTACGCTATGGCCTGCGGCCACCGCACGATCTTCAGGAGTCCACACAACCCCCGATGATCACGCGGTGGCCGTCCCTGCTGCGGGCGGGCAGTGTTCACTCGTCGTAGTACTCACAGTCGTCGCCCTGGACACGCGACCCCAGTACCCGCGCGATCTCCCGCATCTTCTTGAGCAGGATCTCATCAGGGTTCTTCACCACGATCTGCCCCTCTTCCCAGTCCAACCAGGCACCGTGAGTGTCCCGTTGCGGGTGGGTGGACATCTGTGCCAGCCACTCGTGCCGGTACTCCAACACCGCGTCCTGGCCGCGCGGAGAAACCCGGGCCACCTGAACCATCTCCAGGTCGGAGTCGGCAGCGACCACCGCCGCCCACTCCTGCGTGGTGATCTGCTCGCCCTCTTCCTCCCACCACGGCGTACGCCTGGTGATGTGCACGTCATAGCCCATGCCGCCACAGTATGGGGCACGACTGACGGCACAGACGCGATCACGAAGTGGCACTGGAGTATTAGGCGGTCGGGCGTGATCGGGGAGCGTTCCACCCTGGCTCACTCCCGGGCCCGTCGAGCCGCGCCTGGAGCGCGTCCATGCCGGCCCCGGAGCCCAGGGCCGCACAGGCCCTGGGGGAGCGTTCTCGTCGAACAGGGCCTGCCGACCGGGTCGAGGCCGGCGCGGTGGAGGTAGTCGGGGACCTGGCCGCTGCGGAAGGACACCTGGGCGGTGCCGTTCCGGGCGGCGTAGTGGATGTCCGAGGAGTCGACGGGGAGGGTCGCGCCACCGGCCGAGATCACCGCAGGCAGTTTCGCGCCGCCGCCCTCGCAGGCCCGGGCGTCACCAAACGAACGGGTCGTCTTGGAAGAGCCAGACGACGCCGCCCGCAATCAGAGCGAGATCGGCGAGCACGGACACGATGGCGGGCAACGGGCGAGAAGGGCGATCTACGTCTTGTTTCGGACGTGGATTCGGATACATAGGGGATCCAGTCCAGCGGCTGCCACAGCTCGCCGCGGCGGCGGCCGTGGGCGGCTTCGCGGGCTCCTCCTGATCCGGCGGCAGCGGTGTGATGCCGCTCTGTGTACCTTCGTAGCAGGCCGCGAGGTCTACACCTACGAGGCTGACCGGAAGGCACGCTGAACATGACCGGGCAACGCGACCGTTGGGCGGAACTGACAGGCGGACATGCTGGAGAGGCATACTCCCAGCGTTTCGCGCGGCTCGCCGCATCGGGTCACGACATCCACGGCGAGGCCACCTTCTGCGCCGCGCTGCTGAAGCCCGCCGCCCGGATACTCGACGCGGGCTGCGGCACCGGTCGGATCGCGATCCGGCTCGCCGAGCTGGGCCACGACTGCACCGGCGTGGACGTCGACCCCTCGATGCTCGCCGTCGCCCGCCGCGACGCCCCCACGCAGGAGTGGCTCCTCGGCGACCTGGCCCGTCTGGATGCCCTCGGCCTGAATCCGGGCTTCGACCTGGCGCTCGCCGCCGGGAACGTCATCCCCCTGCTGGCCCGCGGCACCGAATCAGCCGTCGTCCGGCAGCTGGCCGCTGTACTGCGCCCTGCCGGACTGCTGGTCACGGGTATGGGACTGGACGCGGCACACCTGCCGCTGCCAGAACCGACGGTGGCCCTTACGGAGTTCGACCACTGGTGCACCCAGGCGGGACTGACCCTGCGGCAGCGCTACGCCACCTGGAGCGGCGATCCTTACTACCAAGGCTGCGGCTATGCCGTCAGCGTGCACTCCCGCCCCACCATGTGAGCGCGCGCCCTGTCCGCGACCGTCCTCCCCACGTAGGTGACCAACGCGTGGGCCATGGCGTGAAGATCTGGAAGATCCTCCGCGACTGCCGACTCAAGGGCGACGGAGTCCACCACGCCATGCTCGGCATCGCCCGTATGCACAACCTCGCCCTCGCCCTCGCCGGATAGCCCCACCGCGCAGTGGATCGAGGGTTGGGTAGAGGGCAGGGCCTGCCCTACTCGAATGACATCGCACGTCAACGGTCAATGAAGCTGGCATTCCCACGGCTCGATGTCTGGCTCCCCCGGGGGCAGCTCCCCAGTGCAGTATCGATAGAGCCAGGCTGCAGCCCGGCGCTCCGCGTGCTTCTCGTTGACCGGTCTCCCTGCTCATCCAGTTCGAGGACGTTGGCGAAGATTGCGATGCAGATCTCCATCTGGGAGGGCGACTCACGCAACTCCTCCCAGTAGTCGATCCCTTCCAGCATCGGGTGGCCCACCGACCGTTCCTACAGGCTGAGCGGGAGTGAGTGCTGTTGCCAGGACTGCTGCTCAGCCGGGTGTCCCGAACGGTGTTGGGCAGGCTGGTCGCCCGCTTTCGCTCCACTACCGGGCGGCGCGCATCTGGTGCGCGGTCCGGGCGGGTGGGGGCGGGTTTCCTCACGCCTGCGGGTGTCCGGTCGGGCCTGGGCGGTCCGATGCCCACCACGATCGCTCTGGTCGTCGTGGGGCGGTGTCGTCCGTCGCCGGATCGGGTGTCCGAGGGCGCGTCGCCCGACCGCGATGCTCGCCGCATCGTGCCGGGAAATCTTGCGAGTCGGTGTGGTCAGGGGCTCTTGCCAGTGCTGGGCACCCCAGCGGCTGGTGTAGGCGGGGTCGACCGCGACGACCGCCATGTTCTGTTCGGCGGCCATCGACACCAGCCGGGCCCTGAGTTTCGCGGTGGGGAAGCGGGAGATGAGGCGGCGGAAGCGTTTGTTGCGGCCGTGTTTCTCGCGGCCCTTCTCCGCCGCGAAGTCGAGGTCTTCGATGGCGATCGCGGCGGCCCCGCACCGGCGGGTGTGGTGCAGCAGCCGGGTCAGCGTGTGCCGGATCTGCGCGTCCCGGTGCTCCGTGGTGCCGGTCAGGTCGTAGAAGAACCGCTGGGGTTCGCCGACCGGGTTGCCGTGCACGTCCAGGTGCCAGGCGGCGAGGTGGTCGTCGTTCATGTCCACCCCCACCACACCCAGGGCCAGCGCCGCCTGAAGCGGCAGGACGGGGGTGGCGGCGCGCTGCCAGGACGCGGTCACATACCAGCGGCCCCGGAGCACATCGTGGTGGATGCGGTAGGCCACCGCCCGGTTCGCGGTGATCCGGTCACGCCACTCCTGCCCGCGGTGCTGGAACCGTACGACCGCGTCGAGGAGGTAGCGGCCGTGCGGGGCGTTGGCCAGGTGGGCCAGCGGGG
>NZ_JBIAHG010000042.1:0-56592 GCF_042870385.1 Streptomyces sp. NPDC006602 | reverse complement strand
ATGGTGAGCGCGGTGAGAGGCAGGGCGAGCAGCAGCCAGATGATTTTCACGGTTCCCCCAGGGGTGCGAAGCGGACGCGCGGTGTGGGGGATGCGGTTCATGGTGGCTTCTTGGCCGGCGGCCGCGAAGTGGACCGCGGAGGTCGATGCCCGCATCAGGGAGCCGCTTCCGGCTCGTCGTTGGTCGGCAGCTCTGATGCACCCGAGGGAACTTTCGTCGGTCGATGGCAAGTGGTCGCGTCCGGCGGTTCGAGAAGGATCTCGGGAAAGGCTCCGGTCAGGTCACCGCCGGCGCGGGAGCGGATCAGCACGCGGCCATCGGCCCACGAGTGCCCGGTAGCCGTCCCACTTGGGCTCAGCCGCGTGATCCGGGGGAAGGGCGGGGTTACAGGTGGGTGTGGCGAGCATCGGATCCGGCAGGGACCAGGGCGAAGGGATGGTGGACGTCTTTTACCGCGTGCCGTGGGTGCGGGCGGTGTCGCCCGGTCAGCGGATCCGCGGCAGGGCCTTGTCCGGGTGCGCGGCGTGTACGTACTTCACGGCGATGCTGGGATGGATGCCGAAGAGGCGGACGAGGTGGACCGGATCGGCGGTCTCCCGGGCCTCGTCCAGGATGCGGCTGCCGTGGCAGCAGCCCGATCTGGTCGAACGCGGCCCGCATCGCGCAGTAGCTGATCTGCGGAGAGGCCGGCACCGGGGCCAGGGTGTGAGCAACGTCCACCCTGCCGACGCTGTGCTGTCGCTGCCGGCGGGCCGGCACTCGACGGGATTACGACGGCTCGCGGTGACCGAAGCCGTCCGCGGCTCGTCCGACCAGGCCCACGATGCAGTGACACGCCGCTGCGGGAACGTGCTCGGCAAGCGCAGACTCGAAGAGCTCGTGGTCGCCGCCGCGCTCGACGTCGACAGCTTCTACCGGACCATGATCCCGGTCCCGTTTCGATGGCCAGTTGCATGGCCTGTTCCTGGTACAGCGCGACGCCGAGGGTCTTTTACAGGGCGCGGCGGGCGAGCGGGTGATGCGGGACGGGGATGTGGTGGAGTTCCGGTTCAACGTGTAGAACTCCACCACATCGCTGACCTGTGGAAATGAGATCTACAGGCAGCAGACACGCGCGGGTCGGCCGGTCGTGGCGGCCAGGTGCTGAGAATCGAGCTCGCGGGGTTCGGCGTCACCGAATCCAGACGGGTGCTCACCGCGCTGGCAGAGGTCGTCGCTCGGCAGTGGCAGTGGGCGCGGCCGCTGGTCGCACAGTGCCTGTACGCGGCTCCGTGGCTGGACGCGCTGGAAGGCCTTGCTGTGGCCGGTCCGTCGGCGTTGGCGGCGATCGCGGAGAGGAGTACAGATGCGGGAACGCGAGACCACAGGACACAGCAGTGGTGTCCGCAGGACGTCGCGCGTTCACACGTCGCTCGACTTGCGGGCATGTGCCCGCAGGCCAGTGAAGCGATCGGCCAACTCCGAGGTCAGTGCCGGCCAGACCACCGGGTCGTGCCCGGGGACGAGACGGTAGCCGCGGTCGGCGGCCAGCCGCTTCAGTCTGCGTATCGGCTCCACGGTCTCGGCCGGGTCGACACCGATGGAGCCTCCGACGGGCAGCTCGTGTTCGATGTTCTCCGTCAGGTCGGCAGCGTCGAAGGCGAAGACGAACCCCCCGCCGCCCACCGACTCGTCAAGCGTCACCACGAAGCTCTGGTGGCCCGGCGTGTGTCCGGCGGTGAGCACCGCGGTCACCCCGGGAGCGATCTCGACGTCGCCGGTGGCGGTGCGCCAGTCGATCCTGGGGTCGTCGAAGTCGATTCGGTAGATGGCGTTCCGCTCCGGCTCCGGGTGGCCGGACAGGCCGTAGTCGAGTTCGGTCTGCTGGACGTGGACGGGTACCCGGCCGGCGAAGTGCTTCAGCCCGCCGGCGTGGTCGTTGTGCAGGTGGCTCAGGCCGACGGCGTGGATCTGGTCCATGTCGATGCCCGCTTCGGCCAGTGCCTCCTCCAGGGGTTCCCCGGGGCCGGGCAGGATGGCCTTGACCGGACCCCCGTGGAAGCGCCGCCGCAGGACGGGATCATTGACCAAGGCCGCGTTGAAGCCGGTGTCCAGGAGCAGCCAGCCGCCGTCGCAGTGCAGCAGCACTCCGGGAACCGGCTCACGCAGCCGCTCGGTGCTCGGCGCGCCGAGCACCGACACCGACTTCGGCAGATCCTCCCAGCCCAGGGTCAGCAGCACGATCTCGCGCACCCCAGTGCCCATCTCTTCCCTCATTTCCGGTGGTGTGCCGGGCGTCCGGCGGGCACCAACGGTGCGCGCCGGACGCCACGGCGTCGTGTGTACGTGGTGGGCCGTCGGTTCAGCCCGCGGACAGCGCGGCCACGCTCAGCGTGAACGGCGCGGTGATCACATGGGCCTCCTTCACGCCCTTCAACCAGGGCTGGGCGACCATGAAGTCGTCCTGGTTGACCAGGTTCTCCCAGCAGCCGGACTGCGCGGCCAGCGTGCCGACCTTGGAGAACACCTCGTCGCTTCCCGTGGCCAGGCCCTGGTGGATCAGTTTCGTGATCTGCGGCGTCGAGCACTGCATGTAGTTCAGCCCGGCGCCCTCCTCGTAGCTGATGTGGGCCCACGTGTAGGGCGCCGCGGCGTCCGGCCAGCCGGTCGACAGCAGCATGTCCGGAGCACCCTTGACGTCGGTCGGCCAGGTGAAGATCTGTGATGTGGGGTACGCCTGGATCTTCACGGTGAGTCCCGCGGAGCTCAGCTGCGCCGAGATCAGGTTCGCCACCGTCTGGTTGTCCGAGGACTGCGAGTCGTAGCCGATGGTGAGCGTGCGCTGGCCCGCGGGCAGGGTGGCCGCGATCTTGCTGAGCACCGAGGGATCGTGGCTGATGCCCTGCTCGGCCTCACCCGTCGGCATCATGCGTGCCGGGTATGCCTGGTCGGCCTTGTCGGCCCGGCCGGTGAACACCGCCTTGTAGAGCGCGTCGGCGTCGATCGCCTGCAGGAGCGCCGAGCGGTTGGCCGGGCTGGTGAGCATGCCGCGGTGCGGGTTGACGTAGAGGAAGTCGGAGTTCATCGACTGCATCGAGTAGTTCTTCAGCGCGGTGTTCTTCCGGTACGACTGCACCGCCGACGCGCTCAGGTCGTGCATGACGATGGCCAGCTGCCCTTTGTTCAGGGCCAGTTGCTGGGCAGAGGGGTCCGTGTACACCGGCATGTCGACGGAGGTGAAATACGGCTTCGGGCCCCACCACCCCGCGAACGCCTTCATCGCGTAGTGGGTGCCCACCCGGGCATCGGTGAGCGTGTAGGGGCCGGTGCCCAGGTCATGTTTGCGCAGATACGTCTGGGCATGGTCCTTGCCGGCGTGGGCGACCAGCCCCGTCGGGCTCATCATCCTCGGCCCGTAGGCCGATGCCAGATAGGCCGGGAACGCGGCGTTGCTGTGCTTCAGCTTGACGGTGACCTCGTAGTCGCCCTGCGTGGTGACCGAGGCGACGTCCGACACCATGTAGGCCGGGCCCTGGTTGACCGCGAGACGGCGGTCGAACGAGGGCTTGACGGCGGCGGCGGTGAACGGCGTCCCGTCGTGGAACTTCACGCCGTGGCGGAGCTGGAACGTGAAGGCCTTGTTGTCCGGTGACGCCTTGAAACTGGTGGCGAGGTCACTGACGATCTCCGGCTTGTCGGTGCCGGGCCGGTACTGCAGCAGCCCCTCGTAGAGGTTGGTGGTGAGCAGCAGACCCTGCCCGGCGTAGTAGATGTCCGGGTCCGGCGGCTGGCCCGGGTCCTGAAGGAAACTGGCATGCAGGACGTGGTCGGTGGGTGCCGCGGCGGCCTTGGCGCCGTTCGACGAGCCGCCGCACCCGGCGAGCAGCCCGGCGCTCACCGCCACCGTCACTGCTGCCCGGGCGCGGTTGTTGCGTCTGAGTCGTCCTGTCATGCGAACTCTCCTTGTACGAGTGCTGACGATGCTGCCGCCTTCGGCCGGCCACCCAGGCCGGCGAAGGCGTCGATGATCTCCGCGGTCGATCGACGGGCACCCGTCTGCAGGTACTCCATCGCGTCCAGTGCCGCGTCGTGTCGGGCCCGGCTGGAGCCGCCGACGCAGTCCTCGACCACGCGGACGTGGTAGTCGCGCTGATGGGCGTCCGCGAACGTGTAGTGGACGCACACATCGGTGAGTCCGCCGATCAGCACCAGCGTCGAGACCCCCAGGCCGCGCAGCAGGATCTCGAATTCGGTGCCGATGAACCCGGAGTAGCGGCGCTTGACGATGTGGGCCTCGCCCGGTTCGGGGCGCAGGGTCGGCCAGAGCTCGGTCGCCTCGTCGCCCTCGATGCAGTGCGGCCCCTCGGCGCCGTCGAGTTCCCGGCCGAAGTCCACGCCGCTGCGCCGGTGCACCTCCTGGAAGAAGACGACCGGCACGCCGGCCTCACGGGCGGCCGCGACAAGCCGTTCGGCCCGTTCGATGCGGTCCTGCCAGCCGGGCATGTGCGCGATGCCGACGACCTCGGGCGGCATGGCTGTGCCGCGCTGGATGTCCACCACGATGAGCGCCGGATCGCCGACGAAGAGGGCGGGTAGGTCCACGGGTACTCCTTTCCTGGCCCGGGGCGGCCACGGTGCCGCGTCCGGTCGGTGTCAGCCGGTCTGTTGGTCCGGGCTGCCGGGCGCCGGCCGGCAGGTCACCGGTGTGCCGGTGCCCGCCGAACGCGGGTCGATGTAGTCGGGAGCGGTCAGCCCGAGCCGCCGCACCGCCGTGCCGGTGAGCGCCTCCAGCAGGCCCGCCTGGCTCCGGCACATCTGGACGGGCCCGGGCGGGCGGGCGGGCTGCCGGTGCGGTGTGCCGGCCGGTCCCCGGCGGGTGCTCAGACATTGATCCTCGGATCCGCGATGCCCTGCAGGAGGTCCACCGTCGTGTTGATCACGACGTAGCCGGCGCCCAGCAGAAGGGTCACCCCGGCGATGGCCGGGAAGTCCCCGACCGGGATGCTCTGCGCCATGTACTGGCCGACGCCCGGCCAGGAGAACACCTGCTCGATGACCAGGACACCGGCGAACATCAGGCCCGCCTGCAGACCGGTCATGGACAACGCGGGGCCCAGGGAGTTGCGGATCACGTGCCGGACCATCACCTGCCGCTCCCGCAGCCCCTTGGCATGGGCCGTGCGCACGTAGTCGCTGCGGATCGTGCCGACGAGACTCGACCGCAGTACCCGGCCGATGGAGACGGCCGGGCCGATCGCGACGGCGAGAGCCGGCAGCACCAGATGGCTCAGGGCGTCGGTGACGACGTCGAACCGCCCGGCCAGCACACCGTCGACCGTGAGCAGGCCCGTCGGACCCGTCGGAGCATCGGCGATGCCGGTCCGCCCGGTCGCCGGCAACCACCCCAGGTGCGCGTAGAACAGCAGGATCCCGGCGATCGCCAGCAGGAACGGCGGAGCCGAGGCACCGACGAACAGGACCAGCCGGAAAACCCTGGCCCCCGGCCAGCGAAGCGTCGTGCCCACAGCGAGCAGCACGGCGAGGACGAGCGCGAACGCCAAGGCGAAGAGCATCAGTTCCACGGTGGCCGGAGCGAACGTCCCCAGGTCGGCGCGCACCGGACTGCGGGTGCGGTACGACTCACCGAGATCGCCCTGGAGCAGAGCGGCGAGATAGTGCCCGAACTGGTCGGGCAGCGGCCGGTCCAGTCCGAGCAGGTGCCGCTGCGCGGCGATCGCCGGGGCCGTCGCGTTGGCACCGAGCATGGCGTGTGCCGGGTCCAGGGGGGAGACCTTCTGCAGTCCGAAAAGCACGGCGGTGAGCACCAAAAGGATCACCACCATGGCGGCCACACGCTTCGCGATGAGCTGGAGCACTGCCGTTCCTTAGGGGGTTGCGACGGGAGAGCTGAGGACGCGTGTGGATGCCCGCCGGGGGCTACCGGTCGTCCATGAGGTTGCGGATGGCATCGCCCGCGACGTTGCCGACCAGGGCCAGGAGCAGTACGGCGAGTCCGGGCATCACCGGGATCCATGAGTACTGGAGGAGGAACTGCAGGTTGCGTGCGGAGTCGGCGCCCAGTTCGGGTGCGGGTGCCGGCTGACCGAGTCCCAGGAATGACAGCCCGGCCAGGGTGAGTACGAGGTTGCCGATGTCCAGGCTCGCGGTGACCACGGCCGCCGGCAGCGCGCCGGGCGCCAGGTGCCGCAGCGCGATGCTGAACGGCCCGGCTCCGGCGAGCCGGGCCGCCTCCACATGCGGCCGGGCCGCCAGCGCTCGTGTCTCACCGCGCACGATGCGTGCGTAGAACGGCCACCACACGATGGCCACGGCCAGCAGTGTGTGGGGGAAGCTCGGCCCCAGCGCGGCCACCACGGCGATGGCCAGCACCGGCGCGGGCAGCGCCAGGAACCCGTCGGTGACGCGCATCAGCACGTCGTCCACAAAGCCGCCCACGGTCCCGGCGACGAGACCGACGGTCCCGCCGACGACCAGACCCGAGGCGATCACCGCCAGGGCCGCGAACCAACTGGTCCGCAACCCGAACAGCACCCGGCTGAGGATGTCCCTGCCGATGCTGTCGCTGCCCAGGAGGAATCCGCCCTGGCCCGGGGAGAGTTGGGGCATGCCGACCGGTTGGAGCGGGTCGTGCGGGGCGATCAGCGGTGCGAGCAGGGCCACCAGGGTGACGACCGCGAGCAGCCCCGCCAACGACCAGTTGATCCATCGGGCGGCGCCTGCGGGAAGAATCCGGCCGCCTCCCCTGCGGCGGGGAGTCGCGGCGGTCACGTGCGGTTCGGCCACGGCCATCTAGATCAACTCCGGTTTGAGACAGGCCACACCGCGCTCGCGGGCGCCCCGTAGGGGGAGGAGCCGAAGCTCCAGGTCCGCGTCGGCGCACACTTCCTCCGCCACCGGGCAGCGGGGATGGAAGGCGCAGCCCGGCGGCGGGGCCAGCGGGCTCGCCGGTTCACCGACCGCCGCCGCCGGGGTGACGCCGAAGTCCGGCACCGCACCGACCAGCGCCTTGGTGTACGGGTGGGCCGGCCGGCTCACCACGTCCTCGACAGGGCCCTGCTCGACGATGGCGCCCAGGTACATCACCGCGATCCGGTCGCCGACGATGCGCGCCACGGACAGGTCGTGTGTCACGAAGACGACAGCCATCCCCAGGTCGCGGCGGAGCCCGGCGATGAGATTGAGCACCGTCGACGCCAGCGACACGTCGAGTGCGCTCGTCGGTTCGTCGCAGAGCAGTACCTCGGGAGGAACCACGGTCGCTCTTGCCAGGGAGACCCGCTGCCGCTGCCCGCCGGACAACTGGGCGGCGCGTGCCTGCGCGACCTCGTCGGGCAGCCCCACCTGGGCGAGTGACGCCGAGATCCGCTCCTCGTGCTCCGCCCGGGGAACGTGCGCGCGCCGGAGCCGTTCGCCGAGCAGGGCCCCGACGGTCAACCAGGGAGTCAGCGAGGCGCCGGCGTCCTGGAAGACCATCTGTGGACGGGAGCGACCGGCCAGGGTCAGTTCGCCGTGGTCGAAAGGCTCCAGTCCGCACATGGCCCGCAGCAGGGTCGACTTGCCCGATCCGCTCTCCCCGACGATCGCCACCGACTCACCCGCTGCCACGTCGAGGTCGACCCCGCGCAGCGCACGCAGTTCACGCCGTCGAAGGGGACCGGTTTTCACCCGGAACGTCTTGGTGAGGTTGCGCACCCGCACGGCAGGCGGGTCGGAGGGCGCACCGTTCGGGGCCGCGAGGGCCACGGCGGGCGGCTGCGGAGCGGAGTCGGTGCTGTCCGGTGCGTCGGCCGCGGAGGCGGGCGGGGCGACCGCTGCCGGGGCCAGCAGGCACGCACTGAGATGACCGGGGGCCACCGGCACCGGGTCCGGGAGAATGCGGGAGCAGTCGTCCACGGCCAGGTCGCATCGCGGCTGGAAGGGGCAACCAGGTGGCGGTGCGGCCGGACTGGGCACCTCGCCCCGGAGTGTGGCAAGCGTCCCGGTCCGTGGCGAGGACAAGGACAGACGTGAGCGCATCAGCCCGATGTTGTACGGGTGGGCGGCGCTGCCCAGCACCGTCTCGGTGGGCCCGAGCTCGACCAGCCGTCCGGCGTACATGACCGCGATGCGGTCGGCGACCTGCGCGGCCACGCCCAGGTCATGGGTGATGAGCAGGAAGCTGCATCCGATGTCACTGACCAACGACCGCAACAGGGCCAGTACCTGCGCCTGCACCATGACGTCCAGAGCGGTCGTGGGTTCGTCGGCGACCACGAGCGACGGGTTGCCGGCCACCGCCATGGCGATCATGACCCGCTGTCGGAGACCACCGGAGAGTTCGTGCGGGAAACTGGACATCCGCCGCTCGGCGTCGGGTATGCCGACCGCCTGCAGCAGCCGCACGGCCTCCTCGACCGAGCCGGCGGCCTCCGTGACCTGCCGGCCCACGCGCATCGTCGGGTTGAGTGAGGTCATGGGGTCCTGGAAGACCGCACCGAGGTGGCTGCGGCGCACCCGCCGCCGGACATCGGGGGAGCCGCGCAACATGTCCTGCCCGGCAACGCTGACCTCGCCGGACGTGTGATCCAACGCGTCTTCCGGAAGCAGCCCGAGCATGGACATGCCCAGCACACTCTTCCCCGAGCCGGATTCCCCGACCAGGCCGAGGATCTCGCCCGGCCGTACATCCAGGCTGATGCCGCGCACTGCGTGAATCCTCCGGCCTCCGCGCCGGAAGGTGACGGCGAGATCCCGGACGTCGGCGACCGGCTCGGCGGAAGCATCGGCCCGGAGCGGTGCCGAGGCGACGGCCGCTGCCGCATCATGACGATTCATCGGCCGGCCCTCTCCCGCAGCGCGCCGCGGTGCACGCGTTCGGCCTCGGAATACGGTGGCCGCACTCGGCGTGCCCCGGACGTCCGGAACCTGGCTGCGGGACCGCAACGGCGGTTCTCGCCCTCGCCGGCCCGCACGTCGCGCCGGCCTGGCCGAGTGCCGGAGCCGAAGGTGAGCCGCTGGCCGGTGTCGCGGGCGGCCGCAGTCGTGTCAGCCGTGGGGCGTGACGCCGGGGAAGGCTCTGCGAGGGTCGGCGCCGTTCGGATGAGAGTTCCTCTCAGCATCCCGCTGTTCCTTTCTTCGTGAGGCTTGCAGAGCTTCGTGAGCTGGTGTGACGTCCTGACGGACCCGACGCAGGAGCCGTGCCGTCCACGGCAGCAGCCGTAGCCGTGATCCGCGCCTCCAGGCGCGGAGGCCGGCGCCGGAGCTCATTCGGTTCACCGACCCCGCAACCGGGGCCGAAGCCCGTTGCCGACGGCGGACTCCGGCGTCCGGGCGCGGCCTGCCGGCATCGTGAGACGAACGCCGAATCCTCGTTCCTGAAGTCCGCTCGCGCGCGATTCAGGTCAGGCGTCCAGTTCCCGGTCGCCTCCCCGGGCGGGGACTGCCGGCTGAGGCATCAGGGCGGGACCATGTCTTCGGCGGTCAGCGGCGGCGACTCCTTGCGCCCGCGTACGACGGTCTCGATGAGCGCGTCGACGATCCTTGTCAGGAGCATCTCGCCGAGGGCGGCGGACGCCTGGGACGGACGGCCTGTCACCCCGTTGCGCGTGACCTGCGCGGCGGGGTAGCTGAACACAAGGTCCGCGGTGCGGTCAGGGTCGTCGGCGCCGCTCGCCGCCGTCCGGTCCACCAGGTGCGGGGCGAGTACGTACATCAACGAGGTCTCGGCCCGGTTTCCGTGCCAGTCGACGGCGTCGCTGCTGACCTCCTGAGCCACGGTCGGATCGACCGCCCACCAGTCACGAAGCCCGATACGCACGTCGGGCAGGGCACACCGGATGTCGTCGATGGCCACCCGCAACACCGCCGTGTTGCCCACATGGCCGTTGACCAGCAGCATCCGCCGGAGTCCCGAGTGGCTCACCCACTCGGCGTAGGAGCCGATGATGGAGCGCAGCATGTCAGGGGTGAACGACAGCGTTCCGGGAAAGTCCGTGCCGTGCCAACGGCTCACCCCGACTCCGATGGCCGGGAGCACGAGCGCGCCCGTGGCCGAGCTCACCCGGTCGCAGACCGCCTGGGCGATGACCGTGTCGGTCGCGACGGGCAGGTGCGGCCCGTGCTGCTCGGTCGCTCCGACCGGCACCAGGGCGACATGACCCGGATCCGCGGCGAGCAGGTCGCCGATGGCGGGACCTGTCAGCTGTCCCCAGAACTGTGCGGCATCCACCGCGTCACCTCACATCTCCGGCTTGTCCGGGCGGTCAGAAGAACTTCAGGTAGCGGTCGCGTTCCCACTGGGACACATGGGTGTGGAACTCCTCCCACTCCCGGAGCTTCTGCTCGGCGAAGGCCCTGTGCATCTGAGGTCCCATGACGTCCAGACACAGCGGATCGTCCTGGAATGCCTCCACGGCCTCCAACAGGGTTCGCGGAAGGGACGAGATCCCGCGGGCCGACAACTCCGCGTCCGACAGCAGGTAGAGGTTGTCCGTGTTGGGCGGGCCGGGATCCAACTGCTCCCGGATGCCCTCGAGTCCGGCTGCGAGCACCACGGCGGCGGCCAGATAGGGGTTCATCGACGAGTCGGCGGCGCGGCACTCGACCCGTCCACCGCCCATCGGGATCCGGACCATGTTCGTGCGGTTGTTGTCGCCGTAGGTTCCGAACACAGGAGCCCAGGTGAACCCGGAGGCACTGCCCGATTTCACGAGGCGCTTGTAGCTGTTGACCGTGGGGGCGATCACCGCGCTGATGCTGCTCGCATGACGCAGGACCCCGGCTGTGAACTGGTATCCGAGGGTGGACAGCCCGCAACCGCGGGGATCGGCACGGTCCTCGAAGAGGTTCACGCCGTGGCTGTCCGCGAGCGACATGTTCATGTGGGCACCGCTGCCGGTCTGGTTGGCGAACGGCTTTGGCATGAATGTGCCGTAGACGCCGTGCCTGCGCGTTATCTCACCCAGCATCAGTTTGAAGAACGTCAGGCGGTCGGCCGAGGCGACCGCGTCGGTGTACGAGAAGTCGATCTCGAACTGGCCGTTGCCGTCCTCGTGGTCGAAGGAGTACACGCCCCAGCCGAGGGCGTTCATGGTGGTGACGAGTTCGTCGACGACAGGGAAGGTCCGCAGCAGGGATCGCAGGTCGTAGCAGGGCTTGGCCAGCGAGTCGGATTCCTCGATCGGCTCCGGACCCTTCTCACCGTCGCGCAGGATGAAGAACTCGGTCTCGACTCCCAGGTTGAACACGAAGCCCAGTTCCGCGGCGTGCGCCACCGAGCGCTTGAGGATCTGGCGGCTGCAGGCCTCGAACGGAGAGCCGTTCAGTTGGAGATCGCTCGGGAACCATGTGACGTCCGGCTGCCACGGCATGGCGATGCCGCCGCCGAGGTCCGGGACGGCCGACACCTCGTCGTCGTTCACCTCCTGCGGTACGGCGTCGAGGGCCGCCCCGGTGAAGAGTTCCGACCCGGACACGGCGGCGCCCAGGTGATCAAGAGGGACGATCTTCGCCTTCGGCTTTCCGTGAACGTCGACGAAGCTGATGGCGGCATACCGGACACCCGCCCCGGCCAGCTCCGACTGCAGGGTACCGACGTCGATCAGTGGCTCGTCGGCCGGTGACGGCTGACGAGCAGTGCTGGTGAGAGTGATGTCCACTTCCGCTGATGCCCTTCGGTACCGGGCCGCCGCCGCTGCGCGCGTGACCTCCCCAGGCGGACGATTCCGAATGAATCAAGCCTCTCGGTCGCCCTTGTGGCTCGAAACGTACGGTTCGCCGGTTTCCCGGGAGTTTCTGTGACGTATCGATTTTCAGTGGAGAGCCGGCCGGAGGCACCGACGGCAGGGCACATCAGACGCCTGCCGCGACCAGGTGCCGGCTACTCGACGGGCGGCATCGCGGGACCGGCGGCTTCGGCCGCCTCGTGGCGGGGGTGGCGAACTGGGCGGCGGCGCCGGTGCGGTGGCGGCATGGACAGGTGCGGACCGGCTCCACCGTGCGGTGGCCTCCGGTGCGGGCGGGGAGCAGGGGCGTCACGCCGCGCGCGAGACACTCGGCGCCGCTGACACGCGAACCGGCGGTTACGGGGCCGCTGCCAATGCGTTCCCTGTCGCCCGCCACTGTCATCGCTGGGCGCCCTACACCCTCGCGTCGCCTTCGGGCGGCGCGTCCTCGTACCGCGTTGCCTGCTGCTGAATGAGCTCGATCTCAGCGGAATCAGCCAGCAGCGACCGGACCGATGTCCAGGCGACGAAATTGGCGTAGTCGGTGGCTTCGTAGTCGCGGTAACGGAAGGGGACGTCTGCGTCGAGACGGTGCCGTGCACGATGGCGGAAGCGTTTCTGCATGCCTTCGTTGAAGGAGAGCAGGCCGAGTGCGCCAAGCTCCGCGTCGACCGGCAGCAACTGCCCCTGTGCGATGCCGTCCTGGATGATTCCGGCCAGACACTGCACCAGTTGCTGGTAGTCGCACCAGAAGTCGGCGAATGCGTCGGGCTGCTTCCCCGCGAGCTGTTCGATCTCATTGAAATCGATTGCGGACAGGCAGAGCTGCAGGGTGTCGTACCGCAGCACACGATAGAGCTTGAGGGCCGGCGAGTTCGGACCGGACGCCAGACTGTCGATGAAATCCAAGGACACCCGGTTGACGGCAAGAGTCGCCTGAAGTATCTGCTCCTTGCGCCCGAACCAGTAGTAGAGCGACTGCTGCTTCAGCCCCGCTTCCCGGGCGATCGCCGTCATGGTGGTACCGGCATATCCCCGCTCGGCGAACAGTCGCGCCGCCACGCCGATGATCACGTCCCGGGGCGGGGAGTCAGGCGACGAGCCGGAGGTCCGAGGACGCCCGACCCGACGTCCAGAGCGGGGCGTCCCGTCGGACCCGTTCTCGCTCTCCGGATTCACTGACGCCTCTCACACCGATTCGGGATTCCGCGTGGCAACGACATACCGAGATCGCACCGAGCCGGACGGGAAATGGATGTCCATGCCGGAGGGCGCTCGCACCGTCCCGGGGTCCGAGCGGTGGCCTCACGGCTACCACGGCATAGTAACCGTTGGGAATGAAGCCCACGTTTCGCCACCTGGTGTCGGGCTTCCGGGACGCGCTCGGACACCAGCTTCAGGCGGCGGATCCCGGGGCCGGGGCGAGGGTGTGGAGGGCGCCCTCGGCTTCGCTGATCTCCCAGCGGCGGACGTACGGCGCGCCGCCGGGGCCGGTGTCACAGGTCAGCAACCTGCTGCTGCCGGCCAGCTCGGGGGCGAGTGACCGGCCCTCGCGGTGCGGGAGCGTTGAGCGTTCAATGATCCAGTGATCGTCCGCGATACAGCCCATGGATATCTCGCAGTCGAGCAGCTCTCGGGCCCTACCGGGGTGCGCGGCCCCCGCGATCAGTTCCGCCAGCGAGCCCCCGGGTGGTAGCGGTTCGCGGCGGCCACGGGCGTAGCCGAACCAGGATCCGGCCCGAACCAACAGAGCACGGCAGCCGGACGGAGGGTGTATCAATTCGACGGCCGCGTAGGGCGGACCGGCTTCCGCGACGGGGTGCCAGTGCTCGACATAGGGCGAGTGCACCCCTTCCTCTACCAGCGTCGAGCCGTGCCGGCTCAGGGTGCCGGCGTCCGGCGAGGAGGCGGGCCCGAAATCAATGGCGTGTTCCCAATGAAAGGCGCCGTCGACGTGGCGCAGCTGACCGGCGAACGCCTCCTGCTCGGCAAGTCCGAGCAACTGCTCGAAGGAGAGATCCTCAAGGCTCTCCGCTGCCCGGGGACGCGGACGGTCGATGCGCTGCCGCAGATCCGCGTAGCGGGTAGGGCCCTGGACCCAGGTGACGGTGCTGGTGGTGTCGCGGCTGCCTTTGTCATCGGCGAGAAGTGAGCGCCGCCAGACGCCGGCCAGATCGGCAACGGCAGGACTGGTCTTCGGCATGGTGTTCCCTGTCGCTGGATGTGGCAGGGGGCCCCGCGGAGGCGGAATCACTCCTGATGGTGCTGCTCGCTGCGCGGGCTCCAGGCCCCTTTTGGCACCAGAGGGCCGGAGTCATCGCCCCAGGACCGGAATGTTGCACCTCGGTAAGTATGACATGAACTTTGCGCGCTGCCCTTATTGCGGCGATCAGGGCGTTCATAGACTGCTCGCCCGTTGGGTGGACCATCTGTCCAAGCGGGGCTCGTGTCACCGTTTCCCTCGTTTCCCTCGCTTCCTTCGATCCGGTTGCTCCCCCTCTGCTCCACCCGTCTCCGCCGCTGAAGGAGTAATCCCCGCTATGCACAGATCCGTTGCACTCCCGACGCCGGCTGGGTCATCTCCATGAAAGGCGGGCCGGTGACGGATGAAAGTCCCGTCCAGGAGCTGCCGCTGCGCCCACGGCTGCCGGAGACCGTGCACGTCCTGCGGGTAATCGCCGTCGGCGTCCTGGGGGAAGTGGCCGTATGACCGCGCATGGTTCCCCGGTCCGAAAGCAGACCTTCGTCTTCTCTCCGACAAGCGGCGTTCCGCCGCAGGTCGGCCCCTTCGCGCACGCCACGTGTTTCGACCGGCTCGTCTTCGTTACCGGCCAAATGCCCACCGACCCCGCGACCGGCCGGCTCGTGGACGGCGACGTGGTGGCGCAGGCCGAGCAGGTGCGGCGGAATCTGGAGGCGGTGCTCGCGCAGTTCGGCCTCACTCTCGATGACGTGCTGATGGTGAGGGTCTACCTCACGTCGTTCGACGACTTCGACAGGTTCAACTCCGCTTACGAGACCTGGTTCCGCGGCCCCCTGCCCAGCCGCACCTGCGTGGGCGTCACCGGTCTTGCTGTCGGCGCCGCAGTGGAAATCGACCTGATCGCCGGAATGCCGGAGCTCCCGTGAGGAACCACTCATGACCTTCACCGTTCTCCAACCGCACCAGGGCCCCATAGCGGGCGACCACTACCTGCCTTCGACCCTCGATACGGTCAGCTGGGGCTGGCTGCCCACGGAGGGGGACGCCTCCGCGGCACAGATGCGCTCCGGCGAGACGATCACCATCGACACCCTCTCCCACGAAGGCCTCCTGGAGGACCAGGGCCGGGACCCGCGCGCGTTCTTCGGGGGGTTCGGTGTAGCGCCGGACGCCGTGCTGCGGGACGCAGCCGACATCGCCGCCGGGCATCCGGTGCGCGACGCGGCGGTCGATGGACCGCACGTCATCACTGGTCCGATCACGGTCTCCGGTTCCCGCCCGGGTGACGTGCTGCGGCTCGACTTCCTTGAGCTCGCCCCACGGGTGCCGTACGGGGTGATCTCCAGTCGGCACGGCTACGGATCCCTGCCCGGGGAGCTTCCCCCCCTTCCGTATCCCGGGTTCGTCTCCGACGCGTCCGACCCCGAGAAGGCGGGCGCCGTCTGTCTGTTCTGCCGAGCCGCTGACGGGGTAGGCCGGCTGGAGGGCTCGGGCGGTAGGGAACTGCGCTTCCCGCTCGGCCCCTTCCTCGGCATCACTGGTGTCATGCCCGGCGGTGGAGCCCGGCTCAACTCGGTGCCCCCCGGCCCGTTCGGCGGAAACATGGACATCAAAGACCTCGTCGTCGGCGCCCGTCTCTACCTGCCCGTCCAGGTGGAGGGGGCCGGACTGTTCGTCGGGGACCCGCATTTCGCCCAGGGACACGGTGAGGTGGCACTGACCGCGCTGGAGGCATCGTTGCGCGCCACTGTGCGGGTGACGCTGCTGCCCGAGCAGGAGAGCCGTAGGTTGCTGGGACAGTTGAGCCGGCCCTTCGCGGAGACGCAGGAGTACTGGACCGCGGTCGGCCTGGACCGGGACCTCGACGAGGCGTTCCGTGCGGCCGTCCGGGAGGCGCTGCGCGTGCTCGCGGACATGTACGACGTCCCCGGCGATGTCGGATACGCGTACCTGAGTGCGGCGGCCGACTTCGTGGTGACCCAGGTGGTGGACGACGTCAAGGGCGTGCACTGCCTCATCCGCAAGGCCGACTTCGCCGCGTGGGTCTGACGCGCAGCCTGTGGGTGCCGACAACCCTGTCCGTCCGGCCGGTTGCGCTCGTCAAGGCGGATCGTCATGTCCCGTTCGGTCTCGAAACCGGCGGGCGCGGTCGTCATGAGGGTGGCGGTGAGGGAAGTGGGTCGCCGCGCCAGGCGCGTACCGGGGCGAAGTCGGTGGTGATGCCGTGCTCCAGGACGCACGTCCGTCCGGCGAAGTCACGCGTCTCCTTGACCGGGGAGGCCATGGCCACCGTGTCGTCGGCCGCGTAACGCCAGGGCAGTCCGCCGCGGGCGACCTGGGTGCCCACCCCCGCCGGCGTGTAGAAGTCGGGGATGCCCGCGCCACCGGCACGCAGCCGCTCGGCGAGCGTGCCCTGCGGCACCAGCTGCTCACTGGTGTACGGCGCCGGCGTCCGGGATCGGCTGCCGGCGTACGGCGTCCGAGATCGGCTTGGCGAGCCGTGCGCGGTCAGTCCGCCGTCCATCGGGATCTCGGCGCCGGTGATGAAGGAGGCGTCGTCGGACAGGAGGAACACCACGAGCGGGGCGACCTCCTCCACACTCCCGGTGCGGCACAGCGGTGTCCCGAGGACGTTCGCCTCGCGGAACGCGGGCGCGGCGGAGGCGGTCATGTCCGTCTCGATGAAGCCGGGGTGGATGATGTTCACGCGGATGCCGCGGGCCCCCAGCTCCATGGCGGCCGTCTGCGACAGACCGGGCAACGCCCACTTGCTGGTCGGGTACGCCACCGGGTAGTGGGCGGTCAGCGCCGCCGACGAACCGACGTTCACGATCGACGCCCCCGGGCCCATCAGGGGCGCCAGGTGCTGGATGCCGAGCAGCGGCCCGATGACGTTGACGGCGTGGACGCGGGCCATGTCCTCGGGCGACACGTCGTCGAGGCGGGCACGCCAGGTGATGCCGGCGTTGTTGACCAGGCCGTGCACCTGCCCGTACGACTCCCGCAGCTCGGCGGCGAGTTCGGCCCAGTCCTCCTCGCTGCCGACGTCGAGGCGGCGGCAGCCGGGTGCCTCGGGCCGGGCTCTCGCCCGCGACGGTGACCCGGCTGACGGAGCAGTGGACCGACGACCACACCGCCTTCCAGGCCCGCGACCTGTCGGATTCCGACTACGTCTACATGTGGGCCGACGGCGTCCACCCCAAGGTCCGCCTCGGCCAGGCCCACTCCTGCGTCCTGGTCCTCATGGGCGTGCGCCCCGAAGGCCGCAAGGAACTCATCGCACTGGCCGAGGGGCTGCGTGAATCGACCGAGTCGTGGGCGGATCTGTTGCGTGACTGCCGCCGACGCTGCATGCGCGATCCCGAACTCGTCGTCGGCGACGGCGCGATGGGCCTGTGGAGAGCCCTCGCAGAGGTATTTCCGCAGGCCAGGCACCAGAGGTGCTGGGTTCACAAGATCCGCAATGTCATGAACGCGCTACCGAAGTCGGCTCAGCCCGGCGCGAAGAAGGCCCTGCAGGAGATCTACAACGCCGAGGACCGCGACCACGCCGAGAAGGCGATCAAGGACTTCGAGCGCGCCTACGGTGTCAAGCGGCCGAAAGCGAGCAAGAAGGTCACCGACGAGGCCGACGAGCTCCTCGCGTTCTACGATTTCCCCGCCGAGCACTGGGTGCACCTGCGCACGACAAATCCCATCGAGAGCACTTTCAGCACCGTGAAGTTGAGGACCAAGGTCACCCGCGGGGCCGGCAGCCCGGCCGCGGTCCTGGCGATGGTGTTCAAGCTCGTCGAGTCCGCCCAGGCCCGCTGGCGCGCGATCACCGCACCCCACCTCGTCGCCCTCGTCCGCAACGGCGCCCGCTTCGATAACGGTCACCTCGTCGAACGCCCCGAAGTCACTGCAGCCTGACCTCACTGAGGTCGGCACCGGCCGAGGGCCGAGCTCTTGCACTGCCGCCACCGGTCGGCGCGCGCTACCCAGAGACCGAGGGATGGGCCTCGCAAAGCGCCGTCTCGACGGCAGCCTGGATGTCGCCGCTCTGGGCGTCCGAGCTCCCCGGGCCGAGGTTCACCATGACCGTGGCCTGCCTGCCGTCGATCGTGGTGCCGGCGGCCGTCTCGTATCCGAGGAAGTCACCGGTGTGTCCCCAATTAAGGCCGCCGCAGGGCAGCGGCTTGCTCTCCAGGCCGAGGCCGTACGCCCGGCCGTCCGAGCTGCCGGTCGGGCGGGTCGTCATCATCTCCTTGAGCTGGGCCGAGTGCAGCAGCTTGCCGCGTACGAGCGCGCCCAGGAACCGGTTGACGTCGGTACCGCTGGAGATCATCCCGCCAGCCGCGCCTCCGACCGAGGGGTTGATTCTGGTGATGTCCATGAGCGGCGCGTCATCGCCCGGTCGCACGTACCCGCGCGGGTGCGGTCCGGGAATCGCCGGGGGTGGCCGGGAGAACCGGCCCTCCTATCCGATAGGGCGCCGGTCACCGACGGCAGGATCGCCCAGCAGATCCTCCAAGCCGGCCGATATCCCGGCGAAGAGATCACGCCGCGGGTCGATGAGCCACTGGAGCTGGAGGCCGTCCCACATCGCGACAAGGGCCGCCGCGATCAGCTCGGGGTTCCTCCGGTTCGAGATACGACCCAGGTCCTGGTCCCTGCGTACCGCGATCGTGAAAGCGGTGACGACCCGCTCGTACCTGTCACGGAACCACTCGTGCGCCGGGTGGTCGGGAGCCGAGGCTTCCGCGGCCATCAAGGCGAGCAGCCGCAGCATCTCCTGTCTTTCCAGGTTGCGGCGAACGTACCGCAGGACCGCGTAGGCCACACCCTTTCCCCGGCTGTCCGACTCGAAGGAGTCGATGCTCGCGGAATCGGCGGTCTCGAGGACGGCCACGAGGAGCGCGCTCTTGCTGGGAAAGTGGTGCACGACGCTGGTCAGGCTGAGGCCGAGTTGCTTGGCGATCTCCCTCAGGGACCCTCCACGGTAACCGCGAGCCGCGAACACGGCGGTCGCTGAGGCGACGATCTCGGCCCTGCGCTGTGCGGTCTTGGCGTATGGGCCTCGGCGAGTGGCCGGACGGGCCGCCGTCTTCTCGGTCATGCCCCCAAGCCTAAGCGGGCGGTGCGGGGCAGTGTCCGGCCGATAATCCGCCAACATCACCCTGACTGAAAGTATGGCACCTGTTCGGTTTTCGTTGTACGGTCTCGCTGTCCCACACCACGACGTGCGGTAGAGCCGCTCACGCATCCACCGGGTGGAGAGGAGACGGACAAGGATGTCCACCTCACATTTGTCGAAAGCACTCATCGGCGGTCTGGCCGCCACACTGGTTCTGGCCGGTTGCGGCCGGTCCGACACGCAAGGCAGCGGGGACGCCAAGGGCGCTCCCATCAGCGACTCGCCCGCCAAGGGCGAGATCAACGTATGGGCCATGGGTACCGAGGGAGAGCGCCTGCCCGAGTTGGCCGCGCGCTTCCGGAAGGCCAACCCGGACGCGAAGGTGAAGGTCACTGCCATCCCGTGGCAGGACTACGCCAAGAAGGTCGAAACGGCGATCGCCTCGCAGGACACGCCGGACGCCACGCTCGTCGGATCCGCCGACCTGACGAACTTCGCCTCGACGGGCGGACTCGAGCAGGTGCCGGCCGGCCTCGTCGACACCTCGTCCTTCTACCGTGGCGCCGCTCAGAGCACCACCTTCGACTCAGGCACGTACGGCGTCCCCTGGTATGTGGACACACGCGTCCTGTTCTACCGAAAGGACCTGGCACAGGCTGCCGGGGTCTCCGCGCCGAAGACCTGGAAGGAGTACGGACCGTTCTTCAAGGCCCTCCAGAAGGAGGGCGCGAAGTGGGGCCTGTCGCTGCCCACCGGCATGGCGGCGAGCTGGCAGGGCGTGCTGCCCTTCATGTGGGAGGCCGGTGCGCGTCTCATGAACGAGAGCAGCACCGAGTTCACCTTCGACACACCCGAGGCACTCAAGGGGCTGGAGTTCTACCAGTCGTTCTTCACGTCGAAGACCGCGACCCGCAACGGGCCGATGAGTCTGGGGGAGATCGAGCCGCAGTTCGTCGCCGGTTCCACCGCCGCACTCATCTCGGGCCCCTGGGAAACGGCACTCCTGAAGGGGGCGGGCGGAGCGGACTTCGTCAAGGACAAGGTGGGGGCCGCCCCGCTCCCGAAGGGTCCGAAGTCCAACGCCAGCTACATCGGGGGAGGGCACTGGACGGTGTTCAAGGACGCGAAGAACCGCGACGGTGCCTGGAAGTTCATCCGGTGGATCTCCCGGCCCGACGTCCAGCAGGACTGGTACGAACTGTCTGGAGACCTTCCCGCCGTGCAGGCGGCCTGGAGTGAGGGGAAGCTCAAGTCGGACCCGACGCTGGCCGTCTTCCGGTCCCAGCTTCAGACCGCGCTGCCCGGCCCGAACGTCACCACGTGGAAGCCGGTCTCGGCGGTCCTCGATGCCGAGATCGAGAAGGTGGCGAAGGGGGTCTCGTCACCGAAGGCGGCCCTGGAACGGATCCAGGCGAAAGCGTCCGCGATCGGAACGGGGCAGTCCCGATGACCACGGCCACCTCCCTGGAACCCGTACGCGAGAGGTCGTCCACCGGGCAGCCGGCTCAGCAGTCGAGGGGCCGTTCCGGAAACCTGCGGCGCACACTGATCGCCTGGGCCTTCTGCTCACCCTTCGTCCTGCTGTTCGCCACCTTCGGCATCTGGCCGGTCTTCTCGTCGCTGTCGATGAGCGTCACCGACATCACCAGCAGGGACGTACAGACGCCCTTCAACGTCAGCTTCGTCGGCCTGGAGAACTACACCGCGCTCTTCGACGATCCCACCTTCGTCCGCGCCGCTTTGAACACGCTCTACTTCGTCGCCGTAGGCATACCACTGACGATGGTGCTCTCCCTCGCCGTCGCTGTCGCACTCAACTCCGGGATCCAGCGTGCGAAGGGCTTCTTCCGGGTCGCCTACTTCGCCCCGGTCGTGACGAGCATCGTGGCGGTGGCGGTCGTGTGGAGGTACCTCTACAAGTCCGACGGGATGATCAACTCGGTCCTGTCCGCCGTGGGAATCTCCGGGCCGGACTGGCTGAACGATCCGAACTGGTCCATGCCCGCCCTCATACTGATGGCGGTCTGGCGGCACTTCGGCATCCCCATGGTGATCTTCCTGGCGGGACTGCAGGCGATACCGCCCGAACTGCACGAGGCGGCCGTTGTGGACGGTGCGTCCCGCTGGCGGGCCTTCCGCAGCGTGACCTTGCCGCTGCTCCGGCCCACCACGCTGGTGGTCGCCGTCCTGCTCAGCATCAGCTACCTCCAGTTCTTCGAGGAACCGTTCGTCATGACGAGCGGTGGCCCCTTGGACAGCACGACGTCGATCAGCTACTACGCCTACCAGCAATTCGGCTTCGGAAACTACGGACTGGCGTCGGCCGCGTCCTATGTGCTGGTCACCGCGATCGCCCTACTGAGCCTTCTTCAGTTCCGCATCTTCCGAGCGAGGGCCTGACATGACCGCCACCACCACAACGACACGACCGGTCTTCCGGGACCGGCGTCCGTTCCGGCGAGTCCCTACGGCTCGTCTCGTTCTCTACGGCGCCCTCGTGCTGGGACTCCTCGCGACGCTGGCGCCTTTCGCCTGGATGTTCCTCGGTTCGGTGAAACCGACGGGTGAGATCGTCGCCCATCCGAGTTCCTGGCTTCCCCGGTCCCCGACCTTCGCCAATTTCGAACGACTGCTGTCGAAGCAGAACTTCGGGCTGTACTTCATGAACAGCACACTTGTCGCGGTGGCTTGTGTGCTGGGAAACCTGCTGTTCTGCTCGATGACCGGATACGCCTTCGCGAAGATCGAGTTCGCGGGGAAGCGTCTGCTGTTCGGCCTCGTCCTCACCATGCTGATCATCCCCGGCGTCACGACCTTCGTCCCGCTGTTCGTGCTCGTCAGCAACATGGGCCTGGGCAACTCCTACCTCGGGCTCATCCTGCCCTTCCTCGTGACACCGTTCGGCGTGTTCATCATGCGGCAGTTCATCCGGGACATCCCGGACGCCCTCGTCGAGGCGGCGCGCCTCGACGGTGCGGGCGAATCCCGGATCTTCCTCAGGGTGATCCTGCCGTTGACACGGCCGGCGCTGGCGACACTGGCGATCCTCACCTTCCTCGCGCAGTGGAACAACTTCCTGTGGCCGCTCGTCATCGCGCAGACCGAGGACCACTACACGCTGCCCGTCGCCCTCGCCCTCTTCTCCACGGGAGCCAACGGCACCAACTACGGCCTGCTGCTGGCCGGGGCGGTCACGGTCGTCACACCGATCATCCTGCTCTTCCTCGCCCTGCAACGACACTTCATCCAGGGCATCGCCAACACCGGCATCAAGTAGACCGGACCGCCGCCCGCCCGGCGGAACCGCTGCCCGTACCGACCGGCCCCCACGGTGCTGACGGCCCCCGGGTGCCCTTCGTCCTTGTCATTTCGACCGCCGCGTCGACAGACGCACACAGAACAGGAGAACCAACCATGCTTCGTCCCCAGGACGGCCCCACTCGTGAACGCCGCTCTCTCGGCGGCCTGTGGAGCTTCCGCCTGGACGCGGAGGGGGTCGGCCGTGCCGAGGGCTGGTGGCGCTCGCAGCTCGCGGGCGCCGTGGACATCCCGGTGCCGGCCAGTTACAACGACATCTTCCCGGACACGACCGTCCGTGACCATGTCGGGGACGTCTGGTACCAGACGCAGGTATGGGTTCCTGCCCGGTGGGCGGGGGAACGCACGGTACTCCGCTTCGACGCCGCGACACATCGCGCCACCGCCTGGGTCAACGAGGTCGAGGTCGCCCGGCACGAAGGCGGTTACACCCCCTTCGAGGCCGACGTCACGGCGCACTTGCTGCCGGGTGCCGAGAACCGTGTCACCGTCGTGGTCAACAACGAACTGACCTGGGAGTCGATACCACCCGGCCGAGTGGAGGAACGAGCGGACGGCCGCCGCGTGCAGCACTACTTCCACGACTTCTTCAACTACGCGGGCCTGCACCGGCCCGTGTGGCTGTACACCACGCCCCCCGTCCACATCTCCGACATCACCGTGACCACCACCGGCCTGAAGGGCACGACCGGCCTCGTCGCCTACCGCGTGGAGAGCACGGCACAAGCCGAAGAGTACGTGGTACGTGTCTCGCTGCGCGATGCCTCCGGGGCCGAGGTCCAAGCCGCCACCGGGGCGGTGGGGACCCTCAGGATCGAGGACGTGCACCCCTGGGCACCCGGAGACGGCTACCTCTACGAACTCGAGGCCACGCTGTGGAGCACCTCCGGCGACCTGGTCGACAGTTACCGGCAGTCCGTGGGGGTGCGCACTGTGGAGGTACGGGGCAAGGAATTCCTGATCAACGGAACCCCGTTCTATTTCAAGGGCTTCGGCAAACACGAGGACGCTGCCGTGCGAGGCAGGGCTCACGACGACATCCTGATGGTGCATGACTTCGCCCTGCTGGAGTGGACCGGCGCGAACTCGATCCGCACCTCGCACTACCCCTATGCCGAGGAGGTGCTGGACTACGCGGACCGACAGGGCGTGGTGGTCATCGACGAGACGGCGGCCGTCGGCCTGAACCTGAACATCGCGGGAGGCGTTTTCGGCTCCGGCCGGAAGGTGTCGACGTTCTCGCCCGACACCGTGGGTGAGAGCACATTGCGCACGCACCTGCAGGCGGTGAGGGAACTCGTGGCGCGCGACAAGAACCATCCGAGTGTCGTGCTGTGGTCCATCGCCAACGAGCCGGACAACGTCCAACCGGAGGCGCGCGACTACTTCGCGCCTCTGGCGGCTGAGGCACGTCGGCTGGATCCGTCACGTCCCGTCGCCTACGTCAACGCGCTCATGGGGAAACCGGACGAGTGCGTGGTCACAGACCTGTTCGACGTCGTGCTCCTCAACCGTTACTACGGCTGGTACTTCGGCCCCGACGACCTGGTGGCGGCCGAAACGGGGCTGGAGGCGGAACTGCGGCAGTGGGCCGCGCACGACAAGCCCATCGTCATCACCGAGTACGGAGCGGACGCCTACCCCGGACTGCGCAGCGTCGTACCCAGTCCGTGGACCGAGGAGTACCAGACCGAACTGCTCGACGTGTACCACCGGGTGTTCGACCGTGTCGACGCGGTCGTCGGCGAGCAGGTCTGGAACTTCGCAGACTTCGCCACGGCGCCCGGTGTCTTCCGTGTCGACGGCAACAAGAAGGGAGTATTCACCCGCGAACGTCGGCCGAAGGGCGCGGCGTTCAGTCTGCGCGCCCGGTGGCGGAAGGCCGACTTCGACGCAACAGACTGAACCCGGCGTACAGCCTGACTCGTCTGCCGCTCTACATTTCCGCAGGTCAGATGCAATGTTTACCTACTGAACAAACCCTTGGGGTCGAATCCGGGTCGAATCCGGGTTACAGGTATCGTCGTTTCTGTCTGCTACCCATGCGGCAAATCCGGGCATTCCGGATGTCGAATGTGGTCCAGTGTTGCTCTGTAGCAGACATCTCGGACCCTGATGCACTCGGAAGTACATGTACGAGGTGTCTTCTTTCTGGCCTGCTGTGGCTGAACTTGAGCACCAATGGCGCGTCCTCCAGCGAGCCGTGTGCGGGCCGCGATGCGTGACGTTGTTCGTGCAGCGTGTCGAGAGAGCTCTCAATGGCGCCTTCTCGGGTGTCGTGGCGACGAGCCGGACTGAACCCCCGTGTGCTGGTGAAGGGTGTCGTGAATGGGCATGGGCGCTTGTCCGCGGCACGGACTTGGTACGGCGGTTGGCTCTCCCTGTGGCCGCCGATACCTGCTGGTCTGGGCTGCTGAGGCCGACGGTCGCGTCCCGTCGGCGGGGCGTCACCGGCCGCGAACGGACGAGTTCGCCCTGCCCGGGCCTCGTGCCGGAGGGAGGACACCCTTTGCTCTGCAGGGTAGTTGGAGTCGATTACCCGCGCGCTTCGAGCGCCCCCGGTTTGCGCCCTGCGCCGGTGTGTCGCGCGCGTCATGGTGGCCGGGGCCGGCGCTCTCTTTGGCCGGTCGCGTCGTGGTGACCGGGCCGGAGCGGGCGATAACGGTGGTCATCATGACCGACGTGACCGACCGGTCGGACCCCGGGCGGCTGCGCCGGGGTCCCCGCCGAGCGGGCCGGGTTCGTCGGCGACACGGTGTGGGACATGTGGGCGGGCAGCCGCGTCGGGGTGCGCTGCCTGGGCGTCCTGTGCGGGGAGATCCCGCGCGGCGATCTGGAGGAGGCGGGCGCGGAGACGGTCTACGACGACCCCGCCCAGTTGCTGGCAGCCCTGGGCGACAGCACCCTGGCTGCCGTGCGGCAAGGGTGACGCGAAACACAACAAAGGACGGCATGCGCGGGGAACACCGATCGGTTTCACCCTGTTGAACCAGGCATGAGCACTGCACAGCACAAGATCGGCTCGGGCTTCGGCGCCGAAAGCACCGCCGACGACGTCCTCCAGGGCATCGACCTCACCGGAAAGCTCGCCATCGTCACCGGCGGCTACTCGGGTCTCGGGCTGGAGACGACACGCGCTCTGACGAAGGCGGGCGCCCGCGTGGTCGTCCCGGCCCGCCGCCCGGACGCCGCCAGGGAGGCGCTCGCCGGGATCGACGGCGTCGAACTGGACGAACTGGACCTCAGCGACCTGGAGAGCGTGCGCGGCTTCGCCGAGCGGTTCCTCGCCTCCGGCCGGACCCTGGACTTCGTCATCGACAACGCCGGGGTCATGGCCCTCCCCGAGACGCGGGTCGGACCCGGCTGGGAGGCCCAGTTCGCCACGAACCACCTGGGTCACTTCGCCCTGGTGAACCGCCTGTGGCCGGCGATCGAGCCCGGTGGCGCCCGCGTCGTCTCCTCCTCCTCGCGCGGCCACCACTGGTCCGGCATCCGCTGGGACGACGTCCAGTGGCGCCACGGCTACGACAAGTGGCACGCGTACGGACAGTCCAAGACGGCGAACGTGCTGTTCGCCGTGCACCTGGACAAGCTCGGCCGGGACGCCGGCGTACGGGCCTTCTCACCCCACCCCGGTGACATCATGACCCCGCTGCAGCGCCACCTTCCCAAGGAGGAGATGGTCGCGGCCGGCTGGATCGACGAGAACGGCAACGCCCTGAACCCCGAGCTCCTCAAGACCCCCGAGCAGGGCGCGGCCACCCAGGTGTGGGCGGCGACCTCCCCCCAGCTGGACGGCCTGGGCGGCCTGTACCTGGAGGACTGCGACGTCGCCGAGCCCGCCCTGGCGGACGGCGAGACGGGCGTGAAGGACTGGGCGATCGATCCCGAACAGGCCGCGCGCCTATGGGAGTTTTCGGCGGAGCTCACGGGCGTCAACGCGTTCGCCGCCTAGTACTCCAGCCGGACTTCTGTATTTCTCCTGGTCAACGGCCTGGCGGTGGGGAATGTAGCGGGGGTATGGCCTGGATGGGACGGTATTGCGCCGACCGTCCCACCAACGTGTGCCCACGCCGCACGTAATGACAGCGTCGTGCTCGTGCCTGGTGGCGACGCCTCCAGCGGGACCAGTTCACCGCGTGGTCGCGGCGTGCAGGATGGCGGCGGGGTTGAGCTGCCAGCAGACGACGGATCTCGGCTGGTGTGAGGGCCACGAGGTCGGGCGTGTCGGCGGTAGTAGGCGATCTCATCGGGTCTGCTGATACTGCGCCGGGCCAGCGCCCAGCGGTGATGGGTGGGCCGCTCGCCGTCGAAGTCCTCGATCACCGGGAGCTGGACGGCAGCCCAGTGATAGACACGCGGGCCCTTGGCGTCGTCGCCGCACGAGCGCTTCTCCCATGCGTCGTCGGGCGCCTGCGTGAAGAGGTGGTCGACACGGCCAAAGCGCGTACCTGCTGGGACTTCGGGACGGCCAGCACGTAGCCGACGGCGGATTCTTCCAGCATCCGGCGAAAGCGCCATTCCTGGCCGTAGGCGGCATCCGCGGTCACCCAGGCGATCGGCAGCGGCGAGGCGAGTGCACGCAGCACCATGGCCCTGGCCAGTTCCGGTTTGGTGGCGAAGGTCCTCTCATCGGGAATCTTGGCGGCGCGACAGCGGCCTCGTCCGTCCAGGACTTGGGCAGATACAGCTCGCGGTCCACCAGGGCGCGTCCGCGGGTGGTGGCGTAGGCGGCCCAGTCCTCGATCTTCTCCAGGAACGCGTCGATGGCCTTCGGCCGCGGCGCGTGCGCGTAGGGATTACGGCCACTGTCACGGGCCTGGACGTAACGCTTGACGGTCTTGGGGTCCTGCCCCGTCAGCTCGGCTGCCGACCAGACGGTCTTCGTCAGGTCGTACGCCTCAAGGATTTCCGGCTTCGTCACGGGACCTCTCCGGCCGGTTACTGCTGCATGCAAACATCAGCAAACCGGACGGAGGGGTCCGCTTCGGATAAGAGGGGGTCGGGAACACCCCACCAGGAATTCTGACCATCAGCCTGGACTCGACTGGCCGCCCACCTGGAGCTTGGCATGGCCGCCGTCAGGCGCACAGCCGCGCTGGGTTGCCGACGGTCCAGGTGTCCTCGCGCCACTGGCGGTGTCGATGTAGATGCTCTGGTGCGCGACGCCGGCACGGATCCCTGACCCGGATCGCGTTCGGGTTCCGCTGACCCGAAAGCCCTCGTCGCCCTTCGCCGTGCTCGCCACTCGGTGGCTACTGCCCCGCGCCGCCCGGCCGGTGTGTGATCCCGAAACAAGTTCTGCCGAGGGTGCGTGTGGTCTCCGCGCCGCGCTCCCTCGGGGCGAGAACGTGCCCGATGCCACGCTGTGTCATTCAGCGACTTCGGGTCTGGTGCTCAGGAGAGTCGCCCCCCTTGACATCGACTGATCGTAGGTATGTGATGAGCGGCACCTTACTAGATGGCACGGCGTTTCATTAGGTGGCACATGTCTTGGAGGGTCATGGAAGTTCTTCGCGCTGCGGATGGGCGGGTGCTGCTCAGCGACCGGCTGAACCGCATTCCTGTCATGACGCGGTCCCACAAGCGCTGGCTGGTTGTGCTGGCAGCCCTGCTGCTGGTCGACATGGCGGACCTGAACACTTTCGCGTTCGCCGCGCCCGCCATCCGGGCCGAGTGGGGGATGTCCGTGCAGGACGTCGCAACCATCACTTCGGCGTCATTTCTGGGCATGTTCGCCGGCTCCATCGTGGGCGGGCGTCTGGCTGATCGATTCGGTCGCAAGCGGGTGATCCTCGGCGCGGTGGCCTTCTTCTCCGCGTTCTCGCTGCTGTCTGCGTTTGCGGTCGGCGTTGCCGATCTCGCGGCATACCGTGTCCTGACCGGCTTTGGTCTTCAGGCGATGACGGTTGTGGTGTTGACCTATGCGTCGGAGATGTTTCCGCTGTCACGTCGTGGGCGTGCCCAGACGTGGATCGTGGCTATCAGCCTGCTCGGCGTGCCGACGATGGCGTGGTTCGCACGCTGGGTCGTGTCGACAGGCCCGTCGGCCTGGCGCTGGATCTTCGTCCTGGGCGGCTCTGGCTTGGTCCTGATCCTGCTCACCGCTCGTTGGCTTCCGGAGTCGGTGCGCTGGCTGCAGGGAAACGGCCACGGGGACCGGGCCGAGGACATTGTCCAGCGGATCGAGCAGGAGGCTCCGAGCAGGAGGCTCGGGAGGCCACGCGCGCCGAGCTGCCGCCGGTGGTCGTTCAGCCGGTGGTCGCCGCCGGGCGACCGCTCGACCTGGTCCGGGGTGGCTACCTCAAGCGGACCGTCGTGCTCTGTCTGGCGATGTCGCTGGCCCTTTCCGGCTTCTACGGCTACAACTCCTGGGTTCCGACCCTGCTTACCGAGCACGGCTTCAGCACCTCCCAGAGCCTTGCCTATTCCTCGGTGATGTCGCTGGCCACCGTGCCCGGCGCCCTGTTCGCTCTTCTGTTCATCGACCGCATGGAGCGGCGGACCGCGGTCCTGATCCTGTACACGGTGGTCGCCGGCCTGATGCTCGTCTTCGGGCTCACCGACAGCGACACGGTGCTGCTGGCGAGCGGGCTGTGCATCACGCTGCTGCTGCAGGCCTCTACGCCCTGCATGTACGCCTACCTGCCGGAGATCTTCCCGACGAGCCTGCGGGCCCTGGGCGCCGGTCTCAGCAACGGCACAGGGCGACTCGCCGTGTTCGGAACGACCTTCCTCGTTGCCGCGCTGCTGACCTGGATCGGTTTCACCGGTGTCTTCCTCTACCTGGCGGGCGTCGTCCTCCTGGCCGGGTTCACGATCGGCCTGTTCGGTGAGCGCACCCGCGGACGCAGCCTGGAGGAGATCGCCAGCTCCGTGGGCGCAGCTCGCGGGCGTTCGGGCGTCGACCCCGCGGTCGCCCCGGCTGGTTCCTGAACCGACTGCGTCGAGATCACGGAAAGTGAGACCAAGGATGGTCACCATCCTTCCCAGCACAACCTCGCCGACAGGGGTTGCCGCACTGATCGCCGAGCGCGTCCGTCGGCATCCGGACCGGTGGTGCGTGGTCACGGACGAGGAGCGCCTCTCCTACGAGCAGGTGTGGGAGCGGTCCGGCGAGCTGGCTGACAGGCTACGCGGGGCGGGACTGGGCCCGGGCCACAAGATCGCGATCTTGAGCCCCAACAGTCCCGACTGCGTGGTGGCGATGGTGGCCGTCCTCCGTCTCGGTGCCGTGTGGCTGCCGGTCAACTACCGCGACTCAGTCTCGATCATGCGCGACACCTTGGGCCGGCTCGGAGGTCATGCCCTACTCGTCGCCCCGACGTTCACCAGCAGCCTGGGCGAGTTGATCGACGGGGTGCCGTGCATCGGCGCGGCCTTCGTCCTCGGTTCGGGCCGGCGGGTGCACACCGGCACGATCACCGCGCCTGAGCCGGGGGACCGGGATCTCGCTGCGATCTTCACGACCGGCGGCACCACCGGAGCACCGAAGGGGGTCGTGTTCACCCACGAGCGGCTCTCGGCGCTGATCCGCGCCTACGCCCAGATCTCCGCTCGCGACGCGGATGTCTACCTCGCGGCGGCGCCGCTGACCCACGTGGGCGGCCGGATCTGCCTCGGGGTGTTGGCCAGTGGCGGGACGACGGTGGTACTGCCTGGCTTCGATGAGCAGGCAGTGTTCGAGGCCATCGAGCGGCACCGGGTGACGACCTTCACCGTCACCCCCACCATGCTGTACCGGCTGCTGGATCACCCTGACGCACGGAGTCGAGATACCAGTTCGCTGCGTGCCCTGGTCTACGGGGGCGGGCCAACCGCGCCCTCTCGGATCAGGCAGGCGCTGGAGGTTTTCGGCCCTGTCCTGGAGTCCGGATTCGGACAGACCGAGGCGCCCATGTTCATGACGAGGATGAGCCCGGTAGAGCATGTCGACGTGCGGGGTCGCCCTGTATCCGAGGACCGACTTCGATCCGTGGGGCGGCCGACTCAGGTCTGTGACCTGATGATCGTCGACGAGGCCGGCACTCAACTGCCGGCCGGCCAGATCGGCGAGATCGCCGTCAGGGGAGACTTCACCATGGCGGGCTACTACCGGGACCCGGACGCTACCCGGGCACGACGCGCCGGGCAGCACTGGCGGACCGGAGACCTGGGCTACCTGGATCCCGCAGGGTATCTGACGATTCAGGGACGGGTCACCGACATGATCATCACCGGAGGATTCAACGTCTACCCGGCCGAGGTCGAGAACGCTGTCCTGGAGATCCCCGGTGTCCGCGAGTGCGCGGTGTTCGGGATGCCTGACGACGAATGGGGCGAGCGGGTTGTGCTCGCGGTCGCCCTCCACCCCGGAGCCGAGCTCACCGCCGAGGCGATGCGAACCGCACTCAGGCAACGACTCGGTGGAGTGAAGACGCCGAAGGACATCAGAATCGTCGACGACCTGGCCCGGAACGCAAACGGCAAGATCCTCAAGCGAGACATCGCACTAGCCCTCTCCTCGACACGCTAGAGCCGGCGGCCACCTCCTTGGCGTGGCGATCGCAGCCGGCTCTGGCCACGCGATCGCCTAGGGGGCGCCGGGCGAAATGTGGCTCACCCCGACCCTGGCCGAGGTCCGGGGCTTCCTCCCAGACGCGGACGGTTCAACCACCGGCAGATGGTCTTCACCGAACAGCGACGGCACGAACAACCGAGGGAGCCGACTTTCATGAGGGCGGGACGCACAGAATGAGCAGCCGGCTTGATGCGGCCATGCCCGAGGCGGACGGTGCCGAGGCCAGGTTGGCGGCCGAGTCCGCGGCGCTGCGGTGGGAGGACATTCCCGAGGATGTCATGGAGATCGCGGTCGACTGCGTCCTGGATGCGATGGCCGTTGCGCTTGGGGCCTCGCAGGACGAAACGGTCCGCCTGGTGACTCGGGTCACCGACACCGGCCCCTGCACACGACTGGCCGATGGGGCGTCAGTTGGGGCACGTTCCGCCGCCTTGGCAAACGCCACAGCGATTCACGCTCTTGACTTCGACGATTGGCTACCGGCGGGCGGCTTGCACCCGTCCGCGCCCCTCCTGCCGGCCGCGCTGGCCCAGGCCGAGAGCGCCCCGCCGTCAGCCTCGGGCGACGCCACCGGTCGAAGGCTGCTGACCGCATACATAGCCGGCTTCGAGGCGCAGGCGCGGATCGGTGCCGCCATGGCGCCGGGGCACTACGCGGCAGGGTTCCATCCAACCGCCACGGTCGGGACCTTCGGAGCCGCGGCCGCGGTAGCCCACCAGCTCGGACTCGGGCCCGCTGCCATCCAACGCGCATGGGGTTTGGCCGCGACCCAGGCAGCAGGGTTGCGCGCGGTGTTCGGCACCATGGGGAAGCCCCTGCAGGTCGGGCGTGCTGCCGAAACCGGCCTGCTCGCTGCTCGACTGGCTGCGGCCGGGGCCACCGCTCCGGCCGACGCCGTGTTCGGGCCGCGCGGGTTCGCGACCACCCATTCCAGCACGATCGATCTCACGCCGGCCATGGTCCCGTTCGCCGAGCAGTGGTATCTGCGCGATGTGCTGTTCAAGCGCCACGCGGCCTGTTTCGGAACGCACGCGACCATCAACGCCTTGCTGGAGCTCCGGCGAGGAGTCGACCCCACGCGCGTGGACGCGATCGAGCTGACCGTACCGGAACTGCTGCGCACCGTCTGCGCGATTCCCTTACCGCGCACGCCTTTGGAGGCGAAGTTCAGCCTGGCCTTCACCGCAGCACTCGCCCTGGTGAAGGGCCGCTGCCAGGTCTCGGACTTCGCCCCGGAGCAGGTGCGAGACACGTTCCTGCTTTCTGTGGCGGAGCGTGTGCGGGTCCGGTTCGTCGCGGACCTCCCCCCGCAGCAGACGCAGATGCGGCTCCATCTGGCCGATGGCACGACCCGATGGGCAATCAGCGACTCGGCGCAGGCCCCAACCCGGGCGCAGCGGCGCATGATCGTGCGAGAGAAGTTCACCGCCCTCGCTCCCCCCGCTCTGGGAGCGGAGCGCGCGAAGGCTCTCCTGACCGCGATCGAAGGACTCCCCGTCGCAACCACCATGTCCCAGATCACCGCCTCGATCCGCCCGGCTTGAGGACCAGGCCGCGACGGTATCGGGGCCGGGACCCGTCGCCACCCAGCCCTTGCAGCACAGCAAGGGAAAGAGACCCCGATGAACATTTCCTACAGCGGCCGCACGGTGGTCATCATCGGCAGCGCCGGAGGATTCGGTACCGCCACGGCCTGAGCCTTCGCCGATGCCGACGCCAACGTCGTCCTGTCCGACATCGACTTCATCCGGGTGAAGCAGGTTGTGGAATGGTTGCCGTCGGACCTGGCGGTCTAGACCAACGTCCGTCCAGGCTTTCGCGTCGACGCAGTCAACCCAGTCGTCTCCCAGACCGGCTGATCCGAACATGCACTTGGCGTGGAGGAACTGGCCGAGGCGGCCCGGGCGCAGCTCACCTCGAACATCCCGATGGGCCGCATCGCCGTACCGCGCAAGACGTCGCCTCAGCAGTCGTGTTCGTTGCCTCGGACCAGGCCGGCATCCTCACCAGCGGTGTCTCGACGTCGACGGAGGCCGCTCCATCAAGGGACCGCTCCGTCGAGTGTCCGGGGGTCATTCAGCGAGCGCCTGGCTGATGACACCCGCGGTTTCGCGTACCCAGGTCCCCCATTCGGGGATTCGGGCCGGGGCGAACCGGATGTCCGGCATGCTGATCGCCACCGTGGCGATCGGACGCCCGGACGGGTCGGTCACCGCGGAGCCGATGGCGCACACGTGCGCACGGTTCTCGGAGATGTTCACCCCGTAGCCACGCTCTCGTGCCTCGAGGACCTGGTGCAGGAGCTGCCTGGGATCGACGACCGTGTTGGGCATGGCCTTGTCCAGCGGCCGCGCAAGCATGGCCTCGACCTCCTCGTCCGGCAGCGCTGCCATGAACGCTTTGCCGCTGGCGCTGGTGTGGTAAGCCGTGCTCGCGCCGATCGGGTTGAAGGTGCGGACCGGGTGGACCGAGTCGACCCGTTCGATGAGAACCAGCCGTGCGTCACCATCGGGCACCGAGAAGTGAATCGTCTCTCCAGATCGTTCACCGAGGGCGGTCAGATGCGGCAGGGCGATCTCGCGCAGAGTTCTTGAGGGGGCGCTGCGCCGGGCTATCGCGAGGAGTCGCGGGCTCAGCTGCCAGCGCGTGATCGGCTCGTTGGAGGTCTCCGCCCATCCTTCCTGCTGCAGGGTGCGCAGCAGTCGTTGCACCGTGGACTTCGCCAGGTCCACCTGACGGGAGAGCTCGCCCACCCCGACCGGCTGATCAGATCCGGCCATTGCTTCCAGGACGCGGAGCCCGCGGATCAGCGTCTGGGTGCCCGGCTGACCCTCGGTCGGCAACTTTTGGAGCGTCGACGCTTCCTGCTGTCGTGCGCTCGTCATGATCTCGGTCCTCCAGATTCGTGGCCTGACGGCATTTGCCTGCAGTCGTCATCCTCGCACACTGGTCCATTCAGTGGCACGCCACCGCCGAGACTCACCGTCGCGACCCATCAAATCGGCGTCAGTCACCTGAATCCTGGTCTCGCCTCTTGACATAGGGACATCACCCTCTCAGGATCGTGCCAAAAGGCGACACGGTATGCCAAGCAATGGAACGGCGAGATCTTGATGACAGACAGCCCGGCGAACTGGCCATTGATTCCTCGGGGTACGGCGTTCGAGGACCACGTCGCGGGGCGGGTCTTCGACCACCACTGGGGCCGGACCGTTCACGCGAGTGACAACGTGGTCTTCAGCACGCAGACGCTGGCGTTCAACCCCGTGTACTTCAACCGGGACTCCGCGCTGGCCGCGGGACATCCGGACGAGGTGGTCAACCCGCTCCTGGTCTTCGCGGTGGTATTCGGGCTGAGCGTGGAGGACCTCAGCGAAGCGGGCGGGCCGTTCCTGGGCGCGACCGAGATCAAGTACCTGCGCGACGTCTACCCCGGGGAGACCCTGTACGCCTCGAGCACCGTGGTCGAGGCCCGCGCCTCCGATTCGCGCCCCGACACCGGCATCGTCACCTGGCACACCGTCGGGCGTGACGCCGCGGGTCGACCCGTGATCGAGTTCAACCGCACGAACCTGGTACGCCGGCGGACCACCACACAGAACGTCCTCGCCGTCCCGGACGGCTACGCCGAGGACTTCGAGGTGGGTGCCCGGTTCCGCCACGCCCGAACCCGCACGGTGACCGACCTCGACCTGAACGGCCTGACGCTGCTGGTCATGAACAGCGCGCCCGGCCACTTCAGCGAGCAGGCGATGAGCGCCACGCCGTTCGGTCAGCGGATCAACTTCGGCGGTCTCACCCTGGCCCTGACCGTGGGACTGGCCACGCAGGACACGACCGGGCAGGCCGTGCGCGAGCTGGGCCTGGACCACATCCAGTTCCCCGTACCCGTCCGGCACGGCGACACCGTGGGGGCCGCGACCGAGATCCTCGCCGTCGAGCCGACCGATGGCGGCGAAGCGGTGGTGACCTTCCGGCACCTGGGCGTCAACCAGCGTGGGGAGATCGTCTGCCAGGCCACCCGCCAGGTCCAGGTCCGCCGCCGAGCGGCGGCACGGGCGCTGCAGCCGACTGCCTCGACCACCGACACACGCACAGAAAGCTGAGCACCTTGACGAACGTTCGCCCCCTGCGCCCCCGCCGCTCCTGCATGGCTGTTCCCGGCAGCAGCGAGAAGATGATCAAGAAGGCCCAGGGCCTGCCGGCCGACCAGATCTTCCTCGACCTCGAGGACTCGGTGGCCCCCCTTGCCAAGCCCGCGGCCCGCGCCACCATCATCGAGGCGCTCAACCATGGCGACTGGACGGGGAAGACCCGCGTGGTGCGCGTCAACGACGCCGACACCCGGTGGGCCCACGAGGACGTCCTCGAAGTCGTCCGCGGCGCCGGAGCCAACGTGGACTGCCTGATGCTGCCCAAGGTCGAGAAGGTGGCACACATCCACTGGCTCGACGTCCTGCTCACCCAGGTGGAACGCGAGCAGGGACTGCCCGAGGGCCGGATCGGCATCGAGGCGCAGATCGAGGGCCCGGCCGGCCTCAGCGAGATCGAGGCGATCGCGACCGCCACGCCACGCACCGAGACCCTCATCTTCGGACCCGGCGACTTCATGGCGGCCATGAAGATGCCCGTGCTCACCATCGGCGCCCCCGGCGCCTCCGGCTTCGACCCCTTCGACACGGTCCTGATGACCATCGCCATGACCGCGCGCAAGCACGGCCTGCAGGCCATCGACGGCCCGTTCGCGCTGATCCGGGACGTCGAGGGCTACCGAGCCTCGGCCGAGCGCGCCGCGGCGTACGGCTACGACGGCAAGTGGGTGCTCCACCCGGGCCAGCTCGACACCGCCAACGAGGTTTTCGCACCCACTCAGTCCGACTACGACAAGGCCGAGCTCATCATCGAGGCCTACGCCCACTACACCTCCGAAACCGGCGGCGGGCTGGGAGCGGTGATGCTCGGGGACGAGATGATCGACGAGGCCAGCCGCAAGCTGGCCCTGGTCACCGCCGAACGCGGCCGTGTCCTGGGCATGCACCGGACCACGCGCTTCGAGCCGGAGGCGTGAATCATGACCCTGGCCTTTGGCCACTGGATTGGCGGCCGTAGCACCCCCGCACGGACCGGGGGACGTCTCACCAGCACCAACCCCGCCGACGGGACCCCGGTCGCGACCATCGCGCAGGGCACGGTCGAGGACGTCGCGGAGGCAGTCGTCGCGGCCTCCGCAGCCGCCGGTGCGTGGCGCCGCCAGAAGCCGATCGCGCGGGGCCGGCTGCTGCTGAAACTGGCCCACGCCATCGTCGAGCACACAGACGAACTGGCCCGGCTCGAGGCCGCCGAGACCGGCAAGCCGGCCTGGCAGGCACGGATGGAGATCACCGGCGCCGCCGGGTACTTCGAGTTCTACGGGGGCCTGGTCAACTCACTGCACGGAGAGACGATCGACCTGGGACCAGGACATCACTGCTTCACCCGCCGCGAGCCGTTCGGTGTGGTCGGGGTGATCACGCCCTGGAACGCGCCCCTGAACCAGGCGGCGCGCGCGGTCGCCCCCGCTCTCGCCGTGGGCAACGTGGTCGTCCTCAAACCCTCCGAGATCACCTCCGCAACGTCGCTGAGGCTGGCAGAGCTCGCCACAGAGGTGGGCTTGCCGGACGGGGTACTCAACGTGGTCACCGGCGACGGCCTGGGGGCGGGCAAGACACTCGTCGAGCACCCGCAGGTGCGCAAGATCGTGTTCACCGGATCCGTGCGCGCCGGCCGCGAAATCGGCCGCATCGCCGCGGACCGGATCATCCCACTCACCCTGGAGCTCGGCGGCAAGTCGGCCAACATCGTGTTCGCCGACGCCGACCTGGGCCGGGCGGTGGCCGGCTCGCTGAACGCGTTCGCCCTCAACACCGGCCAGGTCTGCTCCGCCGGCACCCGACTGCTGGTGCACCGCTCGATCCACGACGAGTTCGTCGAGCGGCTGGTGGAGGCAAGCCGCGCCCTCACCGTCGGTGACCGGCTCGGCCCGGTGACCACCGCCGCGCAGTACGAGAAGGTCCTCGAGTACTTCGACATCGCACGCAAGGACGGGGCTACGGCGGTCACCGGCGGCGACGCCCTGCCGGACGACGAGCGCGGAGCCGGCTACTTCGTCCCGCCCACGATCTACACCCAGGTCGACAACTCCATGCGCATCGCCCGGGAAGAGGTCTTCGGACCCGTGGTCGTGGTGATCCCCTTCGACACCGAGGACGAGGCCGTCGAGATCGCCAACGACAGCGACTACGGCCTGGCCTCCGGGCTCTGGACACGCGACATCTCGCGCGCCCTGCGGGTCGCCGACCAGCTCGAGGCCGGGCAGGTCTACGTCAACACCTGGCTGGCCGGCGGGATCGAGGCCCCGTTCGGCGGCTACAAGCAGAGCGGATACGGCCGGGAAAAGGGCGTGGAGGCAATGCACCACTACACCCAGGTCAAGTGCGTGACGGTGGAACTATGACACTGCTGACCCCGGCCCAGGAGGCGCTGCGCGATCAGGCCCGCGAGTTCACCGCCGGCGAGGTACTGCCGGTCGCGAACAGGCTGGATCCGCTCCAGCAGGACATTCCCCGGTCGCTGGTCGACGCGATGGCCGAACAGGGCTATTTCGGGATCATGATCGACCGGGAACACGGCGGCCTCGGGCTCGGCATGACCGAATACTGCCTGGTCACCGAGGAGCTCGCCCGCGGCTGGATGAGTGCGGCCAGCATCATCGCCCGCGCGAACGGCACCGGGTCGCAGGTCGCGGACCCGCAGCGGCGAGCAGACATCCTGCGCCGGCAGGCGGCCGGACAATGGATATCCGCCGGCGCGTTCAGCGAACCCCAGGCCGGATCCGATCTGGCCGCCGTCGAATGCCGCGCCGAACGCCGAGGAAACGCCTACGTCCTCAATGGTGAGAAGCGCTGGTGCGGCTGGGCCGAAGCCGCCGACGCCATTGTGGTCCTGGCACGCACCGCGGGCGGCCGCCGCGAGGGTCTCGACCTGTTCCTTGTCGAGAAGGAGCGCAAGTCGTTCCCGCCCGGCATCACCGGAACTCCGATACCCAAGATCGGCTACCACGGGATCACCTCGTGGGAGCTGCAGATCAAGGATCTGGAGGTTCCCGCCGACAACCTCCTGGTCGGGCCCAACGGCGAGACCGGCGCGGGATTCGAAATGTTCGCCACCCTGATCAACTGGGGTCGGCTGCACACCGCGGCCAGGGCCGTCGGCGCGGCCCGGGGGGCGTTGGAGGACGCCACCGCGTATGCCCAGCAGCGGGTCCAGTTCGGCAAGCCAATCGCGTCCTTCCAGGGCATCAAGTTCCGGCTGGCCGACATGGCGACCCAGGTGGCCGCCGCCCGTGCCCTCTACCTGCAGGCAGCGGCGCGGTTCGACGCAGGACTCGACAGCCGACAGGACTGCTCGATGGCGAAGCTGTTCGCCAGCGAGGCCGCGGAGAAGGTGGCCAGTTCCGCGATGCAGGTCCTGGGCGGCAACGGCTACACCACCGAGTACGCGGTCGAGCGTCACTGGCGAGACGCCCGGCTCACCCAGATCTTCGAGGGCACCTCGGAGATCCAGCGCACGATCATCGCCCGACACCTGCTCAAGAACGCCTGACCAAGCTGACCGAAAGGAAGGACACCGATGTCCGTCCTACCCCTCAACCTCGCGGCGCTCGACGCCGAACTCGGACGCGATCCGGAGTTCGTGCTGCACGCCCGCCACCTGACCACCGCCATCCGGGTGCTGATCGGGCAGACGCAGAGCTTCCGCATCGTGATCCGGGACGGCGCCCTCATCGAGACCGACCCCGTCGTCACCCCGTTCGACTCCTACGACATCCAGCTCGCCGGCAGCGAGGAGCAGTGGGAGGCACTGCTCTCGCCCGTCCCGCCCGCCTTCTACCAGGATTTCTACCCGGCGATGCTGCACCACGGCTTCCGCGTCGAGGGCGACATGGAGACGATCATGGCCTACTACCCGGTGATCCGGCGCCTGGCCGAGATCCTCCGCGCGGTGACGAACGCGGGGGCGTCGGCATGAGCGCGCGCATCCCGGACGTGACCGGCCGCTACCTCTACCTCGACGTCCAGGGCGTCGAGTACCGGGTGTACTTCGAGGAGGCGGGGACCGGGATCCCCGTCGTCCTGCAGCACACCGCGGGCTGCGACAGCAGGCAGTGGCGGCACGTCCTCGAGGACCCGGACTTCACCTCGCGCTACCGGCTGATCGCCCCGGACCTGCCGTTCCACGGGCGGTCGCTGCCACCGGAGTCCCAGGAGTGGTGGACCGAGGAGTACCGACTCCACCAGGACTTCTTCCTCGCGTTCCACGACGCCCTGGTGGCGGCGCTCGAGCTGGAGTCCCCGGTCTACGCGGGGTGTTCGATGGGTGGGCACCTCGCTCCGGACCTCGCCCTGCACCGCCCCGGCCTGTACCGTGCGGCGATCGGGCTGGAGGCCGCGCTGCACAGCCACGGCGTCGAGCGCATCCTGCCGTGGCTCCACCACCCGCGGATCAACAACGACTCCAAGCCCGCTCTGATGTACACCCTGTGCGCCCCGCAGAGCCCGGAGCGCTACAAGCGGGAGACCGCGTACGTCTACAGCCAGGGCGCGCCCCCCGTGTTCAAGGGCGACCTGCACTACTACGTCGTCGAGCACGACCTGACCGAGTCCGCGCAGAAGATCGACACCTCGCAGACCGCGCTGCACGTGCTCAACGGCGAGTACGACTGGTCGGCGTTCCCGGCCGCGGGGGAGGAGCTCGCAGCGGAGGTCGACGGGGCCACGTTCACGCTGATGGAGGGCGTCGGGCACTTCCCGATGTCAGAGAACCCCAAGGCGTTCAAGTCCTACTTCCTCCCGCTGCTGGAGCAGGTGACCGCCTCATGACGGGCGGACCGCTGGCCGGAGTCCGCGTCATCGACCTGACCCACGCCCTCGCCGGGCCGTACGCGACCATGCTGCTGGCCGACCTGGGGGCGGACGTCCTCAAGGTGGAGCCGCCTTCGGGCGACCTCGCCAGGCGTGCCGGGCCCTATCCGCCAGGCGACGACGGCCGGGAGTTCGGCGGCTACTTCCAGAGTGTGAACCGCGGCAAGCGCAGCATCGTGCTGGACCTCAAGACCCCCGAGGGCTCCGAGATGCTGCGACACCTCGCCGCCGAGGCGGAGGTACTCGTCGAGAACTTCACCCCCGGCGTCATGGAGCGACTCGGCCTTTCCTATGAGTCGCTGGCGGCAGTCAACCCGCGTCTGGTGTACGCCGCTCTGCGCGGCTTCGGCGACCCGCGCTCCGGGAAGAGCCCCTACCAAGCATGGCCGGCCTTCGACGTAGTGATCCAGGCGATGGCCGGAATCATGGGCGTCACCGGCACCGAGGACGGCACGCCGATCAAGGTCGGGCCGGGGGTGGGCGACATCTTTCCCGGCACCCTGCTGGCGCTCGGCGTGAGCTCTGCCCTCTACGAGACCCGAGCCAGCGGCCGGGGGCAGTTCGTGGACGTGGCCATGTACGACGCGATCCTGTCGCTGTGCGAGCGCATCGTGTACCAGCACTCCTACACGGGCGAAGTTCCCAGGCCGCAAGGGAACCGGCACCCACTGCTCAGTCCTTTCGACATCCTGCCGGCGACCGACGGCTGGGTCGCGATCGCGGCACCCAATGACAACCGTTGGCACCGCCTGTGCGAGCTCATCGGTCGCCCCGACCTGGCCGCCGACCCCGGGTTGGCCACCAACGACCTGAGGGTCTCCAGGCGCGGCGAGGTGTACCAGGCTCTTGAAACCTGGACCCGGGACCGGACCAAGGCGGACATCCTTGCCCGCCTGGGCGGCCACGTGCCCGTCGGGGCGGTACGCGACGCAGCCGAGATCATGGCCGACCCCCATGTGGCGGCACGCGACATGGCGGTCTCGCTCGAGCATCCCGGCACCGGGACAACGTTCACGGTGGCCGGGCAGCCTTTGAAGTTCTCGCGCACCCCGGCGGTTCCACGTCACCGCGCGCCACTGCTCGACGAGCACGGCAGTCAGGTGCGCGCCGGCCTCGACCACCAGCGCGGTGCACCCCACCCGACGACCGAACCCGATCTCAGCCACAGGTCCGCCTGACCTCGAACGCGGCCCGTCGGCTGGCTCCCGGCTCGATTGACACGCTCCTCAACCAAACCCCAGCAAGGACTTGCCCCATGAGCACCACCACCCCTACCGCCACCCGCACTGCCATAGTCACCGGCGCGGCCCGCGGCATCGGCGCCACCGTCGCCAGACGGCTCGCCGAGGACGGCTTCGCCGTCGCTGTACTCGACCTGGACGAGGCGGCCTGCAAGCCGGTCGTGCAGGAGATAGAGGCCGCTGGCGGCCGCGCCCTGGCCGTGGGCGTCGACGTCACCGACGAGGCGGGCGTGCAGGCCGCCGTGGAGCGGGTCGCCGCAGAGCTCGGCGAGCCCGGCGTGCTGGTCAACAACGCCGGCATCACCCGCGACAACCTGCTGTTCAAGATGACCACCGACGACTGGGACGCGGTGATGAACGTCCACCTTCGCGGCTCGTTCCTGATGGCCCGCGCAGTCCAGGGTTACCTGACCAAGGCCGGCTGGGGCCGGATCGTCAACCTCTCCAGCACCTCCGCCCTGGGCAACCGCGGCCAGGCCAACTACTCCGCCGCGAAGGCCGGCCTCCAGGGCTTCACCAAGACGCTCGCCATCGAGCTCGGCAGGTTTGGCGTCACCGTGAACGCGATCGCCCCCGGGTTCATCGAGACCGAGATGACCGCCGCCACGGCCGAGCGGATCGGCGTGCCGTTCGAGGAGTTCAAGGCCGCCGTCGCGGCCGAGACTCCGGTCGCCCGCATCGGCAAGCCGGACGACATCGCGCATGCCGTGTCCTTCTTCGCCGGCGAGGGCGCCGGCTTCGTCTCCGGCCAGGTGTTGTACGTCGCCGGCGGACCGAAGGCCTGACCCGGACCGGCCAGTTGAAGGAGAGGAGTTCGGACATGAAGGTCTTCCAGGGCATCGAAGAACTGCAGCAGGCGGTCGGCACCCACTTGGGGTACTCCGACTGGCACACCGTCACCCAGCATCAGATCGACACGTTCGCCGAGGCGACCGGCGACCACCAGTGGATCCACGTCGACCCCGAGAAGGCGGCGAAGGGCCCGTTCGGCGGCACCATCGCCCACGGCTACCTCACCCTGTCCCTGGTGCCGATGCTGGTCTGGCAGATCTACCAGGTCGACGGGCTGACGATGAGCGTCAACTACGGCGCCAACAAGCTCCGCTTCCCCGCACCGGTCCCGGTCGACTCCAAGGTGCGGGCGGGTGCCGACCTGCTGTCGGTGATGCCCGGCGCCGGCGGTCACCAGGTCATCACCCGGGTCACCGTTGAGCGGGAGGGCGGCGACAAGCCCGTGTGCGTGGTGGAGACCGTCAGCCTGTCGGTGCCCTGATGATCCGGGAGGAAACGGTGACCGCTGCTCACGCGCGGATGCCGTCCCTGAGAAGTCTGGCGAGTGCGGCGCATCCGGTCATGGTGCCGGCCCTGGGCGCCCCGGTACGCGACGAGACGCCGTGATGACGCGCCGGCGGACGCCAGCAGCCACGGCGGAAGTCCGTCGCACAGTGCGAGCGCGCCGGGGAGAGCCGGAGGGAGATCTCCGCGCGTTCGTCAGCGCGACCAGCGAGTGAGCCGGCGCCGGAAGTCGTGCCCGGCCCCCAACCCGTGAGAAGGAACCCGTGAGAAGGAAAACGATAGGCCAGGACAGGATTGTCATCCTCGATGGCGCGCGCACACCGATCGGCAGCTTCGGTGGCAGGTTCAAGGAGGTGCCCGCCCACCAGCTGGGCGCGGCCGCGGCGCGGGCCGCCATCGAACGCAGCGGCGTCTCGGCCGAGAACATCCAGGCGGCGGTCGTCGGATGCGTAGGTCAGGTAGGGGCCGATGCCTACAACGCGCGCCGAGTCGCGATAGAGGCCGGCCTGCCGCTGAACGTGCCTGCCCATTCGGTCAACCGACAGTGCGGTTCGGGCCTGCAGGCCATCTGGTCCGCCGCCATGGAGATGCAGTGGAGCGGGCTTGACTTCACGTTGGCGGCCGGCAACGAGTCCATGACCCGGATGCCGTTCTACGACTTCAACGCGCGCAACGGCTACAAGTTGGGCGACCACCGGCTGGTGGACGGAACGGTCATGATGCTCACCGACCCGTTCCACGACATCCTCATGGGCGTCACCGCCGAGAATGTCGCGGCCAAGTACGGGATCTCGCGCGCCGAGCAGGACGCGTTCGCCCTGGAGTCCCAGCGACGAGCCGCGACCCCCGAGGCCAAGGCCGTATTCGCCGAGGAGATCGTCACGGTTCACGGGGACAGCCCTCGGCCGTGGACAGTCGGCGAAGACGAACATCCCAGGCCCGACACCTCGCGAGAGGCCCTGGCCGGACTGCGGCCCGCGTTCGCGCCGGACGGCACGGTAACCGCGGGCAACGCATCGGGCATCAACGACGGCGCTGCCGCCGTGGTTCTCGCCCGGGAGTCCGCGGCGACCGAACGCGGCCTCACTTCGCTGGTGTCCCTCGAGGCCGTCGCCACCGCCGGAATCGAGCCCGAGCTGATGGGCTACGCACCCGTGCCGGCGCTGGCCGCACTGTTCGCCAAGACGGGCACGAGCCCGTCCGACATCGACACCATCGAGCTGAATGAGGCCTTCGCATCTCAGGCCGTCGCGGTGATCCGAGACGCCAAGCTGGACCCGGCCAGGGTGAACCCGTATGGCGGTGCGATCGCACTCGGCCACCCCGTGGGAGCCACCGGCACGATCCTGGCCCTGCGCGTCGCCAAGGACCTGGTACGGCGTGACCTCGAGCTCGGGATCGTCACCATGTGCATCGGCGGTGGCCAAGCCCTCGCCGCGCTGTTCCGACGGGTCGCGTGATGGTGCCCGGTTCGCGCGGAGTCCGGTTCGAAACCGACGGGACGGTGGGCCGCGTCGTCCTCGACCGGCCGGAGGCAGCCAACGCCTTCGACCTGCCCGCGGCCCGTGCCCTCGGCGAGGCCGTCACGGCCGCTGAGAGTCCGACGGTCCGGGCTGTGACCGTCACCGGCGAAGGCAAGCGGTTCTGCGCCGGGGGAGACGTGGCGTCGTTCGTGGCGACGACCGACCGACCGTCGTACCTGCAGAACCTGGCGACCGAGCTCGAAGCGCAGCTGCGCCGGCTCGCGGCGCTGCCAAAACCGGTGGTGGCCGGCGTGCATGGTGCAGTTGCAGGGGCCGGCCTGGCCTTCATGTTGAACTCGGATCTGGTCGTCGCGGGTCGCTCCACGAAGTTCGCCTTCGCCTATCCCGGCATCGGGCTCACCCCCGACTGCGGCGTGTCCTACCTGCTACCACGCGCCGTCGGCCAGCAGCGCGCCCTCGAGCTGGCGCTCAGCGGCCGGGTGCTCGCCGCGGACGAGGCGTGTGCCTGGGGGCTGGTGAGCGAAGTGGTCGACGACGAACAGGTTGCGCCCCGCACAGGCGAGTTGGCGGCCCGGCTCGCGAACGGCCCCATGCTGGCGTTCGGCGCAGCGAAGCGGCTGATCCGCGACTCCTGGGAGGTCTCGCGCGCCGACAACGCCGAGGACGAGGCGCGCACCATCGCGCGAGCGGTCGCCAACGACGAGGCCGAGCGTCTGATCAAGGAGTTCCTCAGCCGCTGAGGGGCCGCTCCCACTGACAGAAGGACGAACTCGTGCACCGGCCCGAGGTTTCCCCTGACGTTTCGAGCCATGGCAGAACTCCCCGCCACCCGGCTCGCCCGGCGCTGCTGCACTCTCCCGCACCGCGCCACCCAATCTCTCCACTGAACGACGAAAGGCAGTCAGACATGACCACGACCGCGCCTCCTCAGGTGACCAGCACGACCAAGGTCCCCCACCACCCGATGTGGATCAACGGCGCGCCCGTCGACTCCGACGAGCACTTCGAGATCCGCAGCCCCGCCACCGAGGAGCTGGTGGCGACGGTGGCCAAGGGCGACACCAGCCACATCGACGCCGCCGTCGCGGCGGCCAAGGCGAGTTTCGAGTCAGGTGTCTGGCGGGACAGGACACCTGCCGAGCGGGCCGCCGTCCTCGACGCCGTCGCCGACCGGCTCGACGCCCGCAACGAGGAGTTGGCGCAGCTGCAGGCGATGGAGAACGGCGCTCCGTTGCGCGTGGCGCGGTGGGCGCACATCGGACTCCCGGCCGCGCAGTTCCGGCACTTCGCCGAGCTGGCCCGGACCTATCAGTGGGTCAAGCCGGCCCCGGTGCTCGCCAGCATGTCCACCGGCGGCATGGTGCGCCAGGAGCCTGTCGGAGTCTGCGCGGCGATCGTTCCGTGGAACGTTCCGCTGCAACTGGCCGTCAACAAGGTCGGTCCCGCGCTCGCGGCCGGCAACAGCGTGGTCGTCAAACCCGACGAGCACGCACCGCTGACCGTGCTCGAGCTTGCCGCAGAGCTGGAGCGGGCCGGCTTGCCGGCTGGCGTGTTCAACGTCGTCACCGGCCTCGGTGAGGAGGTCGGTGCCCGACTCACAGAGCATCCCGACGTCCGCAAGATCGCCTTCACCGGCTCCACGGCCGTCGGTCGCGAGATCATGTCGCTCGCCTCCGGGACGGTCAAGCGCGTCACGCTCGAGCTGGGCGGCAAGGGCCCGAACATCGTGCTCGACGACATCAGCGAGGCTGACATGGCGCGGGTCGTCGACGGCTGCCTGTTCGCGTTCCTCACGTTCTCGGGCCAGGCGTGCGAGTCGGGCACACGTCTGCTCCTTCCGGCAGCACTGCACGACGACTTCGTCGAGCGGATGGTGCGGCGGGTCGCCGATCTGCGGATCGGGCACCCGATGGCCGACGACACCGATCTCGGCCCGGTGTTCTCCCGGGCGCAGCGCGACCGCATCCTCGGGTACATCGCGTCCGGTCTGGAGGAGGGCGCAACGCTGGCCTGCGGGGGCAAGTCTCCCGCGGGACCGCAGTTCGAGCAGGGCTTCTGGATCGAGCCGACGATCTTCACCGGAGTCACCAACGACATGCGGATCGCGCGGGAGGAGATCTTCGGCCCGGTCGTGGCGGTGATCAAGTACGAGACGATCGACGAGGCCATCGCCATCGCCAACGACACGATCTACGGTCTGTCCGGAGGCGTGTGGAGCAGCAGCACCGACCGCGCCGTGAGCGTGGCGGAGAAGATCGACGCGGGCATGGTCTGGATCAACGACTTCCACGTGCTGGACAGCCGTTACCCGTTCGGTGGGATGAAGCAGAGTGGCCTGGGCCGCGAGCTCGGCCCGGACGCGCTCGACGAGTACACCGAGACCAAGCAGGTCACGTATGCCCTGGGCCGCCGCGAGGACGAGAAGCCCTACGCGCTGCTGTTCGGGATCGACCTGTGACCGCGTCCAGGGCCGCGCTGCTGCGCAAGCCCGGCTCGGCATTCGCCATCGAGCAGATTCAGATCGCGGACGATCTCCGACCGGACGAAGTGTTGGTCGAGATCCACGCGGCCGGCATCTGCCACACCGACGTCACGACAGCCACCACGGCGGTCGAGGCCCAGCTGCCGATGGTGCTCGGCCACGAGGGAGCCGGGGTGGTGGCGGCGGTCGGCAGCGCGGTGAGACGTGTCGGCGTCGGTGACCGCGTCGCGCTCAGCTTCGCCAGCTGCGGCAGCTGTCGATACTGCACCTCGGGCGAGCCGAGCTACTGCGTGAAGACAGCGGCGCTGAACCTGTCGGGCGGGCGGCCGGACGGCAGTACGCCGTTGGCCGACGCTGACGGGGCGGCAGTGGGGTCGTTCTTCTTCGGCCAGTCCTCCTTCAGCCGCCATGCCGTGACCTACGAGCGCAACTGTGTACCGATCGGTCCGTCGATCGACTTCTCGGTGGCGGCTGCCATGGGCTGCGGCTTCCAGACCGGTGCCGGGACGGTGCTGCGCGCGCTGAAGGTGCGGCCGCGCAGCTCGGTGGCGGTGTTCGGCGTCGGCACGGTGGGGCTCAGTGCCCTGATGGCAGCGAAGATCGCCGGTGCCGAGACCATCGTCGCCGTCGACCCGATGCCCGCGCGCCGCGAGCTCGCTCTTGAGCTGGGTGCGACCCACGCGTTCGACTCCGCGGCCGACGTGCCGACGGCGATACGAGAGGTGGTCACGGACGGCGTCGACTACGCCGTCGACTGCGTCGGTCACCAGCAGGTGCTCGCGAGCGCGCTCGCGAGCCTCGGAGTCCGGGGGGCCTGCGCGACGATCGGCATGAGTCAGGGGTGGGGGCCCAATCTGGTGCAGATCGATCTCACCGATGTGCTGCTGAGAGGCCTCACCGTTCGCGGGGTGCTGGAAGGCGACTCGGTCCCGGAGGACTTCATCCCGGAGCTGATCTCCTACGCCGTCGAGGGCCGGTTCCCGGTCGACCGTCTGGTGTCGGAGTTCCCGGTCGATCGGATCGACGAGGCGATCGCGGCCATGAAGGCCGGCGATGTCGTCAAGCCGGTCCTCACGTTGTCGCGACTCGCGCCTCCGTCGAGTCGTCATTTCTCCACCACTGAGGAGGCATCACACCCATGCAGTTGAAGGACAAGGTCAGCGTCATCACCGGAGGCGCTTCAGGCTTCGGTGCCGCAGGCGCATTGCGATTCGCCCAGGCCGGCAGCGCCGTCGTCGTCGCGGATCTCAACGAGGAACTCGGAGAGAAGGTCGTCAAGGAGCTACTTGTTGAGGGCCACGACGCGTCGTTCGTCAGAACGGACGTGACCAGCGAGGAGGACAGTCGTCGTCTGGTCGAGACGACGTTGGAGCGCCACGGGCGGCTCGACGTGTTGTGGGCCAACGCCGGGCTGGCGCACGGCGCCTATGCCGTCGACGAGATCGATCTCGGGTTGTTCGACACCCTCATGAAGGTGAACGTGCTGGGGCCGATCCTCAACGTGCGAGCCGCGCTGCCTGCGCTCAAGGAGTCACGGGGCAACGTGGTGATCACGGCGTCGCTCTCCGGCATCAAGGGGCGTCCGGACCTGTCGATCTACCAGAGCTCGAAGGGCGCTGCGGTCATGTTGACCCGCTCGCTGGCCGCCGAACTCGGCCAGTTCGGCATCCGGGTCAACTCCGTCTGTCCGCTTGCCTCGAACACCGCGATGATGTCGACCTTCCTGGAGAACCGACAGCAGGATCCGGCTGCATTTCTCGAGGCCGTCGCCCAGTCCGTGCCGCTGGGGCGGCTCGTGTCACCGGACGACGTCGCCTATGCCGCGCTGTTCCTGGCCTCGGATCACGCGGGCATGGTCACGGGCGTGAACCTGCCCGTGGACGGCGGCGCCTCGACGTAGTCGACGGTCGGCGAGGCGGCGCTGTCCAGAGGGGGGCGCCGCCTCGCCGTGCCATGCCCGATCGAGGGACGAGGCGGTTCGCGGCGGTGGGGAGACCCGTTGGGTGTTTCTCCAGCGGCGAGCGGTTGGTTCGCGTTGATGACTGCAGGCCAATTACTGGACCACGTGATTCCGATTGGTGACCGACTTCCAAAGTCTCCTGATCACCCTGGTCGGAGCGTGGCTCGCCCGGGCCGGTGCGTGGCTGCCCGCCGTCACCACTCGTCCTCGCCTTGCGATCAGCGCAACCGAGGACCGGTTCCTCCCCTCGTGCGAAGCCGCCGGCAGGCAGACTGCACTCCGTCGTCGTCGGCCACGATCACGTCACCGGGTCGGACGGTGGTGCCGGCGACGACGGCGGGCCCGTTCACCGAGCCGGGGCCGGCCTTCACGGTGCCCTGCGCCGAGACCGCTCGCGACAAGGCGGGGAAGCCCATCGCCGTCAGCCTCGGCGACATCCCGTACGACCGCGTCCATGAGCAGTCCCCTCACACCCCGCGCGGCCAGCTGGACGGGGAAGAGCTCACCGAACACGCCGTCGGTGGACTTGGCATGTGGTGTGGGTGGCCGACCCTGGGCGGTGGGGGAACCTTCCCGAAGCCGGGTCATCGGCCCGCGGTCGCCCACACGCCAGGCCGGCACCGCTCGATCGATCGTGTACGCCACCAGCAGTGGACCCGTCAGCGCCGCGCCCCCGCTGCAGCAGCATCAGGACGCCGGCCAGCCAGCGGACAGTAAGGCGGTCTCCCGCGACGACATCCGCACCGGCGACCTTGTGGCGTTCAGCCTCAACGGCGGCGGATGGGACCACATCGGGGTCGTGGCTGCGATGCAGCGGGGAGAGCGGGCGGAATGCCCGGTCTGCGGGCGGTCGTGGACGGTAGGGGGGAGCGGTCGAAGGCTGCGGTGTATTGCTCGGACCGCTGCCGGGTGCGGGCCTGCCGTCGGCGGCGGGTGTTGCGGAACGGCATTTCGGAAACGCCATGGCTGAATGCCTCCCGAAACACCTCTAACACCCCTTCCTTTGCAGGGTAGTTGGAGTTGATTACCGCGCGCTTCGAGCGCCCCCGGTTTGCTCCCTGCGCCGGTGTGTCGCGCGCGTCACGGTGGCCGGGGCCGGCGCTCCCTTTGGCCGGTCGCGTCGTGGTGACCGGGCCGGACCCGGGCGATAACGGTGGTCATCATGACCGAGTGACCCACCGGCTAGGGACTTCACCCGGCAGCGTTACGAATAGCTCGTCACCCAGGCCAAGGAGCTGATCGCGCAGATCGCCCGATCGCAATTCGCCCTGGGTGACATGGCGTCGAAGGGGGCCCGCCCGAGCGACGGGTGGGAGGCGGATCGGGCCGGGATGCTCGCACCGTCGCCGTCAACCCGTCGTCCTGGAGGCAGGTCCACATCCGCCTGGGCGTGACCACTACGTCCGCGTTGACACCGGCGGCTACTCCGTCGACCCCGCGGCGATCGGCGGGATGGTGACCGTGCTCCGCGGCAACGACGAGCTCATCGTCCTGGCCCGGGGTGGCGAGATCACGCCATGGCATTCCCACTGCTGGGCCGCCACCAGACCTTCACTGACCAGCATCAGTTCCTGCTTGAGCTTGCACTCGGAAACTGATCGGTTTACTGTGGTGGAAACCGATCGGTTTCTGATTCTTGTGGAGGCAGTCATGACCGCTTTGAAGGGCGCGAACGTCTTCGTCACCGGTGGCAGCCGGGGCATCGGCAAGGCGCTGGTGGAAGAGCTGTACGTGCGCGGTGCCGGCAAGGTCTACGCCACGGCCCGGGACCCGCGCACGGTGACGCACCCCGACGCGGTCCCGGTGGCGCTGGAGGTCACCGACCCGGCGTCCGTGGCGGCGGCCGCCGCGCAGGCGGACGACGTCGCCGTGCTGATCAACAACGCGGGTGCGTCGGTCGGCGCCTCCTTCCTCGGCTCCCCGGTCGACGACGTACGCCGGGAGTTCGAGACCAACTTCTACGGCCCGCTGCTTCTCGCCCGCGCCTTCGTGCCGGTCATCGAGCGCAACGGGGGCGGCCACATCCTCAACGTGCACTCCGTGCTCTCCTGGCTGGCCCTGGGCAACTCCTACAGCGCCTCCAAGGCCGCCCTGTGGTCGCAGACCAACTCCCTGCGCCTGGAGCTTCAGCCGCGCGGCATCGCCGTCACCGGACTGCACATGGGATACGTGGACACGGACCTGGCGGCCGGCGTCGACGCGCCCAAGTCCGACCCGCGTGACATCGCCGCCCTCGCCCTCGACGGCATCGAGACGGGCGCCCACGAGGTACTCGGCGACGACCTCACACGGCAGGTCAAGGCGGGCCTCGCCGGCGACCTGGCCGGCCTGTACGCCCAGTTGGCGAAGTAGGGCGCGGTCACAGCAGGGGCCCGCAGGCCGCGCGCCAGCGGTGTCATCCCTCCCTGCCGGTCTCACAACCGAATCACCCATCCATTGTTCACACGCCAGGAGTCGGCGAGATGCCCAACCATGAGTCACGTCCTACGATTCACGTTCCGGGGACCACCAGCCACACCATCGCCCCGCGCGCGGGACGCCACAGCCGCGAGGGAACGCTGCGCTACCTCAAAGCGGGCACCGGCGCGCCTCTGGTTTTGCTGCACACTCTGCGCACGCAGGCCGAGCACTTCCGCTTCCTCATGCCGATGATCTCGCACCAGTACACCGTGTACGCCCTCGATCTGCCGGGGATGGGCTACTCCGAGATCGTGCCCGACGCGTCGTACGACGAGCCGGCGCTGCGCGCGGGCGTCAAACGGCTCCTGACCGAGCTGGACCTCCACGACGTGACATTGGTCGGGGAGTCGTTGGGCGGGGTGCTCGCCCTGACCACCGCGGCCGATCTGCCGGAACGGATACGGCGCGTCGTCGCCGTGAACGCGTACGACTACCGAGACGGAATCGCCCGGTCCAGTGTCCTCGCTCGCGTGGTGATCGGCGGGATTATCGCTCCGGGGGTGGGTCCGTTGATCGCCCAGCAGGAGCCCAAGCCCGTCCTGCGCAAAATCCTGCAGGGCGGCGTGGGTAACAAGACCGCTTTCCGGGAGGACTACCTGGACGAGCTCCTCCAGTCAGGCAGGCGTCCCGGCTTCCCGACCGTCGCCCGCGCTCTGTACCGCAACATGCCCAGCCTCATCGCGGCCCGCTCGCGCTACCCCGAGGTCAAGGCCCCCGTCCACCTCGTCTACGGGGAGAACGACTGGTCCCGGCCCTCGGACCGCGAGGCCAACAAGAAGCTGCTGCCCGCCGCCGACTTCACACAGGTGCCGGGAGCGAACCACTTCATCGCACTGGAGAGGCCGGAGGTGGTGGCCGACCTGTTGAACGCGGTGGCGTGACCGCCTCCACAGTGCGGTGACCCGCTCGGCGGTCTTCTCGGGTGCTCCCGTGTAGCCGGTGAGCCACAGCAGCGGGCTGTCCGGCACGCTGAGGGCCACCCGGCCGAGCGTGCCGGGCGGGGCGGGTTCGTTCCGCTCCTCGTACAGCACTTCGGCGGACCAGCCGGGCAGCGGCCGGCCCATGGAGCCGGGCGGCACCGGTGTCCGGACGGCGTCGGCCCAGGCGGCGGCGATGATCATGCCGTGTTCGGTCTGTCCGTAGTGATCGCGTACGGCCACGCCGAGGGCCTGCTGCGACCAGGAGACGACCTCCGGGGTGAGCGGTTCACCGGCGGAGGAGGCCCGCCGCAGCCGTAGCCCGTCGGGGACCGGATCGGACGCGGCCCGCAGGCTGCGGTAGACGGTCGGTGCGGCCGTGAAGTTGGTGACACCAAAGGCCTTCATGACCTGCCAGGTCAGGGCGGGGCTGAAGCCGGCGTGCAGCAGCAGGCTGCGGCGTGCGGCCGCGAGCGGGCCGTTCCCGCTCGGCCTGGAGCGTCGGGGCGGGGTTGTCGGTGAAGAACGGGCGGTAGCGCCAGGGAACAGCTCCCCCTGTTCACCCATTACGACGGGTTCGGCCAGGTCCCGGACCCGGCGCCGGTCAGCTGGGCGGTGACCCGCTCGCACTTCTTGCGGCCGGTGAAGGTGCCGGGGTCGGGCACCGCGGTGGGATAGGTGGTCTGCCGCCAAGCGCTCGCCCGGAATGCCCAGGACGGCCCGCCCGGCGCTCGCCAGTCGGCGCACTCGTGTCCACCGTGCAGCAGGCCGGAGGAAAGATCATTCCGCAGCTCTGGCACGTGAGCTCTGCCCGTACCGAGGGTCAGAGCCCGTTCTCATGGCACCGGCCGTCGGCCCGTCCGCACTCCCCCTCGACAGCTCGACCAAGGGGAATGCCCTGGTCGCTCTTTCGGCTGGAGCGGAACACAGAACTTGCTTCTCGGTCCGGGCTTGCAGGACCGCGACACCGCGAAGGCGAATTGGAGGTTGAACTCATGACACAGGTGACACAGCGACCGCCTTTTGGCGAGGACTCACCGGCCAGTGGGTCCCGGCCAGTTGACCGTGTCCGTCATCGGACGGTTCAGGCAGGCGGACTGGAGGTTCCGATCCTTGAGGCCGGTAGCGGACCGCTGGTCCTCTGCCTCCACGGTTTTCCCGACCATGCCGCCAGCTGGGCAGGGCTTCTCGACCGCCTTGCACAGGAAGGGTATTGGGCGGTCGCGCCCGCACTGCGCGGATACTGGCCCGGTGGTGCGGCGCCCGACGGCTCCTATCGTACGTCCTCGATGGGCCAGGACGTCCTGGCCCTGATCGAAGCGCTCGGGCGCGAGCAGGCGGACCTCATCGGTCACGACATCGGTGCTGCTGCGGCGTACGCGGCTGCGAGCCTCGACGCGACACGTGTCCGCAAGCTTGTCGGTATGGCGGTTTCCTATGGCCCTCAATTGGGAGCCGCATTCGTCACTGACGGTGATCAGCAGCGACGCAGCTGGTACATGTTCTTCTTCCAGACAGCCATGGCGGAGGCGGCCGTCGAGCTCGACGACTTCGCCTTCATCGACCGGCTCTGGCGGGAATGGTCGCCCGACTACGAGCTGCCGGATGCGGAGCGGGCCGCGCTCAAGGAAACCCTCCGTGCCCAGGAGTCCTGACCGAGATGCTGGGCTTCTACCGCCAGTTGTTCACGCCCCCCGCGGACGAGGCGACCCAATCCCTGGAAGCCCGGGCGCGCGGTGCCATCACCGTCCCGTCGCTCTACCTCCATGGGGCCGACGACAACTGTATGTCCGTGGAGTTGAGCGACGGCATGGCTGCCCTGTTCACGAACGGCTTCGAACGCATCGTCGTACCCAGCGTAGGGCACTTCCTGCACATCGAGCAGCCCAAGACGGTCGCCGACCACGTCCTGGGCTTTCTGAACAGCTGACGCCCCTCCAGCCAGCCAGGGCTCGAATCATTCCTCCACCGCCCGCCCGCCGAGTTCGTCGGCCGCTGACCCCGGCGGGCGGGCGCGGCAGTCCCTCAATGCGTCCGCCCACCGGATCCCTGGCGTCGTTCCTCGAAGGGCAGCACGATGAATTCGGATGGGTGCGGCTCGGTTTGAGAGACGGTGATCAGCGGGGGTTTCGCGTTCCGGTGGTCCGGTAAGTCCCTGGGTGGTGCGGGGGTTGAGCCCGGCGCGGTTGCGTCGGCGGCATCGCTGGGAGGGGCGTATGGATTCCCAATGACGTTGTCAAGCCGGAGCGGTGACGCCTCGTGACTGGGTCATGCCGCTGTGGCAGCGGGTTGGGATGTGACGGCTTCGAAGGTCCGATGGTCGCGTATCAGGGCCCAGAGTGCGTTCAGGCGGCGTCTGGCCAGCGCGAGGACGGCCTGCTTGTGGGACTTTCCCTCGGCGCGTTTGCGCTGGTAGAAGGTCTTGGACTGGGGACAGTGCACGGTGGCGACCTGGGCGGAGAGGTAGAATATCCGCAGGAGCCGTCGGCTGTAGCGTCTGGGCCGGCGCAGGTTGCCGCTGATCTTTCCCGAGTCGCGGGGAACGGGGGGCGAGTCCAGCGACGCCGGCGAGCCGGTCGGGGGTGCCGAAGGCGGTCATATCACCGCCGGTCGCGGCGATGAACTCGGCGCCGAGCATGTCGCCGATACCGGGCATGCTGGTGATCACTTCGGCGTCGGGATGCTCGCGAAACCGGCTCTCGATGAGGGCGTTGGCCTGGGCGATCTCCTCGTCGAGGGCCATCACCTCCCTGGCCAGGGCGTGGACCATCTTCGCGGCGGTCTTCTCCCCGGGGACGACAGTGAACTGGGCTTCGGCGGCGATGACCGCGGCGTCAGCGGCGCTCTTGGCGACGTTCAGGGTGCGCACGCCGTGGTTGGCGACGTTCAGGGTGCGCACGCCGTGGTTCTTGAGCCAGGTGGCCAGCCGGGCCCGGCCGATCCGGCGCAGGGCGGCCGGGGTCTGGTACCCGGTCAGCAGGATGAGCGCGGTCTTGGAGGTGCTGTAGTCGAAGGCCCGTTCCAGGGCGGGGAAGTACTCCAGGATCTGCGCGCGGAGCCGGTTGATCGCCCTGGTGCGGTCCCCGGACAGGTCCATGCGACGTGCGGGGAGGATCTTCAGGCCGACCGCGGTCTCGCGCTTTTGCCGTCGCCCCGGTAGGAACCGGAGGCGTGACGCACGGTCCGGCCAGGGATGTAGAACAGCCGCTGGCGGCAGGGGCGTTACCGTCGGGCGCTGGTCGCATTCTGAGGGCTGCGCCAGGCGATGGCGCCAACCGCAGGCATTGCATCAGGTCTCGTTCGTGGTCACGTGGACCCCGTCGTTGCGGCGGCGGGCCGACGGCTGATCACGCTCATGGCAAGCACCCCGAGAGCGGGACCGGGGGCAAGAAGCAGGAAGCCATACTGCCAGCCGACTGTTTCGGCCAGAACCGGAACAAGCTGGATGCTCACGGTGGTGAGGCCGAAGCCGATCGCGGTCTGGGCGGTGAGGGCCGTACCCACGAACCGGGTGTCGGCGACCTCGGACAGCATTGTGGAGAAGACCCCGGAGTCAGCGATGACGGCAGCGCCCCAGAGCGCACAGAAGACAAAAAGGAGCGTCGGGCCGGCGCGGAACGCCAGTGGTGAGAGCAGGCAGCACAGTCCGCTGACGGCGAGGGCGGCGACGGCGGTCGGCGGTCGTCCGAAGCGGTCGGCCCCCCAGCCGCCGAGCAGGCATCCGATCACGCCGGCGACGCCCATCGCGAGGAACATGGTGATCTCGGCCGAAGCCGGAAGTTCGGGCCCGCTCGGGGCAGCGAGGAGGAACGCCGGGAGCCAGGTCCAGAGGGCATAGAGTTCCCACATGTGCCCGAAGTAGCCGAGATTGGTCAGCCGCGGGCCGCGTTCTCGGAACATCGTCACGGCGTACCGGGGGTAGCGGGTGTGAGCGGAGGCGCTCAGGTAAGGACCTGGCCGGACCAGTGCCAACACCATCAACGCGCCCAGCAGCCCGATCCCGGCTGCAGCCAACAGGACGGCTCGCCACGGCAGACCGGCAATCCCACTGATCAGATGGGGGAGCGCCGAACCGAGAGTGAGCGCCGCGACCAGGATCCCCACGGCCCGGCCCCTGGCGGAGCTCGCCGACCACGAAGCCATGAGTTTGATGCCGACGGGGTAGACGCCCGCCAAGAAGACTCCCGTGAGGAACCGCAACCCGATGGCGCCGGCCATGTTGGACACGACCAGCGCGAACAGAAGCGTGCACAGGGCGGCGGCTGCGGCGCCGGCTGCGACCACCAGATGCGGCCGGAACCGGTCGGGCAGGTTGAGTGCGGCCGAACCCACGGCACCGACGACGAACCCCAACTGCACCGAGCCCGTGAGCCAGACAGCTGCGGTCGACGAGATCCCCCATTCCTGGCGCAGTGTGGGCACCACCGCCGACACGGAGAACCAGACCGCGAGCGCGAGAACCTGCACAGCGGCGATCGCGCCGCGTTGGACTCGGGGGTTCACCGAGTCCCCCGAGCCGAGTGACCAGACGAGCTGCCGGTACGCGCGACTCGCGCGTCAGGAGGACCCAACGCACAAAGTGTTGGGGCGAACATCCCCTGCCGAGGCATCTCGGCCGCAGGACTTTCCGCTTGGGACGGAGTCCGGCTGCCATGACAGCCGCATGTCGAAAGAACTCGGTGATCGAGGAGTCGAGGCTCTGCCATCTGCACCCCCTTCCGTGTGCTGCCACTGACGATGAAAACAAGCAACTCGAGAAAGAGCTGTGCCTCTTTCTGGACCTTGGAGTTGTCGGCGACGGTTGAATCCTGGCTCTTCCAAGATTTCCGTGAAGCCGGTCATGCCTCCGTGCGCCAGTGACGCTCCGTCATGGATGGCGGGATGCTCGATCAG